>NZ_JAHHUY010000019.1:0-60969 GCF_019144085.1 Clostridium tyrobutyricum
ATTTTTTAGTGCGACAGCCCCTTATTTTTATGAAAAAACGGGGAAAACAGTACCTTTCCAATGAGATGTGAAGGTTATATCTATTTCTTTATAAATTTTGGTAAGTTTAATACAAAAGTTCATATTTCCTAGAATTTTAAATAAAAAGTATTATTTTTGAAATTAAAATGTTACCATATTATATCAATATTACAGTATGCTTATAATATATATTATAAGAAAGGAACTTAAATAAATTGAAAAATAAATTTATATTGATATTAATAGCTGTAATCGTAGCTATTATTCTAATACCTATACCAATAAAGAAATTATTTAAAATCAAATATATTTATGGAAATATTAATTCCAGTATTAGCAATAATAAGAATTATCTTAGTGATTATAGCACTGAGGAAAACACAGTAATATATTATATACCTCATCCTGATGATGAAACATTAAGTATGGGAATACCCATATTAAATGATATTAAAAATAAAAAAAATGTTCAGGTAGTGTTATTTACAGAAGGTGAAGATTCAGGTGCTATTAGTAATATAAATACTAAAATAGATAGATATCATATAATATTTAGAAAATACCATGTTATAGATAGAAGAGACATGGCAAATGCCAGAGTAGTAGAATTTATGAGGGCTTCTTTAATTTTAGGCATAAAACCTAAGAATATTCATTTTGAAAATTTTAGGTCTGGTAAACTAACTGAGTTAGAATGTAAGCAGACAATGCTAAAATATAAAAAAATGTTTCCTAATTCAGCATGTAGAACTACATCTACATTTGATGTAAATCCAGATCACAGGCATTTAGGTCAAGCCCTTTTTAAATTACATAAGGAAGGAATAATAAAAGATGCAGCATTCTTTTTAAGTCCCGAGGAATGGGATAAGACTATATATGGTAAAATTAATAATATAGTAACACCTATAGATATGAAAAAGATTGAGGAACCTATAAAAGGTAGTAATCCAAATCTTACTTTAGCATTTGTAGATGCACTTAATTCTTATAATTTATGGAATCCAACGGATGCTGATTATGCTGTTGGATATAATTCAGTAAAGGATTATTTTGATAATGTTACTAAATGTAAGATTAGTATGCTTATACCTGTAAAAGATATCAAAGTTATTGATGAAGGACCTATTGCAGTTCCACCATATAGAACTTATTTACAAAATACGATGAACACTATAGTAAAACGTGTTTTACTTACGATTCAAGATATAAGTAATTTATGGTTGAAGATTGGTAATATTGGATTATAAAAATTTTATTAATTTGTAAATAGAGTGATGTTATTAGAAACATTCATTTGTTTATTGTAGAGTTATTACAGTAAATAAGTGAATGTTTTTTAATTTTAATATTAAAAATAAATATTTAATATATAACATAAATTTCAATATTATGCAGATTATAAATACATAAATATATAAATTTTATCTTGTAATTATTTTGCCACTGATTTGTCATATTAGTGTAATAACATATATTAGAGTATATATAAATTTTGTAGTGAAAGGAGAGATTTAATTTGTCTTTTAGTTCTGTTCAATTTTTAATGTTTTTCCCAATTGTAGTTATTTTATATTTTCTTATACCATATAAATTGAGATGGATTTGGCTTCTTATAGCAAGTTATTATTTTTACGTAAGTTATAATCCTAAATATGTAGTTTTAATAGTTACAACTACAATAATTACATATATTATTGGTCTATTAATGGAAAAAGCAAATTTAATGAAAGACAAAAAACGTTCAATTAAAGTAAAAAAATTTTTTGTGTTCTTAAGTGTATCAAGCAATATAGGTATTTTAGCATTATTTAAGTATTATAATTTCTTTAGTACAAGTTTAATACACTTTTTTTCCAAGTTTAATATTTCTGTACATATGCCAACATTTGATTTCCTACTTCCAGTTGGAATTTCGTTTTATACATTTCAAGCTTTAAGTTATACTATTGATGTTTACAGACAAGATGTTAAAGTGGAAAAAAATTTAGGCAAATATGCTTTATTTGTATCATTTTTCCCACAATTATTATCAGGGCCTATTCAAAAATCAAAGACTTTTATACATCAAATTGATGAGAGACATTATTTTGATTATAACAGAGCAAAAAATGGTATCATATTGATGATATGGGGATATTTTCAAAAAACCATGGTTGCAGATAGAATAGGACAATTAGTTAATACTGTATATAGTAGACCTGGAGATTATAGAGGATTTGAAATAGTGATAGCCACAGTATTTTTTGGATTTCAACTTTATTGTGATTTTTCAGCCTATTCGAATATAGCTATAGGTGCAGCACAAGTTATGGGATTTAACTTATCCAAAAATTTTGAAAGACCATATTTTGCAAAATCAATACGGGAATTTTGGAGACGATGGCATATATCACTTACTAGTTGGTTTATGGATTATTTATATTTCCCATTAGGAGGCAGTAGATGCAGTAAGTTAAGAAAGCATTTTAATGTTATGGTTGTGTTTGTAGTAAGTGGCTTATGGCATGGCGCCGGTTTTACTTTTTTAATGTGGGGTTTATTACATGGTATATATTATATAATTGAAGATTTGCTAAAGCCTATAAAAAATAAATTTATAAAAAGATTTAACATTAAAACAAATATTTTTATTTATAAATTAATGGAAGTATTAATTACTTTTGCATTGGTTGATTTTGCATGGTTATTTTTTAGAGCAAATTCTTTCAAAAGTTCTTTGGTATTAATTAAAAATATGGTATATTTTAATCCTGAAATATTTATTAATGGTTCTTTATATAAACTTGGGTTGGATCATTTAAACTTTTTAGTAGCAATTTTGAGTTTGGTTATAGTTTTAATTGTTGATTTATTTCAGAGAAGAGAGAGTATTTCGGATAAATTATTAACTAGAAATATAGTATTTAGATGGTCTTTATATTTGGCATCTGTATTGTTTATATTAATATTTGGTGCATATGGATCTGATTATAATGTTCAACAATTTATATATTCTCAGTTTTAGGAGGAATATGTGTGATTAAAAAGGCAGTTATAAAGGGTGTTGTTTTTATAACTTTTTTATTGATAATTATTAATATTATTACACCAGCGTTTATATTAAAAACAAGCCATCGCGGTAAATTAATTGAAGGATTGTACAATCATACTGGAAATTCATATGATGTAGTTTTAATGGGTGGAAGCCATATGAATGGTGCCATAGATCCGAATGTATTATGGCATAATTATGGTATAACAAGTTTTAACTATGCAACAGGAGGTCAATCTATAGACGTTACTTATTATATGTTAAAAGAAATTTTAAAGAAACATAAAGTTTCTATAGCAGTAGTTGATGCATATTATTTAGCGAGAACTGCTGAATATGGTGATAAAGGATATATAAGTAATGCTGTTGATAATATGAAATTTTCTATAAATAAATTAGAAATAATACAAAATTGCATTCCTTTTGAAGATAGATTAAGTTATTTGTTACCTATGTTGAAATATCATAATAGATGGAAAGAGCTTACAAAAAAAGATTTCAATTATAGCAGTGCTGAAAATTATTATGCAAAAGGATTTGAGGCTGGTACTAATAGATATGGTAAGAATAATTCTACTGAAAATGTGAAACTACAAAGAATTTATAGTACTGTAGCTCTTCCACCTAAATCTTTAAGCTATCTAAATAAAATTATAAAATTATGTAAGGATAATAATTTGAAATTAATTTTGTTAAATACTCCATTTGACTATAATTCTGAGGGCAATTCAAATGATTGGTCTAAACAACAGCCTCAATTATTTAAAAAAGTATCTGAAATTGCCAATCAGAATAATATTCCATTTATTAATTATAATGATATGTTGGATGAAATAAATTTTGATTTTAAGAATGAAATGAATAATTCAGGACATGTAAATATATGGGGCGCTAGTAAAGTTACAATGGATTTTGGAGACTACTTGAAAAAAAATTATAATTTAGAAGATCATCGTAAGGATGTTATGTATAAACAGTGGGATATAGATTATAAATATTCTCAGGTAAAAAAGTATGTAAATAATAAAAGTTAATTGTTAAATTCATAACCAATAATTGTTAAATAAGTATATTTTAAAAATATACTATACTATTATAAAAACGATTAATAAAATAATTCAAATTATAATTATTAGGACTGATATGAAATATACCTATGAATATTATCGCATATTACTAAAAAATAAGTACATATAGAGGTGAATTTTACAGATTTAGTTATAAAAATTTTTATATATTATTAATTTTGAGCGTATTTGAATTATAAGAGAATCTTTATCTTATACATATAAACACATTGTAAATATATTTTATATGCTTATATTTGAAATATGAAGAATATATTTTTGATTTAGTTAACTGAGCACAGTTAAAATAATAACAATTAAATATAATAAAATAATAAAAAAATCACAGTTAATGTTAACTGTGATTTTTTAGCTATAGCTCAGCTATAATATTTCCTGTTTCAGTCAGATCATATCCTCCAATTCCTAGAAGTTCAGATTTAAATTCCTCAGAGCGTAATATATCTATTATTGATTTAAAAAGAGGTTTATTTAAATCATCTTTTTTTAATACCAATTCATATCTTTCTTTCTGAAGGGGTATAAAATCTATATTTTTTACTTGTAGACTGGTTTTTTCATTTCCTATAGCTACGTCTGCACCACCTCTGGCGACATTACTTGCTGCTGCAAGATGCGAGAAACATTCTCTATTATATCCACTTATATTAGTGCCTTCAATGTTAAGTAATCGCAAGTGTTCATCTAAAAGAATTCTGACTCCACAACCTTTTTCTCTATTTATTATGCTTATATCCGGTCTTTTTAAATCTTCCCATGTCTTAATATTCTTAGGATTTCCTTTTTGAACATAAAAACCTTCCATTCTACAGGCTAAATGAATTATTACAGTAGGAATACCTGGAACTAATCTTCTTACAAAAGGTATATTATATTGATTTGTATCACCATCCCATAAATGAGAGGTAGCTACTTGAACTTTACCAAGGTATAATGCAAGCAAACCATTATAACTTCCTACATAGGATCTGAAAGTTCTAATACCGGGTGAATGAAATTCTATATAACGTGATAATATATCAAGAAGTACATCTTGTCCGCAGATTACTAATTCACTGCTGTTACTGTTATTCTGTGGATCAAAAATATTTAAAGATGCTAGTCTATCATTTTTCACAGGATTAAAATTATCGGTGCTATTATTTTTTGTTTTATTTTTATATATTTCAACATCTTTTAAATCTACTCTAATTTTTTTCCCAACTTTGTAGCCATTTAATTCGCCTCTTTTAATTAGTTCATAGACTGTGTTTTTTGCTATTTTTAACATTTCAGCGACTTCTTGTGGAGTTAAAACTGTATTTTCTAACATATAATATCTCCTCTCATAAGTATATAATAAAATTAATTATTTAATAATATCATATACCATTATGATATTATTAATGATTTTAATACATATTTATTAAAAATACAAATTTATTTATAATTTGAATTATTCAATAAATATTTCAATAAATATTTTATTGAAATAAGTATATTTTAAAATTTATTTATAAAATAATAAAACGTAATAAAACATGAGCAAATCCATTTTTTTATTTATGTGTAAATATATATAAAATAATATAAATAAATAAATAGTAGCTATACAGTATAAATAAATAGATTAATATTTATGTAGGACATTCTACTGATAAGGTTATCATAAAAGCAATTCTTGATAAATCGTTAATTTTAGTATTGTCTTTTTGCATAATATGTGATATATTTTGTTATAAATTATTAAACACATAATTTTTAGCAAATTATTAAACACTAAAATTTATAGTAAAGGGAGAATGAAAAATGAGACAGGTAGCTATTTATGGAAAAGGTGGAATTGGAAAATCTACAACAACACAAAATCTTACTTCAGGATTGGCTGAGATGGGTAAACACATAATGGTAGTAGGTTGTGACCCAAAGGCAGATTCAACTAGATTACTTTTAGGTGGACTAGCACAGAAAACAGTTTTGGATACATTAAGAGAAGAAGGAGACGACGTTGATCTAGATTCAATATTAAAAGCAGGATATGGCAACATAAAATGTGTTGAATCAGGTGGACCAGAACCTGGAGTCGGATGTGCAGGAAGAGGTATAATTACTTCAATTAATATGTTGGAACAATTAGGAGCTTATACTGATGACTTGGATTATGTTTTCTATGATGTATTAGGTGATGTTGTTTGTGGTGGTTTTGCTATGCCAATACGTGAAGGTAAAGCTCAGGAGATATATATAGTAGCCAGTGGAGAAATGATGGCAATGTACGCAGCAAATAATATATCAAAAGGTATATACAAATTTGCTAGCTCAGGTGGAGTTAGATTAGGTGGCATTATATGTAACAGCAGAAAAGTAGACAATGAATATCAATTACTTGATTCATTTGCTAAAAAATTAGGCAGTCAGTTAATATACTTTGTACCAAGAAGTCCAGAGGTTACAAAGGCAGAAATAAATAAACAGACTGTTATACAATATGATCCAAAAGCTAAACAGGCAGATGAATATAGAGAATTGGCTAAGGCTATAGATGGAAATGATATGTTTGTAGTACCAAAACCTATGGCTCAAGAGGATTTAGAATCCATATTAATGGAACATGGTCTTATGGATGCTTAATTATATTAGTAAAAGTATTTATGCAAGGAGTATGGAATTGAATCTCTTACCATAAATACATGGGTAGGAGATTCACAAATAATGTTAGAATAGGCTAATTCTAACCTGATATATTTTAACACAGAAAAGGGGAATGTGCAATATGTTGATGATAAAAGCTATTATAAGACCAGATAAAACAGCTACTGTTCTTTCTGAATTATGTGATGCAGGGTTTCCAGCAGTTACTAAACTTGATGTAGTAGGTAGAGGTAAACAGAGGGGTGTAAAAGTAGGAGATATATTCTATGATGAAATTCCAAAACAGATGCTTTTAGTAGTAATAAGAGATGAGGATAAAGATGATATAGTAAAAATAATCACCAAAAATGCAAAAACTGGAACTAAGGGAGCATTTGGAGATGGAAAAATATTCATAACTCCTGTAGAAGAATCATATACGATAAGTTCAGGAACAAATAAATTATAGGAGGGTCTAATATGAAAGAAATTATGGCTATTATTAGAATGGACATGATAGGTAAGACTAAAGAAGCTCTTGCTGAAATTGGATTTCCTTCTATAACATGTAAAAGAGTTCTTGGACGTGGCAAGAAAAAGATTGCTTTTTCTTTAATTAAAGATTATATGACAGGGGAAGACATATCAGCTATACAAGATAAAAAAATTGCAGAACAGATATCTGAAGTACACAGACTTATTTCTAAAAGATTAGTTATTATATTATCAAAAGATGAAGATGTAAAAAAGATTGTGGATACTATAATAGAAACAAATAGAACGGGAAATCCTGGAGACGGAAAAATTTTTGTAACACCAGTTACTGATTCAATAAGGATAAGAACAGAAGAAATTGGAGATGCGGCTATTTAATTTTTATGAAAGGATGATTTTATGAAAAAGGAATGGAGTCAGATTATAGATGAAGTTTTGGAGCCATATCCGTCTAAAACTTATAAGAAAAGAAAAAAGCATATGGTTTTAAAGACAAAAGAAGATCCAAATCCTGTTATTGCAGCCAATATAAGAACTATACCAGGTGTAATTACTGCTAGAGGTTGTTGTTATGCTGGATGTAAAGGTGTTGTTATGGGTCCTATAAAAGATATGGTTCATATAACTCATGGACCAGTAGGATGTTCATTTTACACCTGGGGTGGTAGAAGATTTAAATCAAAAGCCAGTGAAGGCGGACAAAATTTTAATGAATATGTTTTTGGTACTGATATGCAGGAACAAAATATAGTTTTTGGTGGTGTAGATAAATTACAAAAATCTATAGATGAAGCAGTTGAAATTTTTCATCCAAAAGCTGTAGGTATATATGCAACTTGCCCTGTTGGACTTATAGGTGATGATATACAAGCAGTTGCATCTGCATCACAGAAAAAATATGGTATACCAGTACTTGCTTTTAGTTGTGAAGGTTATAAAGGTGTAACCCAATCAGCAGGTCACCATATAGCAAATAATACTGTTATGAGCGACATAATCGGAACTGGAACACACAAGCATAAACAACACTCAGTAAATGTATTAGGAGAATATAACATTGGTGGAGATTCATGGGAAATTGACAGAGTACTTAAAAAGATAGGTTATAATGTTGTAGCAACTCTTACTGGTGATGCAAGTTATGAAGATATACAAAATGCATATCAGGCAGACGTAAATTTAGTACAGTGTTATAGATCAATCAACTATATAGCAGGTATGATGGAAACTAAATATGGTATTCCATGGATTAAAGCCAACTTTATAGGAGTAGAGGCAACAGCCAGGACTTTGAGAGATTTAGCTAAAGTTTTTGATGAACCAGAATTGTATAAAAGAACAGAAGAAGTTATTGCCGAGGAAATTGGTGCAATTGAAGCTGATATACAATATTACAGAGAAAAACTTGAAGGAAAAACAGCTTGTTTATATGTGGGCGGATTGAGATCACAGACATATCAGGAATTACTTAAAGACCTTGGAGTAAAAACTATTCTTGCAGGTCATGAATTTGGACATCGTGATGATTATGAAGGAAGTAGTGTTATTCCGACAATAAAAGTTGATGCAGATAGTAAAAATATTCCTGAAATAACTGTTACTAAAGATGAAGAAAAATACCGTGTTATATTGCCAAAAGATAGAGCAGAAGCTCTTAGAGCAGAAGGAGTTCAGCTAGATGGCTATACTGGACTTGTATCTGAAATGGAAGATGATACATTGATGATAGATGATATAAATGGACATGAATTGGAAAAATTTATAAAAGAATTACATCCTGATATGTTCTTAACAGGAGTAAAAGAAAAATACGTTATTGAAAAAATGGGAGTTTTATCAAGGCAGCTTCATTCCTATGATTACACAGGTCCATATGCTGGATTTAAAGGAGCAGTGATATTTGCAAGAGAACTTGCAAGAGGAGTTTATACGCCAGCATGGAAGTATCTAACTCCACCATGGAAAAAACAACCATTATTAGATGGAAAAGTAGAAGAAGAAATAGCTGCAGGAGGTGAAAGATAATGTTAGATGCAACACCAAAAGAATTAGTAGAAAGAAAAGCTTTAAGAATAAATCCCGCTAAAACCTGTCAACCAGTTGGAGCTATGTATGCCGCTTTTGGTATCCATAATTGTCTTCCACACAGTCATGGTTCACAAGGTTGTTGTTCTTATCACAGGACAGTACTGTCAAGACATTTTAAGGAACCAGCAATGGCTTCATCAAGTTCATTTACTGAAGGTACCAGTGTATTTGGAGGCGGAGCTAATGTAAAAACAGCTGTTAAGAATATATTTGCAATGTATAATCCAGATATAATAGCTATTCATACGACTTGTTTATCTGAAACTTTAGGAGATGATTTACCTACTTATATAAGAGATATGGAAATACCAGAGGGAAAGCTTGTTATTCATACTAATACACCAAGTTATGTTGGATCACATGTTACTGGATTCTCAAATATGGTAGAAAGTATGGTTAGCTATCTTTCAGAAAATAGCGGAAAGAAAAATGGAAAGATCAATATAATACCTGGATTTGTAGAACCATCCGATATGAAAGAAATGAAGAGAATATTTAAGCTTATGGATATTCCATATATAATATTTCCAGATACAAATGGAGTATTTGATGTTCCAAATACAGGGGATTATAAGATATTTCCTAAAGGTGGAGCCAAGATCGAAGATATAGTAGATGCAGGAAATTCAGATACTACTATTGCTTTTGGAAGTTATGCTTCAGAAGCTGGAGCTAAAAAATTAGAAACTAAATGTAAAGTTCCTTTTAAGACATTAAATACTCCTATTGGAATTGACGCTATGGATGATTTGCTTATGACATTAGTTAAATTGACTGGCAAGGAAGTACCAGAGGAACTTGAAGAAGAGAGAGGTCAGCTTCTAGATTTAATGCTTGACAGTTCCCAGTATTTCACTGGTAAAAAGGTAGCTATAGCTGGTGACCCAGATGTAATTATTGCTCTTACCCAGTTTACCATTGCTTTAGGTATGATACCTAAATATGTAATAACTGGTACTCCAGGGAAGGAATTTGAGAAACAAATTAATGCTATGCTGGATGCGGCTGGAATAGAAGGAAGTGTTGTTAAGGCTAACACTGATTTATTTGAATTACATCAGCGTATAAAAAATGAAGGAGTAGATTTATTGATATCCAATACTTATGGAAAATATATTGCTAGAGAAGAGGATATACCATTTGTTAGATTTGGATTTCCAATAATGGATAGGTATGGACATCAGTATACTCCAAAGGTAGGATACTCTGGTGCAATAAAATTAGTTGAATCAATGTGCAATGCTATGTTGGATAAGGTAGAAAGAGAGTGCGCTGAAGAAGATTTTGAAGTTGTAAGATAGAATTTAACCTTTTGAATTCAGGATGAATATCATCCTGAATTCATTTTAAATAAAACTTTTGGAGGGGAGTTTATGGAGAATAGAACTGAAATTATAGAAGATAGAAAAGACTTTGTCTGTTATAACTCTAAAAATAAAAAAAATAAACTTAGATGTGAAGAAAATAGTGTATCTGGAGCAGTAAGCCAGAGAGCATGTGTATATTGTGGTGCAAGAGTAGTTCTAAATCCTATAACGGATGCCTTTCATTTAATACATGGTCCTATAGGATGTGCAGCTTATACATGGGACTTAAGAGGAAGTCTAACCAGTGGTTCTGAATTGTTTAGAAATAGTTTTTCTACAGACTTAAGTGAAACAGATGTTATATTTGGTGGAGAAAAAAAATTAAGAGCGGCTGTTGATGAAATTGTAGAGAAATATCATCCTAAAGTCATATTTATATACGCAACATGTATAGTTGGTGTTATTGGTGATGATATAGATTCAGTTTGTAAAATGGCGGAAGAAAAATATCATATAAGAGTAATACCAGTAAAATCTCCTGGATTTTCAGGAAGCAAATCCATGGGTTATAGAGCTGCATGTGATGCAATAATAAAACTTATAGGTGAAAATAAAAGCACAAAAAAGGTTAATGGAATTAATTATCTTGGAGATTTCAATCTGGCTGGTGAAGTTTGGGTAGTTGAAAATTATTTGAAGAGAATAGGTATTGATATAGTTTCTAAACTTACAGGTGATGGAAAGTATAATGAAATAATAAAAGCTCCAGAAGCTAAATTGAATATAGTTCAATGTGCAGGTTCTATGGGGTATTTAGCAAATAGAATGGAAGAAACCTATGATATTCCATTTATAAAAACAAGCTTTGTAGGTATAGAAGATAGTATAAATTCACTGATTCAAGTAGCAAGTCTTTTAGGAGATGAAGAAACTGTAAAGAGAGCAGAAGAACTTATAGAGTCAGAGCAAGAAAGAATAAAACCAGAAATGGATTATTATAGAAGCAGACTGGAAGGTAAGAAAGCAGCTATATATGTAGGTGGAGGATATAAAGCAATATCTCTTATAAAACAGTTTAAAGATCTTGGAATAGAAACTGTTATGGTAGGAACTCAAACGGGAAAACCTGAAGATTATGAAATAATCAGACAGATAACAAATGAGGGAACTGTAATATTAGATGATGCAAATCCTTATGAACTTGAAAAGTTTATGCTTGAAAAAGGAGCAGATATATTAGTAGGAGGAGTTAAAGAAAGACCTTTGGCATATAAACTTGGTGTTGCATTCTGTGACCACAATCATGAAAGAAAACATATATTAGCTGGATTTGGTGGAGCAGTAAATTTTGCAAAGGAGATAGATCTAACTGTAAATAGTCCTGTTTGGTCTTATGTATAAAAATTTTGAGGAGATGATTGAATATGAGTAATAAAAAACTTGTAAATGTAGATAACAATCCATGTAAAATGTGTATGCCAATGGGTGGGGTTATGGCTTTTAAGGGTATAGAGAACAATATGGTGATTTTACATGGATCTCAAGGTTGCAGTACTTACATTAGAAGACACATGGCTACGCACTATAATGAGCCTGTGGATATAGCATCATCTGCTCTTACTGAACAAG
The DNA here is from genome assembly GCF_019144085.1 of Clostridium tyrobutyricum. GTDB lineage: Bacteria > Bacillota > Clostridia > Clostridiales > Clostridiaceae > Clostridium_B > Clostridium_B tyrobutyricum_A. Next base: position 12,273 of record NZ_JAHHUY010000019.1, read on the forward strand.
GTACTGTATACGGTGGCTCCAAAAATTTAAAAAAAGGTCTTCGTAATATGATTAAAATGTATAATCCAACTAGTATAGGAGTTCTTACTACTTGTTTGGCAGAAACTATAGGAGAAGATACAAAGAGAATAATTGAAGAATTTTATGAAGAAGAAAAAGATAATAAAGATATAAAAAATATAAAGATAATAACTGCACCTACTCCAGGCTATGGTGCCACACAGGCGGAAGGATATTATGTAGTATTAAGAAAAATTGTAGAACAAATTTGTGAAAAATCTGAAAATACAGGAAAATTAAATATAATATGCGGAAATTTAAATCCTGGAGATGTAAGAAATATAAAAAGTATACTGGATGATTTTAAAATAGGTTATACCCTATTACCAGATGTATCTAATACGCTTGATTCTGCACATAATGAAAAGTATAGAAGAATTCCAAAAGGTGGAACAAAATTAGAGGATATAAAGAAGATGTCAGGTGCTGTAGCTACAATTGAAATGGGTGTTACAATATCTGATGAAAATTCTCCAGGAGTATATTTAAGGGATAAATTTGGAGTTTCACTCTATAAATGTCCTATACCAATAGGGCTTAGAAATACAAATCAATTTATTTCTTTGATATCAAAGACAATGGGATTTTCCATACCTGATGATTATTTGGTACAAAGAGGAAGATATTTGGATGCAATGATAGATAATCATAAATATACAGGTGAAGCTAGAATAATTTTATATGGTGAACCTGAACTTGTATACGCTACTGCAAGGCTATGTCTGGAAAATGGAATACTTATTAAAATGATTGGTATGGGATCAAAAAATCCTGATTTGAGGGAAAAGCTTAAGGATGAACTTAAAAGCCAAAAGGAAGATTCTATTGTTTTAGATGATACTGATTTTGGAACTATGGAAAATTATGCAAGAAAATTAAAGATAAATTTACTTATAGGAAATTCTGATGGAAGAAGAATGGCTAAAAAACTTGGAATAAAGATGGTAAGAATAGGATTTCCTATTCATGATAGAGTTGGAGGTCAAAGACAGATACTAACAGGATATAATGGAGCTTCATTTTTAATAGACAGTGTAGCAAATGCTATGCTCGATATAACACAGAGTACTTATAGAGAAAAAGCATATAAAGATTACTATATTCCAATTATGGAAATGAGGAAGGGTGATAAAATGGAAATTAAAAAGGATGTAAAAATAGAAGATGTAGAAAAAAATCATATACTAAAATCAAATGCTGATAAAACCTGTACTCATCCCTGTTTTGGAGATAATGCACATAAATTTGCAAGAATGCATATCCCTGTAGCACCTAAATGTAATATAAGTTGTAACTACTGTAGTAGAAAGTATGATTGTGCAAATGAGAGTAGGCCTGGAGTTACAAGCAAGATTTTAACACCTGAGCAGGCACTTGAAAAATTCAAATTTGTTAAAAGTAAAATAAAAAATTTAACTGTTGTAGGTATAGCTGGTCCTGGAGATGCTTTAGCTAATTTTGACGAAGTAAAAAAATCTATTGAGCTTATAAGAAAAGAATCTCCTGAAACTACATTTTGTCTATCAACAAATGGACTTATGCTTCCGTTTTATGCAAATCAGCTTATAGAACTTGGAGTATCTCATGTTACAGTGACTATGAATGCTATAGATAAAAAAATAGGAGCTAAAATATATAGAGAAGTTAATTATTTGGGGCATAAATATACGGGAGAAGAAGGCGCAGAAATACTTCTAAATAATCAACTAAATGGAATCAGATATTTATGTTCAAAAGGAATAATATGTAAAGTTAATATGGTTATGTTAAAAGGTATAAATGATAAACATATAAAAAGTGTTGTTAAAAAAGTCAAAGAATGTGGAGCTTATATAACAAATATAATGCAGATGATACCAGTTCAAGGAAGTAAATTCGAGGATCTGCCATTGATTTCAAATGTAGAATTAAATTCAATGAGAAAAGAATGTGAAATAGACATGAAACAAATGTATCATTGTAAACAATGCAGAGCAGATGCAATAGGCACTTTAGGTGAAGATCGTTCCATAGATTTTAGAAATATAGGTTGTGGACACTGTGGAGCAATGGCGATTAATAAAAAAGATAAAAATGAGCCTGAAAAAGAAATTATAAAAGGTAAAAAATATAAATTTGCTATTTCTACAAAATCAGGCGTTAATATAGATCAACATTTTGGACATGCTAATGAATTCTATATTTATTCATATGAAGAAGGAACAATAAGACTTTTGGAAAAGAGAAACGTGGATAAATATTGTACAGGAATAGTTGAATGCGATGAACATGAAGACAAGATTTCAAAAACAATTAAAGCAATAGGTGATTGTAATGCTGTAATTGCACTTAGAGCTGGAATTGAACCTACAGAAAAGCTAAAAGCAAATGGAATTAAGGTTATTGAAATGTATGATTCCATAAATAAGGGTATCAATAGAGCTGCTAAAATATTAGAAGAAACTGAGTTGTTACAAAAAAAGATAAATATAAAATAATAGTTTTAAAATTAAAATTAAGAAGGTGATATATATGTCCATTATAATAAAAAATAATAAAAAATTTATTATAGATAGAACTTTACCTGAAATAATGAAAAGATTAGAGAAAGTTGATGAAAGTCACTTAGAAAAATTCTTGATGTTGGTGGAAAGAGTAGGAGTGGATTTAATTGAAGTTAATAAATTCACTTTGGATAAGATTAAAGTTCTTCCTGAAAAATTACATTATATATATAGAGTGGACGATATATCACATATATATTTTTTAGATAACTATATGTGTAATTTTAAATATGTAATTTTAGATTATAAAAAAATTTTTTCTTTAGATAATGATACTTTAGATAAATTAAAAGGTAGAAAGATAATACTTGAAGTAGATATAAAAATTTTGGATAAATTAATTTGTGATTCAGATAATAAATTATTTAGTAAATTGAATATAGATTCTATAAGAATAAAAAATGTTGTAAAGTATAATTTATCAGGATGGGGCAAAATGATTCAACAGATAAAGGATAGATTTTCTGCAAATGTAGGTTTTTGTGCAGATAATAAATTTTATATGGCTACCTCAATAAGTATAGAAGCCTTGAATGATGATACTGATTTTGTTACAGCAGCTTTTAATGGAGAGATTTATGGATTTGCTTCTTTAGAAGAAGTTCTATTAGGGATCAAGGTTGTAAAACAAGCTATAGTATCCGGAGATTTAAGGTATATACAAGAACTGACTAAAATATATACACAATTAACTAGTCAAAAGGTATATTGTATGAAGCCGGTAATAGGAGAAGATATTTTTAAATGTGAATCTGGTATACATGTAGATGGAATAGAAAAAAATACACATACCTATGAACCTTATAATCCAGATGATATCGGATCAAAACGGACTATATATATTGGAAAACACTCGGGAAAAAAGGCAGTAGTATTGAGACTTAATTCTCTTAATATAGATTGTAATGAACTGGATATAAATAAATTTTTAAATAAAGTAAGAGAAACCAGTATTAGATTGAAGCGGAATATATTGGATAAAGAATTAGTTCAAATTTATAATGATTTTAAGGATGCATGTTTGAGATGAGGTGATATAAATGGATATCAATATTGTAGATACTACATTGAGAGATGGTGAACAGAAAGCCTGTATAGCTTTAGATATGGATCAAAAAGTTAAAATTGCCAAAATTTTAGACGAAATGGGAGTTGGTCAGATAGAAGCTGGAGTGGCAGCTATGGATGGAGAAGAAAAAGAGAGCATTAAAAAGATAATGAGTCTTGGATTAAACAGTAAAATATCATCATGGAATAGAATGAATATTCAAGATATAGATGATTCTATAGATTGTGGTGTAGACATAATTCACATATCCATTCCTTCATCAGATTTACAGATTAAATCAAAATTAAGAAAGGATAGAGATTGGGTTATAAATAATGTAAGGAAATGTATTGCATATACATTAGATAAAGGCTATGAGGTAACCATAGGGTTAGAGGATGCCAGTAGAGCTGATATAAATTTTTTGATTGAATTATGTATAACTGTATCTGAAATGGGAGTAAAGAGAGTTAGATACGCAGATACAGTTGGAATCTTATATCCAAGAAAAATTTTCTATCATCTAAAAAAATTAATTCAGGAGGTTCCATTAGAAATAGAAATTCATGTACATAATGATTTTGGAATGGCACTTGCCAATTCTTTAGGAGCCATTGAAGCAGGAGCCAAATATGTGAATTGCACTGTTACAGGTATTGGTGAACGTGCTGGCAATTGTGATTTCTTAAAATTCATAAAAATATTAGATGGAGTAACTGGAGAGAAGGCCTCTAATAGAAGTTTTGATGATTTAGTAGGTATGGAACAACAAATCAGGGAAATAATTAATTATGCATAATACAATATACAACTCAATTAGAAAATAATGCTGTAGATCACATTGTATCTACAGCATTATTTATGTATTGTAAATAATTTGTCCAATTATTACGAATTTTAATATTTGTTTTTAAAAAAACATTCGTATTTTTATTGACTGAAATGTTGAGTTCTGATACCATAATGAAGGAGGGATGCGTTTTGAAGGAAAAATATGATATTATAATAGTTGGCGCGGGTCCTGCTGGTATATTTACCGCTTTAGAGATTACAAAACTAAATAGTAATCTAAATGTACTTATAGTAGATAAAGGTAGAAATATAGAGAATAGAAAATGTCCAGAAAGAATAACTGGAAAATGTTTAAAATGTAATCCTTGTGCTATAACTTTTGGTTGGTCAGGAGCAGGGGCTTTTTCTGATGGAAAGCTTTCTTTAAGTCCAGAAGTTGGTGGAAGGATTTTAGAATACTTCTCGGAAGAAGAGTGTAAAGAATTAATAAAATATTGTGACGATATATATTTAAGCTTTGGAGCAAATAAGACTGTTTATGGATTAAATAGTGAAAAAATTGATAAAATAAAATACGAATCAAGTAAATACAATATAAGGCTTGTGGAATGTCCTGTAAGACATTTGGGAACAGAATTTGCCTATGATGTACTTAAAAAAATGTATTATCATCTTATTGAAAACACAAATACAGAGTTTAGTGAGCTTACAAACGTTCAGAAAATTATTGAAAAAGATGGAAAAATAAAAGGTGTAAAAGTTGAAAAAAAAGGTGAAATTCAATGCATCGAAGCAAAGTATGTAGTTGTTGCTCCTGGAAGAGGGGGAGCAGAATGGTGGGCTTCTGAGTCTAAAAAACTCAACTTAAAAACTGTAAATAACGCTGTTGATATTGGAGTTAGAGTTGAAGTACCAAATTCTATAATGGATCATCTTACAAAGGATCTATATGAAGCTAAATTAGTATATTATTCAGATACCTTTGACAATAAAGTTAGAACTTTTTGCATGAATCCAGGTGGAGTAGTTTCAGAAGAACACTATGATGATGGAAGTATAGCTGTTGTAAATGGACACAGTTATTCAGAAAAAAAATTAAGAACAGATAATACAAATTTTGCAATGCTTGTTTCAACATCATTTACAGAGCCTTTTGATAGACCAATAGCCTATGGAAAATATATTGCGGAACTTGGCAACATGCTAACTGGTGGAGGAATAATGGTTCAAAGACTTGGAGATTTATTGAAAGGGAGAAGAACCAACTATTCAAGACTTAAAAAATCAACCACAGTACCAACATTAAAGTCTGCAGTACCTGGGGATTTGAGTTTTGTACTGCCCCAAAGACATTTGACATCCATAGTTGAGTCAATTAAAGCTTTTGATAAAGTAGCACCTGGTCTTTACAGTAAAAATACACTTCTTTATGGTGTGGAAGTTAAATTTTATTCAAGCAAATTTGCAACAAATAATAATTTCGAAACTAAAATAGAGAATTTATACACTATAGGAGATGGTGCTGGTATTACAAGAGGACTTATGCAGGCATCTACTACAGGAATAGTTGTTGCAAGAGATATTTCTAAAAAGGAATAGACTTTTGAATTTTGTTATGGATTATGATATATAAATAACGAGGAGGAAATTTTATGTCAGCGTTTATTGTTTTAGGAGCTCAATGGGGAGATGAAGGCAAGGGTAAAATGACAGATTATCTTGCCAAAGAAGCAGATGTAGTAGTTAGATTTCAGGGGGGGAATAATGCAGGTCATACTGTTGAAGTAGATGATAAACAATATAAGCTTCATCTTATACCTTCGGGAATATTGTATAAAAACAAATTGAATGTAATAGGTAATGGTGTAGTTTTAGATCCAAAGGCACTTTTTGAAGAAATAAATTATCTAAAAAAAAATGGAGTTAATGTAACTGCAGACAATCTTATAATCAGTGACAGGGCACATCTTATTATGCCTTATCATAAAGTTTTGGATGGTATTAAAGAAAAATCAAGAGGAAAGAATGATATAGGAACTACAGGAAAAGGCATAGGACCGTGTTATACTGACAAAATGGAAAGAAGCGGTATAAGAGTATGTGATTTGATGCATAAAGAAGTATTTTATAATAATCTAAAGAATAATTTAGAAATAAAAAATGAAATAATAAGTAAAGTATATGGAGGAGAAAAGCTGAATTTGGATTCAATATATAAGGAGTATACTGTATATGCTGAAAAATTAGCTCCTTTTGTCAAGGATATATCTGTAGAAGTATATGATTGCATAAAATCAAATAAAAATGTACTCTTTGAAGGGGCTCAAGGTACTTTACTTGATATAGATTACGGAACATATCCTTTTGTAACATCTTCAAGTACTATTGCTGGAGGAGTATGCATTGGTTCAGGAATTGGACCTACAATGATAAACGGAGCAGTAGGTATAGCAAAGGCTTATACTACAAGGGTTGGAAAAGGACCATTTCCAACTGAATTGAATGATGAGACAGGAAACTGGATAAGAGAACAGGGACATGAATATGGTGTTACTACAGGAAGAGCAAGAAGATGCGGCTGGCTTGATCTGGTAATACTTAAGACAAGTAGCAGAATTTCAGGTTTAACAAGCTTTGCAGTTACCAAAATTGATACTTTGGGTGGACTTGATAAAATAAAGGCATGTGTTGGATATAAATTTAATGGAAAAGTTATAGATTATGTACCTGCAAGCCTTGAAGATCTGGCAAAATGTGAGCCTGTATATGAGGAATTTGATGGATGGGATGAAAACATTAAAAATGCAAGAGATTATAATTCATTCCCAGAAAACGCTAAAAAATATATAAGTAGAATAGAAGAATTTACAGGTACTAAAGTATCAATAGTATCTGTAGGTCCTGAAAGAGACCAAACTATAAAGAGATCTGAAATATAAATATATGAAGATTAAACAACTATTAACAGTAAAAATGTTAATAGTTGTTTTTTGTATTATATAATTGTATGTGTAAAATTTTCATGTTAAAATCAGAGTATACTAATCCCCAAAAGGAGGAAATAAATTTTGAATAAAGTAGTCTCGGAAAAAGAATTTGAAATTAATTACTATGAAGTGGATTTTAAGAAACAATTACTTATAACTAGTCTTATGAATTATTTTGATGATGTAGCTACAAAGCAATCTGAAGATATAGGCGGCGGACTTGATTATATGAGAAACAAAGGTATAGCATGGGTATTGTACAAGTGGGACATTACGATTAAAAGATATCCTATGTTTAGAGAAAAAATAAAAGTAATAACGAGTTCATATTCTCTTAGGAAATTTTATGGTTATAGAACTTTTGAAGTTTTTGATAAAAATAATAATATTATATGTAGTGCCAATTCAGTATGGCTTCTTATAGATATAAACAAGAGAAGAGCCAAGAGAATAACCGAGGATATTTACAAAATGTACGGTCTTACTGAAAAAGATAATAAGCCGCTTATAATAGAAAATGTACATTTACCTGAAAAGTTTGACTCTGAAAGACATTTTGATGTAAGGTACAGTGATATAGACACCAATAATCATGTAAATAATGTTAAATATGTAGATTGGGCAATAGAGACTATACCTATAGACATTGTATTAAAGTATTCATTGGAAAACTTAAATATAACTTATAAAAAAGAAGCTGTCTATGGAGAAAATGTAAAATCTTCTACTAAAGTCCAAAAAACAGATTGTGGATATATAGGCTTACATAAGATTTCTGATAATAGTAATAAAGAACTATGTGTTATAAAAACTATATGGAAAAATAAAAAATAGTGCTGACTGTATTAATTACCAGCAGCACTAGTGCCAGATATGAAGCCGGAACTCCAGCACCATTGTAAATTGAATCCACCACAGTCACCGTCCACATCCAAAACTTCTCCTGCAAAATATAGATTCTTAATCTTAGTTGACTCAAGAGTTTTTGAATTTACTTCAAAAGTATTAACTCCACCAGAGGTAACTTGTGAGTTCCTAAAGGAATTAGTATCATATACAGAAAATTTCCATGATTTCAAAATATGTATTATTTTTATTTTTTCTTTCCAATTGAGTTGAAATACAGGCTCATGTATATTATCTATGGAAGCTTCTTTTAAAATAATAGGTATTAATTTTTTGTTTATAATACCTATAAATGAATCATGAATACTTCTGTAATTAAGCAAACCCCAATGATTCTCAAAAAAGTCTATAAGCTGTTTTTCATTTAAATTAGGAAATAAATCTATATTTAAAGATACTTCTTTTTTATTGATTAAATTTCGTGATGCTATTCCGCTTATTTGTAGTATAGGAGGTCCTGATATGCCGTAGTCAGTGAAAAGTATTTCACCATATTCCTTTTTTAGGGATTTTTTATCTGCGAATATTTCACAAGTACCATTAAATTTTATTCCAGATAATGCTTTTAGCCTATTATGTTTTAATTTTAATTGAACCAAGGATGGGGTAGGTAATATTATGCTGTGACCAAGTTTTTTGGAAAGTAAAAATCCAGATCCGTCAGACCCAGTATAGGCAGCGGATTTTCCACCAGTGCATATTATAATCTTTTTACATTTAAATGTTTTATTATTGCATATTATATTAAAATTCTGATTTTCTTTTATTATATCTTTTACTTTACAATCTAGATACACAGGAATTTGTCTATCATTTATGGACATCTTCAGTATATCCAATACAGATGAAGCTTGAAGAGACAGGGGATACATTCTTCCATCTTCTAATTTTGTAAGAGGAAGTCCTAGTGCACTAAAAAAGTCAATGGTATCTTTATATGTAAATTTATTTAATACATCTTTAAAAAAATATTTATTTGTACTGTGATATCTATCTAAACTAATATTTGTATTTGTTATATTACATCTTCCATTTCCAGTAGTTAATATTTTTGTGCCTATTCTATGATTTCCTTCCAATACAGCAGTATCTTTTCCGCTGTTTTTAGCTGTAATTGCTGCCATCAATCCGGATGCACCAGCACCAATTATAATAATATCGTGAAACAAAATAATATCACCTCTTAGTGTAAATTAAAATTAATTATACAGTATATTTCAATTTAATGCATTTAAATAACTATTATATAGTTAAATATATTATAATAGTATTTGATAGATATATAAATCTTAAGATAGGTGATGTGTATGCTAAAGATATATGCGGTATCTGATTCTATTGGTGAAACTGCAGAACAGGTGGCAAGAGCAGTAGCTTGTCAATTTTGTGGCGGTGTACAGGTAATAAAAGTACCATATATTAAAAGTTATGAAAATGTTAACGATTTTATAGGTGGATTAGAAAAACATAAAAATATAATGATTATATCTACTATAATTTTAGTTGAGGTTAGAGAATTTTTGACACAAAGATGTATAGAAAGTGGTATAGCTATAAATAATATACTTGGTCCATGTATAAGTATGGCAGCTAGAATACTTAATAAAATACCAGATTACAGACCTGGTGCCGTTTGGGAGATGGATTCTAAATACTATGATAAAATAAAAGCTATGGAGTTTGCAATGCAGTATGATGATAGCAAAAATAATTCTGGTATAAAATATGCTGATATTATACTAATTGGATTGTCGAGAACTTCCAAAACACCTATTTGCATGTATTTAGCTAATAAAGGTATAAAGGCCATTAATATACCTCTTATGCCTGAGATACCTGTTCCCAAGGAATTGTTTGAGGTAGATAGACATAAGATAATAGCACTTACTATAGATCCAATAAGATTAATAGAAATAAGAAAGGGAAGATTGGATAGCTACAATACGACTAATAATAATATTAAATATGCTGATGGAGAAAGAGTACTTCAGGAATTGGATTATGCTGACAGAATTATGAAAAGATTAAGTTGTAAAGTAATTGATGTTACTAAAAGAGCAATTGAAGATACTGCTTTGATTATAATGGATTATGCAGGATATATGAACATGGAATAATGTAGTTTAAAACATGAAAATTGAAATTTATAAATTAAATTGTATAAAAAATAAAAAAAAGTGTTGACACGTGGGCAAATATTTTGTATCATATACTATGTCAGGTCGCGAGATAAGATCTGACGGCAAGGCCCCTTGGTCAAGTGGTTAAGACACCACCCTTTCACGGTGGTAACAGCAGTTCAAGTCTGCTAGGGGTCACCATATATATGGGCGCATAGCTCAGCTGGGAGAGCATCTGCCTTACAAGCAGAGGGTCACAGGTTCGAGCCCTGTTGTGCCCACCATATAGTGGCTTAGTAGCTCAGATGGTTAGAGTGCCGGCCTGTCACGCCGGAGGTCGTGGGTTCGATCCCCATCTAAGTCGCCATTTATTATTATTTAGTAATGTAATAATAAATACATATAATTAAATAAGGCCCCTTGGTCAAGCGGTTAAGACACCACCCTTTCACGGTGGTAACAGCAGTTCAAGTCTGCTAGGGGTCACCATTTGTGGGCGCATAGCTCAGCTGGGAGAGCATCTGCCTTACAAGCAGAGGGTCACAGGTTCGAGCCCTGTTGTGCCCACCACATAATGGCTTAGTAGCTCAGATGGTTAGAGTGCCGGCCTGTCACGCCGGAGGTCGTGGGTTCGATCCCCATCTAAGTCGCCATTTGCTGGCATAGCTCAGCTGGTAGAGCAACTGACTTGTAATCAGTAGGTCGTGGGTTCGATGCCTACTGTCAGCACCAAAGAAGTTTGCAGTATTACTGCAAACTTCTTTTTTTATACAAAAATTATTTTTTGTTAAATTGTAAATAATTAAATATTGAAAAAATTTTGCTAATATATTATAATTTAATAAAAATACATACTATATTTTAATATAGTATTATGAAATGGTGGTGAATTTATTAAGCTTATAATTTATAAACTTAATAAAGATATTATGAAAGATCAAATAGCAGTATTAGTGAATAATAGTGGAGAAATAGGATCTTTTTTACAATCTGGTGTAGTTAATATATATATAAATAAAAATCAAAGTTGGATCATTAAAGATAAAGTAGAATTTGATATAAATAATATATCTGATATGAATTCACTTAGAAGTAATATAATAAAATTAGTAGAGAATTTAGGAAAATGTAAAATTTTTGTAGCAGAAAAAGTCTCTGGAATTTTATATAATATTTTAGAAAGGAATGGTATTACTTCTTGGGAGATAAATGGAAATCCTTATGATTGCTTGGATTATGTATATAAAAGAGAATTAGCAGAGGATAAAAGATTATTATTAGAATCTATTAAACCTAAAGATAATATTAAACAATGGATTATTAAAGATGATGAAAGTTGTAATTATTCTTTGGATTTAGTTGAAATGCAGAATAAAAATCCTGATATTACCAGTAAACAGGCATTAATGCCATTTATTGAAAATACTGTATTTTCAAAGCTGATAATATACTGCAGTCATATTCCTATGTGGTTTAAAAAGGAATTTGATACATTCAATTTAAAATTTGATATTCAAGAAAAGAAAAAAAATAAATTCAAAATAATTGTTACACCCAAGTAATAAGATGATATTGACAAAATATAAAGAGCAAAAGATTTTTTAAAATCTCTTGCTCTTTATATTTTGTTTTATTCGTATGTCTTCTCCAAAAAATTTAAATAAAGAAAAATTTCCTAGGAGTCTTGATGAAATTCTTTCTGAATACATTTTAAGTATATTTTCCAACTCACAATTTGTAGATATAAGCATTTTTTTTTGCTTTAATAATCTCATATTTAATATATTAAATAATTCAGTTTTGGAAAAGTCAGTTATCTGTTCAGATCCAAGATCATCTATTATTAACAGATCACAATTTAAGAGAAGATTTTTAAGCTTTTCATCATTCGCAAATCGTATGGTTCTTAAATTTTGAATCAACATTTCTGAAGTTCTATATAGTACTAAATAGCCTTTATCTAAAAGTTCCTTTGCTATACAATTTGACATAAAAGTTTTACCGGTACCTGCAGTTCCATAAAAAAGTAAATTTTCAGTTGAATTTGAAAAATTCTCAATAAAATTCCATGACTTAGATGCTATAACTTCTATATTTTTTCTAGGGCTTCTATGATCTTCTTCACTTCTTTGCGAGGAGAATAATTCAGGATTATAATTTTCAAAATTGTTTTTATTCAATATATTTATTAAGTCAGAATTTTTATAGTAAAGTTTTACTAATTTTTGTTTATAACAGCTGCATTTTTTAGTACCTATAAAACCAGTGTCTCTGCACTTAGGACATTTATACTTTATTTCCAAATAATCCATAGGATAATTATTGGCTACAAGAAGTTCTGATTTTTTTATTCTTAATTCCGTAATTTTTTCTTTTAGTTCTTTCAAATGTTTTTCTGTATTTTCTTTATTTTTTAGTAGTTCCATAGATATTTTAACGGAATAAAGTCCTATTTGTTTTTCTATATTTGAAATTTCAGGTAAAATTTTTGATATTTCGGTTTTTCGTTTTTGTAAAGATTCTTTTTCTTCGGATTGAATTCTTTCATATATTCTCATAATATCAGAGTGATATCCTTTAATCATTATTATCCCATCCTAATAGTTTCTTTTCTAAATCTTTAAAATCATAGTCTCTCTGTTTAAAATTATTAAAAGTGCTATTTGAATTAGAATTATTTTTAGTCTTGTTATTTATATATTTGACTTTTCTTTTATCCTTTTCTTGAATATCATCAAGCGTTTTTATTTTGTCTTTATGCCAACTTGTAAGTATTCCATCTATATATTTGAAATCTGCCTTGTTAATTCTTTTAAAACATATATCACATGCTTTAAAAATTATATTTACAGAAAAATTATATACATTAAGCCATTTGCTTAAAAGATCTTCCTGAGGTTTCATGACTTCACCGTCTTTTATGCCTAAATAATTCAATATTTTTCGTATATTTATCCATTTATCCTCATGTTTTTTGATGAAAATTTGGGCATCATTTATATTTTTGATTTTGGCATCAAACCATGATATGGCAATTTTTTCTATATATCGACTGTCGGTTTTTCTTTTTAATACACAGTACTGTATTAATAACAGTATAATTTCAGGAGAAAAATTATAATCCTTGATCCAACTTATATATATGGTTATTTCTTTAGATGAGAGAGATCTTCCAAGAAGTTTTTCTATATCTTGCAGCATATCTTTAGTAGAATTTTTATTTAACTCTTCTGCTATATTTATATTTGATTTATGTTCATCCAATGGTTTAGACAAGTCCAGAAACTTTATGCTGTAATTACCCATTTTATCTACAGGGACTATTTTTATTACATTTTCATCATCCCAGTAGTTCCATGCATTTATAACATCAGTTTCTAAAAGATGCAGTGCACTTGCCATGACTTCAGAACTTACTCCTACTTCTCCGGAATTACAATATTTTAGCCCTAGAAGATAAACTTTTACAAATTCTCCTCGGGCTTTTGGCATAAATCTCTCGATAAAGATGTTGCTAACAGGAGTATAATTTGAATCTTTATCTTTAAATACGAAAGTACTCATGCATTAATACCTGCCTTTTATTAAATTATATTTTGATAATTGATCTTAATAACTAATTATATCAAAATATGAGAACTATAACAATGACACTTCATATGTATTTTGACATAATTGACAGTTAAAATTTTTTAATATATACTTTGATTATCAAATTATTAGACAATTAAAAATTATTTCAAAGGAGACGATCAGATGAGATTACCTCCTCTTATTATAGGAGATTTAAAAGCCGACGTACCTATTATACAAGGTGGAATGGGAGTCGGAATTTCAGGATATAGACTTGCTCAAGCTGTAGCTAATGAAGGTGGAATTGGAGTAATATCTGGAGTTCAAATAGGATATAGAGAACCGGATTTTGAAACCCATACTAAAGATGCAAATGTTAGAGCAATAAGAAAAGAATTGAGAAAAGCTAGAGAAATGAGCCCAAAAGGAATATTGGGAGTAAATATAATGGTAGCTGTAAGCGATTATGATGAAATGGTTGAGGCCTGTATAGAGGAAAAGGCTGATATTATAATATCTGGAGCAGGACTCCCGCTCACTTTGCCAAAACTAGTTCAAGGCAGCAGTATAAAAATAGCACCTATAGTTTCCTCCGGAAAGGCTGCTTCACTTATAATCAGGCACTGGTTTAAAAAGTATTCTAGACTTCCCGATCTAGTAGTTGTTGAAGGACCTAAGGCAGGAGGACATCTTGGCTTTCATCTAGAACAATTAACATCAGGTAAAGAAACATTGGAAAACATTGTACCTGATGTTATTAAAGTTGTAAAATCTTTTGAAGAAAAATATAATAAAAAGATTCCGGTAGCTGCTGCTGGAGGCATCTTCACAGGAGCTGATATAGCACACTTTTTAAAAATGGGTGTATCTGCAGTTCAAATGGGAACGCGTTTTGCTGCTACAGAAGAATGTGATGCAGATATAGCATATAAAAATGCTTATGTAAATGCAAAGGAAGAAGATATAAAGATAATTAAAAGTCCTGTTGGACTTCCCGGAAGAGCAATAAAAAATAAGTTTATAAAGAAAGCTGAAGATCATAGAATTGCTCCAGTTAAATGCTATAATTGTTTAAAAAAATGTAACCCTAAGGATACCCCATATTGTATATCCAGGGCTTTAATTAATGCAGTTAAGGGCAATTTAGATGAAGCTCTTATTTTTGTGGGAAGTAATGCATATAGAGTAGATAGAATAATGAAGGTAAAAGAACTTATGGAAGAACTGATTTCTGAAGCTGAAAAAGCATATTTTTAGAAGGGTGATTTGGTGAACATAGGGCTAAATATTATAAATGAGTTATTAGTAGATACTTTTAATGATATATTGGAAATAGAGCAGAAATCTATTCGGTATATGAATTTTAAGGATCTATCTATTTCAGAAGTACATACTATAGATGCCATAGGAATATATGATTCTAAAAGGATGACAGAAATAGCAGGTAAACTTGATATAACATTGGGAACATTAACTATAGCCATAAATCATCTAGTAAAGAAAAAATATGTAATTAGAAAAAGAAGTAATATAGATAGACGAATTGTATATATAAGTTTAACTGAAAATGGCGAACTTGCTTATAGAATTCATCAAAAGTTTCATCAGGATATGATTAATGAATGTGTAAAGGAATTGAGTCAAAGTGAAAAGAAAATTTTAATCCAATCACTTAAAAAATTAACCCATTTTTTCAAATCAAAATACAATATTGAGAATTTAAAAAAATAAGTATGTTAAGAGAAGGGGAAAAGATGAATAAGGTGAAAATTGTCGGTACTGGCAGTTATGTACCGGACAATATAGTAACAAATGATGACTTGAGCAGACTGGTAGATACTAACGATGAGTGGATAAAAAGTAGAACAGGTATAATAACTAGAAGAATTTCACAAGGGGAAGATACATCGCAAATAGCTACTAAAGCAGCATTAAAGGCTATGGAAAAGGCCAAAGTATTTTCTGGTGATATTGATTTTATAATAGTAGCTACGGCTACTCCTGATAATTTTATACCATCAACAGCTTGTATGATACAAAATAATATAGAAGCTATAAATGCAACTTGTTTTGATGTATCTGCTGCTTGTTCTGGATTTATATATGCAATGGATATTGCAACTCAATTTATCAAAACTGGGAGAGCCAATACAGTTTTGATTATAGGTGCAGAAACCCTTTCGAAAATACTTGATTGGAAAGATAGAAGTACCTGTATTTTATTTGGAGATGGAGCTGCAGCAGCAGTATTGAAATCTGGAGATAAAGAAGGGATAATTTCGACTTATACAGGGTCAGATGGCCGTTTGGGAGATGCACTTACCTGTCGTGCAGTTTCTGTCAATAATCCTTATGTAGATAAAAAGACAGAAAAGTTCAATCCAGTAGTTAGGATGGATGGAAAAGAAATATTCAGATTTGCAGTAAAGATAATGCAAAAAACTATAAATAAATTGCTTCATGATTCTGGACGCTCAATAGATGAAATAGATTGTATAATACCGCATCAGGCCAATTTTAGAATAATAGAAGCTGCAGCTAAAAGACTAAATATATCTACAGATAAATTTTATATAGATTTAGACAAATATGGTAATACTTCTGCGGCCAGTATAGGAATAGCTTTTGATGAAGCCTATAGAAATGGAATATTTAAACAGGGGGATACTGTTATTTTAGTAGGATTTGGCGGAGGATTAACTTATGGCGGATCATTAATTGAAATATAAAATTAGGTTTATTAAAGTTATAATATATAAATAAGGAGGTACCATATGGTTAATTGCGAATTTTCTAAGATGGTAGGTATAAAATATCCCATTATACAGGGAGGTATGGCATGGATAGCTGATAGCTCGCTGGCTGCTGCCGTATCAAATGCTGGAGGCTTGGGAATAATCACAGGAAATGCACCTCTTGATTGGGTTAGAAATGAGATAAGAAAGACTAAAAAGCTCACAGATAAACCTTTTGGAGTAAATATAATGCTTCTCTCTGAAACAGCAGAAGAAGTAGCTAAAATGGTATGTGAAGAAGGTGTAAAAGTAGTTACTACTGGAGCAGGAAATCCAGGTAAATACATAAATATATGGAAACAAAATGACATTAAAGTTATACCAGTAGTAGCATCAGTAGCACTTGCAAAGAGAATGGAAAGATATGGAGTGGATGCTGTTATTGCAGAAGGTTGTGAATCAGGAGGGCATGTAGGGGAACTTACTACCATGGCATTGGTACCTCAAGTTGTAGATGCAGTCAATATTCCTGTTATTGCAGCAGGTGGAATAGGCGATGGAAGAGGTGTGGCAGCTGCCTTTATGCTTGGTGCTTCTGGAGTGCAACTCGGAACTAGATTTTTGGTGGCAAAAGAATGTACAGTATGTCAGGAGTATAAAGACAGGGTTATACGTGCAAAAGATATTGATTCGCAAGTTACTGGAAGAGTAACAGGACACCCTGTGAGAGTACTTAGGAATAAATTGACTAGGAAATTTCAGCTTCTAGAAAAAGATAATGCTCCACTTAGTGAGTATGAGAGACTTGGAAAGGGAGCGCTTGTTAAAGCTGCTCGAGAAGGTGATGTTGATAATGGATCAGTTATGGCAGGACAAATAGCTGGACTTGTAAAAAAAGAACAAAGTGCAGATGAGATAATTCAGGATATATTTTCAGAATTAGTTAATAGTTTAAGTAGATTGGAGAATATTGTTAAGTAAAAGTTTTGGGAGGATAATATGGGAAAAATAGCATTTTTATTTTCAGGACAGGGAGCTCAATACATAGGCATGGGAAAAGATCTTTATGAAAATGTAGAGTCTTCAAGAAAAGTATTTGAAAGTGCAGATGAGGCCTTGGGATTTTCTATAAGTAATATGTGCTTTTCAGGTCCGAAAGAGCAACTAGATGAAACAGAGAATACCCAACCTGCAATTTTGACAACAAGTATTGCAGCACTTAGAGCTTTGGAACAGCATGGAATAAAACCTGATATTACGGCCGGGTTAAGCCTTGGAGAATATTCAGCTTTGGTTTTAAGTGGAGCATTTAGTTTTAAGGATGCTGTAGTACTAGTTAAAAAGAGAGGTAAGTATATGCAGGAGGCAGTTCCTCAAGGAATAGGAGCTATGTCGGCTATAATCGGATTAGAAGCTTCTCAGGTTGAGGGCATATGCAATGATTGTTCTGATTCAGGGATAGTTGAAATAGCCAACTTAAATTGTCCTGGTCAGATTGCTATTTCAGGAGAAGAGCTGGCAGTAAAAAAAGCTTCTAAAGTAGCAATTGAAAGAGGAGCAAGAAAAGCTGTAGAACTTTCTGTAAGTGGTCCATTTCATACATCCATGATGGAACCTGCAGCAAAAAAACTAGAAGTAGAACTTAAAAACATAAATATTTCAAAGTTTGATGTTCCTGTAATTACAAACGTTACAGGTGAGATAATAGAAGATGTAAATGATGTAAAGCCATTTCTAAAAAAACAAGTTATGAGCACAGTTTATTTTGAGAAGACTATAAAAAACATGATGGATATGGGGATTGACACGTTTATAGAAATAGGACCTGGAAAAGTATTGAGCAGTTTTGTAAGAAGAGTAAATAGAAAAGTTACCATACTAAATGTTCAGGATATAGATTCCTTAAATTCAACAATAGAAAAATTAAAAAATTAGATTGGAGAAATTTAAATGGAAGGTATAAAAGGAAAAGTAGCTGTAGTTACAGGAGCTGCTAAAGGCATTGGTAGAGCTATTGCATTGAGACTTGCAAAAGAAGGGGCTAATATAGTAATAAATTATAGAAGTGATTCAGAGTCCTTAAAAGAACTTGTAAGTGAAATTGAAAGTTTTGGAAGCAAAGTTGTAACAGTGCGTGGAGATGTAAGTTCATTCTCTGATGCCAAAAATATTATGGAAAAGGCAGTAGAAGCATTTCAAACAATAGATATACTTGTAAACAATGCTGGAATAACAAGAGATGGATTAATACTTAGAATGAAAGAAGAAGATTTTGATAGAGTCATTGAAGTAAATTTAAAAGGAGCTTTCAATTGTATAAGGCATGTATCTCCTATCATGGTTAAAAAAAGAACTGGAAAGATAATAAACATATCTTCAGTAGTAGGTATAACAGGTAATGCTGGTCAAGTAAATTATTCTGCAGCAAAGGCTGGTATAATTGGATTAACTAAGTCTGCTGCAAGAGAACTTGCTTCAAGGAAGATAAATGTCAATGCAGTGGCTCCTGGATTTATAAATACAAGTATGACAGAAATATTACCACAAAAGACGAAGGAAAACATTTTAAATAGTATACCATTAAAAAGAATCGGAAATCCGGAAGATATAGCAAATACAGTCGCATTTTTGGCATCCAGCAATGCAGATTATATTACTGGACAGGTAATAAATATAGATGGTGGAATGGTAATGTAGGGTACTCAATGATAAAATATTATTTAGAGGTTGGTGAAGTATATGAAAAATAGGGTTGTAATTACAGGTCTTGGAGCAATTACACCAGTAGGAAATAATGTGGATACATTTTGGAATAACATAAAAAATGGAGTCTGCGGAATAGATTTTATTAAGGCTTTTGATACAAGTGAGTTTAAAGCTAAAGTTGCAGCAGAAGTTAAGGATTTCAATCCTACTGATTTTTTAGATAGAAGGGAATCAAGAAGACTGGATAGATTTGCACAATTTGCGCTTACAGCGGCAAATGAGGCAATTAAAGATTCAGGATTGAATTTAGACAGTTTGGATAAAGAAAGATTTGGGGTTGTAGTAGGTTCCGGCATCGGAGGAATAGGAACTTTGGAAAAACAGGACAGGACACTTATAGATAAAGGACCAAATAGAGTGCATCCATTGTTCATTCCAATGATTATAAGTAATATGGCTGCTGGTAATATTGCTATAAAGTTTGGAGCTAAAGGTGTATGTACCAATGTTGTTACAGCTTGTGCAACAGGTACTAATTGTATAGGAGAAGCCTATAGAATGATTCAAAACGGTACTGCAGATGTTATAATTGCAGGTGGTACAGAAGCATGTGTTACTCCTCTTTCTATAGCTGGATTTGTATCTTTAACCGCACTTAGCAAAAGTGATGATCCTAAAAGAGCTTCTATTCCATTTGACAGGGATAGAAATGGATTTGTCATGGGTGAAGGATCAGGAATTGTTATATTGGAATCTATGGATCATGCTAAAAAGAGAGATGCGAAAATATATTCAGAAGTAGTTGGATATGGCTCTACTTGTGATGCCTACCATATAACATCTGTAGATCCTCTTGGTAAAGGAGCAGCAAATGCTATGAATATAGCTATCGAAGAAGCAGGAATAGATAAAAAGGAAGTATCTTATATAAATGCACATGGTACTAGTACTGCATCAAATGACAGTGGGGAGACTAAAGCTATAAAAAGACTATTTGGAGATGCTGCATATAACATACCAGTAAGTTCAACTAAGTCCATGACAGGACATTTACTAGGTGCTGCAGGTGCTATAGAAGCTATAGTATGTGTTAAGTCTATTCAAGATGATTTTGTTCCACCTACTATAGGTTATAAGGAAAAAGATGAGGAATGTGATTTGGATTATGTTCCTAATGTTGGAAGACAAACTAAAGTAGAATATGCCATGTCAAATTCATTTGGATTTGGTGGACATAATGCAGTAATTTTATTAAAAAAATGGAGTGAGTAATTTGGATTTTAAAGCAATTGAAGAGATGATACAGACTATGGATAGTTCAAGTCTTGGATATTTAGAAGTCAATTGGCAGGATATTTCCATAGTTATGAAAAAAAAAGGTGAATCTGGTTTAATAAAATTAAGTCATCCAGATAATAATTTGGAAGAATTAAAAGATCAGTTTAAACAGATTAAGGAATCTAAAAAAGACACTGATGATGAAGAGATAAAGGATATTCCAAATATCAAACAGGAAGTTAAGCAAGATGATACTATCAAGGAAATAGCAGCACCTATAGTTGGAACATTTTATATTAAGTCAGGCCCTGATAAACCAGATTATGTATCAATAGGAGATAAGGTTAAAAAGGGAGATACACTTTGTATAATAGAAGCTATGAAGATTATGAATGAGATACAAAGTGATGTTGATGGAGAAATTGTAGAAGTTGTTGCCAAAAATCAGGATATGGTAGAATATGGGCAGACACTATTTAAGATAAAACTTAATAGCTAAGGAGCGTAATTATGGAAGATCAAAATTTTAATGTGAATTTAGGTATAAAGGAAATTAAAGAGATTATTCCTCATAGATATCCTTTTTTGTTAATAGATAAAGTAGATTACATGGAACCGGGCAAAAAAGTGGTTGCCTATAAAAATGTAACTGGAAACGAATATTTTTTTCAGGGTCATTTTCCAGAAGAACCTGTAATGCCTGGAGTACTTATAGTTGAATCATTAGCTCAAGCTGGAGCTGCAGCTATACTTACCAAAGATGAATTTAAGGGAAAGATAGCTTTCTTTGGTGGAATAAATAAAGCTAAATTTAGAAGAAAAGTTGTTCCAGGAGATACTTTAAGACTTGAAGTAGAAATTATGAAGATAAAAGGTCCGGCAGGAATAGGAAAAGGTATTGCATATGTTGGAGATAAAAAAGCCGCTGAAGCAGAATTGATGTTTATGATAGGAAAATAGATAAAAACTAAAATATTAGGAGTGAATTTTAAAAGTGTTTAATAAAATTTTGATTGCCAATAGGGGTGAAATAGCAGTTAGGATAATAAGAGCATGCAGAGAAATGGGGATAGCTACAGTAGCAGTCTATTCTGAAGCAGATAAAGATGCTCTTCATGCACAAATGGCAGATGAGGCTGTTTGTATAGGTCCAGCTTCACCTAAAGATAGTTATTTAAATGTACAAAATATAATAAGTGCAACAGTTTTGTCAGGAGCACAGGCAATTCATCCTGGTTTTGGATTTTTATCTGAAAATAGCAAATTTGCAAAGATATGCCAAGAATGTAATATTACATTTATAGGGCCTGATCCAGAGTGTATTGATAATATGGGAAATAAATCAAATGCCAGGGATATAATGATAAAAGCAGGAATACCTATTGTTCCAGGTTCTAAAGGAGCAATTGAAAATGAGGAAGATCTCTTGAAAACTGCATCACGTATCGGTTATCCAGTAATGATAAAAGCATCTGCTGGAGGTGGTGGCAGGGGAATAAGAATTGTATATGAAGAGAAGGATATCATAAAAAATTATGAGAATGCAAAAGCAGAAGCAGAAGCAGCATTTGGAGATGGAACTATATATTTGGAAAAATTTATAGAAAGACCAAAGCATATTGAGTTTCAAATATTAGGTGATAATTTTGGCAATATAGTATATCTAGGTGAAAGAGATTGTTCAATGCAGAGAAGAAATCAAAAGGTGATGGAAGAAGCACCAAGTCCGGTTATGACAGAAGAACTTAGAAAAATCATGGGTGAGACAGCTGTAAAGGCTGCCAAGGCTGTTTCATATAATAATGCAGGTACTGTGGAATTTCTTCTTGATAAAAATAAAAACTATTATTTTATGGAAATGAATACTAGAATTCAAGTAGAGCATCCTATAACTGAAATGGTAACAGGAATAGACTTAGTAAAGGAACAAATTAAAATTGCTGCAGGAGAAAAGTTAAGTATTTCTCAACAGGATATAAATATACATGGACATTCTATAGAATGTAGAATAAATGCAGAAGATGTAAGTAAAAATTTCATGCCTTGTCCTGGTATTATAAAAGAACTATGTATTCCAGGAGGATTTAATGTTAGAGTAGATAGTGCTGTTTATTCAGGATATAAAATACCTCCATTTTATGATTCCATGATAGCTAAATTAATAGTATATGGCTCAGATAGACAAGAGGCAATAGATAGAATGAGAAGAGCATTGGGAGAATTTGTTATAGGTGGAATCAGTACTAATATAGACTTCCAATTTGATTTGCTTAACAGTGAAGAATTTGTAAAGGGAACTTATGATACAAAATATATAGAAAAATACATGAAAAATTTAAGCTACTAAAATTATTTGTACATTACATGGGGAAGGAGTTGAATAAAGCTTGTTGAATGAATTTTTTAAAAGGACAAAATATATTACTGTAAGCCAGGAGTCTCTTAGAAATGCCGCTGAAGATTCAGATGTAAAACCATTTATACCAAATGGTATGTGGATAAAATGTAGTAAGTGTAAAAGAGCTTTATATAAAAAGGATTTAGATAGAAATAATAAAGTATGTCAGTATTGTGGTCATCATTTTAGAATGAATTCAAAAGAAAGATTAGAACTTATAATGGATAAGGGTAGTTTTGAGGAATTTGATAGCGACATGGAATCTGCCAATCCTATAGAATTTAAAGGATATGAAGAAAAAATAGATGTAATGAGCAAAAAGACAGGGATGAAAGAAGCTGTAATAACTGGCCGAGGAACTATAGGAGATATGCAAACAGTAATTTGTGTTATGGACAGTAATTTTATGATGGGAAGTATGGGATCTGTAGTTGGAGAGAAGATTACAAGGGCAGTTGAGAAAGCTATAGAATTTCATTTGCCTTTAATTATTTTTACAACTTCTGGTGGGGCAAGAATGCAGGAAGGAATATTTTCCCTAATGCAGATGGCAAAAATAAGTGCTGCACTTAATAAATTAAACAATGAAGGATTATTGTATATATCAGTAATTACAGATCCTACAACAGGTGGAGTTACAGCAAGTTTTGCCATGCTTGGTGATATAATTTTAGCAGAACCAAATGCTCTTATAGGTTTTGCTGGAAAAAGGGTAATAGAACAAACTATAAGACAAAAGCTTCCAGAAGGTTTTCAAAGTGCAGAATTTTTACTTCACCATGGTTTTGTAGATAGTATAGTTTCCAGAGAAAATTTGAAAAATATCTTAAAAAATATATTGTTTATGCATGATAGAAATAGATAGGAAAATTTAAATTGAAGGGAGGTTTTGATATGGGTAGAATTTCAAAGTTACAAGATATTTTAAATGAAAAGCTGGATAATAGGACAGCATGGCAGAAAGTAAAACTTGCCAGGATGATTGAAAGACCTACTTCTTTAGATTATATAGAGAAAATATTTGATGATTTTATGGAATTTCATGGAGACAGGTATTTTGGCGATGATCCATCAATTGTAGGTGGAATTGCACTTTTAGAGGGAGAGCCAGTTACTGTAGTAGGTCAGCAGAAGGGACGAAATACCAAGGAAAACATAGAAAGAAACTTTGGTATGCCAGAGCCAGAAGGATATAGAAAAAGTTTAAGACTTATGAAACAGGCGGAAAAATTTGATAGGCCTATCATATGTTTTGTGGATACCCCTGGGGCCTTTTGTGGAATGGAAGCAGAAGAAAGAGGACAGGGTGAGGCTATAGCAAGTAATTTGATAGAGATGTTCAACTTAAAGGTTCCTATAATATCAATAGTTATAGGAGAAGGCGGAAGTGGTGGAGCACTTGCATTTGCTGTAGCTAATTCAGTTTGGATGCTTGAAAACTCTGTTTATTCAATATTATCACCTGAAGGATTTGCTGGAATACTTTGGCGTGATGGATCTAAAGCAGAACAAGCTGCTGAAGTTATGAAATGTACTGCCAAGGACTTAAAGTATTATGATGTAATAGAGAAAGTTTTAAAGGAACCTCAAGGTGGTGCACATAAGGATTTAGGCAAGATGGCAGCTTTTATGAAAAATGAACTTGTAGAAAGTATAGGAATATTTAAAAAATATACTACTCAGGAACTCTTAGATCAAAGATATGATAAATTCAGAAAAATTGGAAAATATAAAGAATAACTATAGATTAGGAATATCTATAGTTATTCTTAAATAATATATTATATTAATTTGCTGCATTTGAAGTAGTAGGAGGAACAAAAGCTCTTGACTGCAATTCTGTATCTAACATATAAAGAGCAGCCGCGTTATCTCCTATTCTCTCTAATTTTTTAATTAATTTGTTAAAGGTATCCTCTTCTTCAACCTGTTCATCAATAAACCATTTGAGTAAGCTCATTGTGGCATGATCTCTTTCTTCTGTTGCTATATTCATAAGGTTGTAAATTCTTTTAGTAACTTTTTTTTCATGATTTAGAGCTTCTTTAAAAGCATCAAGAATTGAATCATAATTATTGGATGGTGCTTCTATTGCTCCAATATTTGTTCTTGCATCCATTTGGCTTAAAAAATTATAAAATTTGGATGTATGGAAGTTTTCCTCTTCAATCTGAACTTTAAAAAAATTCGAAAAACCATCAAGGTCTAATGAATCACAATATGCCTGCATTGCAAAGTATATGTTTGCAGAATACATCTCGTAATTTATCTGATCATTTATAGCAGTTACAAGTCTATCACTTAACATAAGTAAATCCTCCTTTTAATCTTTGGTAATTAATAACTTATATTAATTATAATAGCACATTTTACATAAGTTTTTCAAATTCTATCATACCTGATCCCTGAAAATATTTTGGCAAGTCTAATGATTTACAAGATATTTTTATTATTGCAATAAGATCGATAAAGGTGATATCCGGCTTATTTTCATATAATAATGCACATATACCACTTACATATGCAGCTGCACAGGAAGTACCAGTATAACATATATAAGGATCTTTTAAAGAAATTGGATATAACTTTTTACCATTTCTTTCAGAGATATAATTTACATTTGTATTAGTGGAGCAAATATCTACACAGGCAGCTACTAGATCAGGTTTTTGAACTTTGGAAAATGGACCGGAAGATGAATATTTATAAGGTTTTATGTTCTTCGAACTTGTATCAATACCACCTACTGTTATACAGTTTTTTAATAAAGCTATACCTTGGATACTATTTTCATGATTTAAATTATTACCAGATGCAGTAATTATTGCTATATTATTTTTTACAGCTATATCGAAAATTGATTGAAATAGATTCAATATGAATTCATCTCTTGTATTTACTTCAAAGGGAAGGCAGATTACCTTTAAGTTTAAATCTGATGCTTCATCTATCAGTGTTTGAAGAGAGAATAATATATCACTTATATAAGCTGTACCAAGAGCATTAAATGCTTTTATAGAATATATAGTACTATTTTTAGCTATACCGCAATATAAACCTTCAGATGATTTCCCACTTCCTGATATTAATCCACTTATAAATGTACCGTGTCCATTATCATCATAAGGATACTTATGATGATTTATCAAGTCTAGAAATTTTCTGATTTTATTTTTGTCACCTATTAAATCTGGATGAGGATAAGTACCGGAATCTATAAGACCTATGCATATGTTTTTACCTGTAAGTTTATAATTATCTGAGAAGCCTATTCTATTTGCAGTTAGCACATTTTTACCACATAGATTGGCTTTTATATCCCAAGTAACATATTTTACCTCAGGAAATTCTATTAATCTGTTTAAAGCACGATTACTTAAAATGGCGCATATGCAATTTATACAAGGTATCGAATGTAATAATTCACCACTATAGCTTTTAATTTTTTTTTCTATATGGTCTATTAGGGAACTGCACTGAATTATAACTCTGTAATTTTTGTAATATTTATTTTTTAAAGCTGATTTTAAGTTTAATTCTAATTTGTTTTTTATAGCAAACATGATATGCTCCTAAAAATTAATCCTATTATATTATATATGTAATAGCAAACATGATATTGACTAATTTTCTTATTTAATTTGCCATTTCAATACAATTATACCTACTATCATAAAAACAATTCCAATTATTTCATTCCAATTAAATTTTATAGTTTTTGTATCGAATAGTCCAAAAGTTTCTATTACGCAAGCTGCTATCACTTGAGCAAGTAAAATTAATATAGTGCAGTAGGATGGACCTAGTGATTTTATACCGTACATTACGGTAAAGGTTATTATGATGCCAAGTACACCGCCTAAAAGATAAATTTTTTTACACATTTTTATATTATGTATATCACCTTTTCCTAGTATAAGTACTAGGAGTAAAGTTATTATAAAACCTATTCCTTGTACTATAGCTGTAGTTTCCAAAAGACCTATTTTTTCACTTAATCTAGTATTAAAAACACCTTGTATGCTCATCACCATTCCAGATATTATGGAAGATAGAATACCTAACATAGTTTCACCTTCTTTTTTGTATTTTGTATATAAAATAGTGTAACCAAAATACAGAAATATTATAAAGTGAAGCTTTATTCAGTATTGAGTTATGGATTTAATAAAAAAGAGATTTAATAAAAATCTCTTTTTTTATTACAAATATTGTTTTTCACCTAGATAATGTCCACTAATATAAATATTGGTATATTCTTTTATAATAGTATCAGGAGAATATCCAAGACTTAAAGTAATACTTAAAAAGTCCTCAAATAAGGTTATGTAGTGATCTTTAGAAGAACAGACTATAAAATCATTTATATCTACATATAAATTTAAAAATTGAGAAGTTATGTTTGCTTTGTTTTCTCTATATTGGATGGTATTTATATCATTAAAGTTTTTTTCTATACCTAGAGACAATAAAAAATACAGAGAATTGACAAGTGATTCAAGGATTGATTTATTATTTGAAATATTAGTGCTATTCCAAAACTTATAACAGCGAGATTCATTGGCTAATTCAGCTATTTCTACTTGCAATGCTAGCGTTTTTTGTGAAAGAAGAGATTCATGTTCTAACCCCTGCTCTTTTCTAATTCTTACATCTAAATTTTGTTGTAATTCAAATAAATTTATAAGATTCATATAATAGAGCCGCCCTTCTATATACTTATAATTAAATAATATTAATTGTTCATTATAACAATTAATTTAAAAACTCCCACATATATATTTTATCTAAATTTATTAAATATTGAAATAAGGTGCAATCGATTGCACCAAAAAAATTTAAAAATTTTTTATTAAATGATAAGGAGTAAAGGAAGAATATTACTTTAATTCTTCCTTTACTCCTTATCATTAAAAAACATATTTGTAACTTTGTCTAATATTCCATTTAAATGAGCTATAGCTATTCCATAATTTGTTATTGGAATATTTTGCGATTGTGCTCTTATAAGTCTTGTAATAAATTGTTTTCTGTTAAACATACAGGAACCGCAGTGTATTATTATATTATAAGGTGTTAAATCCTCAGGAAAATCAACTCCTGATTTTACTGTTACATCTAGATTTCCATCTACTTTATTTTTTAGCCATCTTGGAATTTTATCTCTGCCTATATCATTTTTTAAAGCATGATGTGTACAGGCTTCTGCTATTAAAACTTTGTCCCCTGGTTTTAATTTATCTATGGCTTTGGCACCGTTGACTAATGTTTTTAAATCACCCTTGTATCTTGCCATTAATATGGAAAATGAAGTAAGAGGAATATGTTCAGGCAATATTTTATTTACTTTCCCGAATACTTGAGAATCTGTAATTACAAGATCAGGATCATTTTTTAAGCATGCAAGCATATCTGAAAGTTCTGAATCCTTAACTGTAAGTGCAAGACAGTCATGATCCAGTACATCTCTTATAACTTGGACTTGAGGAAGTATAAGTCTTCCTTTAGGTGCCTCTAGATCTTGTGGAGCAACTAATATTACTTTAGATTTAGGTGAAAGTATATCTCCTACTATAGTTTCCTTTTCAAAATCTGTAGGTGCATTTGCTTGAATTGCTTCTTTTAAAGAGCCTATATTTTTATTCATTTTGGCACTTACCTGTATAAAAGGTATGGAAAATTGTTTTTCTAGAAACTTCAAAGTTCCGTCTATGTCTATTCCATTGTCTATTTTATTTAATACTCCGATTGTAGGTATTTTACATTCTTTCAATTTACTATACCAATTTTTTTCAAAGGTCAGATCAAGATTTTCCTTAGTAAATACCAAAATTGCCAGATCAGTTTTGTCCATTACTTCTTTTGTCTTCTTTATTCTAAGTTCCCCAAGTGTACCTGTATCATCTAATCCTGCTGTATCTATTATGACTACAGGACCAATAGGTGGGAGTTCCATAGCTTTGTATACAGGGTCGGTAGTTGTTCCTAAAAATTCTGATACAAGTGCAATATCCTGACCTGTTATTGAGTTTATAAGACTGGATTTTCCAGCATTTCTTCTTCCAAATAACGCAATATGTAGTCTGTTTGCCTTTGGAGTATCCTGCATAATATCAACTCCTTGTTATTTTTTTGTTATTGCAACTTTTACAGTTATTCCATCGATTTTGCCAAGTTTTCCTGTCATAGAACTTATTTCATCTGAAGTACCATCCACTATTAAAGATATTATAGATATATTTTTCTCTTTATATGGAATTCCCATTCTACCTACTATTATATGAGCGAAAGTATGAAGTATTTTATTTACTGTTGAAGCATTATCCAAGTCTTTTACAACTATTCCAACTACACCTATTCTTTTTTCCATAACACACCCACCAATCTAAATACTAAGATAAATTAATTATAATTATATAATTTTTTTATGTCAAAATTTTTTGGGGCTTTTAGTTCTTATAATCTTATTTTATAATTATATTTTATAGAAGGTAAAATAAAATAGATGTAGAATCTTTTATATATAAGAATTGTAAATGATTAGAAATATGGGGTGGTGATGCCAATGGTAGATAAAAATGTAATTCTATTTTATAAAGGCAAAAATTATAAAAGTTATAGTTTTATGGGAGCGCATTTTAGAAGAGAAAAGGGAAGAGTTGGAACTAGATTTACTGTATGGGCACCTAATGCCAAAGAAGTAAAGGTAGTGGGTGATTTTAATAATTGGAAATCTGATGATAAATATAAATTAAATAAAATATTTGGCAAGAACTTGTGGAGTAGATTTATACCAGGTATAAAGAAGGAATATATATATAAGTACCAAATTATAGACAAATACAATAAATCTATTTTAAAATGTGATCCTTACGCTAGATATTCACAAAAACGACCTGATAATGCCTCAAAGATAGTACGACAAAAAATATTCAGATGGGAAGATGCTAAATGGATATCTAGAAGAAAAAAAACAAACGTATACAAAACACCTATTAATATATATGAAGTTCATCTTGGTTCATGGAGAAAAAATAAATGTGGAGAATTTTTAAATTATAAAGATATATCACTACAACTTTCTAAATATTTAAAAAATATGAATTATAATTATGTTGAAATAATGCCTCTAATGGAGCATCCATTAGATGACTCCTGGGGTTATCAGGTGACAGGGTATTATTCTATAACGAGTAGATATGGAAGTATAGAAGATTTCAAATATTTTGTTAATATACTTCATAAAGAAGGCATAGGAGTTATCTTGGATTGGGTACCGGGACATTTTTGCAAGGATGAACATGGATTATATAAATTTGATGGTACATCTACCTATGAATATAAAGATAAAAAGCAATCTGAAAATAAGGGCTGGGGTGCTGGTAATTTTGATTTAGGTAAACCAGAAGTTAGGAGCTTTTTAATATCAAATGCTCTATATTGGCTAAGAGAATTTCACATAGATGGTCTTAGAGTAGATGCTGTTGCCAATACACTTTATTTGGATTATGACAAGGGACCAGGTGAATGGACGGCTAATGAAAATGGTGATAATAAAAATCTACAAGCTGTGGAATTTTATAGACAATTAAATGCTGCACTTTTTAATGAATTTCCAAATTTAATTATGATCGCGGAAGAATCTACAGCATGGCCTTTAATTACAGCACCAGCATATTCTGGGGGATTGGGATTTAATTTTAAGTGGAATATGGGATGGATGAACGATGTATTGAAATATATAAATATGAGTCCAGAGGAGAAAAGATATAATCATAAATTACTTACATTTTCTATGATGTATAATTATTCAGAAAATTTTATACTCCCAATATCACATGATGAAGTTGTTCATGGAAAAGGATCATTGGTAAATAAAATGTGGGGAGATTATTGTAATAAATTTGCAGGACTTAGAGTATTTATTACATATATGTATACTCACCCAGGCAAGAAAGTCATATTCATGGGAAGTGAATTCGGACAGTTTTCAGAATGGAAGAATTCAGAACAATTGGATTGGGAACTTATAGATAAATTTCCTATGCACAAAGCTACTCTAAATTTTTTTAAGAATATAAATAAAATTTATATACATGAGAAATCATTATGGGAATTTGATTATGATGAGAGAGGATTTAATTGGATAAATGCAGATAACTCTAATCAGAGCATATTAATATACATGAGAAAATGTAGCCAAAAAGAAAATGCACTTATAGTAATTTGCAATTTCACATCAAAAAGTTATTCTGATTACGACATAGGAGTACCATATTTAGGTGAATATAAAGAAATTTTCAATACTGATAGAGAAGAATTTGGAGGTTCAGGAGTAATAAATAAAGATATACTTTATTCTAAAAATAGAGAATATCACAATCAAAATTTTTGTCTTTCTATAAAGGTACCTCCAATGGCTTCAGTTATAATAAAACCTAAAAAAATATATTTTCAAATATCACAACATAATGTGATTTGAAATTTAAAAAATAAAATAGTATAAAAAACAAGCAATGGTTAAGGGGGAATTTATATGAAAGTATTATTAGTTGCTTCTGAAGCAGATCCTTTTATTAAGACAGGAGGACTTGGTGATGTAACAGGTACACTTCCTAAATATTTAAAAAAAATAAATATAGATGTGAGAGTTGTTATTCCTAAATACAGTATTATAAAATCCGATTTAGTAAAAAAATTAAATTTTATTAAATATTTTTATGTACCTGTAGGTTGGAGAAACAAGTATTGTGGAATATTTGAGTATGAATATGAGGGAGTAATTTATTATTTGATAGACAACGAATATTATTTTTCAAGAGATAATATTTATGGCTATTATGATGATGGAGAAAGATTTGCATTTTTTAATAGAGCTGTATTGAATATGTTGTGGCAAATTAATTATAAACCGGATATAATACATTGCAATGATTGGCAGACAGGTATGATTCCAGTATTATACAAAATTGAATATAAGCAAGATGGTTTTTATAGTGGAATTAAATTTGTATATAGTATACACAATCTTCTTTTTCAAGGCAATTTTGATAAAAGCATTTTGGGAGAGTTATTTAATCTTGACCCAATATTATATGAAAACGGCAGTGTAGAATTAAATGGGGCTGCAAGTTTTATGAAAAGTGGTATAAATTACAGTGACAAGATATCTACAGTAAGTCGTTCCTATGCATTTGAAATACAGAGCCCTGAATATGGAGAAAATCTAGATGGATTGTTAAGGAGCAGAAGTAGTGACCTCTGGGGCATAGTTAATGGAATAGATTATAACGTTTATAATCCGGAAAAAGATAGTATGATATTTAGAAATTATAATAAAAACAATTTGAGAAATAAAATGATAAATAAATTAAAGCTTCAAAAAGATCTAAATTTAAATGTTGATGAAAATGTACCTATGCTGGCAATCATATCAAGATTCACACCTCAGAAGGGAATGGATATTATAGAAAATATAGGTGAAAGACTTGTTTCAAAACACGTTCAATTGGTAATACTAGGAACAGGATATAGTGAATATGAAGATTATTTTAGATATCTTGCATCAAAATATCCTAGAACTGTATCTTCAAATATATATTTTGATGATGTATTGGCACATAAAATATATGCTGCATCTGATATATTTTTGATGCCATCTCTATTTGAACCTTGTGGATTAGGACAATTGATAGCATTAAGATATGGTTCTATTCCAGTAGTTAGGGAAACTGGAGGACTTAAAGATACAATTATACCTTACAATAAGTATACTATGGAAGGAAATGGATTTAGTTTTTCAAAATTCAATGCAGATGATTTTTTACATGTAGTAGATAGTGCACTTGAATATTTCAGAGAAAAAGAGATATGGCAAAATATAATTAAACAGGGAATGGAAACTGATAATAGTTGGAGTAATTCTGCAGAACTTTATAAATCATTGTATAATAGTATGTTATAGTTGTATGTTTTAAGTATTTGCCTAAAGAGAGATATTTTATTAGGAGGAATTTCATGCTAAGTATAGATAAAGAAACATTTAAAAAAGATTATAGGCAAAAATTCATAGAAATTCATGGCAAAGATTTAGATGAAGGAACAGATTACAACAAATATGAGGCACTGGGAAGTCTTGTAAGAGATTATGTTGCTAAAATGTGGATAGATACAAATAAAAAATATAAGGAAAATAGCAAGAAGCAAGTTTACTATTTTTCCATGGAATTCTTACTTGGCAGACTTCTTGGAAGTAATTTATTAAATTTAGGTATAAGAGACATATGTAAGTCAGCTTTAGATGATTTAGGGATAGATTTAGATAAATTAGAAAATCTTGAAGAAGACCAGGGACTTGGTAATGGAGGATTAGGAAGACTAGCAGCTTGTTTTTTAGATTCAATGGCATCTTTAAGTATACCAGGCCATGGTTGTGGTATAAGATATAAATATGGATTTTTTAATCAGAAAATAATAAATGATTCTCAGGTAGAAGTTCCGGATGATTGGCTAAAAAAAGGTAATATATGGGAAATAAAAAAGAACGATAAAGCAAGAGTAGTTAAATTTGGTGGAGATATAAGGGTGGACTATACAGATGGAAATTTAAAATTCAATCATATAAATTA
The DNA here is from genome assembly GCF_019144085.1 of Clostridium tyrobutyricum. Taxonomy (GTDB): domain Bacteria; phylum Bacillota; class Clostridia; order Clostridiales; family Clostridiaceae; genus Clostridium_B; species Clostridium_B tyrobutyricum_A. Next base: position 46,047 of record NZ_JAHHUY010000019.1, read on the forward strand.
TGATGCGATTTTAGCCGTACCTTATGATATGCCGATAGTAGGATATAAGAATAATGTTGTAAATACTCTAAGACTTTGGAGTGCCGAGCCTTTATCCAATGAATTTGATTTTTCATCATTTAATCGCGGTGATTTTAGAAAAGCTATGGAATATAGAGATTCTGTAGAGTCCATATCTCAAATATTATATCCTGATGACAGTTTTTATGAAGGAAAAGTTTTAAGGTTAAAGCAGCAGTATTTTTTTGTATCTGCAGGACTTCAGAGTATAATACATCATTTTAAGAGTGCTCAAGGAAATATGAAAGAATTGGATGAAAAAATAGCGATTCACATAAATGATACACATCCTACTCTTGCTATACCAGAACTTATGAGGATACTTATAGATGAGGAAGGTTTTGGATGGGACACTGCATGGAGGATGACAAATAATATAATGTCCTATACAAATCATACTATAATGGCAGAAGCACTTGAAAAATGGCCTATAGAAATGTTTAAAAAACTACTGCCAAGGATATTTATGATAGTACAAGAAATAGATAAAAGATTTTGCGATGAATTAAAAAACAAGTATGTTGGTCAATGGGATAAGATAAGAAAGATGGCCATAATAGATAATGGATATATAAAAATGGCCCATCTTGCTATAGTAGGAAGTCACAGTGTAAATGGTGTAGCAAAACTTCATACAGAGATATTAAAAAAGCAGGAAATGTCAGATTTTTATTATTGTTATCCTAATAAATTTAATAATAAAACAAATGGTATAACTCATAGAAGATGGCTTATAAGTGCAAATCCAAAACTTACAATGTTTTTAAAAGAAAAAATAGGTGATAGCTTCATAACTCATCCTACAGATATGATAAATTTTGAAAAATTTGCTGATAATGTAGAAGCTCAAAATAGATTAAGAGATATAAAACTAGAGAATAAAAGAAAACTGGCAGATCTTATATATAGAGATAAAGGTATAAATATAGATATAAATTCTATATTCGATATTCAGATAAAAAGAATTCATGCTTATAAAAGACAGACTTTAAATTGTCTTAGAATAATGGATCTATACAATAGACTCATTGAAAATCCAAATCTTGATATAGTTCCTAGAACTTTTATATTTGCGGGAAAATCGGCACCAGGATACTATTTAGCTAAAGATATAATTACATTGATAAATATGGTAGCTGATAAAATAAATAATGATGATAGAGTAAATAAAAAGATAAAAGTAATATTTATGGAAAATTATAGAGTATCTTTAGCTGAAGTTATTATACCTGCGGCAGATCTTAGTGAGCAGATTTCTACTACTACTAAAGAGGCATCCGGGACTAGTAATATGAAATTCATGATGAATGGAGCAGTTACAATAGCAACTTTAGATGGAGCAAATGTTGAGATAAAAGACGAAGTTGGCGATGAAAATATAGTAATATTCGGACTTACAGAAAAACAGGTATTGAATTTGTACAAAACAGGAGGATATTCTTCACAAAATATTATAAATAATGATATAAGATTAAAAAGAATTATTAACTCGCTGGTAGATGGTACTTATTGCAAAGATAAAAACAAGTTTAAAAGCATATATGAGAATCTAGTAACTTATAATGATGAATTCTTTGTAATCAAGGATTTTTACTCTTATTTAGATGCTCAGGAAAAGATAGATAGACTCTATAGGAATAAATCAAAATGGCAGAGAATGTGTGCTGTAAATATAGCTCACTCCGGAATATTTTCAAGTGATAGAACCATAAGAGAATATGCTACAGGTATATGGGGGTCAAAATGTTTATATAAAAATCTAGAATAAATTTGAAAAGAGGCATGGCATGGATTTTAAATTAAAACATGATTCTAGAGAGAGCTGCTATAGAAAACCTTTTGGGGCAGTACCTAAGGGAAATAAGGTATATATTTCTATAATGTCAAATAAACTTTTAGAAATATATTTATACTTACAATATTTTAATTATGGTGAAGAATATGTAAAGATGAATGTTGAAATTAAGAAAAGTGAAACCTACCTGTATTATTACAATATAGATTTATCGCAAAATTATACAGGGCTTATCAATTATTTTTTCAGGATAAAGACTAATGATGATTCATATATTTATTATGGCAACAATTCTGATGGATTGGGTGGAGAAGGCCAAGTATACTACAATAATCCAGTAACCTATCAAATAACTGTATATGAGCCTTTTAAGGTACCAAAATGGTTTAAGGAAGGTATTGTATATCAAATATTTGTAGATAGGTTTAGAAATGGCAATGGAGAAATTATTAAAACTAAAAATAATAGCTTCATATATGGAAATTGGCAGGATGAACCAATGTATATAAAAGATAAAAGCGGAAAAATAGCCAGATGGGATTTCTTTGGAGGAAATTTAAAAGGAATAATTGAAAAACTTGATTATATAAAGAGTTTAGGCACTACTGCAATATATTTAAATCCTATATTCAAGTCTAAAAGTAATCATAAATATGATACTGGAGATTATAAGTCTATAGATGAGATGTATGGAAATGAAGAAATATTTAATGAATTATGTAAAGAAGCAAATAAGTTAGGTATAAAAATTATTTTAGACGGAGTATTCAATCATACTGGAGATGACAGTATTTATTTTAATAAATATGGAAACTATGATTCAACAGGGGCATATCAATCAAAAGAGTCATCATATTATAAATGGTATACATTTCAAGAATATCCTGATAAATATAACAGTTGGTGGGGAATAGACAATATGCCAAGTGTAAACGAAATGGAAAATAGTTATATAGATTTTATTATCGAGGGAAAAAACTCGGTATTGAAGAAATGGATGGATTTAGGTGCATCCGGATGGAGATTGGATGTAGCAGATGAGTTACCTGATGATTTTATAGAAAAAATAAAAACTAAGATAAAGAAAATTAAAGAGGACTCTGTACTAATAGGTGAAGTTTGGGAAGATGCATCCAATAAAATAAGTTATTCAAATAGAAGAAAATATGTTTTTGGGAGAGAACTTGATTCCATAACTAATTATCCATTTAGAAATGCTCTAATAGGATTTCTAAATGGAAATGTAGATTCCAAAATGTTTGAAAGAATCATACTTAGTTTATATGAAAATTATCCTAAAGAAATATTATATTCAAATTTGAATATAATAGGAACCCATGATACAGAGCGCATTCTCACAGTATTAAGCAATAAACAAAATAATCAAATACAATTTTTAAAAATGGCTGTTACTATTCAAATGACTATGCCGGGAGTTCCACTTATATATTATGGTGATGAAGCAGGAGTTTCTGGAGGAAAAGATCCACTTAACAGAAAGACATATCCTTGGGGAAATGAAAATAAAATTATATTGAAGTTCTATAAATATATAACAGGATTAAGAAATAAATATGATGCATTAAAAAATGGAAGCATAAGCTTTTATGATATAGACAAAGACGTACTATGTTATGAGAGAACATTTAAGCAAGAAAGAATATTGATTGTAATAAACAGAAATTCATCTAAATCTTTTGATATAAAATTGGATAAAATTAGAGACATAGGGATATTACCTTTGGAAATAAAAATTTTATGCTGTTAATTATTGATTAGAAAGTGGGGGATTGCCATGAAGAAAAAACAAATATTATCTATGATATTAGCTGGTGGACAAGGTTCAAGACTGGGTATACTGACTAAAAAATTAGCTAAACCAGCAGTACCTTTTGGAGGAAAATATAGAATTATAGATTTTGCATTAAGTAACTGCTCTAATTCAGGAATATATACTGTAGGGGTTTTAACACAGTACAAGCCTTTAGAATTGAATTCACATATAGGCATAGGAAGTTCATGGGATCTAGATAGAAGAGATGGAGGAGTATATATACTTCCACCTTATCAGGAAGAAAATGGTGGCAACTGGTATAAGGGAACAGCAGATGCCATATATCAAAATATTACTTTTATAGATAACTATGACCCTGAGTATGTACTCATACTTTCAGGAGATCATATATATAAAATGAACTATGGGGATATGCTTAAATTTCATAAGGAAAAAGAAGCAGATGTAACCATTGCAGTTATTGAAGTACCAAAAGAGGAGACATATAGATTTGGAATAATAAATACAAAACAGGATATGAGTGTATATGAATTCGAGGAGAAGCCAGTCAAAGCTAAAAGCACAAAGGCATCCATGGGTGTATATATTTTCAATTGGAAGCTTTTAAAAAAATTTTTAAGGGCGGATGAAAACAACAAAAGTTCATCTAATGATTTTGGAAAAAATATTATACCAAATATGTTGGAGATGGGAGCAAAAATGTATGCATATTCTTTTAATGGATATTGGAAAGATGTTGGAACTATAGATAGCCTATGGGAAGCAAATATGGATCTTTTAAGAGAGGATAATGAACTTAATTTGGGAGATCCTGATTGGAGAATATATTCAGTAAACCATGTAGAACCAGCTCAGTACATTGGACCTAACGCAAATATTAAATCATCTATTGCAGTAGATGGGTGTGAAATATATGGAGAAGTAAATCATTCTATTATATTTTCAGGATGCGTTATAGGAAAGAATTCTAAGATAATAGATTCAGTTATAATGCCTAATACTAAAATTGGAGATAACGTTATAATTAATAAAGCAGTTGTTGGCAGTAATGCAACAGTTAGAAGAAACAGTATTGTAGGCGATGGGAAACAAATTACTGTTATAGGATCAAATGTAGATGTAAAGGCAGGATCTATATTTGTCAATGTGTAGACATGCTCAATTTTTAGAAAATTTTTATTTTATAGGAGTGATACTATGTATGAAAATTTTATGGGTATTATAAATTTAGATGAAAATGATGATAATATAAAGGAACTTTCAAGAGACAGAACTTTTGCTTCTATACCTATTGCAGGACGATATAGAATTATTGATTTTATATTATCCAATATGAGCAATAGTGGTATAGAGAATATAGGAATATTTACTAAGATGGAGTCGAGATCACTCATGGATCACCTAAGTAATGGAATACCTTGGGATTTAAGCAGAAAAATAGATGGACTGAGAGTTTTTAATTTTACAGAAGAAGATCCTAGTTTTGATGATGTACATAATTTTTCTAAAAATATAACTTATTTTAAGAGAAGTAAAGAAGATTATGTAATTATTGCATCTTCTTATATGTTATGTAATATAGATTTAAACCAGGCAATGAAATTTCATATAAGATCAAAAAATGATATTACAATAGTATATAAAAATGTTGAAGATGCAGATTCCAGGTTCTTGCATTGTGAAACGTTAAATATTAATGAAAAGGGAAGAGTTGTAAGTGTAGGAAGAAATATAGGAGTAAATAAAGAAGCAAATATAAATATGGAAATATACATGATGGAGAAAAAAATATTTCTTGATATAGTCAATGAATGTGTATCTACGGGAAGTTATAGGAAGATAAAATATCATATATATAATTGTCTTGAACATTTAAAAGTGGGTGCTTTTGAATTTAAAGGGTATTTGAGTTGTATAAATTCTATAAAAACGTATTATTGTACAAGTATGGAACTTCTAGATCACAAGGTAATGAAAGAATTGTTTTCAACTGAAAGACCTATATATACTAAAACAAATGATGAAATACCTGCAAAATATTTTCAATCAAGTAATGTAAAAAATTCTATAATAGCAAATGGATGCTTCATATATGGAACTGTAGAAAATAGTATAATATTTAGAAGAGTAAATGTATCTAAAGGATCCATACTTAGAAATTGTATAGTACTTCAAAATTGCGTTTTAGGCGAAAATGTTAAGTTAGAATATACTATTTTGAATAAAAATGTGTGCATAGATTCCAATAGAGAATTAAAAGGAGACAAGTATGCACCTGTTGTAATACAAAATGATGAAAAAATATATTAAGTGTATACTATAAAAATTTTATATTATATAATTTTAAGGAGATATTAATTTTATCTCCTTTTAATTTAATCTAAATTTGAGAGGAAAATAATATGAAAAGAAGAAACTTTATATGTTTATTATTAATTGTTATTATATTTTTTACAGGTATATTAATGTACTTTAGAAGTCCATTAAGACAAAATAAGAATTATCCTATATTATCAGGCTCATTTATACAAGTTGATTTAGCTCAGAATTGGAATGAAAATGATTGGAATAGGGAATTAAAGTATCTTACTGAAAATAAAATGCAATATTTGATTTTGACAAATATTGTTTTCACAGAAAATAATATTACAAAAACAGTCTATCAAAGTAATATACCTGGAACTAAAAAAATTTATGGAAATACAGATCAAGTAGATTTGTGTTTAAAAGCAGCGGAAAAATCAGGTGTAAAAGTTTTTTTAGCTACTGATTTTAATAATGAGTGGTGGAATGTATCTGTAAAAGATACAGGTTGGCTTAAAAATGAAATGAATAAGACAAACCTGATTTGCAATGAATTGTATAAGAGATACCATTCTAAATATCCATATGCTTTTTATGGTTGGTATTTTCCATATGAAATAGATAATGCTAAATTTAATAATAAAGATGCATTTCAAAATTTGGCACAGGGTATAAATATAAATCTAAATTATCTTAATTTATCGAAGCAAAGATTACCTTTTTTAATGTCACCTTTTATGAATTCTGATATGGGAACGGCTAAAGAATATGCAGATAACTGGAAATATTTTTTTTCTAAAGTAAATCTCCAAACGGGAGATGTATTTTGTCCACAAGATTCTGTAGGGTCTGGAGGATTGGATATAAATCAGGTAAATCCATGGTTTACTGCCTTAAGAAAGGCTGTCAACACTAAAAAGGGTTTGAAGTTGTGGGCAAATGCAGAAACTTTTGATTATGTAAACAATTCTAGTGCAAATTTAGATAGACTTACAAATCAGCTTAAACTTGAACAACCATGTGTAGATAAGATAGTTAGCTTTTCATATAGTCATTATTATAGTCCTAATAATATTAATCCTGGATTTAATAAAGCATATTCTCAATACGTAAAAACAGGTCAATTAAAAAGTAATAATGTACCTAAACCTAAAAATCTAACTGTTAGTACTATTGATAAAAATGAATTTAAATTAACTTGGAATGCTCCAAGTAGAAATGATAATATTGAAGGATATAAAATATACAGAAATGGAGTTCTGATTTTTAATCCTGTAGTACAGAGAAAATATGGTGGGCAAAGCAAACAATTTTACTTAAGTGTAGATGATAAACCTATATTACAGAATAATGTTAAATCATTTACCTATTTAGTTAAAGCTGTGGATTTTTATGGCAATGAGTCTCATGTATCCAATACTGTTGCTGTTGTTTCAGATGCTTTAAAAGTATTTCCTACACTTTTATCAAAAGGATGCAATTACACTTTAAGTCCAAAACCAGATTATAATTACGATAGTTTATGGACTAATAAACTAACAGATGGTAAATTTTCTTCACGTTATACAGTAAAAGACAAAGCTTTTTTGGGGTGGTACAATAACCCTTTTAATATACAGATAGATCTTAAAAGTATTAAACAGGTTAGACAATTCATGATAGATTATTATAGAAAACCTAGGGAGTGGGCAATGTTGCCTAAATCAGCATCCATTGCAGTTTCTGAAGATGGAGTTAATTTTATACCTGTAGGTCTTGTAAGAATACCCAATGTTCCTTTTTCAGAAAGAAATGGTTCAAAATATCCACTTTATCTTACTTTGAATAAACCGATTAGGGCAAGATATGTGAAACTTACATCTATACCTGATGCCAATCATTATATTTTTATAGATGAATTTCAGGTAAGAAATTAAGGAGTTAAAATATAATATAAGGAAAGTGAAAAGAGTATGAAGAAGTATAGTGAATATTACAAGTCTCCTATTGGAATAATAAAAATAACAGCATCTAAATTGGGGATAATATCTATAAGTTTTATAGATAAAAATTTAAATGAAATAAGCTCAAGTGAATTTCAAAAATATATGGATTCGGATGTCTATAAGTATTTAAGGGATTGCAAAACTCAATTGAATGAGTATTTTATGGGAAAGAGAAGAGAGTTTTCATTAAGGATAAGCTTACAGGGAACAGATTTTAGAAAAAAGGTGTGGAATGAGCTTATGAAAATATCTTATGGAAGTACGTGCTCTTATATGGATATAGCAGATAGAATTGGAAATAGAAAGGCTGTAAGAGCTGTTGGAGGAGCTAATCATAACAACAATATTATTATTGTAATACCTTGTCATAGAGTAATTGGAAAAGATGGAAATCTTACTGGATATAGTGGAGGTTTATGGAGAAAAAAATGGCTCCTTAATCATGAAAAAAATTTTAAAAGTATAGTAGATTAATGAAAATGTATTTTTATGTTGACACAAAATTATATAAATATTATAATTTTATGGTAAAGTATAATAGAAGAATATTATATAACTATGAAGAGAAGAGTAAATATTAAGAATTATTTTAGCGAACTGGTTATGGTGAAAGTCCAGTAATAAGTCTTTTATTGAAGAACATCTCTGAGTTTCTAACCGAAATTTAATCATAAAAAGTAGGCTTAGAGGTATTGAGCATCTTATAGCTTATAGAATAGGAAAGTCCTATTTTATAAAAGATTGGTCATTTTATGACAAATTGGGTGGTATCGCGGATTTATAGCTCTTTCGTCCCTTTAAGGGACGAAGGGCTTTTTTAATTAAAATATTTATGGAGGTTACATTTATGGAAACAACATTAGTAAAAACTATTTATCGAAATACTGAGAAGTTTGCAGATAAAGAAGTAAAAGTTTTAGGATGGATAAGAACTATAAGGGATTCAAAAAATTTTGGATTTATAGAACTAAACGATGGAACATTTTTTAAAAATATTCAAATAGTTTTTGATAATACTATTGATAATTTTAAAGAAGTAGCTAAACTTCCAATTAGTTCTTCACTAGCAATAGAAGGGAAGGTAGTAATTACTCCTAATGCAAAGCAATCTTTTGAAATTCACGCTAAAAACATATGTATAGAAGGAATGTCATCTTCAGATTATCCTCTTCAAAAGAAAAGACATACTCTTGAATATTTAAGAACTATTGCACATTTAAGGGGAAGAAGCAATACATTTTCTGCAGTATTTAGAGTGAGATCTGTAGCTGCATATGCCGTACATAGATTTTTTCAAGAAAGGGGATTTGTATATGCACAAACTCCTCTTATAACAGGAAGTGACTGTGAAGGCGCAGGTGAAATGTTTAAAGTTACTACACTGGATTTAAATAATGTTCCTAAGACAGAAGATGGAAAAGTAGATTATTCTAAAGACTTTTTTGGAAAAGAGACAAATTTAACAGTAAGTGGTCAGCTTTCAGCAGAAACTATGGCACTTGCTTTTAGAAATGTGTATACATTTGGACCTACATTTAGAGCTGAGGATTCAAATACTGCAAGACATGCAGCTGAATTTTGGATGATAGAACCTGAAATGGCTTTTGCAGATTTAAACGATTATATGGATACTGCAGAGGAATTAGTAAAGTATATAATTAAATATGTGCTTGAAAATATTCCTGAGGAAATGCAATTTTTTAACTCCTTTATAGATAAAGGATTATTTGATAGATTAAATAACGTAGTAAATTCAAAATTTGGAAGAATAACTTATACTGAAGCAGTTGATGTACTTAGAAAAAGCGGACAAAAATTTGAATATCCAGTAGAATGGGGAATTGATCTTCAGACAGAACATGAAAGATTTTTAACTGAAAAAGTCTATGGTAAACCTATATTTGTAACGGATTATCCAAAGGATATAAAAGCTTTTTATATGAGGGCAAATAATGATGGTAAAACTGTAGCAGCAGCAGATTTACTTGTACCTGGAGTAGGAGAAATAGTTGGAGGAAGTCAAAGAGAGGAAAGATATGAGGTACTTGAAAACAGAATAAAAGAGAATGGATTAAACAAAGAGGATTATTGGTGGTATCTTGAACTTAGAAAATATGGAGAAACTAAACATTCAGGATTTGGACTTGGTTTTGAAAGAATACTTATGTATATTACAGGAATGTCCAACATAAGAGATGTAATACCATTTCCTAGAACTACAGGATCTGCTGAATTTTAAAAATAATCCGGCTATATAAATAATTATTTATATAGCCGGATATATTAATTCTTACCGCAGCAGTTTTTATACTTTTTACCACTTCCACATGGACAGGAATCATTCCTACCAATTTTACTTTTATTTACAATTGTTCTTGAAGAAACCCACTGTTTATGAATAGCTTTTCTTTTTTCACTAGAAAAAATAGAGTCCCATTGTGAAAGCTTATAGAGATAATCGGCTTTAGCATCTAGCATATTGAAATATAATTTTTCAAAATTAATTTTTATAGTAATGTTTGAATCCTCTTCTAATTGTTCAAGATCAAACTGTTCTTCTAAACTGTCATTTATACCGTCGAGAAAACCCATAAAAAATATTGTTGATACATCGAAATGTTTAGATAATTCATCTATATTTCCAGTAATAGTACTTTTATTGTCAGCTAATATTTTTGTATATACATTTTTTTCGATTTGCCCATATTCTTTCCAAAACTCAGTTTCTCCCTTTGTTTTAACTAAGGTTACGACTTTATTTGTCCAATCTTTATATAAACTCATAGTTTATTATACCTATATACATTTGTATATAAGCAGTACCTCCCTTTTTATTATAATGTTTAAAATTAAAATATTTGCTTGCACTATTATAATAAATATTATGATAGTTTGCAATTGTATAATATAATATTCATATAAAATTAAAATAATGATTAAGGTTCTATATCTAATGAATAAACAGCACTACTATTACAATAGCTGCATTTAATATTTTTTTGATGTACAACTTTAGAATTTTGATAATCATTTACATAAGTAAGATATGGAAAGGTCTCAAATTCATCTAAAAATTCATCTAAAGCTATATCTACATGTTCTTCACAAGAGTATTTAATTTTGTTTGATATTTTCAACATCCTCCTTCCCAATAGGTTTCGATAAATCAAAATTATTTCCAAATATATTGATATCAGTATTTTCTATAGAAATTTTTACTTTATTTATGGTGGATACTTGACCTAGTGATAGAACTATACTTTTGATACAAGTTTTTTCTTTTGAGAAAGTCATAGGTATATTAGCTTCTTTACTTAAGTTAATGTAAGCTATATTATCTTTTATTGATAGAGTCAAGAGTCGTGTATTATCAGGTAAAATAGGCGATAACTGTCCTTTTACTGAAGGTCCCTTTATGAGCTCATTCATTATGGTTTCAGCCAAAAGTTCATCTTTTTTTATAACTCGCTTTTCCTGGGATACTTTTACGTTGTTAAGTTTACTAGAAGAGTCAAAATATATCTTTAAATCTAATAAGTTATTATTGTCAATATCTTTTGAAAAAGCAATTTTCTTTTCTTTTTCACTATTAGTTATACTTACAGTATCTTTTTTAGTACAAGAAGTTAATAGTAAGGCTGAAATTATGATAATAGAATATAGTAAAACATTAAAATGGCTTTTCAAAAAATTTCCACCTCTCTGTTAAAATTCTGTATAATTACTTGGCATGTTTCGATTTGCCATAGCTATGGTTATATCCCTGTTTAATTTTATTCCATTTTCACTTAAAATGTTTATTACGGTTTTATAAGCTAATTCAGGATAATTATTAATTTTACTTAAATGCCCTAAAACTATTTTTTTGAGTTTATCGTTTATAATGTCAATTATGGCTTTACCGCAATCATCATTGGATAAATGACCTATACTGCTTAAAATTCTTTTTTTTAAAACATATGGATATGGACCGAATTTTAACATTTCCGTGTCATGATTGCTTTCAAGCAATATTACGTTTGCTCTGTATAATCTTTTTTTTACTTCATCTGAAAAAAAGCCTAAATCTGTTGCAATACAAGCTATCTTGTTTTCAGTACAAATTTCATAGCCTCTTGGATCAGCTGCATCATGAGATATTTTATAACTTATTATGTCCATATCCTTAATATTCACATAGTTGTCAGAAATTATTTTTATGTTATTGTCTTTAATTTTCCCTATATTTGGTGACATAGCATTCCAGGTGAGTTCATTTGTATATATAGGTATATCATACCTTCTGGATAGTACACCTACACCTTTTATATGATCAGTATGTTCGTGAGTAACAAAGATAGCATCTAATTCTTTTGGATTTTGATTAATACTTGATAACGCATTTTCTATATTTTTACCGGCAAGACCTGCATCTACTAAAATCTTTGTATTATTGGAAGCTATAAAAGTACTATTGCCACTGCTTCCACTAAATAATGGACAAAAAATCATATTATAAATCTCCTCTTGCCTTAAATTTTATTACGCAACTTATATGAACTTATTCACATGCCCTATGGATGTTAGCTCCTAAGGCCTTGAATTTATCTTCAATATTAGGGTAGCCCCTATCTATATGCTCTATGCTTAAAACTTCTGTAGTTCCTTCTGCTATAAGTCCTGCAATGACCATTGCAGCTCCAGCTCTTAAATCTGTTGCTTTTACTACTGCTCCTGTTAATTTATCTACACCATCTATTATAGCAGTTCTTCCCTCTACTTTAATATTTGCACCCATTTTCTTTAATTCATCTACATGCTTAAATCTACTTTCCCATATACTTTCATTTATTATACTTCTACCGTTTGCTACAGTTAATAATGTACTCATAGGTTGTTGTACATCTGTTGGAAAACCAGGATAAGGTTGGGTTTTAATGTTGACGCCTTTTAAGTTACCAGTTGATTTTACAGTAATAGAGTCTCCATTTTCTCGTATTTCTGATCCCATTTCTACTAGTTTTGCGGAAATGGATTCAAGATGTTTTGGAATTACATTTTCAATGGTAACTTCACCGCCGCATGCAGCAGAGGCAATCATATATGTACCTGCTTCTATTTGGTCCGGAATTACACTGTAGGCACATCCGCTTAGACTTTCAACTCCAACTATTCTTATAACATCGGTACCAGCACCTTTTATATTTGCGCCCATACTATTTAAAAAATTTGCTACATCTACTACATGTGGTTCTTTTGCCACGTTTTCAAGTGTAGTTACACCTTTTGCTAATGTTGCAGCAAGCATTACATTTATTGTGGCACCAACGCTAACTACATCAAAGAATATATTAGTTCCTATCAATTCATCAGCTTCAACCATAACAGAACCATGTGTAATTTTTACTTTGGCACCTAGGGCCTCAAAGCCTTTTATATGCTGATCTATAGGCCTAACACCTATAGGACATCCACCAGGAAGCTCTACGGATGCCTTCTTGAATCTACCGAGTAATGCACCTATTAGATAATAAGATGCTCTCATTTTCCTTACATCATCTGTGTTTGCACTTAAACTAGCTATATGAGTACTATCAATTGTAGCGGAGTTTTTTTGGGTCTTAATATCACACCCAAGGCTTTTCAGAATTCTTTCAATGCAATGTACATCTTCTATATTAGGTATGTTGTCTATTACGCATTTATTTTTACTAGCCATTATTGCAGCAGGTAATATTGCTACAGCAGCATTCTTTGCACCATTTATTTCTATGGAGCCAAAAAGAGGATTGCCTCCAGTAATTACTAATTTATCCATTTAAGTAACCATCCTTATCACAAATTTATATATATAAAGTTTAGAAAATATCAAATTAATTCATATTACACAAATTTTATTATATCATAAATTAAAGAGTTTTTAACATAAAAATTTTTAAAAATAAACGTCAAAAAGCCTAGTTTAATTAATTAAACTAGGCTAATAATTGATATATAAATTGTGTTTAATGAATTATTGTTTCATAAAACTTCCACAGTCAGTACATTCAACGTTATGTGCTGTATTTTCGTGTTTAGTTACTTGAATTTTGTTTAATGTACAGAAGTTATCTCCTTGTGCATGGTATTTACATTCATTTACTATACACCCTATGCTTTCATTTTTTGTATTATTCATGGCTTCATCTGCTGTATTTTTAGTTTAATATCAGACTTACAGCAGATTTTTCACCCCTTTCGATTTTAAATATTTTTAAATGTTGTACAATAAATAGTATAGACATTTTACTTTTAAATATACTGGGAATAATTTCATTTAAATAAGAATATTGAATTTATAATTATATGTTATAATTAATTGTAGAATAATATTAATTGGAGGATTAAAATAAATGAAGTATTATTTAGTAGCATTATTTAATAAAGATTCTTATTCACATATTGAATGTATTCAAAGAGATATGTGTAGAAAATATAAATTATATAGACATATGCCAGTTTTACATATAACACTTGAAGTTATTGATGATCCTGATATAGATAAATTGACTAAAATAGTTTCAAAATTTTTAAAACCATATAAAGAATTTAAAGTAAATATAAATGGTGCCATATGCTTTGACCCTCCATATAAGTCTGTGAATTTGAAAATAGAAGATAAGGGCTATATAATAAGATTATCTCGACAGTTAAATGAACTTTTAAGATTACATAAATTTAAAGTAAGAGAGAATATCGAAAATTGGGATCTGCATATTTCACTAGCAAATACGAATTATGCAGTTAGGGAGTGGAGCAGTAAGGAATATGTAGCAGCTTGTCAAACTGCTAAAAAAGAAAATATACACAAAATGATAACTGTCAATAGAATAGCATTATGGAAGCCTGTGAATAATAAGAAAGAGATGCTTATAAAAAATTTTCAACTTAGAGAGTATTAAAAATATCCTGGATGGTTTTAACTATCCAGGATGTTTTATACCTATAAATCAAGTAAATTCTTTT
>NZ_JAHHUY010000001.1:0-183086 GCF_019144085.1 Clostridium tyrobutyricum
TTTGTACGAAATCTAGGTAATTACAAATGTGATATAATTTTATTGATTAATAAAGTATTTTTATAAATCAATATTGATATTGTATGAATAAAGGAGTGAGAATTACATATGAATAAAAATTTTGCTACACTATTGAACTGTATGGATGGGAGAACTCAACTACCAGCTATAAATTGGATAAGAAATAATTTTAACGTGGAATACGTAGATATAATATCCGAGCCCGGTATAGATAAAGTCCTTTTTCTAAAAGACAGGGCTTTTATAGCAAGTTTGGATAAAAAAATGGATATATCTTTAAATGGCCATGGTTCAAATATGATATTTATAGCAGGACATTATGATTGTGCTGGAAACAATGTCAATAAGGATGAACATATTAAACATATTAAAGCTTCCGTAAAATTATTAAAGAGCTTATATGAAAATGTTCCTGTGACAGGATTGTGGATTAATGAAGATTTTAAAGTAAAAAAGATATGCTAAATAAATATACTAATTAGGATACTTATCATTATTAGATATATATTCCAATTAGTATATTTTTAAATAAAAGATAAAATCATACTAGAACTTGATGCTAATGCTTCCATCCTTTAGCTGAAGCTGTTTCATTTTAAGTGGAAGTCCCGTTGTATCTATATATATTTTGTTGTTTTTTAAAGATAACCCATTTAAAGTTTTATTCTCTATTATATTTAATACAATACTTTTAGGCAAATTCAGTTTTCCAACTTTGAAATTGTCTATTGAATAAACTATCTTTCCTTTTTCCAAATATGTATCACCAGAGGTGGATAAAAGTATATTTAATCCTTTATATTTAGATGGAAAATAAATATTAAATTTTCCTTTTAATACTCTAATGTATACAGTTTTTACTTTTAGATCTCCAAAACTATTTTCACCTATAGGATATAAGTCTATAAGTTGATTCAATTCTTCATTGCTCAGTGTTAATTTTGCATTATCTTTAGGTATGTTAATAATTTTCAAGGCCAATTTTTGAGATGGCTGTGGAAAAATTGGTATATCAGAAGAATTCCATGTAACTAAATAATAAAACACACCTACAACTATTAAAATAGGTACAATTATTTTTAAAAATAGTTTGGATTTTCCATTCATTTTTTTAGTCATAGATCAACCTCCTGAGGACAGTTCACAAGTTTTATTTATGAACCTTATTATAAGTGACACATAACAACTTTTCAACAATATTTAAATTTATAACGATATATACTATAAAATTAAA
Organism: Clostridium tyrobutyricum; assembly: GCF_019144085.1. Classification (GTDB taxonomy): domain Bacteria; phylum Bacillota; class Clostridia; order Clostridiales; family Clostridiaceae; genus Clostridium_B; species Clostridium_B tyrobutyricum_A. The sequence goes on from NZ_JAHHUY010000001.1 coordinate 1,256, forward strand.
TGTTGTATAGTTAAAATTTTGTTCCCATTTATAATATGTAATTTATATAAAATCCGTTCATGAAATCAAAAAGTTGTTATATGTCCCCCTAAAATCACACTAAAAAAGTAGAGCCATAAAAACACAGCTCTACTGAATTATTTTTTGCCATCAATTAATAAACTGGAGTACAGTAATGTGCATACTTAGGATTTTTGCCAACAGTTAAATTAAAGAATAATTCTTTAATTTTCTTGCAAACTTCTCCCTGTTTTCCATCACCAACGACTCTATGATCAACTTCAATTATTGGAGTAACTTCCATAGCAGTTCCGCTAAAGAAAACTTCATCCGATGCATAAAGTTCTGTTCTAGCAATACTTCTCTCCTGAACTTCCAATCCAAGTTCTTCTTTTCCAAGCTGCATAACAAGATCTCTTGTAATTCCTTCAAGGATATTATCAGAAGCTGGTGGAGTTATTAATTTTCCTTTTTTGTAAATAAATATATTTTCTCCAGGGCCTTCACAAACATGATTTCCTGAAGTTAAAAATATAGCCTCATCAAATCCTGCTCTTTTTGCTTCAAGTGATGCTAAAGCTGAATTTAAATAAGCTGCTGTAGCTTTAGTTCTTGGTGGAAGCATATTGTCCTCAAGTCTTCTCCATGATGTTATTCCTACACTTAATTCTGACTTTCCTGCATATTTGTCTAAAGGTTGACAGTAAATTACTACTTTAGTGTCGGGTTTAGAAAGATTAGGTCCTATATCCTGAGCATCGTTATAAACTATAGGTCTTATGTATGTAGTACGCTTACAATTATTTTTCTTTAAAAGTTCGATTGTCCATTTACTTAATTCATCTGCTGTATATGGTATATTTAAGTTTAGCGATTTAGAAGATTGAAGTAATCTCGTATAATGATCCTTTAATCTAAATCCAAAAAGCTGCTTCTGTTCTTCATCCCAGTAAGCTCTAATCCCTTCAAAACATCCAAGTCCATAATTAAAAGCCTTACTTCTTATACCTATAGTTACTTCACTTTCATCTACAATTTTACCTTGATAAAATACATATGAATTTGACATTAAAAAGCCCCCTTGATTTCTTACTAATTTATTATAATTATAGTTAAATATAACGCTATAAAAAAATTTAGTCAATAAATCTAACATCTTATCAATAATTTTTATAAAAAAATATATTCATTTTAAAAATTATAAACCTATATAAAAATATTAACATTAAATAAAAAAATATAAAAGCTATATTTTAAATTTGATGTTCAAGCCTTAGTACAATTTCTGCAATTATACTGGCAAATACGAAGGTCCCTGTATAAACAGTCAATGCTACAACAACTATCTTCCAGCTTAAGTTTTTAAACATTTTTATATCTTTTCCAAGAGACAAACCTGCAAAAGCCAAAACTGGAGTTGTAAGGGCAAGCATGCTTATCTTGCCTAAATACTCTTTATCCAAAAATGCTCCATATGGATTAATAGGACTTGTAAGCAAAACAGCTACTACAGATACCCAGAATACTACCGGTAATTTAATAGGTATTATTTTTTTAATTATAATTCCAACAATAGTAACAGCCACTAATATTCCCATTCCAATAAAACTTATCTTTAAAGGCACCTTTTCACTTATAGTATTACCTATTACAGAAACAAATCCAATCCATAATAAAATAATAAGTTTTTTTATTGCATTACTCATACATTATTCTCCCCTTTATGATTCTTGTTTTTGCCAATTTTAGGTTCTAACCAAGCATACATTTTATTGGCAACTGGAAGTGAAACAAATAATGTAAAATATATGCCTATTATAGTAGTTATAAGATTAGATGCTGCGGCAAAACTTGCGATTTCTTTGGCTCTTTCAGGGAAAACAGCTGCAATAGCTCCCGATGCTGCCGCCATCATACTTCCGGATCCAACTCCTGAACCCATAGCTAGAGCCAATGGATTAAATATCTTAAGTGATCCCAAATATCCTGCAAGCAGCCCAATATAAACTGCTCCAAACAAAGTTCCACAAATATATATTCCCATGACTCCACGTCCTTCAGGGGAATCCATACCATATTTTTCTGCAATAATAGCTATATTAGGTTCACGATCAATGGAAAAAGTAGCACCTACAGATTCACGTTTAAGTCCAAGTAATAGTGCAATTGGGAGTCCAATAATTACTGTTCCTAAAAAATGTCCCAGTTCTTGAAAGCAGATAGCCCAGCCTGATTCAACAAGCATTACAATAGATGGCCCCATAGTGGCACCTATTTTTGCTACAAATATTATTACAGCAAGACTCATAATAGAATTAGATAAGTTCATTTCCTTGTCGGAAATAATTTTTAATTTAGGCAAACTTATTATTGCGCCCATTACAAGTGCAAACAACATTGGAAGAAGTACAAGATAACCAGGTCCTACTTTAATCTTCTTTTCTCCAATAAATTCGGCTATCACAACTAGCACAAGAGCCAACAAACAAATTTTCCAGTATTTTTTTAACATGTTTTTCCTCCTATTTTTATTATTTATTATTTTAAATTTGACTTTTAAGTCAAAAGTTGTGTACTGTCCCTAGCTTGTACCTAATTATAGAAGCTATTCATTACTTTCAAATACTCTTCTTTAGTAAATGTGGGTTTAAAATCATTTATTATTTTTTTACCTTTTTCAGCATTATCTGCAAGTATATCAACTACTGTCATTGCCATTAATTTTGCAGGTAAAACACAAGCTGAATAGTAGTCTTCAACATTAAATTCCTTTGAATGCAATGTTCCACTTACTCCACCTATATAAGGATGTATACTTGGTATAAGCTGGGATACATCTCCCATATCAGTAGAGGCAAAAAAATGTCCTGCATCTAAAATGCTGTCTTTTGAAAGAAGTCTTTCACAGTTATTTTCAAATACAGAGTTTAATTGCTTTGAGCATTGAAGAGGCAAATATCCTGGTATATTTTTTATAATTGTCTTTGCACCTACTGCATCTCCACCTGCTTTAAGTGCCCTGTCAACCTTTTTATTGGCACTTGTCATGGCATCTACGGTCTTTGCTCTTACATAACTTTCAAGTCTTACATCTGAAGGTACTGAATTAACAACGTCTCCTCCTTTTGTTATAATAGGATGAAATCTGACATAGTCATCATCTTTGAAAGTTGATCTAATGGCATTTACACTCATTAGTCCAAGCATTGCTGCATCCAAAGCGTTTATACCCTCATGAGGAGCTTCTGCTGCATGAGCTGTTTTTCCAAGATATTGTATAGTTTTTGCTATAAATCCATTACTGGAAGTTCCAATTGCTGCAGTTGGATTTGGGCTGTCCTTTAAGGAGTGCATCATCATTGCTATGTCTACATCATCAAATTCTCCCTCATATATGAGCTCTTGCTTTCCACCCATAAAATGAAGTTTTCCTTCCTTACGAAGTTTTTGTCTATAAGTTACTTCTATGCATTCTTCTGCCGGTACTGCCATAAAGGTTACATTTCCATCCAATTTTTCTGCTGCCCCTGACAATTTTAAACCTATTGCAGCTCCTATAAGTGCACCTAGCTGCAAATGATGTCCACAAGTATGCGCAGCTCCAGTTTCAGGATTTGTATTCTTGTTTCCCCTACATATAACTGCATCCAGTTCTCCAAGTATAGCTACATTTATTCCATCTTTTTGATCTTTTAATTTTGCTTTTACTCCAGTAATAGCAAGTTTATCCTTGTAATTTAAACCTATTTCATTGAAAATATCTTTTACCTTTTGTGCTGTTTTTATTTCTTTAAAACCAAGTTCAGGTTCACTTTCTACAGATTTGGAAAATTTTATTATTTCTTTTGAATTCTCATCAATAATTTTACATATTGACTGCTTGATTTTTTCCATATTCATTATTATCCCCCCTAATATTTTATAAAATTATTTCAATATACTATTATACATGTTTTATTCATAAAATCCATGATAATTTTAAATAAAAGGTATACAAATATATTATTTTTAAATTTTTGTGAAATTATTTCTAAAAATGGATCATACTACTTTTAAAATACCATAAAAAGACGAGCTACAATCTCTATACTGATGATTTACAGCCCGTCTTTACCATATGAAAAAGTTGTGTACTGTCCCCTAGTTGGTTATTATTATATATTTCGTAATTTTGTTTTTCTAATTTTCTCCGCTTTTGACTGAATATCCTTGAGCTTTTGATTGTTGTCCTTTATTTTTATTCTTTCTAGAAATGCTGAATTTCTAAATATCTTTTTGAATACAAAATATCCTATTACCATAACTGCCAGTTCTCCCACTGCCTGTGTAAAAAATGTATAAAAGAAAGGTACTTTATACAATATATGAAGTTCCTCTGCTATAATTGCACTTCCTAAAACCGGCCATATCATTGAAATAGCCATCTTTCTGGTTTTCCACATGGCATAAGTTGCAAGCAAAGTAGCAAAACTTCCTACAAATACATCGATTATACTAAAACTGTAGAAATTGGCTATAGCACAACCTATAGTTAGAGAAATTATGTAAAATGGATCTATAAAAGTAAGAAAATTAAGCATTTCACTAAGTCTGAAGCCTATAGGCCCCCAATAGGAAAGTGATCCAAGTGCAATAGTTACAACTATATATATGGCCGCTACTACGGATATTTTTACAAGCTTGTTTGTTTTATTCATCTATATTGCCTCCCACCCCATCTAGATCTGCATTACATCTAGAATCTATATCATCAAGTATTTCAACTCTATTATAGTAAGTTGTCTGAAGCTCTTTAAATAAATTGCTGGTGTAAAATTCTTCTATAAGATTATTATCTCTTTTTACATGTGTTGTATTCTCACAGAATATATTTACAGTAACTCTTTCAAAATATTTAAGTCCCAATTCAACGTCCTTCTCTAAATTTTCAATACTCTGTCCAGATATACCAAAAAGAATATTTACCCAGTCAAAATTTTGAAAATCACATGCTTTTCTATTACCTATTCCCTTATTTAAAATATTTTCCCTATAATTTATATCAAAACTCTCCGCACCTACTATAAATTTTAAATTAGTTGGTTTAAACTGCTCTCTAAAATCATCTATAAGATCTTCATATTTAACGTGGCTTTCCATAATCATTTCTTTTATATTTTTATCGATACATAGGCTTTTGAGTTCTCTTAATGTTCCATTGTCAAGTTCACTTGCACTTCCCGAATTCATTATCTGAAGCACACCATATTTTCCAGTAACTTTTTCAAGCACTTTATGATTCAATTTATAATTTTTGGATTCATCTGAATCCTTGTCCATATGGTAATCACAAAATATACAATTTCCCCATGTACACCCACTTCCTCTTAAGAGCACTACTTCTCTAGGCAATCTTTTAGTGACTTGTCCATATCTTTTTAATTTTGATATACAGATCATATTGTCCCCCTTATATTCTTAATATTGAATTAATGGATAAAAGATAGAAAATAAGAACCATCCTATGATATGCAAATTGGCTTTTTAAAGCATGAATATAAAAAAAGGTGGAGAACTATCCCCACCTTTTAATCTCAAAAATAAACTATAATTAAATAATAACCTAATTATATATAGTTAATCCCTAGTTTTATTTATAGACAGGATGGTTACGAACTGTCTCTTATACACTTGTACATTTTATTATACATCTTAAAGTGTTATAAATCAATGTTTTGTATTTTTTATTAAATATTAAGAAATATTATTAAAATTGCTATTTTACGTTTGCAAATATGTTTGCAAAACATGTCCTAAACAAAATTAAATTTGCAATATGTTAAATTATTCAATACAAAAATATAACTCCAGCTTGAAATTAAGCTGGAGTTATTATAATTAAACTAATTTTAAATTGAATTTTAACTTTGTCACTAAATATGTTATCTTGATATTGTACTAACATTCCCTTGTCTCCTACTGTTTCCTCAAAAACTACAGTTCCTTCTACTTCCCCGCCTGGTGCTAACTCCCAAGATTTTAAGGCTGTATCTTCATTTACACTAGAAAATATTTCATCCTTATTTGTACTCTACTATTTCGTATTTTAAAGTAAAAAGGATTATATACTAGTTTCCCCTTTGCATTGTTTTTCATTTTCACTCTAACTATAACAAATTCTTTTCCATCTTTAGGTGTATCATATTCAGATTCATTAGATTTATCGATATTTAGTACTGTCATTTCTATACCTTTATATTTTGCAGTTTCCACAATAGCATAAGAACTTTTCAATTCATTCTGCTTAGATTCTTCTTTTTTACTAGCTTGATTAGTTGTAGTTGTTTCCTTTAAAATTCCTTTAATCTTTGCCGCAATGAGGACACTTCTTAACGCCTTTGGCAATATCAGCCCTACAAGCCCTGCACTTGACTAAATTCTTGTTTTCATATAATTTCCTCCAAATATGTATAATTTATTATATTGTAGTGATCTAATAATAAATTATATATATCTATGTAAAAAAATAAAAGTCTACCAAAGAAGTAAATCTTCGATAGGCTCAGATTATTTCTGTACAGTTTGGACTACATCTGCGGCATCTTTTATATTATCATAAGCAGGAGCCAACAACTGACTATCCTTAACTTCACTATTTACTTTTCCACAATGAGCTTGTTACTTAAAAATTCTATTCTTTTTTCATTCGAAAGTTTACACAACTTAACTTCAAACACGTACTTCCATAATTTAAACATTTTACTCATTTAATTCCTCAAATTTGACTTATTCCTCATTTTTTGATAGTATGATATCATACCATTTGTTAACGTAATCGTTAACGTAAAATTCTTAGCCCTTGGAAGAGGGCTTTTTTTATCCATTAAATTCCATGGCACATCAAAACGCACAACCCTTTTCATTACTACATATGACCTAAAAACTATTAACATTTCTTGATCTAAGTTTGTTCTTTTGCCAAATTTAATACGATTTTACCTTATATCGTCAGTGGTCATTTGTAAAATTTCTTTAAGTAACTGCTTTATTATGCTGTCAGTTCCTTTTTGAGAAATTTCAAGTTTTTTCAATCCGTCATATACTTGTTAACCAATTCATAACATCTTTTTTTTGTTGAGTTATAAAGAGATGAATTATATGCAACAAGTTCAAATGTTCCACCCTTATATTGCGATGCTTCCTTATTCGCTTCAGCTTCTTTATGTTCTATCCATTTAATCTGTTCAGTTTGTAAATTTTTCATTGTTTTCGGCGACAACTGATTTTTTAATAAGGTATAAATCTCATTTAGTTCTTTATCATACATATCATAGGATTTTCCGTAATAACTCCGCATAGCATTTGTTACTCCAGCATCTGAATCCTTCTTTTCTGGTAAGGCATCAATTTCTTTTTGTGTACTGTCTAATCTTCCTAGGAATTCTTTTCTTCTTCCTTCTATTTTTATCACCGTATTTGTAGTATTGGTTTCCTGAATATTTTTATTTACTTTTATGGCATTTACTGAAGCTGTTTTATCTGTATTATCAACTTTATTTGGACCATCTTTTACTTGTTGATTTTGCTCTGTTTTACTTGCAGAATTTTGATTTTTTTTATTATCTTCTGCGCATGCTGCCAATGTAATTATTGATAATGCTATAACCATAAAAAGTATATTTTTTTTATTTTTCATTAGTGCTCTCCTTTTGATTTTGTTTGTAATTATATTTTTATCTTACCATAATAATTCAAAATCATGGAGTTTTTCTTCTGCTATTCTTGGGGTATTTAATCCAGAGAAAAATTTATAATATTTACAAATCATAATTAATCAATTAGGATAATACTCGCAGATTTTTTATATTCCAAACTTCTAAATGATTTCAGATTTACACATCTATATTCTATTTAGTGGGAATGTCATACAGTGTATTCCTCCACCATGTTTGAACATTTCAGTTATATCAACTTCTATAACATCCAATCCATCTGCCCTGAGTGCACTGTTTACCTTCTTATTATTTTTAAATGATACTACTCTGCCATTTCCAAGTGCCTGAAGATTACAATAACATTCCAGTAAATTACTTTTGTCTACTTCTATAAGCTCATAATTTTTGTTTTTTAATATGTGTAAAAATTCATCAGGCAGCACCTCTTTGCATATTACAGCTATTTTTTCCGCCACTATATTAAAGCACATATCAAGATGAAGGCATTTTTCAGAAGATTTCACTGACATAATTTCATATCCATACTTTTCTATCTGGCTCTTTATTTCGTCAATTCCTGCTTTATCAGTTCGCTCTAGTATGCCTATGGCTATAGTTTTATCATCAAGCATCCAAAAGTCTCCACCTTCAAAATATCCATTTCTGCACCTTGCAATACATGGAATGCCAAGTTCACTCATCTTGTGTTCATAATCTGCAGTTTCACCCTGTCTTGTATCTATTCTAAAATTTCCAAGTATATACCCTTCTTTTATACAAGCGCCAAAGTCCCTCGAAAATACCTGGTCATATAATTGATTGTTTGGAATCATAAGTTCAACTTCAACTCCATTTGACCTGTATGCATCCACAAGCTCACTGTGTTCTTCATTGCATCGTTTTGTATCTATCTTTATATCATAATTTTTATTTATTTCTTTTTTTAAATGTGCATATTTCGGTGGACACATCAGTACCTTTTTCAATATTCCCGTTGAATTTTTTACAAAACATCTATTCATACATTTATCCATATTTCATATCCTCTCCAAATTATATAAACAAATTAATTTCCACTTATATTATATAATTTACAAGTATACACCAAATTATTTATATTTAAATGATTTTTTATAACATTTAACCAGGAACCAGGTAAATGGATAAATACCAATATAAAAAAGACTAACTTTTTATGTTAGCCTCTTTATAAAAATTTCTATCAGATTTTTGCCTTTTTCCTCACCTGTTTAGGTTTTATCATATCATATGGATTTATAAAAGTTTCAAATTGTTCCTCATTTAAAACTTTTTCTTCAATAATTATATCCTTTATGCCCTTTCCTGAAGCAAGAGCCTTTTTAGCTATACTGGCGGATTTTTTATATCCCATGTATGGTGCAAGAACTGTTATCATTCCCACACTGTTTTCTAAAAGCTGCCTGCATCTGTCTCTATTTGCAGTTATGCCTAAAATACAGTTATTTGTAAATGTATCAATTCCATTACTTAAAGTTTCCATGGATTCAAATAAATTATAAAATATAACTGGTTCAAATGCATTTAATTCAAGTTGTCCAGCTTCTACTGCCATAGTTATGGTAACATCATTTCCAATTATATTAAAAGCAATTTGGTTCAATACTTCCGGTATAACAGGATTTATTTTTCCAGGCATTATTGAAGATCCATTTTGCATGGCTGGGAGATTTATTTCCCCAATTCCAGTTCTTGGGCCTGAAGACATCAATCTTAAATCATTGGAAATTTTAGATAAATTTACTGCACATATTTTTATTGCCCCGGATATAGTAGAAAAAGCATCTAAATTTTGAGTAGAATCTATTAAATCATCTGCTTGACATAAATCCATTCCCGTAATTATAGAAAGATTTGGAACTACTGACTCTACATACTCCTCGTCCGCATTTATTCCAGTCCCTACTGCAGTTCCCCCTATATTCAATACGCCCATATCCTGAAGAGCCTTTTTTATTCTTAAAATATCTCTCTTAGCTACAGCACTATATGCTCTGAATTCCTGTCCCAGAGTAATTGGTACAGCATCTTGAAGTTGGGTTCGCCCCATCTTTATAATATCTTTAAATTCCTCACTCTTTCCCTTTAATGCCATATGAAGTTCACTTAACTGATTTAAAAGTTTTGATGCCAATCTTAAAGCAGTTATTTTACCTGATGTAGGTATGACATCATTTGTAGATTGTCCCATATTTACATGATCATTTGGGCTTACAATACTGTAATCTCCCTTTTCTCCCCCAAGAATTTCTATAGCTAAATTTGCTATAACTTCATTTGCATTCATATTTATGGATGTACCTGCGCCACCTTGAATAGGATCTATTATAAACTGTTCTCTGAACTTACCTTCAATTATTTCATTACAAGCTTGTATAATTGCATTTCCAATCTTGCTATCTAATAATCCAATGCTGCAGTTTGTTATTGCAGATGCTTTTTTAACTTGAGCCAGGCTTTTTACAAATTCAGGATGTATATTTAATCCTGTAATATTGAAATTGTTAGACGCCCTCAAAGCTTGAACTCCATAATAAGCATCTTTTGGAACCTTTCTACTCCCTATAGAATCACTTTCAATTCTAAAATTCATTTAAACAACCTCCCTAAATAATATATCCATAAATATTTTTGCAAGAATCTAATCATATTAAGTTGCATTTTTAAATTCATTTTTTCAACTTTAATATTATATCAAAACAATTATGATTTAATTCTTCGCACTGCTTTGTATATTATTATATACAGTTTATATTTATTTTTCAATTATTTTTAATATATTTTAATATATTTTTATTATTTTTCTTCATTCATTGATATATTTACAATTTCAAAATTGAGAAACAAATATTTCAAATAATATTTTTTAATATAATATATGAAATATTTATTTCTTTAATCTTTTATTAAAGGAAGATAATTTATTATCATTATTCACTTATTTTATTTTTCTGAATTATTTTAAAATATTTTATCCGCATATTTTAACGTTTTGATATAACGTAAAATTATTTTTATTAGAATTTATAAACAGAAATGTTTTTGTACATCTGCAAATTATTCAACTTATTAAAATGATTGAAATTTAAAAATGATTTACTTGCATTAGAATTACACATTTATTAAATAATGAATTACTTTTAGAATAAAATTAATATTTTAAGTTAATAATTTTATTGATATAAATATCATAAATGGCAGTGTAAATATCATAAAAGTCATAGTTTCAATAACTGTCCTAGCTGCATATTTAGGATTACAATTATACTGTTCAGCTAATATAACATTTAAAGATCCTGATGGTAAACTGCTTAAAATAACAATTACTACCGCAACTTCACCTCTAATACCCGATAATCTCAATAGCATAATTACAATTAGCGGAAATAAAATTAGTCTTAAAAATGATACAAGATAACAATACTTGTCTTTTAACATTTCTATTGGTTTCATTTCAACTAATGTACATCCGATTATTATCATAGATAATGGAACCATCATTCCTCCAACCATAGATATTGATTCACTTATAAATTTGGGAAATCTATAAGGAGATAAATATATTATAATAGCCATAAATGATGCTAATGAAACTGGACTCTTAAATATTGAAATCAGATTAAATTTTTTATCATTGCTTAATAAATTAATTCCATAGGTAAAAAGAAATATTTGATAAAACATATTATATACTACAGTGTACAGTACTCCATTATCACCATATAACTGTTCAGCCAGTGGAAATCCTATAAACCCAACATTTGCAAATACAGACATTGTAATAAATATTTTTCTAGTTGAACTGTTAATCTTAAATACTTTTGTAATAATATGTGACAGTATTAGTGTAGAAATATAATATATCAAACATATTGCTGCAGTACTTAAAAGGCCTTTAGATAATTGTTTGGAGAATGTATTAGATGATGATGACAAAATACTTACAGGCAATATGGCTTTTAATAAAAAATTAGATAGCCCTTTCTGAAATTCACTGTTTATTGTATTAGTTTTTTTCAACATGAATCCAAATAAAACCATTAAGACTACCTTAGCAAAGATCATAAACAATGAATTTAGTATCATATTGTATATTTCCCTTCATAATAATTATACTTATATAAAACCATCATATGGCCTTTGAGTAACACTGTTATGCAGCCATTTTATTAGTGTGGTAAAATCAAAAACCGGCAATCGTGATTTTTTTTGTATTGCTGCCGCATAAGGTGGCATATCACTGCATTCCAGCAATATAGCACCAACGTTTGAATTTTCCTCCATAATTTCTGATACTTTAGAAAGTATTTCCCTTTCTACAATACTATTGTCAAATTCCCCTCTTCCTTCTAAAATACATGAGAATTCAGCTTCATGTCTCATATCATTAATAATTAACTGTTCCATGTCAACAGCTCCACAATTCTTAAGTAGCTTTTCTGTCAATGATGACTTATCTGCAGTTAAGACACATATCTTTTGACTTGGCTTTATAATAGTAGAAATCCATGGTATTTGTATCAAACTTGAAAGTCCTACAGGTACATTCAATGATTCTGCCAGTTCCTTTTGAAAGTTTCCAAAAAATCCACAAGCTGCGCTAATAGCTCTTACACCTTCTTTTTCCAATTCTCTTCCTGCCTTTATAATATCTTCTAAAATATCTTTTTCCGCCCTGAAAAGTTTTGGAACATCCAGACCTTCTACAGCTTTTAATCTAACAGGGAAGTCAAAAGTATAGCCATTTACAATATTTCCTGGTATCATTGGATACCACACATCCTCAATATACAATATTCCAATAGGATAGCCTGATATATTCTGCCCTTTTAACATCTTAACCTTGTGACAGGGATTTGCTGGAGATACGTATCCATATACTCTTTCTCTATTCACTAATATCCACTCCATTCTAAAGTATTATATAACCTATCTAGACAACGCCTGACTTTTAAACCTTTCAAAATTCAACTGACTTATATCAAAATCCGTATCTTCGCCAGCTGCCATTTGAGCCATCAATTTTCCTGTAATAGGTGATAGACAAATTCCGTCCCCTTCATGGCCTGCAGCTATATAAAAACCGGGAACTTCATCTACATCTGATACTATAGGAAGATGATCTTCTACAAAAGGTCTCACCCCGGCATAGCTTCTTATACAATTTACATCCTTTAAACAAGGGAAAAATCTCATGCCTCTTTCAGCTATAGCCTTCATAGCCTCAATTTCGGAACGATTGTCAAACCCTCTGAATCCTCTATATCCCCCCAGCAGTATATTGTCCGCATGTGTATACTCAATATTAAATGCTACGTTATATTCTTCAACAAGGTGGCTTACGTTTCTCTTGAAATTTATATCTTCAAATTTACTCATCATGTAACCGAACTCCAATATCTTGTGAAAAACGATCTTCTTGGTCTGCTCTGATACCAGATTCATACCCTTTCTTGGCTGTATAGGAATATCAATTCCTATCATATCACCAATTACAGGTGCCCATACCCCTGCACAATTAATTATTTTCTTAGTTAATATATCTCCTTTATCAGTGATAATTTTTTCAACTTGATTATTGTTCCCCAGCTTTATTTCCTTAATATTACAGTATGTAAATACATTCAATCCAAACTTTTTACCTTCTTCAATAAATGCAAAACATACTTTATAAGGACTCATTGCGGCATCTCCTGGAGTCCATATTCCTCCAATTAAGTCTTTTGCCAAATATGGTTCCATTTCCTGAAGGGTCTTAGAATCGACCATTGACATTTCATAGCCATCCTTTTGTTGTTTTTTTACGTAACTGGATGCTGCTTCATACTCTGATTCAGTTTCACAAACGTAAAGACACCCCTTCTGATCAAACTCAAAATCATAAGTGAATTTTTCCGACAATTCCTTATAATGAGCAATACTTGCCGCTCCCATTTTTGTATCAATTCCCGGTTTCTTATCACAAATCAAAGCAACAGCATCACAGTGACTTGATGATCCATGTGCTATGTCACCCTTGTCAATTATAGCCACACTAAATCCTTTTTCAGCTAAATGATATGCAACACTTGTACCTATTGCACCAGCTCCAATTACAGTTACATCAAATATATTTTTCATTCTACATCCCCCTTTGCAAGTTCTCCAAAAGATATTGGTCTTATAGGCGGTCTTGCAGTTGAACTCCCTGCCTCTTTGACTGTAATACCAAGTTCACTGCACAAAATCTGCTGAACTAGTTTTTCACAAGTCCTTCCCTGACACAGTCCCATACCTGCACGGACACGTCGCTTTACACCAGTTACATCCCTTGCCCCCTGCCTTATAGCCATCTTGATTTCTCCCAAAGTAACTTCTTCACAACGACAAACAAGCATATCATCAGTAAAATCTTTATTCATTAAAATCCCTCCCTCTTTATACTTCTAACTTCATCGGCAAACTTTTTTGGTATTTCCACAGTAATTACACAAGTATGATCAAAAGATTCAGGACTTAATACTTTAACTACCTTTCCATCACAAACAATATCGCCTTTCCTATCTACAGCTTTTACACAACTATTTATTTCAGGTATTGGATAGTATTCATATGGAAATGAAACTTTTGCATTAACATCTGAATAGGATTTATCAATTACAAATATGGCCATTCCAGGACATTTTGCTATACACTGTCCACATCCCACGCATTTTCCGAAATTTATATTTGGCAGATTTATTATAGGCTTCCCTATTTGTATGGCTCCCTTTGGACAAGATGATTCACATGGATTACAAGGTATTTGCTGTACACATTCTATAACAGCTATAGGTCCTTTACTGTACTGTTTGTCATCAGGCAATTTTTGAATGGACTTCAATTCTTCATATTCTAAATATCCTGTATTAATCAACATATTTTTTACCTCCATAATTTTATTTACAAATGGTTTTTCCAATCCTGGTTTCATATTCATCCAAAATCTGCTTCTTTGCAGCAAGTCGTCTTTCTCCAAAAGGTCCAAGTCTTAGACCCTTTAATCTTTTCCAAATTTCTTCTTTGTTGATATTAGCTGTATCATCATCAATATAACCTAATTTATTTGCTGCTGAAATGCCGGCAATACGTCCCTCTTCAAGGGCAGTATTTGCTTCTTCTACACCAGTTACATCTCCTGCTATATATACGCCTTCATTGGATGTCTCCATATCTTTATTGTGTATAGGTATATTTCCTCCAAATACAGGATTAAATGTAAGTTCACAATTTAATAATCTTGCAAGCTCAATGGATGGCTTCAATCCTGCTCCAATTGCAACTACATCAGCTTTAATGGATTTTTCAGTTCCATGAATAGGCTCAAACTTTTCATTTACTTCGGAAATTATAACTTCCTCAACTCTATCTTTTCCTCTAACTTCAGTTATAGTATGTTTAACATATATTGGAACACCGGCTCTTCTAATTTTGGCTGCATGTACAGCATATCCACCTATTTTAGGAGCAGCCTCAACGAGAGCTGCAACTTCACAACCTGCCTGCATAAGCTGATAAGATACAATTAATCCAACATTTCCACTTCCAACCATAACTACTTTATTCCCAGGCCTTACATAATTGACGTTTACCATGGTTTGTGCCGCCCCAGCCCCCATAACTCCAGGTTTAGTCCAACCTTTGAATCTAACTGCATTTTCAGAAGCACCAGTTGCAATTATTATTTTCCCAGCTTTAATGGTAATTAATTCTTTCTTTTCATTGTCCCCTCCCCTTTCTATTCCTACTTTGTTTCCTGGAAAGAGTCCTATAACAGTACTTCTGAGCCAGATTTCTACTCCATTTTCTTCTGCTTGACTAACAAGATCTTTTCCAATATTGATACCCCGCGTACCTGATTTATGTGCAGAAGATCCAAAGAACTTGTGTATCTGTTTAAAAAGCTGACCACCAGGTTTTATATTTGAATCTACAATCAAAACCTTAGCCCCTGCCCTGGATGCTTCAATACTTGCAGATAATCCGGCAGGTCCTGCTCCTATTATTACAATCTCTTTCTCTAACATATTAAATTTTCTCCTTTCCCAATCCATGTTGAGTTTCTATTACCATGCCTTCTTTTACTGGGGTTATACAAGTTCTCACGTTAGGTACTCCATCTACAATCATTGCACAATCCGTACACTGCCCAATTCCACAGAATAGTCCCCTTGGTTCCCTGCGTTTTAATGTATATCTATTTATGATAATATTATTTGCAAGCAATGCCGCAAGTATGGGTTCTCCGTCCTTTGCCTTTATTGATTTTCCATCTACAAATATTTCAACTATTTTCAAATCTTTATTAACGTCCAATATAACATGATTATCTACTCTTAAACACATATTAAAAACCTGCCCTTTCTAATAAATTTTACAATGCTGCAACCAAGGACATTTCAACTAAAGCCCCGTCTGACATTCCAGCTACCTGTACACAGCAACGTGATGGATATGGTTTTGTAAAGTATTCACTATATACCTTATTCATAAATTGAGCATCCTCCATATTTACAATATAAATATTACATTGAACAACTTTATCCATGCTTGAACCCTGTGATTCCAAAATCAATTTAAAATTGTCCATAATCTGTTTAGTTTGCTGCTTAATGCCTCCCTCTGCCAATTTTCCATTTTTATCTATGCCGATTTGTGAAGCATAAATCATGCCATTATAAATTAATCCCTGTACATACGGCCCCTTTGCTAGTGCACATTCATCAATACTTATCTCTTTTTTCATAAATCAAACACCCCTTATAATTTAATTTTTAAATCTTTATTCACTAAATATTCTGGATTTTTACTTTTGGATAATCTCAATACCAATTGTTTTAACGCCATATTTCTTCCTTGATAAAATGAGTCTTCTGATATAAATGCTGCATGTGGAGTAATAATTGTGTTTTCCAGTTTAAATAATTCACTTTGTTCTGTCTCTTCATCCTCAATTACATCTACTGCAGCTCCTTTTATTTTTCCGGATTTCAGAGCTTCCACCAATGCCTTTTCATCTACCACCTTACCTCTGGCAGTATTTATAAGATAAGCACTGCTTTTCATTAGATCAAGTTCTTTTTCTGAGATCAAGTGATTTGTTGATTCCATAAGAGGACAATGAAGTGATACAAAATCCGATCTTGTAAGCAATTCCTCAAAAGTATCAATTTTTTCTACCCCATATTCCATCAAATATTCTTTTGTCTTTGTAGGAGCATATGCCAATACATTCAATCCTAATGCTTTAAGAACAGGTGTCATGGCTTTAGGAATACTGCCGAAAAAATACAAGCCTACTGTTTTTCCTGTCAATCTATAAGTTTTGTATCCATACAGAGGGTCCCATTTTCCCTTTCTCACCGAACGGTCTAAAAATGTTATTTTTCTTACCAAGTCAATAATCATTCCGACTGTATGCAGTGCAACTTCTTCCGTACAAAATCCAGGAATATTAGTAACACATACACCTTTTCTAGTAGCTGCATCAATATCTACATTATTGTACCCAATACTCTGAAGTGTAACTATTTTCAAGTTTGGCAGACTATTTATAATATCTTCAGTAATTTGTTGATACTCCACTACTACTCCATCAAAATCATAGGCATATTCAACAAAAGACTTTTTTTCTTCTTTATCTTTGATTTCCACAAGTTCCAGATTATCAATTTTCCATTCTTTCAACAGAGAATTCTCATAATCCAAATTATCGTCAATATTATAATAAAGCACTCTTTTCTTATTCATCATTTGCCCTCCTATTATTTCCAAACTTTATTCAATACTTTATCTATAATTTCTATACCTTCATCTATTTCTTTTTTAGTAACATTTAAAGGTGTAGCAAATCTAAGTCCATTACCATAGACACCACATGCCAAAGTCAATAATTTATTTTTAAAACATTCATCCCTGACTTCTGCAAACACATCTCCTGCAGGTGTACCATCCTCGTGAGAAAATTCTATAGCTACCATCAATCCAATTCCCCTGATATCAGATATGCAGCTGTATTTTCCTTTAAGGGCCTCTAATTTTTCTTTCAAATATGCTCCCATTTGATGAACATTTTCCAGTATGTTAGTTTCCTTGTACTCGTCTAATACTGCAAGTGCAGCTGCGGCACATACTGGATTTCCACCAAATGTAGTTCCGTGCATTCCTGCATGCCATTCTGACATTATCTCTTCTGTAGATATTACTGCACTCATTGGAAGGCCTCCGGCTATTGCCTTTCCAACAGTCATAATATCTGGGACTACATCGAAGTTTTCCCCTGCAAACATTTTTCCAGTTCTCCCATATCCAGATTGTATTTCATCAAATATGAGCAGAATTCCATATTTGGTGCACATATCCCTAACGCCTTGTACAAACTCTTTGGCAGGTACTACATATCCTCCTTCACCTTGCACTGGTTCCATTATGATTGCTGCAACCATTTCCGGAGCTATAATATATTTAAACAAACTATCTAATTCGTCTAAACAGTATTCTGTCCTCTGTTTTTCGTCAAAACCTTTAGGGCACAGATCCTTGGAAGGATAAGTGGAAAAATAAACTCCACCCATCATTGGTTCATAGTATTTTCTATATTTGGAATTAGATGCAGTAACAGTCGTAGCGCCTATGGTCCTTCCATGGAAAGATCCTTTAAAAGCTATTATTGCTGGCCTTTTAGTATATGCCTTGGCTAATTTCAAAGCTCCATCAGTTGCCTCTGCCCCTCCATTTGAAAAAAATACCGAATTTAAATTTCCTGGTGTTACTTCCGATAATCTTCTGGATAATTCCAATGTAGTCGGGAAATTAACCAAATTAAATGAAGCATTCATCAACTTTTTTGTTTGTCCTATAACAGCTTCCACAACCTTAGGGTGACAATGTCCTAATGCATTTACTGCAATACCCTGTACAAAATCTAGATACTTATCGCCATTAATATCTGTCATATAGCATCCTTTGCCACTTTCCATTATTAAATCTGTAGCTTTAGCTAGAGCTGGACTTAAATATTTTTTATAGCTTTCAAATTTCATTTATAATTCCTCCTAATATTTTTAATATTCTCACATTAATTCTTCCAATATTTCATATATATCTTTTTCTTCCAATTTGACTGGATTTAGAGATAGCATTCTATAATCCATAGTTCCTTCTACTATTTTTGAAAACATATCTCGTTTTACATTAACTTCTAATAATTTACCAGGTATTTTTAAATCCGAACTTATTTCCTTTATTCTTTTAGTGCACTTTAATGCCCCTTCCCTATCAGTCAGCCCTTGAACTTTTTCACCTAGCAATTCAGCTATTTTATTGAACTTTTTTAAATTACCAAGCATATTTTTTTTAATAACGGGTGGAAGTAACATAGCATTGGCAATACCATGCGGTACATGGGCTACTCCACCCATTGCCTGTGAAATCCCATGAACTGCTCCAAGTCCTGCATTTACAAAAGCTATTGCAGCTAATGTACTGGCTACAGCCATTTTACTTCTTGCTTCTATATTATGAGGAGTAAATGCTGCCGTATAAATATTTTCCCCTATAAGTTGAATTGCCTTTTCTGCATATGAATCACTTATTATCGATGCATTCTTAGATACATATGCTTCTATAGCATGAGTCAATGCATCAATTCCAGTACTTGCTGTTATTAACTGAGGCATGTCTAATTGTATGATGGGATCCAAAACTGCAAATTTAGGTATTAAACTTGAATCAGTTACTGATAACTTTATATTGTTATCTTCGTCTGATACTACACTTGCCCCAGTCACTTCACTACCACTTCCTGCTGTAGTTGGAACAGCAATTAAGGGTAATGACTCGTTTTCTACGCTTTTACTCCCACCAAACAAATACTCTCTTATAGATCCCTCGTTATTTTGGAGCATACACATTGCTTTGCAAATATCAATAGTACTTCCACCACCAACTGCAATAACTACATCACAATTACTATTTTTCAACACTTTAGCAGCTTCATCTACTTTTTGTATTGTAGGCTCCGGAGCAATATCTTTAAATACAGTTACATTAAAATTCTTTTCTTTCAAATCAGACACTATTTTTTCAAAATACGTTGTTTTACTAAAAAATCTACCAGCGACTACAAATACTTTTTTTAAACTTAATTTATCCAATAATTTATCTATTTCCAGTGACGAATTAACTCCAAAAATAATTTTTGTAGGTACATCAAATGAAAATTTCATTATATATCACCTCGTCTATTGTGCTATCGTTCTTCTATATTTACCAGTATTACCTTCAATTACAGCAAACAAACTGTCAAATCCTATACAGACAATCCAATATATCAATGCTGCAACTATATAAGTTTCCATAAATCTTTGCGTTCCAGTCGCATAATTCTTTGCAGCTCCCATCATTTCAATGATACTAACCATATAAGCTAATGATGTGGCTTTCAGTATATTTACAAAATTATTTCCAAAGATAGGTACGCATATAACTACCATCTGCGGGACTATTACTCTTTTCATAGCCTGAAATGTTGTAAATCCTATGGAATCACAAGCTTCAATTTGTCCCTTGGGTATAGTATTGTATGCTGATATTATCATGTCACACATATATGGAATATAAGTTATTCCAAATGCAAAGATTCCATATATCAATTTAGGTGGATCTTTTACATCATAGTTAAAACCAATGGAACTTGCCAAAGGTTGTAACAGTGAAGGCATTGAATAATATAAAATATACAGTATGACCAATACTGGAATACCCTTTAAAAATGAATTTACAAAATGCACTAACTTGGACAAGAAAAATATGTTTTTCTGAATTATAATGGCAAATATCACACCGAATACCAAAGCTAATATTGTAGCAGCCAAAGTCATGTACATGGTAATTGAAAACTTGGATATTATGGGTTTTATACACTCCATCATATATCCCAAATCTAGGTCCATAACTACTAGCACCTCCTTTATTGTGTAGTATAACTTGCTTTTTCAATAATCAAACTAGAATCATTGCATCTGTTAAGCCTCAAAGTCACATTGTGTGAAATTGCAAACATTATAGATCCCATTATCCAATATATAATCCCTGCTGCTATAAAAGTTTCCGTTTGGCCAATACCATAGTTATTATATGAAATTTGCTTTGCCATTCCCATTACATCTGCTACACCTATGGCTATTCCAAGAGATGTATTCTTCATAAGCTCAATAATCATATTGGTTGTGTTTGGAAGGGCCTTGGCTGCAGATTGTGGAAATATTATTCTCCTGAATATTTGGAATTTTGTCATTCCAATACTTTTTCCTGCTTCTATTTGCCCTTTGTCTATATCTAGATATGCTGAACGGAATATTTCAGCAAAGAATGCTGCCTCATTCATGCTAAAAGCAATTATTGCATAAAGTATATTATTCCAATTTGAAGTATTTATTTGCAAGTTGCTTAAAATCAATGGAATACCGATAAATGCCAACAGCAGCTGAACAATCATTGGAGTACCTCTCATGAATGATATATATATACTGGCTATAGTTCTTATAATTTTATTTTCGCATACTTTAGCATATGTTAATATCATTCCCAAAACAAAGGCAATTCCAACTGAAAATCCCAATATTTTTAAAGTAACTGGTAACGCACTTAATATAGTTGGTAATTTATCAATCATAAATTCTATTTGTTTCACAAAATACGCCTCCTTATTAAGGATGTTTATTCAATTTTACAACAGGAAATCAACTATTTTTTATATACATCATCTAAAGCACCAGTCTGTTTTGCAATATCCCAAACATCCTTGTTTAACCATTTTTTAGATAAATCAGACAATTTCCCTTCTTTATACAGCTTTACCAAACACTCATTGATTTGATTCCTTAAATCAGTATAGTTCTTATTCATTACCATTACGCAAGGAGCAGTATATATAGGTTTCGAGCAAAAAAGATCCATAGGTTCTTTTTTAATAATATCGTAGAACATCGTATCTCCTCCAAACCAAACGTCCCACCTTCCATTCAATACTCCACGCATGCCATCTGCATATGGTATATAGTTTGAAACTTCTTCCTGATTGAATTTGACATTAGGATATTTTTTTGCAAGGTCATGTAACACTACATATAATCCATCGTTAGGTGGATTGGGAACTAGTGTTTTCCCATTTAAATCTTCAAATTTAGTAAAACTATCTTTCTTGCGGGATATTAAGTTTACCGGGTAATATGATTCTGGATTTGATAAAATAAAATTTTTCTTTCTTGCTGGTGTTACGAAATGTGCCGATGCAGAAAGTGCATAAGTACCTGCCTGAATAGCTGCCGCAGCTGCATCTGGTTCAACTGCATTATAATGGAATTTGTATTGAGGCAGCATTTGATCAATCATAGTCAAAAGTTCATAATCATACCCTTGAAACTTTCCATTATTATCTGCATAAGTATAAGGTGCCATTCCAGTCAATATAGCAATTTCAACAGTTTTAGGATTATCCGCAGTACCTTTGGTAGAATTGTTTTTTGAATTGGATTTTCCACAGCCCGACAAGAAAATTGTAGATATTATTACTACACTAATTAATACATTAAATATTTTTTTCATAATATTCCTCCTCCAAAATATACTGTCTTTACAATACCGATTTTTGTTCTTCATTCATAATCCTTGACAAAAATTGTTTTGTCCTTAATTCTCTAGGATTGTTAAATATTTTTGCAGGTAATCCCTCCTCCACTACAACTCCATTTTCCATAAACACTACACGTGTGGCGACATCCCTTGCAAAAGATATCTCATGTGTTACAACTACCATGGTAATGCCTGTATCCGCAACTTTTTTTATTGTATTCAATACTTCTCCAACCATTTCAGGATCAAGTGCTGAAGTTGGTTCATCAAACAATATTACTTCAGGATTTAATATTAAGGCCCTTGCTATTCCAGCTCTCTGTTGTTGTCCACCTGAAACCTGTGCAGGGTAATTATCCAACCTATCACCTAATCCAATACTCTCCAGTAACTCTATACTTCTTTTTCTTGCCTCAGACTTGGGAATCTTTTTTACAACCACTAAACCTTCCATAACATTTTCAAGTATTGTCCTATTTCTGAATAAATTATATAATTGAAAAACCATTGCCGTCTTACTTCTTAGCTTTCTTATATCTTTTTTAGATGCCTCGCTGCAATTCACTTTAAAATCATCTACCATTACACTTCCAGAATCGGCTTTTTCTAAAAAATTAATACATCTAAGCAGAGTTGTCTTTCCAGAACCACTTGGGCCAAGTATTACTATAATTTCACCTTTTTTTATATTCATATCGATTCCTTTTAATATCTGGTTTTTTCCAAAAGATTTATGAATATCGTGAAGTTGTATCATATAACTCATACATATTCCCCCCTAAACTAAATAAACACTATTAAATTAAAATTGGTATAACCGGTAGTACCAATTACTAATTTAATAATAATTATAACATCTATTATATAATTGTCAATATTTTTATTTATTTTTTTATTTTTTTATAATTTATACTGTGCAATAATAGATTAAGCAATACTTATGGCAAGTGGTACATTATAAAATTTATTTAAACAAAAAAATACAAGGCACCTATTCAGTGTTCTTGTATTTTTATAAATTTAGATTATATTATTTGATTTTTAAGTATTATTTTAACATTTCCATTTCTAAAGCAAGACAATTTATATGAGAATCTACAGCTTTTATTATTTTCTTTTCATCTCTATCTCTTATAGCTTCAATCATTGCTTTATGTTCTTTTTGAGCTTTTTCTGCCCTATCTGGATATACATAATGCAGTTTATATAGTTTTTCACCTGAAATTTTATTAAATGTATCTATAAGCAATCCTAAAGTTGAATTTCCTGTACATTTTGCCAACTCTATATGAAAATTAATATCTTCTTTTTCAAACTTTACTGTATCTTTAATTGACAATTCTAATCTATTATAAATTTCTTCTAGATCTCTTATATTCTGTTCAGTAGCAACTTTAACAACTTTTCTAGCAACAGCCTCCTCCAGCATTTTCCTTACTTCCAAAATCTCGTAAAAGTTTGATTTGCTGATGCTTATAGCTTCCCTTAACTTGGTACTTATTACATCTTCCTTGGGAATAGATATATAAGCTCCTCTACCTGTATATATTTCAACTAATCCTTTTTCGCTCATTACTTTAAAAGCTTCTCTAACTACATTACGGCTAACATTATATTTTTCAGCCATTAATCTTTCTGAAGGTAATCTTGCACCATCAGTTAATTCTCCCTGTTTGATTTTAAGTTCTAAATCCTCAACGATAGTATTATATAAAAATTTGTTCATAAATCCCACCTCCAATACTTTAAAGTATACATCCGGTATTACCGGTAGTACCAATTATTATATAATAACCCACTCATCATTTACATCCTGAACATATACACTTTTATTTTATTTTATTCATATTTTTATTCAAAGTCAATATAAACAAAAATTATTATCTATACATAATTAATATTTCTGTAACTGAACTATTTTTACTCTATAAAAAACATTTTACCCGAAACTTTAAAAGATTCCGGGTCTTTAAATATTGAAATTAATATATTTTTCCCTTTTATTGCTGAAAACTTGTGTACCGTTCCCAATTTGTCTAGCTCTTTTTTAATAATTTATAATAGGCTGTATAAAACACAATAATTCCAATTATACTTCCTGAAAAATCTATGATTACATCACTTACAAGTGATGTTCTTCCTGGAACAAATGCCTGATGAAATTCATCTGTAACTGCATACAAAAGGCATATGAACATTATATATACAATAGCCCGTCTTCCTTTTAAGTGGAAGGCAAACATTGCAATTGCGACTAAAATAGCAAGTACAAAGTATTCAAAGGCATGGGCATTTTTTCTTATAAACATATTTAGTTTCTCCTGCCTGTTGTTAGGGACTTTGAAAACTTCTTTTATTTTCTTTTTTAGAGATACTTTTGTTTTTTCACTGTTGGCACTACTTATGGATTTATCATTATTCTTCTGAATATTCTTCTTATTTATATTTCTCAAATCATTTAAAATGGTATGACTTTTTTCATTAGATACTTGTCCGTTATTTGATGAGTTATAAAACAAAATTCCCATCCAGACAATACAAATTAAAATCAAAACAATCTTCTTGATAATATCACCCTCTTGAAAATATAGTATAATTGTCAACAGCATACATTCTATTATAACAAACTATATAACAAATATATTACAATTTATTTAACATTATAATATTAATACAGCTTTATATTCTTAATTTCAATATGGAAACTAAAAAATTGCTATGATATAATTATTTTGAGGTGAGTGCAATGGACGAGTTAAATGTGCCAAATCATATATATCAAATATCCACCATAAATGCATTGGTTTCAGGATTGTATGATGGATGTGTTACACTAAACAAACTTCTTCAAAAAGGAAATTTTGGAATAGGGACCTTTAAAGGTTTGGATGGTGAGCTGACTCTGTTAGACGGTATTTTTTATAGAACAAGGCCTGATGGAAGTATTTATACATGTTCCGAAAATGTATCTGTTCCATTTGCTGTTATTACTGAATTTGAAAAATACAATATATACAATATCTCTAATTGTACTTCATATCATGATATTCAACAAAAATTTGACAGTTTCATAAAAAGTAAAAATCTATTTTATGCTTTTTATATAAAAGGTAGATTCAACTATATAAAAACCAGGACTGTAACAAAACAGGAAATACCATATAGGCCGATGGCTGATGCCGTCAAAAATCAACCTGTATTTGAATACAATAATATAGAAGGCTATATAGTTGGGTTCAGATGCCCCGAATTCGTTGAAGGGCTTAATGTACCCGGATATCATTTTCATTTTGTAAGCAAGGATAAAAAAGTTGGAGGCCATATAAGTGAACTTTCAATAGCAAATGCAGAAGCATTTGTACAAAATTGTTCCTGTTTTAGAATGGAACTTCCTGAAAATACGAATTTCTATAACTTGGAAGTTAAGGATAGAAGCAGCGATATAAAAGAAGTTGAAAAATAAGAAACCAGGAGTTTAAACACTTCTGGTTTCTTATTTTCGATTATAAATTAAATTTGTTCACTATCTTATTAAGTCCATCTGAAATATCCTTAAGTTTTTTCATATTTTCATTTATACTTTCTATTGAGCTGTTCTGTTCCTGAACGGAAGCTGCCAGTTCTTCATTTCCTGCTGATGACTCTTCCGATATGGAAGATATATTCTCTATAGCATTTATAACCGAATCTTTATTTGAATCCACTTCATTTATCTTTTCAACGAGAATTTCCATATCAGAAATAACATCATTTATGGATTGTCCAATCATGTTGAATGCCCTGTTTGATTGTTCCATACTTTCATTTGCTGCATCATTAATTTCACTTGAATTATGTGAACTCTCTATAGCAGTTTCTATTTCCTTTTGTATTTCCTCTATTACTGTTGATATCTCTCCTACTGATTGTCCTGTCTGTTCTGACAGTATTTTTACTTGATCTGCAACTACTGAAAATCCCTTTCCTGCTTCTCCTGCCCTTGCAGCTTCAATGGCTGCATTTAATGCAAGAAGGTTTGTCTGTTGTGATATTTTTTCTATAGTATACACTATTTTATCAATAGATTTAGATTTTTGCGATAGATTTTTCATACTTGTTGACATTTCATTAATTGCCCTGCTATTGTCCTTTAATTTCAAATTTAGCACCTTTACAGCCTTTATTCCATTGTTATTGATTTCTCTCGTATTATAAAAATTATCCTTTACTTGTTTTGCCTTGTCTGATACATTATTTATCTTAAGTGATAGATCATTTAACTTTTCTGTACCTTGTTGAGCTTCATTTGCCTGAACTATTGATCCCTTTGCCATTTCCTCTGTAGTTTTTGATACATTTTCTATGGATTTTGAAGTTTCATTTAATGCCTGTGAAACATTAGAAGAATACTCAAAGATATTATCGGAACTGCACCTTATATCATTAACTGCAGCAACAAGTGATCCAGATAATACTTTTACATCTTCTGCTATAGACCCTACCTCGTCTTTATTTTTAATTGCCTCATCTAATTTTTCCCTGTCATATTTAAAATTCAGCTTTCCTAATTCACCTATAACGTATCTTATGTTGTCTATAGGACGTGATATATTTACTGCCATATGCCTTGAAACTACAACAGCTGCTGCTATACAGACAGCTAGAATGGCAATTCCCATAATTACAAGGGAGTGAAGATCTTTTGTAAATTCGCTTTTAGGTACTGCAAATCCTACTGTCCAATTGGATATCTTTATTTTGGAAGATGAAAAATACTTATTTATTCCATCATAATCCTTTATATCAGCCAGTTTATTCTGTATATTTACAATAGATTTATACTTGCCCTGCATAAAGTCATTTATATTTTTAAGTTTGTCCCCTTTAGCACTTAAATCCTTGCTTGGATGTACAAGAACATTCCCATTATCATCAATTAGGTATCCATAGCTGTTTTTCAATGGCTTTGCTTTATCTATTATATCTACAATAGAGTTCATCTTTATATCCTCAGATACTACGCCTATTGTTTTTCCATTCTTTACTACAGGTACTGATATTGACACCACCATCTTCTTGGTGACCATGTCATAATATGCCACATATGAGTAACCATTTTTAGCTATTGCATCTTTATACCACTGCCTTGTTGTAGGATCAAAATCTGATGGAGGTATCCAACCTGATCCATCTAAAATGGTCCTGTTAGGAAGTCCCATATACAAATCTGAAATATTAGGATTTGATTTAAGTTTTTCTTTAAAGTACTCAAGTGATTTTTTATTGTCACCTACTATATTATTATCATACATATTTGTGACAATACCGTTAAATATGGTAGTTTGTTTATCCAGCCATCCATTGACAATTTCAGAATATTTCTGAGATGACAGAGACATGTTATATTCATATTGCCTAACAAGTATATTTCTAGATATAAAATAGGCTCCAATAAGCGAACATAACAGTAATATTATTATCAAAGATAACATTGAAAAGGTTATTCTATTTTTTATGCTTTTCATACAAGTCCCTCCAATTTTAAATATATTATTTTATATATCGAAGTTTTTATAAGATTCTAAACATGTTAAAACATAATATAACATCATAATATTAAAAAACCTTATAAATTTTTAAGTATTTTTTTAATTATGTGTAATAATCTCTGCAATAATTTAATAAATATATAATAGACTAATTGATTTGCAAGAGGGATAATTCATGAGAAAACACAAGTCATTAAAATATAAAATTATTGCAGCAGTAGTTTGTGGCATTATAATACCAGTTGTAATATCACTTATTCCACATTTTTTCAGAAATACTTATACCGTAATAATTTCAAGTAAACAAATAGAAAAGAAATCGAAGAACAAAACTATATACTTGATATATACTCAAATGGACAATGGCACAGTAAGGGTATTTAAAAATATAAACAGCCTACCAGAATTAAAATTTAATTCCCAGGACATATACGGGGGACTCAGAATCAACAGAAAGTATAAGATAAGAGCATATGGTCTTAGAATACCTCTACTATCATCCTATGAAAACATAGTCAAAGTCCAGGCTGTGAAACCATATAACCAATGGCAATAGAAAACTTTCTTAGTGATATAATATATATATCATAATTAAGGAGGTTTTAAAATTGATTTTTTCCAGTAAAATGAACCAGCTTACTTCAGCTATATTCTCTCAGCTGAGCTATAAAAAAGACAAGCTTCTTTCACAGGGAAGAGAAATAATCGACTTCAGCATAGGTACTCCGGATATACCTCCGGCACCTCATATTGTGGATACAATAGTTGAAGAATCAAAAAAAATTGAAAACTATGTATATGCTATAAATGATTCACAGGAGCTTATAAACTCAGTGAAGAACTGGTATTTAAGGCGTTACAAAGTAAATCTTGAAGATGATGAAATATTATCTCTGCTTGGGTCTCAAAGTGGTTTTGCAGAATTGTCTCTTTCACTTGTAAATCCTGGGGATGTAGTACTTACACCTGATCCAGGCTATCCTATTTTTACTATAGGGCCCTATCTTGCCGGTGCAAAAATAGTTAAAATGCCACTGTTAAAAGAGAACAACTATCTTGTTGATTTTGATTCAATAGATGAAAAAACTGCAAAAATGGCAAAACTTATGGTAGTTTCCTACCCCAACAATCCAACAGCAGCTTCAGCTCCTAGAGATTTCTATGTAAAGCTTGTTGCATTTGCAAAGAAATACAATATAATGGTACTTCATGACAATGCCTATAGTGAACTTGTATTTGACGGAAGTGAAGGTGGAAGCTTTTTATCCATACCCGGAGCCATTGATATTGGAATTGAGTTCAACTCTCTTTCAAAAACCTATAGTATACCAGGATGCAGAATTGCATTTGCTGTTGGAAACAAGGACATTATAAATCAACTTAAAATATTGAAATCCCATATTGACTATGGAATGTTCATTCCATTTCAAAAGGCTGCCATTGCAGCTTTAAATGGTCCTCAGGACTATGTTGGATTTGTAAAGGAAACCTATAGAAAAAGAAGGGATCTTCTTGTCGAGGGACTGTCAAAAATAGGATGGCATATTGACAATACTGGAGGAAGTATGTTTGTATGGGCTGCCATACCGTCAAAATATGACTCTTCTCTTGAATTTACATTTGATCTCATGGAGAAGACAGGTGTTATTGTAGTTCCAGGCAGCAGTTTTGGGGAACGTGGTGAAGGTTTTGTTCGTTTTGCCCTTGTACAAAATGAAGATAGTATAAAGAAAGCCATACATAATATAGAAAAAAGTGGCATACTTAAAAAAGGCAGAAGTTAAAATTCTTCTGCCTTTTTACACAAATCTATACCCATTCCCTATGTTATTTATAATATCTAAATTTTCCTCTCCTGGTATTCCAAAAATATAATCTACACCTTCTACTTCTAAACATTTAACTAAAAGTTGTGCCGTAGTTAAACTAACCTGATATTTCAATAATTTATTCTGTAATTATTTTATGAATTAGCACAGGCTTTTCAACTTTATTGCTTATTGAAATGTTGTCATAGATTTTTGCTCTTACATCTTTTACATCTTCCCGGTTTGAATAGATAGTTACAATAGGATCTCCCGCCTCTACCTTGTCTCCAACTTTTTTATGCATTATAAGTCCTACAGCCAAGTCTATTTTGTCTTCCTTTGTAGCCCTTCCTGCACCTAGAAGCATCGCTGCAATTCCAATTTCATCAGCTGCAATATTTGATATAAATCCGCTCTCTTTGGAAGGTACGTCAATTTTGTATTTTGCCTGGGGCAATTTATCAGTATCATCTGCAATAGAAGGATCTCCCCCTTGATTTTTAACAAACAATTTAAACTTTTTAATTGCACTTCCACTTTTTATTGACTCTATAAGCTTTTTTCTGGCTTCTGCAAGAGTCTCTGCACCTTTAGCCAGTACAACCATCTGACTCCCAAGTGCTAGAACAAGCTCTGTCAAATCTTCAGGTCCATTTCCCTTTAATGTATCAATCGCCTCTTTTACTTCAAGTGCATTTCCTACTGCAAATCCAAGGGGCTGAGACATGTCAGAAATTATGGCCATGGTATTTCTTCCTACATCATTCCCTATTTTAACCATTGCATGGGCCAGTCTTTCAGCATCTTTTTCAGTTTTCATGAAAGCTCCAGTACCCGTCTTTACATCTAGAACTATGGCATCAGCTCCTGCGGCTATCTTTTTACTCATTATGGAGCTTGCTATAAGTGCTATTGAATTTACACTTCCTGTTACATCACGAAGTGCATATAGCTTTTTGTCTGCAGGAGTTAAATTTCCCGTCTGACCCATAACTGCTACCTTATCTTCATTAACTAATTTTATAAACTCATCTTTTGTAATTTCTACATGGAATCCACTAATTGACTCCAGCTTGTCAATAGTTCCCCCAGTATGCCCCAAGCCACGTCCGGACATTTTAGCTACAGGAACACCTAAAGATGCGACAAGCGGTGCAAGTACAAGTGTTGTAGTATCTCCTACTCCACCTGTTGAGTGTTTATCTACCTTTATTCCATCAATGGATGATAAATCAATAGTTTCTCCAGAGTTTACCATAGCCATTGTAAGATCAGCTCTTTCACGATCACTCATATCCTGAAAATATATTGCCATTGCCATGGCGCTTGCCTGATAATCATGAATTGTTCCTTTAGTATATCCTTCTATAAAAAAGTTGATTTCCTCTGTACTTATCTCTTTTCCATCACGCTTTTTTGAAATTATGTCCACCATTCTCATTTTTATCATCCTCTCATATTAGTTTTTGCAGAAAACTTTCACCGTACTTTGGCATTTTCACATTAAAATTATCTGCAACTGTTGCACCAATATCGGAAAATGTCTTCCTTATTCCCAAATCCCTTCCAATTTTAAATCTCTTTGAGTATGCAAGCAAAGGCACATATTCCCTAGTATGATCCGTTCCCCTGTAAGTTGGGTCATTACCGTGGTCTGCAGTAATTAAAAGTAGATCCTCTTCTCTCATTTTTTCAAAAACTTCCGGCAGTCTTTTGTCAAAGTCCTCCAGTGCATTTCCATACCCGATTGGATCACGTCTGTGACCATAGGATGAATCAAATTCAACCAAATTTGTAAAACTAAGTCCATGAAACTCTTCACCAAGCAGTTTTACTAACTTATCCATGCCATCCATATTTGATTTAGTTCTGATTGCCCTTGTAACACCTTCTCCATCAAATATATCTGAAATTTTCCCTATTGCAATAGAATCCAGATTACTCTCTTTTAAATAGTCCATTACAGTTTTTCCAAAAGGCTTCAAAGCATAGTCGTGGCGATTTGAAGTTCTCTTGAAACTTTGTGCAGTTTTTCCTACAAAAGGTCTGGCAATGATTCTTCCAAGCTTATAAGGTTCATCCAGTGTTATGCTTCGGCAATATTTGCATATTTTATACAGTTCATCCAGTGATATTATCTCCTCATTGGCTGCAATTTGAAGTACAGAGTCTGCTGAAGTATATACAATAAGTTCTCCTGTTTCTAGCTGTCTTTCACCAAGTTCCTTTATAATTTCAGTACCACTGGCAGGTTTGTTTCCCATAACTTTTCTTCCAGAGAAATCCTGTATCTTTTCAATTAGTTCCTGGGGAAAGCCTTCTGGAAATACGCGGAAAGGTTTGTCAATATATAATCCCATCATCTCCCAGTGTCCTGTCATTGTATCCTTACCTCGAGAAGCTTCCTGCATCTTTGTAAAATATGCCTTTGGAGATTCAGCTTTTTCTACTCCCTTTATTTTATATATATTGGACAATCCTAATGCTGCCATATTGGGCATTTTCAGTCCATTATTTTTCTCAGCTATATGTGCCAATGTATTCACACCAAAGTCATCAAATTTGTTTGAATCAGGTGCTTCTCCAATTCCTACAGAATCCATTACTATAATGTGTATTCTATTAAATGCTTTCACTTGAATCCCTTCTTTCATCTATTTATATATCAATTATACTATTAAACCCACAATAGTTGCTGTAAGTACATATAATAGTTTTAATCCATACACTGCTCCTGAAACAATTCCAATGGATACACTTTACATTTTTGTTCAAAACTTTTATATGCTAAAAAGGCACTCCTTCATAACCTAAAAGAATGCTTTTTAGCAATAGTATTTACTTTTCAAGGTCTTTTTTAGTAAAAGCTCCAGGTAAAATTTCATCCAGGGTTTTAACTATATATTCATTTTTACCCTTACCTAGAATTATCTTTGTATTATCTGATGCAAACTCTGATATTACCTGCCTGCAAATTCCACAGGGATAAGTATAGTCATTTATTACGCCAACTATAGCAATTGCCTCTATAGTTTTATGTCCTTCTGATATTGCTTTAAATATGGCAGTCCTCTCTGCACAATTTGTAGCACCATATGATGCATTTTCTATATTGCATCCTGTATATATCTTTCCATCTTCAGTAAGTACCGCTGCTCCAACTTTAAAATTTGAATAAGGTGCATAAGCATTTTTTCTTCCCTCAAAAGCTTTGGAAACCAAATTACTATAATCCAATTACAACTTCCTCCATTTTCACATTAATTAAATAATAGTGCTTTTTTCTTTACTTATATTTCAAATTATCTATTTTTCATTGTTGACAAATTTCACTCCATAACCTTTTTCAAAATTCTCTTCATATTTTGGACATCCAAAATGTTGTGCAAACCAACGTACAATAAATGGACACAAAATAGCTGATAAAACAGCTGCACATGATATCTGTACAGTTGCCAATTTTACATAAGGGCTAAATTTTGGCACAATTTGCCCTATCATTGCAGGAACTGCAATTGTATTGCCAGCTACAGATACTGTTGCCATACCTCCATAACCTGGTCTTTTTAATAAAATCCTATCTACAATTAATGCAACTGATCCAGTAACGATAATTACAATGATAAATAAAAATATTCCACCAAATCCTGAAGTTATAACTTTAGATAAATCAATATCCGATCCTAAAACAAATCCCATTATTGGCAGTATTATTGAAATACCCTGTTTTGTTGCCAATTTAATTTGTTTGTCAATAGTAGATAATATTATTCCTATACACAATGGCAATAAAACAGTTACATATTCCTGCCAATGCACTGTATTGGTTCCTGAAATTCCAATAGTCAATAAAGACAGCATAGGGCCTGAATTAAAATTAAATATTGGCCTTGCTACAAGATCTGCATGGTCACCATAACTTTGTACCAATCCCATGTATAAACTTCCATTGTTATTTGTCAAAGCACATAAAATTGCAAGGCTGCATGTTCCAAATATCCCCTTATATCCAAAGTAGTGAAATATAACAAGATAAACTCCGGCACCTGCCAAATATTTAAATAATACATGACTTCCACCACGTTTCAAGGATTCGGGTATATCTCTAATGCTCATTTGTGTACCTGTAAACAACAAGGTTAAAAACATCATTACATTTAATCCATCATTGGATATTAATGATTGACTATAACTTCCTATTCTCAAAATTGATGGGCATAATGTATTTAGAATAGCTGCAGCAAATAATGGTACAATCATTGTTCCTGCAGGAAACCTGTTTACTCTTTTTAATAATTGCGTTTTTTCTCCTCCCTAATTTTACTAAGAAATCTTACTAAATTATTAAACTATAGTTGATTATTGCATTTCTTATTTTCCAGTATATTTAAAATCTTATCCAATTTTTATCCATTTCCATATTTCTGTTTATGAACTTGTTAAATCTCTCTATCAGGCTGTACACTACAACTATAATTCCAATTATTATGACAAAGTTAACAATTGTCACGATAAGGTTCATGCAATCATTCCTTTCTAAATTATGTATATTTACTATAAGTATACAATAGATTATTATATATAATCCAATAATTTATAAACAAAAAACAGAAGTTTATCTTCATAACTTCTGTTTTGGGAACTTTTATATGAAACTTAATTATTATCAAGATCAATTGCAAACTTACTATCTTCAAGTACTTTTATATCACTCATATCACTTGTTCCAATATATATTTCACCTTTATTTTTATCTTTAAAAACTTCTGTAATTGTGTCCTTGTTATTGGATATATTTTCATGGTTTCCTTCTGAATCATCTTCTTCCAGCATCTCTTTGTTGTTATCATACAAGTACAATCTACCAAGCTGTATATCCAATCCCAAATTTCCTTCACATCTATATTTTACATATATTTTTCCGTCTCTTCTGGTTATATCATATACAATCAATCTGTTATTATCATCTTGTATTAATACAATAGGAAAATTTTCCGTAACTTTTAAGGGGGCTAAATGCCTAATATCATGGCTTGAATAATATGGAATTATATACATTTTCTTTGAAGTTTTAGGCATTCCAGAAAACAGATCAAAACTCATACCATCTTTATCAGCATAGTTTACAGTATTTTTATTGGGCATTAACTCTGCACTTTTAAATCTAAGATAATTTCCTCTATTATCCGTAATTATAAAATCCAGTGGATTACGATATATTAGCTTTTGTGAAGTATTATAATTGTAGTCAAATGAAATTTTCGTACTAAGTGGTGTTATATTAATTTGTTTTATTTCCGTATCTATATTATGCCATTTAATATGTTTGCTTATTTTAATTGTTTTTGTCTTGTTTGTAATTTTTTTCTTTGATACAGTAAAATTAAACTGCCATGGTCCATTTATCAATCTGCTATTTTTTGAATCTAGTGAAACAACATTAAAATCTGCATATGATATTTTCACATTCATATTATCCGGTATTTTTATATTGTCTGGAATATTTATAGTATCCACAATTGTATAGGTATCATCATTAACAATTTTACTTTCCTTTCCACCACTTCCATTTATACATTTTCCATTAACTGTTATGGTAGGATTCATTGTAGGAAAAGATTTTTCATACAATTTATAACTGGTTTTAAATGTTGCAGCAATTATAAATCTATTATCATCAATAGCAACTTCATTTAAGGTAACTTTAATACCATTTTTTTTCATAGATTTATTTATTACAGATGTATAAGTGTCAAATTCACTGTTATCACGATCTTCAAAATTTTTTATTATATTTCCAAATACAGGTATTTCCCTTGCAAAAATAGGATTGACATTAAAAATAACTACACATATTAAAAATAATACTCCAAAAGATATACACGTATTTTTCACAAATTTTTTTAGATCATACATCCTTTTTTTAGTATAATGATGCAATCTATTTTTCATCTTTTTTATCTCTATATCATTTAAATCAGTGTCATCATATTCCTTCAAATCAATTTCTACATAGTTCAGAAGTTCATATATATCTTTCATAATTTATCAACCTCCCTAAAAATAATTTTCCTCAGCTTTTTTCTTCCTCTGCTGAGTCTGTTATTTACAACCTCCTTATTCACATTTAATTTTTCTGCTATATCCCCCGATGGTTCATCATTAAAATACTTGCGAATAAATATTTCCCTGTCCTGTTGTTTTAAGTTGGATAATAATTTCATCATTTCATTATAATTTTCTTTTTGCAGAAGCTCTTTATCTACGGTATCCCTGCTCTTTATTTCCATTCCATCTATATCTTGATTGTTCAACACTTTGATTAATTTTCTCTGATAATCTATTGCTTTGTATTTTGAGATTGCAGCTATCCAACTCTTGAAATTATTATTTTGATGAAATTTCTCTATATTCTTCCAGATGGCAAGTAAAACATCATTTACACATTCTTCTACACTTCCATTGTTTTCGAAATTAAAAAGTGTTTTTTTAACTATGGAATGTATGAGTCCACCATAGGTATCTACAATAAAATCCAATGCTCTGGGATTTTTCTTTTTGAGTTGTGAAATTACATTGTCATTATTAATTTTCACCAGTCTTCCCCCCTTATATAAAAGTTTCTTCATAAATTAAGTCGTAATAACTATAAAAATCATATCAATAAATAACAAAAAATAACAAAGGTAGAAAAATTTAATTCTACCTTTTCATAAATTTTTTATATTCTTTAAATACATAACTGCCTCTAAAACCCCACCACCTATATTTCTTGCCTTGTCTGAAATAGTAAAACAGTTTTTTCTTTCACTTATTCTAGGATCTACATCTGCAATTTTAAATCCTTTTCCTACCTTTGTTTTATCTCTTATAAGTCCTCTTAAAACACCACTTATACTAGCTTTAATTTTAAAATTTTCTACATGGGCAATTGTTTCTCCTGCTTCAACTATATCCCCTATATCTCTTATATTGTTTATAATGCCGCTGTATGGACTATATATTACCCTCTCTTTTGAGTATCCACCTATTACTCCAGGTACTCCCGTGTTATCTGCCGCTTTTCCATTGAATATAAGTCTTCCCAGATTGTGCCCTCTATTTGTCTCTACAACTGCATTTACATCCTTGCCTGCTTCAAATCCCGGTCCAAGTGCCACAGTAATAGGCGCCATATTCATATTTGTGCCCAAATTTTTCTTTGCAAGTATTCCATCTACTACTATTTCAGGTTTTAATAATCTTATGTAATTTACATAGGGATCTACAGCTACAGGTATTTCACACTTATTCCAGCATCTATATATTTCATCCAAATTTTCTGCATATGAAGCTTTTATATTTTCAACTACTATATTTTGATCATATATTGCCTCGCTGAAACTCACCTTTCGTCTGATAGATGTAGGATTTTCTATTTCAAGTATCAAAACTTTAAACCCACTTCTATGTAGTTTTTGTATAGTGCCCGAGGCCACATCTCCTCCACCTCTTACTAAAACAATATTTTTCTGCAAAATAGCATCATTCCTTTATATATAATAAAAATCCTAAGTACATTTAAAATACTTAGGATTTTTATTAACTAGTCAATCGCAGCTTTTGTTGTTGGAGGCGGAGTATTTCTACTTTTGTTTACAAGAATTTCTCCATCTACAATTACCATTGAAACTCCAGGCAAATCCCCAGCTTCCAATGCTTCCAAACTATTTTTACCTACAGAGCCCATAGGTGCATCCATTATGACAAAATCAGCTTCTTTTCCTTCTTCAATTAATCCTACATTTAATCCAAAAGTTTTAGCTGTATTTCCAGTAGCAAAACATAGAGCCTGAGCTGCAGAAACTTCTGATTCGGCAGCAATATATGATACAGAACGCAGTACCCCAAGTGGAATAATTCCCGTACCTGATGGTGAATCATTTCCTATAATTACTCTTTCAAGTTCATCTTTTTTACAAACTTCATTTGCTACATGCTTCATTATTTTGAAGTTACCACACTGTACAAGTTCTAAAATGTATTTTGTATCATTAATTAACTTATCAACCTCATCTACAGGTATGGCTGTAGGTCCTCCATTTAAATGAGATACTATATCAGGATCTGTATCTATTACATTTTGGGCTGTAATGGTACTACTTCCAGGTATGGATGTTCCTCCTGTATGCATCATGATTTTAAATCCATTTTTTCTTGCCCATTTTACCATTGGAGCTGCTGTATCCGGAGTATTTGCAGAACCAAGCCCAATTTCTCCAACCAGCCATACTCCCTGATCATGCAATTCTTCAAAATCCTTCTCCTGAAGACCCTTTTCAAGAATAAGTGCACCTCCATGAAGCTTTACCCCGCCAGGTCTTGCATTTTCTGAACTCTTGTGTGCAAGTACAGCCAATGCCTTTGTACCTTCTGCATCTTTTGGCCTTCCAGGCGTATGGCATTCGCCTGCTGATATCATAGTTGTAACTCCACCATGCAGCGCACCGGCTATGTAACCTAAAGTATTCTGCCTTGGTGTAAAATCTCCAAGTACCGGATGAGTATGTGAATCAATCAGTCCAGGAGCAACTGTAGTACCCTTTGCATCAATAATTTTATCACATTTTATACCTTCCAGGATTTTTTTGTTTCCCAATTTTTCAATAATTCCGTCTTTTACCAATATTGTGTCATATTTTGATACAGGCTGTCTTACATCACCTGAAATCAATATTCCAATATTTTTTATAGCTAATGTTGTCATTAAAATTCCTCCCTATCTCAATCCGTCTTCACATTTTGCTTCTTCTACTTTCAATCCACCAACTCTAGGATGAGGTCTTCCACAGTTTGTAACAGCTAAAATTACAACTATTTCATTATCTCTTGGACCATCTGGTATCCTTACTTCCATGGCATCAAAATGTGTTCTTACGAAAGCTGCGTCTTTAAAGTGAAGAGGTACATCTAACGTACATCCTGGATATCCCATTTTTTTTGCTGAAGGAATTATTGCCTTTCCCCCTCCAACTGCTTCTCTAAATGGCTTGCCCAATTTTGGGTGAAGAATTGCAGCCGCATGTTCCAATTCTCCGTTTCCACCTACAATAGCACCTTTTCCATAACTTTCTACTTCTGATTTATCAATACCCGATGCTTTTAGTGCCTTTTCTACAAGTATCGGTGCTATTTCTACACTCCAATCTGTCAATGGAGATAAATCTTCAACATATTTTCCTGCAAAAGGATTTTCAATCACAACTGCTGATGCCACTTTTTTATGCACCTTGTCAATTATTTTCTTGCCTCCATCACAGCTGATTTCTTCTACAAATGTATAAAATTTTCTTATTTTGATTTCCACGATTAACTCCTCCTATAATAATATATAAATAAGAATTTAGTCTTTTAAAACTATTCCTTTAGTTTCTTGTCCAAGTCCTCCAACCAATACTGCTGAAATTATGAATGATCCGGCTACAACCATAAATACTCCACTTATTCCCATGGAAGTCAATCCAGAACCTATAACTATAGGTGCAAGCATTGAACCTATACGTGAACATGTTGAGGAAAATGAAACTCCTGTAGCACGTATTCTAGTAGGATATGATTCAGGAGTATATGTGTACAATACTGCCCAGGTTGCAGAAACAAAGAATGATGCAAATACTCCTATTATTACTACTGCTGTTACATTTACACCATGTCCTAAAGCCCATCCATAAAGTACAACTGTTATTCCCGCTAATATTAAGTTAGGTATAAGCAATACTTTACGGCCTACTTTATCCATTAGATATGCACATATAAACTGATTAGGG
This sequence comes from Clostridium tyrobutyricum, assembly GCF_019144085.1. Taxonomy (GTDB): domain Bacteria; phylum Bacillota; class Clostridia; order Clostridiales; family Clostridiaceae; genus Clostridium_B; species Clostridium_B tyrobutyricum_A. Next base: position 40,783 of record NZ_JAHHUY010000001.1, read on the forward strand.
ACAAAAGCTATCTGCATAATTAAAACATATAGAAAAGAATGAACCATATTGTACCCTGCTTTTACAAAAATTGTTGGAAGCCATGAAAATAATCCATAATAGCCGAACATTCCTAAAAGCCATACTAAACTAAACATAATACTTCTCTTGAAATATTTTTTAGAAAACAGTGAAGCAATTCCAATTTTTTCTTTAGATGTTGATACAACATCATCTGCAACATCTTGATTTACCTCTGGAATAGAAATACCTTGTGCTACAAGTGATTGTTCTATATCATCGACAACTTGTTTTGCTTCTTCCATCCTTCCCTTGGATATAAACCATCTTGGTGATTCAGGTAAATGCCTACGTATTACAAATATAAAGAAAGCAGGTAATGCACCTATAACAAATGTCCATCTCCATCCTATTGTAGGAATGACAAAATAAGCTATCATTGCAGCTGCCACCCAACCTATTGCCCAAAATGCATCTATAAGTCCCTGTATTTTACCACGTTTTGAAGCTGGGATAAATTCTCCTAAAATAGATGTAACAACTGGCGTCTCTCCTCCAATTCCAAATCCTACTAAAAATCTTGCCACCAGTAAAAATGTGAAATTAGGTGAAAAAGCACATATAAGAGAAAAAATAGAATAAATAAGCATTGTAATTTTGAATACTGACTTACGTCCAAAGTGATCTGCCATAGGTCCTGCTGCTGCCGCTCCAAAAAGCATTCCAAACATACCTACGCTTAAAAATAATCCAACCTGAGCTGTTGACAAATGCCAGTCTTTCACAAGAGCTGTAACTATAAATGTAACTATACCTACGTCAAAAGCATCAAAAGCCCATGCAGCACCATTAATTGTTAATAATTTATAATGAAACTTTCCAATGGGTAAACTCTCCATACGATTTACTAAACTTTTACTAGATAATCCTTGTGATTTATAAGATGATTGTTCCATGTATGATTCCTCCTTAATTTTCTATTAATTTTAATTAGTCCGGATTGTATTTCAGAATATTTTTACATAATAATACCTCCTGTTATTTTATTAAATTTAATAATAATTATCTTAATATATAGATGATTTATTAATATTTCTATTACTTTATTATTAAATTGTTTTTATTATAGCAGAAAAATAATCATATGAAAAATATTTTGTTTATATCAATCCATATAAAAAACATATGGATTGATGTGTAATATTTATATTGAATTAAATTTTCAAATTATAGAATTTTTCAGAATTTTATAGACATTGTTCATACATTTGTATTCTCTAACATTGTTATCACAATAAAAGGGCTCTCTGCATTGAGAGCCACAATATATCACCTTTTACTCAAAGTACTAATACAATTCAGTATTTCTTTTTACTATTTCTGATAATTTTAGTTTAAGCAGCAATTTCTACAGCTGATTCTGGATTATTATAATATTAATATGTAGTTTTATTTACAAAAATTTTTATGCATAGAATAGTATATTTACAACATTTCAATAAAAGCACCTATTCTCGTGCTCAATTGCCCCAAATTTGACTGTGAATAGTCAATTTCAACAGGCATATATGGAATACCATTGCTATTTACAAATCTCTTTATTGAAAAGCTCTCTACAGCATAAGTATGACAGGCCTGCAGAATAACATCTATTACCCCGTCTACCTTGTATTCTCTCATCATATCTTTTAAAGTTTCCAGCCTGTTTTTATTTGGAGTCATACATGAACATCCTATGGCAAGATATTTTTCAGTCAATGCATCAAACACATCCTTGTTTTCATCTACCAAAAGTTCATTTGCCTTTGAAACAGTACAATTTTCAAAAGCAACTACATATGCCCCATTTTTCTCTACCGCTTTGACTACTTTATCTGCTGCTCCTCCTATAGGACATCCTGTTATAAGTATTCTACGTTTTTCAGGTAGTTTTTTACCTTCCTTATAACTTTTTATAATCTTTTCAGTGAGGTCTGATATCTCATCTATGGATTCCTCTTTATCAAATTTAAAAGTGGCACCATTTACTACATTTAAAATATCCATACCTGTAAGTGCAGGAGGTTTCAATTTCCCAAGTGAATAAAAATCTTTTATTGCCTGTCTCTCTCTATTTTTTAGTAATATGGCCTGTTTTATATCTTCTTCTTTTATTTCAACGTCAAACATATCTTGAATTTTTTCCTTCAGTTTTATAATTTCATCTTTCCAAAGTTTAAAACTGTTTTCCCCAATCTGTGTATTTGGGAGCTGCATAACATGAACAGGCTTGAATTCTCCCAGATACTCATACATTTTTTTCTTTCCGTCACATGTAGTTTCTCCTACAATTAAATCTGAAAAATAAAAATACGGACACTTGTCAGTTTTCGCAAATCCATAACTGCTCTTTATTAAAGGGCATAAATTCCTTGGAAGATAATTTTCTGCTTCCTCAATGGTTTCATCGGAAGTTGAGCAAAGGGAAACTACAGCAGCTCCAGCCGCCATTGCTATTTCCTGAGGCATATATGAACAGAATGTTCCTACAAGTGGTACGTTTTGCTCTTTTAATTCTTTTGCTTTTATAAATCCATTTCTCCTGGCTTCAGAGAAGCTTGAAAAAATCTCCGGTAATTCTTTTTTTATATCCATATAAACTCTCCCTAAATAAAACAATATATAATCTGTTTAATAAAATTAAATTTATTTAAGAAATTTATATATTATCAAGTTCTATTTTGTATTTTTTGTCGTATTATATCATTTATAATATTATATTAATAATTTCCTGTTAAATCAAGCATATATTTTTTCCAATGTAAAATATGAACTATTTTCGGGAAACATTACTATTTTATCTTTTATACACAAAATTGATCCTTTTATAATATTTTCGTTATATAATTTTTCTGCTGTTTCAATACCATTTAAAAGTGCTCTGTATATTTCCTTTTTTGAAAGTTCACCTACACTTAATGTAACTAAATTTCCCGGTATATCTGTTTCAGAATCTATTTCCTCTGCATAGCATCTAACTATGCCATCTGACTCTACATCTGCCGCATTTCCTATACAAGTAGCACAGGCATCTGCCATAGCTGCCGTTTCTCCTAAAACCACCGAAGCTGTAGCAATTCCCTTTGTAAAACTCCTTCCTCCTATGCCACTGGTGCAAATTCCATTAATTTTACTTTGAGAATCAATTGAAAGCACTAATTCCTTATTGTTTACAGGAATACCCACTTTTATGATATTTCCAGTTATATCTTTAAGAGCTATATCCCCGCCATTATTTATAATTACTCTTTCAGCACCAAATTCCAGTGACTTCTCCAGTGCAAGATCAGAAAAAGAACCAGCTACTGCAGCAAGTGGAGTCAAACTGCAGTCTCCACTTCTGCAAACAGCATCAACCATCTTTTTTAAAACTATACTGTCTCCGCAGTCTTTGGCATTCAGGCATTTATTGGATTTTATGTATGGAGTATACTGTGCCAATTCATTGAATTCAGAAAGTAAATATTTTGAAACTTCAATACCTATCTCGGGCTCTCTTTTTCCATTTAAAGATATGTCAAGTACCATCTGAATAGGTCCATTATTTATAAATACTTTTTTATTATCCAGTACTTCAATCATGACTATTCCTCATCAAGTTCTTTTAACAATTGTTCTTTAGTTATTATACTATTTGTATGACCGCCAATTTCATCATATTTTTCTCTTGTCATAGTATACTCTACTGGAGCTACAGTTGCAGGTGTGGGAACCCATGTCGTAGCTTCGGGTATCATTTTTGAAACATCCACCATAAAATTTATGCCTCCTCCAGGTAGAACAAAAGTAGGGGCTCCAGCTATAGTCATACTAACTTCATTATTATGAACTGCATTGGTAAGTTTTTTAGGGAAAGTAGTAACTCCTGCTCTGGCACTTCCACCTGTACCCCCTGTATACATAATTGAAACTACAGACTTCTCGCAGTTATCCGAAATCAATTTAACACATTTCACTGCTTGTTCAGTCATTTCAATTTCCTTTGCAGATCCGTCATTTTGCACTTCCAAAAGTGCGTATTTTTGTCCTGTAGTTTCTGTAACCAGTATTTTATATCCAGCTTTTGCTATACTCATATCTACAGATTTTACAGCTTCAACAGGACTCTCTACTTCTGTACCTCCCCAGCCATGTCCATGTTTTCCAAAATATCTTCCCATAGTGCTTTTTCTTCCATATGGGACTACTCCACTGTACTTCATTCCAACTTCTTTACCTGCAGCATGCTCGGAAAGAAGCCCTACTACGTGGAAATCCAATATAACCGCCTCATCTACAGCTTTAGATAAACTTGCTGCAAACATACCTATAGTTGCACTGCCACATCCAACTCTCATATAAGTCTCCTCAAGTCCATCTATAACAGGTGGCTTTCCTTGCTGTATTTCAAGTTGACTTCCATTTTCCACTTTCAATTTAACCTTTCTTCCATTTGCAAGATCCACAATAGTCCTTGCTACTATAAATCCATCATTACTTCCACTTAATAGATTTGCTCCACCTATAGTAAGCATTTTGGATCCATATTCCTCAGTAGTTACCATTCCGACACATTTGCCATTTCTCTTTACTTTTGCACCTTCTTCACCTATATCCATATTGGTGTCAATTTTTACTTTCACACCACTGTAGCTTAATGGTGCCTCTGTGACTACAGTTACAACATCAACTCCATCTACAGTATCCTGTACTATTTTCGGTGCAGGACGAAGACATGGATAATTTGTTCCACTTCCTACTGCTGTAATAAGCGGCTTATATTTTACATTCCACTCTGACTCTTTTACAACTGAGTCTATAACAAGCTTCCTATTTCTCACCAATTCCCCATCAACATTGGTATATCTTTTACAGGCACCAGTTTTATTCAATGGTACAGAACAATTTACAGGACAATGAGTACAGGTAGAATTTTCTGACTTTTTTTCTTCCGTTTTTTCAACAGCCTGAAATGGACATACTTTTGTACATATACCACATGAAACACAATTTTCATTTAATTGTGCTATTTTATCTATAACTGAAATTGCCCCAAGTGGACAATTATTTTCACATATTCTGCATCCTCTGCATTTATCAACATTAACTAAAATCACCTTAAGTTCCTCCATTACTCATAATTTAATTTTTCAACTACTCTTTCAAGAGTCAGTGGTATTTCTGTAAATCTTACTCCAGTTGCATTGTATACTGCATTTAAAATTGCCGGTGCTACAGGAATCAATGCAGGTTCTCCAACTCCCTTTGCTCCAAAAGGACCTGTCTTTTCCTGGCTTTCTACAATTATAGGATATATCTCAGGTATATCATTTGCAGTATATATTAAATAGTTGGAAAAATTCAATGTTTTCATCTTTGCATTTTCAACTACTAGATTTTCCAAAATTCCAAGTCCCATTCCCATTAAACATCCGCCTTCTATTTGCCCCTCTACCATGCGTTTGTTGATTGCTTTTCCTACATCATGCGCTGCAATAACTTTCAATACTTTGATTTCACCTGTATAGGTATTTACTTCAACTTCTATAAAATGAGTTGCAAAACCATAGGTTGCAAATGGTATGCCCTGCATGTTTTCAGGATCAAGAGAAGTTGTATTGGGGTTGAAGTATGCACAGCCAAGTACTATTATTCCCTTTCTTGCACATTCACTCATTATTTGTTCTAAAGTTACATAGTTATTTTGATCATCTTTAAAACAGGCTTTCTCATCTTTCAGTATAATCTTGTCTCTGTTTACATTTAGTAATTCCGAAGCTACATCAAACAGTGTTTCCCTCGCCATTTCTGCAGCTTTTTTACATGCATTTCCGGATATATATGTTTGTCTGCTGGCAGAAGTTGCGCCTCCCTCTGGAGTTGCCCCTGTATCTGCAGACACAATATTTACATTTTCATAGTCTATACCTAAAGTTTCTGCAACAATCTGACACATTACAGTATTGGATCCCTGCCCTATATCTGCACAACCTGCCAGTACAGTTACTGAACAATCGCTGTGCATTTCAAGAAATGCTGAAGCTGGATTTGGGAGTCCTGTATTTCCTATTCCATACCACATGCACCCTATGCCTACTCCTCGTTTTTTTATACCATTTGGATCTTTCTTAAAATCGTCATCCGATATTACCTCTTCTGACTTTTCTCTTGCCTTTTTCAGAGTGTCGATCAAACCAGCACTGCTTTCCAGCTTCTGCATGGTACTTGTATAAGAACCAACTTTAAGAGCATTTTTCAGTCTTATTTCATAGGGACTTATATTTAATTTTTCGGCTATTGCATCTATCTGCTGCTCGTGGGCAATTGAAACCTGCGGAACACCAAATCCTCTGAATGCACCAGCCATAGGATTATTTGTATATGTCATGGTAGCTTCTATACTTACATTTGGTATCTCATAAGGTCCTGTAGCATGAACCATTCCTCTTGTAATTACTGCAGGTCCATAGGAGGCATAAGCCCCTGAATCCTGCATGAATTCCGCCTGCATGGCAAGTATCTTCCCATTTTTATCTGCCCCTGTTTTATATTTCATTGTATGGGGATGTCTTTTAGAAGATACTGACATGGACTCTTCCCTGGTATAAGAAAGCTTCACAGGTCTTTTAGTATAATATGTTAAAAGTGCTACAAAACACTGAGTGGAAATATCAAGCTTTCCGCCAAATCCACCACCGGTTACGGCCTGCGACACTCTTACCTTGCTTTGAGGAAGATTCAATACCCTGGCAACTTCACCTCTATCAAAATGGGGATTTTGCGTTGAAGCCCATACTGTTAAAATTCCATTCTCATACTTTGACACCCCGCATTCAGGTTCTATAAACATATGTGCATAATAGTTGGTCTTATAGGTATTTTCTACAATTACATCACATTTTTTGAAAGCTTCATCTACATTGCCTTTTATAAGTGTCTTATGTCCAAGTATATTGGTATCACCGTGAATTTTTAAAGAATCTTCTTTTAAAGCATCATCTACAGTTGTTATAACAGGCAGTTCTGTATAATCAACTTCTATAAGTTCAATTGCTTTTTCTGCTGTTTCCTCTGTCTCTGCTGCAACAACTGCAAGTGCATCACCATATCTTCTGATCTTGTCATCTACCAATACAGGCTCATCTTTTATAATTATGCCAACTCTGTTCTTTCCCGGTATATCTTTACTGGTTAAAACACATACAACACCTGGCAATTTCTCTGCCTTATCTGTATAAATATTGTTTAATACAGCATGAGCCACTTTACTTCTCAATACTTTGGCATACAGCATACCTTCAAAATTTATATCCCTTGCAAATATAGCACTGCCATTTACTTTTGATATTCCATCTTTTTTCTGTACATTTTTGCCCACTGAGTTTAAGTTATCTTTGTCCTTTAAAATATCCATATATATCACCTCATTTCCTCTGTACTACAAGCATTACTGCTTCTATAATCTTTTTATATCCTGTACATCTGCACAAATTTCCTGCTATGGCCATTTTTATCTCGTCTACAGTAGGATTCGGTTTTTTCATAAGAAGTGCCTTTGCAGAAAGTATCATTCCTGGAGTACAAAATCCGCACTGTACAGCTCCCGCATCTAGAAACGCCTGTTGAAGCATATCCAGTTCACCATTTTTTGAAAGTCCTTCTACAGTTATTACAGAACATCCATCTACCTGTGCTCCAAGCATGCAGCATGATGTAACTGCTTCTCCATCTAGAATCACAGTGCAGGCTCCACATTCCCCCTCGGAACAACCTTCTTTTACACTTGTAATTCCAAAGTCTTCCCTAATTACATCCAGCAGTCTCTTTCTAGGGTCAATTTCTGCTGAAACCATGCTGCCATTTAACTTGAAATTTATCTTTATCTTTTGCATATTCTTTCAAATACCTCCATTCCGATACCTTTTACAGCATATCTTTTATGTGGAATCAAATTTTTGAAAGGTGATTTTTCCAAATTATCTACTGTAAATTCTGAAACTTTATCCAAACATCCTTTTATATTTTTAATATTTATTTCCCTACCTATTAAAAATTGTTCTGCTGCTTTTGCTCTAGATGGATTTCTTGAAATTCCGCCGAGAGATACTCTAATATTTTTACATGCATTTTTTCTAGTATCATTTTCAAGAACTATACCTATACTGACTACTACTATTGCAAGAGCACTTCTTCTTCCAAGTTTTTTAAATCCGGATACAGTACTTCCATTCAGACTTTTAAAAAATATCTCTTTCAATATTTCATCTTTATCTCTTATAACATTTCCACTCTTGCCGTGAAGTTGATCCATACTCACTGTTCTCTCTCCATTTGGCCCTATCATAATAAAACTGGCATCTAATGCTGTAAGTGCTGCTACAGAATCTGCAGCAGCTGAGGAATTCATAATATTTCCACCTATTGTTCCTAAATTTCTTATCTGGGTTGAGCCAACATGTCTACAGGCTTCTGCTAAAATTGCAGCTTTTCCATTTATAAGTGGACTCTGTTCTATTTGAGAGTGAGTTGTCATAGCTCCAATCTTTACAATACCATCCTTTTCCTCTATATAATTTAGTTCATCAACTTTTTTCAAATTTACTATATTCTCAGGATCTATCATGTGTTTTTTTAATTTCACGATTAAATCCGTACCACCTGCCAAAACACACGTACTCTCATTGCATTTTTTTAATACTTCAATAGTTTCTTCTACACTTGTAGGACTGTAGTATTTAAATGAGTTTGACATAATAACCTCCCTCTCCTGCAATCAGTTGAAACTTTTAAGTTTACAACCACTTTTCATAAACTTTAACCAATGCTGAAATGTCTTCTTTTCCCATGCCTTCACTTCTTGCCATTTCATATAGCTGTTGGGTTAAATTGCCTATAACCAGAGGTATCTTCAAATCTTTTGCAGTATCTATTGCCAATTGGAGGTCCTTGTACTGAAGATCCACCATAAATCCTGGATTGAAATTTCTTTCTTTTATAAATTTTTCATATTTCGAGGTAAGTGCATAGGAATTTCCAGAGCTTTTACTTATTACCTGAAATAGTATGTCAGGATCCATCCCTGCCTTTATTCCCAAAGCAAGTGCTTCTGATACTGCTGCCATATTTGCTCCAAGCAAAAGATTATTTACTAATTTAACTGTATCTCCTGATCCTACACTTCCTACATAGTATATTGTCTTTCCTATAGATTTCAATATATCAGATACGCTGTCAACTACTTCCTTTTTTCCTCCTGCCATAATAGTAAGAGTGCCATTTTTAGCTCCAATAGAACCGCCGCTTACAGGTGCATCTACTACTTCAACACCACTTTTTTCAGCCTCTTTTGCTATATACTGTATGGTCTTTGGAGTAATGCTGCTTAGGTCTATTATTATAGCATCGGATTTAGCTCCCTGTAACACTCCATTTTTTCCTAAAATAACATTTTTGACTATTTGAGAATTTGGAAGGGAGGTCATAATAACATCTGACTTCGATGCAACTTCAGAAGGACTTTTACAGACTGAAGCACCCTTTCTGGCAAATTGTTCCACTAATTCTTCTACTACGTCATATACATTGAGTTCATATCCATTTTCAAGTATATTTTCTGCCATATTTTTTCCCATTACACCTAATCCTATAAAACCTATTTTCATTATTATCACTCCATTCAAGATATATTAACTTTTTTCTTGATCTCAACTAAATCAATTTTTGGTCTGGGAAGTATTGATGCCAAAATTACTGCAATAATCGGTACAATTGTAAGACTGGATATTGCTGCATGTATTCCATGATTATCCGATATCCAGCCCAGAAGTGGGGAAACAACTCCACCTATAGTAACAGCCAAACCTAAAGTAACTCCAGATGCAAGTCCCATATGATTTGGAAGATATTTTTGTCCAAGCACTACCATAGGACTGAAAGGTGTATATAGGGCAAATCCTATTGGTATAAGCAATATAGTAGCTACAGCAATGTTATGTACATTTATGAATATAAACAATAGTGGTATAAGTGCAGTATAACCTGCTATTATTACTTTTTTATGTCCAATTCTATCTGATACACGTCCTGCAATAAGAGTAGCTATAGCCCCTGTAACAATTAATATTGACAATGCAGTACTGCCGGATCTCTTTGACTGTCCCAGTACATTTATCCAGTAAAGCGGTAAGAACGTATTGAGTCCGAAGAATACTATAGCACGACACAGGAGAGTTGCAGTTAAATTGGCAAAGGGCTTCCATTCATCTGGTGTAACAACAACATTACCGGATTTCATATTATCTTCACCAACAGACTTCAATTTTGTTGAAAATGAATCTAAATTTGTAAATAGTACAAAACCCATAATTACAGCTGGTACAGCTAAGACTACAGTACCCTTCAGTCCAAATAGCAACAACAATTCGGTAGTTATAATAGGGCCTACTGCAAATCCTATATTTCCACCTGCTGCAAATGTACTTACATTTGTGGCTTTATTTTTTCCAGCAAATTTATTTGCCAGCCGGGCACCTTCAGGATGAAATGCTGCTATGCCTACGCCACTTATTGCTACTGCAACAGCCATAATTGCATAATTGGAAGTAACGCCAGCTATTCCTACACCGATTCCTCCAAGGGTAACTCCAAGGGGCAATGTCCATGGTGCAGAAATTTTATCCGAATAAAGTCCAAATATAGGCTGTACTATAGAAGAACTTATATTAGCTGCAAATATTAAAAAAGCTGCTGCAGCATAGCTAAAATGCTTTTCTGATATCAGAAATGGAAGCATTGCAGGTAGTGCCCCCTGGTAAATATCTGTGATTAAATGACCTGATGCCAACAATTTGATATAACGATTCATCTTTTTCTCCTTTTATTAATAATTTTTCATAAATAACACTCTAAAAATGTTTTTTAAATAAAAATATTGCAATTTCTCTTGATATTTTTTAATATTTTTCTTATTATTATAACAAAAACATATTCATATGAAAAATATTTAATAAATATCGAACCATATAAAAAACATATGAATTCAAAGGAGAATAAACCATGGATATCAGACAAATCAAATATTTTTTAACTGTTGCAGAAGAAGGACAGATAACTTCTGCTGCAAAAAGACTTAATATATCCCAGCCTCCCCTTAGTCAGCAACTAAAATCTCTTGAAAATGAATTGGGAGTAGATTTATTGATAAGGAAGAGCAGAAATGTAGAATTAACCGAAGCGGGCATGATACTCAGGGACAAGGCTGAGCAAATATTGGAACTTGTAAATGCTGCAGAAAAACAATTAAAGGACTTTCACAAGGGCTTGAAGGGAACTGTTAATATTGGAAGTGTAGCTTCTTCTGCAATTGCAATTTTACCTGAAAAGGTATATCGATTTCATACTAAATATCCCAATGTAAATTTTCAATTATGGGATGGTGACAGCTTTAGAATAATGGAATTATTAAATACTGGAATTATAGAACTAGGTTTGGTACGCTCACCTTTTAATCCAAAACTACTTAACTTATATAATTCAATTTATATAAAAAATGAGACATTAAAAGATCATATTCACGATTCCATGGTAACAGTAGCCAAATCTAAGTTTTATGAGAATATATCTGAGTGTGAGAATGCCATATCACTAAAAGATCTAAAGGATAAACCACTTATTATACACAGAAGATTTGAGACAATTATAAATAAAGCCTGCAGCAAATTAAATTTCACTCCAAACATAATATGTAAAAATGATGATCTAATATCATCACTAACATGGGCAAATGAAGGAATTGGTATAGCTTTAGTGCCACGAACTTCTTCTACACTCATGTATAATACAAATTTGGATATTAGAGAAATAAAAGATCCGTCAATGGAAGCCAAGTCGACTTTAATATGGATGAAAAATCGTTATTTATCTACTGCTGCATCCCACTTTATTGAATATTTCAAGTAAACCAAATTTTATTTTATAAAAATTAAAATCAGCACTTATGTATATACTGATTTAAATTTCATAATTTAAGATGCTATAATTACATAATTCTTATTTATTCGTAATTTTAATGCATTATATTCTATTTTTTTAAATTTTATTATAGTAATTCAAATTTTATACGTATATATTAATATAGAACTAAATTAATTAACATATATTCAGTGAAAAATATAAAATCTAAAGAAAAGGTGGTAAGGCAATGAAATTATTTTCCAATATGAATATCTTCAAAAAGCTAATGATGTCTTTTATTATTATAGCAATGTTGGCCTGTATAGTGGGTATTGTATCCATGAGCAAAACAACTGTAGTAAAAAGGAATTTAGATACCCTATATAATATGGATTTAAAAGAAACAACTGAACTAAAGGATATCAAAATAAATTTACTAGGGGTACAGTCTGACTTGCTTGTTATGATGAATAAGGAAAATAGGCCCCAGATAAATAGCTTGATTAATAATATTAATGAACAAATAAATCGAAACGACAAACTTATATCAAGTTATTCTAATTCATTAAATAATAAAAACAAAGATTTACTTGGGCAATTTGAAACATATAGAAAAGGCTGGAAAACCTCCAGGGAAAATTACATACAATTGATTCAAAAAGGAGACTACAATGGTTCAATAAAAGAATTTCAAACTAGTGAAAAATACAGAAAAGATCTTTTCTCAGTAATAGATAAACTTATAGATACAAATTTAAAACTTGCACAGAATGATTATAATTCAAGTATTTCTAAATATAATTCTTCTTTAATATTTGTAACAATATTGATTATAATCAGTTTCATCGTATCCATACTGTCCGGACTAGCAATAGCAAGAGATATACATAATCCCCTTATAAAGATAAAAGACCTTGCAAATCGTTTTGCACAATTTGATTTTTCAACGGATATAAAAACAACCCGTTCTGATGAATTTGGACAAACAGGTACTTCTTTAAATACCGCACAAAATAATATAGTATACCTTTTGAAATCAATTATGGAAAACTCCGAAAATATGGGAAGTGCCAGTGAAGAGTTGTCTGCAACAGCAGAAGAACTTTCAGCAAAAGCGGAAAATATGGATAATTCAGCAAAAGTTATAACCTCAGGAGTTGAGGAAACAACTTCTTCCATAGAAGAAATAACTGCATCTGTAGAAGAAATCAATTCAAATATAAATGAATTGTCTCAAAAAGCTGCAGACAGCAGCAATAGTTCAAATAGCTCTAAAGAAAAAGCTACAATGGCTCAACAAAAAGGAAACTCTGCAATACAAAATGCCCAAAAAATATATAAAGACAAAAGAGAAAAAATACTGGAAGCTATTGAAGCTGGTAAAGTAGTTGAAAATATAAAGGAAATGGCACATACTATTGCAGGAATAGCTGAACAGACCAATCTTCTTGCATTAAATGCAGCCATTGAAGCTGCAAGAGCCGGTGAACATGGTAAGGGATTTGCAGTTGTTGCAGAGGAAGTAAGAAAGCTTGCTGAAAATTCAGCAACAGCCGTATCATCAATTCAAGATACTATTGGAAAAGTAAACGAGGCATTTAAAAATTTATCTGACAGTAGTAATGAAGTTTTAGTATTTATAAACGATGAGGTAAATCCACAATTTGAAGCATTTAAAGATATGGGAAATCAATATTATAAAGATGCTGATTTTACAAAAAGTTTATCTGAAGAAATAGCTTCAATGTCAGAGGAATTAAATGCTACAATGTCACAAGTCAGCGATGCCATGCAGCATATGTCAGACAACCAACAGCAGGCTTCAGAAAATGCTTCACAAATACAGGAAGGTATTGATGAAAATACTCAAGCTGTAAATCAGGTAGCTCTGACAGCCCAAAGCCAGGCAGAGCTTGCACAAAAACTAAATGAGCTTGTACAAAAGTTTAAAATATAATGTAGAATTAAAACCACCAATTAGCTTATAAACTAATTGGTGGTTAAATTATCTAACAGTTAAGTCCGATTTCATTTCCGCTCCAAATTGCATCCATTATATTTGCAGTCTGATATGCATCTCCAATAAGATATAAATCAGTAACTTTGCCATGAAGTTTGTTATATAATTTTCTATTTGACTTGAATCCTACAGAAATCACAACAGTGTCAGCAGATACTTCCTGTTGTTTGAACTTGCTGTCTATAAGAACTGCTCCATCATCCGTTACCTCAAGCAGTGAATTACCCGTAATAACTTTTATATTGTATTTTTTAATAAGATCTTCTAGCATAATCTTATTCATATGAGGGATTGGCTTTCCTGCATCCAATATTTTATCCTTGGCCTCTACAATTGTAACTTTCTTTCCAGCTTTGGCAAGATAAAGGGCCGTTTCACATCCGACGAGACCTCCTCCTACAATAATTACATTTTTCCCTGGCTTTTTAGTCCCATTTAAAATGTCCACAGCTGTGGATACTTTATCCTTTTCCATACCCGGCAGTTTTATCTTGACATCATTGGCTCCTGTTGCAACAATTACCACATCTGGCTGTTCTTTCTCTACAAGTTTATCCGTTACCTCTGTATTAAAAATCACATTAATTTTAAGCTCTTTCATTTCATTTCTATACCAGTCCAACAATCTTCTATCGTCTATTTTAAAGTCAGGTACTGACCCTGGAACAATTTCCCCGCCCAGTTTATCCGTACTTTCATAAAGTGTAACTTTGTGACCTCTAAGCACAGCCATTCTAGCAGCTTCCATTCCTGCAACTCCTCCACCTGCAATCAACACTTTCTTTGGTATAGCTGCTGGTCTTATCTCATAATAGCGTTCTCTTCCTGCAGCTGGATTTACTGCACAACTCAAAGGTTTTCCTTCAAATCCCCTGCCAAGGCAGCCTACATGGCATCCAATACAGGGACGAATTCTCTCAGGATGTCCGGAAAGCACCTTTTTAGGCCAGTATGCATCTGAAAGAAGCGGTCTTGCAAGTCCTATCATATCCGCACCACCATCATCAAGAGCTTTTTCAGCTTCTTGTGGAACACCAAGTTTTCCTGCAACTATAACAGGAATTTTTACAACCTTTTTTAATTTTTTAGTATATGGTATATACAGTCCATCTTTCTGATAAAGAGGTGGATGTGACCAATACCATGCATCATATGTTCCAACATCTGTATTCAACTCATCATATCCAGCTGCTTCGAGAATCTTTGCAGCCTCAAGTCCCTCTTTCAAATCACGTCCTTTTTCCACATAATCCTCATCTGGAAGTCCACCCTGCCTCCAGTCTTTTATGCAGCTTTTGACACTGTATCTCAATCCAACAGGGAAATCACTGCCAACTTGAGCCTTTATACCCTGAACTATTTCTATAGGCAGCTGTAATCTTCCCCTTAAATCTCCTCCGTATTTATCTGTCCTTCTATTGAATATAGAGAGTGTAAACTGGTCCAGCAAATATCCCTCGTGAACAGCATGTATCTCAACTCCGTCAAATCCTGCTTTTTGTGCAATAGCAGCACCCTGAATGAACTTCGCAACTATCCATTCTACTTCTGAAGTGGTAAGTTCCCTGCATGTAACAGTTGGATCCCAGTAATTAGGAACACTTGAGGCAGAAACCGGCTGTGATGTTAGAAGCGTTCCAGGAGCTCCGCTTCTTCCAAATCCCATTGTGAGCTGCAAAAATATCTTTGAACCATAGGAATGGACTCTTTCAGTCATTTCAGATGATGTCATTATAAATCTTCCCGGATTTATTGAAATAATGGGAATTACACCAGGTACAACTTTATCAATTTCATTTTCAACTTTAGTTATACTTGTTATAATAAGACCTGTGCCGCCTTTAGCTCTTTCTACATAATAATCTACAGCTCTCTGATTATAACAGCCTTCATTGTCTACCAGGCCAAATGCGCCCATAGGGGCCATCGATATTTTGTTTTTTACTTCTACTTTTCCTATTTTAATAGGTTCAAATAAAGATTTGTTTTTCACTTTTATTACCTCCCCATATATTTTTTACCTTACACTAATAATTATACTTGTTAAATCATTATATTATAATTGTCATTAAAGCCTATATTATGCATATATTCATTGTTTACAGCAAAATAATTGTATATTAAACGTTTTCTCACCGTATTTTACTATAATTCTCAGTTTACTACTGTTTCCGACTATTTTGGGGTTGTGAATAAAGTTTAAGACAAAGCAACTTACTGTCTTTGTTAGATTTGATATTATTATTTGGCAAAATACTTTCAATGTAAATAGTTGTATCTGAAGAATTCATTCTTATTTTATCTACTTTATAAACTTATAGTGCCGAAATTTAAAATTATGATTGCATCAATAGTTCCATTTATATTTCCAATAATGATGTTCTTGATTATGGATTTATATTTTTAAACTCTAAGGGAAATAAATGTCATAAAACTAAAAAAAAATTATAAAAAATCTCCAGCCTGAAAAAGGTCTGGAAATTTTATCTACTTTATAAAATTGCCAAAAAGCTTCACTATTATAGGAGAAAATATTACAACAACAATTCCTGCAAGTCCAATGGATAGACTACTCATAGCCCCCTCTGTTTCACCCATCTCCATTGCCTTGGAAGTCCCAAGTGCATTGGCTGACGTTCCAAGTGCAACTCCTTTTGATATACTGTCTTTGATTTTGAATATTTTAAATATCAATGGACATATTACAATTACAATAATTGCACCTAACATTGTAGAAAATATGGTTATGGCAGGAATGCCTCCTATCTGCTTGGAAACCGACATACTTATTGGCACTGTAACAGATTTTGGTATCATGGACAAAGTCAGTTGTTTTGAAATGTGAAATAGTCGGCATAAAAAAACTGTAGAGAATATACCTGCCAGGGAACCTGCTATTATACCTGACATTATTGGAAGTAAGTTTTTCTTCAAGAGTTTCATCTTTTTATACAATGGTACCGCAAGTATAACTGTAGCCGGGCTCAAAAAAAAGCTTATTATATCTCCACCCTTATTATATGTATCAACACTTATGTTCAGTGATTTAATTACAAACATTACAACCACTATGGCAATAATTACAGGATTAAACAATGGAAATTTAATTCTTTTATATATGATACTCCCTGCTTCAAAAGCCACTAATGAAAGCATAATTGAAAAAACAGGAGAACTTATCAATTCTCTCACCCCAAAAACCTCCCTTATAAATACATCTATTTAATGATATAATACTTATAAGGCAATTTATATTAAATATTGAATAAATTATCTTAAATATATTTATATTTTGAATAAGTATTGCTTAAAATATATTTATTTTGCAAGGAGCTTATATGGATAACCTGGATATTAAACTAATTGAACTTTTACAGAAAAATTCACGCATGACTATAAGTACACTGTCAAAAGAGCTTTCCCTCAGCAGGCCAAGTATTACTGAGAGAATTTTACGGCTTCAAGAGAAGAATATAATTGAAGAGTTTACTGCAAGAATATCCTTAAAGAATATTGGTAAAAATATCATACTGTTTGTACAGTTGAGTTCTTTAAAAGTATCACCTAAAACATTTGAACAAATGGTAAAAAAGGATGGTGACATTTTAGAGTGTCATAGAGTAACCGGACCCATAAATTATTTTATTAAAGCTGCTGTAAACAACATGGATGATATGAGTTTGTTAATAGACAGACTACTTCCTTATGGTGATATAAATACATCTGTAGTACTTAAATCTCCTGTATCCTATCGTCACGTTATTCCAAAAAACACAAACATCAAATAGCAAATATACTATTTTTTATTTAAAAACTTCCTTTTAAAATTTTTTATTGCAATTTTATGTATAAAATAATAAATTATGCAAATGATATAAGCAAGGTTATTATAATTTAAAAGGAGTTTGAACATGAATGTATATGTAGCTAAACAGGCTATTGTTGACAGGTTCAGCAACATAGTAGGGTATGAACTATTATTTAGAGATAATTATGAACAAAATAAATATACTGTTACAGATGGAGACAGGGCTACTCTTGAACTACTTCAAAACAGTATTGTAAATATAGGCATGAACAAACTTGTTGGAACTAAAAAAGCTCTTGTAAATTTTACCGGCAATATATTGAAATCCAATATATGTTCTTTTATTTCTCCTGAAAATATTATAATAGAAATTTTGGAAAATATTGAACCTACAGACAAGATTATAGACTCATGTAAATCATTAAAAGAAAATGGATTTGTACTTGCACTGGATGATTTTGTATTCAATATCAAGTACGTGAATTTAATCAAACTTGTAGACATAATAAAAATAGACTTTTTTATGACAAAAAATATGGAAAGAAAAAATGTTATGAAAAAAATTCATTCTATAAACGGAAATATTAAATTTCTTGCAGAAAAAATCGAGACACCAAAGGACTTTAAAGAAGCTTTATCTCTTGGATATTCATACTTTCAAGGATATTTCTTTAGTAAGCCACAAATAGTAACAGGTAAAAAAGATGAAAAGGCATCTGTTCTATTTAAGGAAAAAGAATATAATTTTGTATAGAAACAAAGCATGGGTTCTGTTCTAAAAACATTCCAACCTGCTACCTTAAATTATTGTATTAAAATCTATTATCCCAAATTAAAATTTCACAATTCAGTAGATCTTTTTTATTTAAATAAATATAAAAATTATGATTTTTACACTTCAAAATTAACTAAAAATGAATATTTAGCATTCTAGCTATATTATTAAGCACATTATGTACAATTGGCAGTTCATTTAACTTGTACAATACAAAAGCTATAATTCCTACCATAAGTATGACTTTAAATATCTTGCCAAGCAATTTTAAAACAATTGCCAGTACTATTATACCAATTACTATATGTATTGGATTTGTACTTATATGAAGATGGAAAAAATTCAGCATTTTTCAAAGTTCTCCTTTGTATTTTATATTACAACTTAATAAAACATATAATCTGTGAATATTATATCACAGTTCAAATTTTTGAGAATATAAAATATAATAAAAAACGGTCTCTATGGTAAAATTTTTCATAGAGACCGCCCCTGACTATGTTACTTTATATCAAGCCCTTCAAACTGCATATTATAGTAGTAGGAATAAGTTCCTCCTTTTTCAAGGAGTTCTTCATGGTTTCCCCTCTCTTTGATTCCTTCATCATCAATAACTATTATTTCATCTGCATTTCTTATAGTACTGAGTCTGTGGGCAATTATAATAGTTGTCCTATTTTTTGCAAGCTTTTCAAGAGATTTCTGTATAAAGCTTTCACTTTCATTATCCAGTGCTGAAGTTGCCTCATCCAATATGAGAATTGGGGGATTTTCTAGAAATACCCTTGCAATTGAAATCCTCTGTTTCTGCCCACCAGAAAGCTTGACTCCTCTTTCTCCAACATAGGTATCATATCCATTATCAAGGCTCATTATATAATCGTGTATATTGGCTTCCTTGGCTGCTATTATTACATCTTCTTCAGATGCTTCCGGTTTTCCATACTTTATATTGTCCCTTAAAGTTCCAGAAAACAAATATACATCCTGTTGAACTATTCCAATGGAATTTCTAAGTGATTCAAGAGCAATATCCCTTACATCTATTCCATCTATCATTACAGATCCAGATGAAACATCATAAAATCTAGGAAGAAGTGAACAAATAGTTGTCTTTCCTCCTCCTGACGGACCTACAAATGCTACTTTTTTACCAGCATCTATTTTCAAATTCACATTATCAAGTATCTGTTTTTGGTCATTATAACTGAAATAAACATTTTTATATTCTATATTTCCCTTTACATTTTTAAGAGTTACAGCATCCTTTTTATCAACTATATTGGGTTCAGTATCAACAATCTTTATAAATCTTTTAAATCCTGCAAATCCCTTCTGGAATTGTTCTGCAAAATTTATGAGTATGTCTATAGGATTTATGAATATATTGATGTAGAGGGCATAAATTGCAAGGTCTGATATTCTCAAAGTTCCTTTTGATATAAAAAATGCACCAGTGACTAGTATTACTACATATAAAAGTCCTTCAAAGAAAGCATTTCCAGCTATAAATCTTCCCATTATCTTGTAACTATGCTCTCTTGAAATACGGTATGCATTATTATTTTTATCAAACTTTTCCCTTTCAATACGCTCATTGGCAAATGATTTTACAATCCTTATTCCCAAAAGGCTGTCCTGAACAGAAGCATTTATATTTCCCATTTTTTGCCTATTATCCATAAATACTTTCTGCATCCTATTATTTTGATAAACTGAAAAAATAACCATAATTACTGTTACTGCCAAAAGTATAATGGTCATCTTAGGATTAATAAATGTTAATATTATAAATGAACCTATTATCTTGACTCCTGAAATAAATACATTTTCCGGTCCATGATGTGCGAGCTCCGATATGTCAAACAGATCTGATACAAGTATTGACATCATCTGTCCCGTGTTCTTTTCATCATAATAGGAAAAAGGCATCTTTTGAAGATGGTAAAATAAATCCTTTCTCATGTTGTTTTCCATTCTAGCCCCCATAATATGCCCCCAGGAAGCAATAAAATACTGACAAAAATATTTAACTGCATATATGGCAATCAGTATTATTCCTATGTAAGGTATCAAATGAAGTATAATATGTTTGTCCATTGTAAATACAGTCCTTGAAAGATAAGTCAAAATAAGGGGAAACGACAGATCAACCAAAGACACAATTAAAGCACAGAACAGATCCATATAAAAAAGGAATTTATAAGGTCTGTAGTACTGTATAAACTTTTTTAATATACTCATAAAGTTTATTATCATCCTTTCTATATTGATTTTTACTGTAAAAAGTTTTACTGACCATTATAACACGCTGGATATAGTGTGTAAAGCTATTGCACTACTTATGGAAGATGATAGAAGAAAAAAACCATGCCTCTTATTTTTCAAAATTACTTAAAGAAATTGTCTGATTGCAAAGACTGCGGGATATCCTCCAACAGTCTTATTTTATAACTTTATTTACAATGTTATGAATGTACCAAATTTATCTCATTAGCTATACTTAGCCATTACATTACGAAGATTTGCAGAATGCCATGTACAATCTGCAATCCTTTTTTTTATATTAAATTCCAGATCAACATTTTCAAAACCCTCAATTGTCATATCCGTTTCTATTTGAAGCCTGTAACTCATAAATTTTTTTCTAAATCCAATGAATTTAATATTTTTATTATTAAAAAAGACGTCTAATCCTTCAAATTTTACTCTTGAACCGTCAACTCCCATAACCAAAATTCCAGAATCACTGAAGTTTAAAATGGCATTGGCAGGTACGGGCAATCCTATAGTAATCCCATCAGCCAAAACTGAACATCCTTTTTCATAATCATACTCTTTATCCTTCAAATGTTCTTCTATATCTTTTTCTTTTATAAATAACCCCAAAACATATTCTCCAATCCAATATATTTTCCATGATTATACGTTTTTTTCACTTTTATTCAAGGCATGATTTTTATACATAGTCCTACTTAACCAAATATAAAATATTCCCAAACATATAAGCAGAATTCCCATATAATTTTTAGTGCTTATTCCAATTATGCCTGCAACTATAAAACAAACACTTGATACCATCAATAACTTCCACTTTTTTGAGCTCTTCATACTTTCATCTCCTGTAATTTTCCACTATTTATATCCATTACTTGTATAAAATTATATCATATTTATTTAATTTATGTACTTATGGCTTGATGTTATAAAACATTATTGATATTTATACTATATCAACATTAAAACAAGTATATAAAAGTCAGGGCAAACCCTTTTGCCCTGACTGGATTCTATTTGGCAACAGCCTGTTTTACAGCCTTTACTGCATTTATCTTTCCATATCCATAATATATGTTTCGATGTTGGGTACCAATTTTATCTGTTGATTCATCAAGTATTTGTGCTATCTGGGTTGAATTCAAATTCGGATTTGCAGCTTTTACCATAGCCGCAACTGAAGATACTATAGGTGATGCCATTGACGTTCCCGTCATAAAATAATATTGATTATTGAGTTCCACACTTAAAATATTGTCCCCTGGTGCTGCTCCCTGCACATTGTAACCGTAGTTCGAATAATATGATTTTGAATTTCGCATATTTAAAGCCGATACAGTAAATACATTGGAATTAGATGCAGGTGAATAGTCTTTTACATCTGCATTGTCATTTCCTGCTGCTGCTACAACAAAGGATCCCTTGGATTTTGCATATTGTATTGCTGAATCTATCTCAGGTGCCGATCCTTTTCCTCCAAAACTAAGGTTTATTATATCTGCACCCTTGTCTGCTGCATATTGTATACCTTCTGCAATTATATCGGAATCACCTGTTCCGGAACTATCCAGTACTTTCACAGGAATAATTTCAACATTTAAATTTCCAGTTACCCCAATAAGATCCTTACTCTTTACATTTGAATTTGTAGCTATAATCCCAGTTACCCCTGTTCCATGTCCACTATCATCCATTGCATTTGAATTATTGGAAATAAAATTATAACCATCTGAGACATCAATTTTCCCTTTTAATAGTGAATTATTATAATCTACACCTGTATCAACTACAGCTATTTTTACAGTTTTTTTCTGGCTTATATTTGACCATGCACTATCTGCCATTACATCTGGAATATCCCACTCTAGACTTCTTGCAGAATTAACATTCATTTTTCTTGAGTATCCATCAATTTTCATTTTGACTGGATTTCTTATGCTCCTTATATTCTTGACTTTAGACAAATCTTTTTTCAGTGTATTTTTAGAGATATCCTCAGAGTACACAACTGCTTGTCCATTAGATAGATCCTTTACCTCAGCCTTAGGAATACTGGACTTTATCTTGCTAATATCCTGTTTTGAAGATACTGTAACTATGTATCTTGAAGTATTCATTTTCAGTTGATCTTTATAAGTGCTTGCACTAACATTTTGAAAAAGTCCAAGTATTATAAAAATACCTGCCAACAGAGAAAGTATTTTCTTTTTCATAATATCAATCACTATCCCATCATAAAAAATTAAATTTGTATTATTTTTTATAATATAATTGATTTTAATTTACGATACTCATATATATCACCTTCTCCTATAAAATATTACATATATTTAGATTTTATAAATCATTCCTTAAAATTCACTTAAAATTATGTGAGAATTATGTGAAATATACTTTAATTTGGCATGTGTTTATCTCAACATAAAATATATTACTACATTTATTAAACTATATTTTTCATCTTGTCATTTATATTTTTGTATCTATATACACCAAATACCATACCACTTATACCTAAAACTGCAAAAATTATTCCAACCACGTATGTAAAAGTTGTATCAAACAATTTTATAAGAGTAATTGCTACAGCAATTAAACTCACCCCTGTTCTTATATATGCCAGTAGGGTTCTTTCATTAGCAAGGAGAGTTCTGTCCACTGCAAGAAAATCTCTCAATATCATTTCATCTTTATTGAATTTATAGACCCTTTTATCCCTATTTAAAAAATTACTCATATACATCAACTCCATAAATTCTTTATATCATAATATTATTGATTTTTCCAATAAATTTTTATATAATTAATTGACATGCATATATTAACGTGATAATGTTTATGTACAAGTATTAAACCGTAAAAATAAATATTGAAAGCGCTTAATCAATTATGAACGGGAGAACCACTTTTGGGGTGAATCTTGTATTAAAACAAGTAGGGTTAATTTCTTCGATCCGAATCCGTCAGCTAATCTCGTAAGCGTTGAAGAGAAGTTTTTTGGTATGTAAATTATGAATTTTATTTTTAATATACCTAAAATTAAGCTGCAGAGACTTCTCTCTGCAGCTTATTATTTTTGGGAATTAATAAATTACACGCAAGGGGGAACAGTGTAATGATACTAACTAATTATAAATCAGATAATTATTATGCTAGAATAAATCAATCAAAAATATACGTAGATTACGTAAACAGCCTTGCAAAAATAGTTGACTTTCATAATATATCAGTTCAAAATATAAAAAGATTGGTACACTTTGCTTCAAGGCAGCATTTAGGCAAAATTATTTGTAATTGTGATGCCGCATCATTTAAGAATTTCATTAAAGCAGGATTTAAACTGGAGGGTAAAATAGACAGTTATTTCAAAGGTGAAAGTGCATTTTGTATGTCTTATTTTATTAGCAAAAAGAGAAAACTATATAACAAGCATTCAATGGAAAATTTAATTTTAAGACAGAGTTTAAATGCAGAAATCACTTTTGTACCTGATACTACTTTAAAATATAATATAAGATATGCGGAAAAACGTGATGCAAAACAGATGTCGGAACTTTTCTCAAAAGTATTTTTCAAATGCCCATCTCCACTGTTTGACGAGAAATACTTAAAAGATAACATGAATAAAAGGATATTGTATAAGGCAGCTGTATACAATGGGAAAATTATAAGTGCAGCTTCAGCATATTTAAATAAAGAAGATTTAAATGCCGAATTAATAAACTGTGCAACCCATCCAAACTATAGAAATAAAGGAGTAGTATCTAATATTATATCCTCTTTTGAATCAGACTTGATATCTATGGGATACATGGGCGTATACAGTTTATCACGTGCTGCATGTACGAGCATTAATTTTGCCTTAAGTAAAAACAACTATAAATTCAGGGGAAGATTGATAAACAATTGCAATATATATGGAGAATTTGAAGATATGAATATATGGGTCAAGGATTTTAACAATTAATTTTACAAATGTCCTCAATATCATTTTAACAAATTAGTAAAAAAATAGCCAATATATCTAAATATGAATCAAATTGTATTGACTATAATAAAAATTTAATTTATAATTTGCCTCATAAATGAAAATTTGAAAAGAGGATGTGTAATTATGAAAAGTGAAAATGTTGTAATAGAGGTTTTAGAATCCAAATGTGATCATTACAAACCTGGAGATAAAATATATATAAAAGACGCACTTATAGACATGGAGAAAACAAAAAAAGTTTGTGTTATGGCACTTCAGTCATTTTTTCCATTTGTATTTGCTGCCAGGAAGGGCGTAACTCCCCAACAGGTTGGATTTGGAGATAAATTTATAGTTCAATGTCCCGACTACTGTGAACCAGTTGTCTTTGAGATAAAAAAGGAAGACTAGCCTAATTGGATTGTATCTGCAGGATGTTACCAGCATCCTGCCTTTATATGTTATGATAGTTTTACTATAATGGCTTGAAATTGGAAAAGAGGTACGACTCAATTGGCTCAAATAATTCAATATACAAATTAGATCCATATAAAAAATTAACAGAAGAACAGGAAAACTAAAAGAATCCATATTCAGATTCTGCTATAGCCACCAAAATGATGAACATGCTATATTTTTAATTAAGGGGAACTCAGGAACTGGGAAGAGACTCCTTTTAAGCTCAATAAAGAGATGAAATAATTGTTTTTTCAGACAGATATGAAGATAGGGCCGCATATATGGGGAGTCCCAATATAGACTCTCCAGATGAAGCCAAGTCCAGAATCATATTAAACTCCATAAATGTACTTATGACACGTGGAAGAAAAGGCATGTACATTTACGCAGCAGATAAAAAGCTAAGGGAAAAATTACTGTCCCTTAGATAAATAAGTATTGGGGACCTGACCCCATACTTGTCCATACTACCAGTTTATATTCTGTTTTACTTGAGCTTTTGGTCCCAGCTTTACATCTTTTAGTGCATATTCTTTGAACCTTTGATACCCGGTCCTATCTACAATATAACCTATATGCTCTTTTCCACCTGGAGCATTTTCATCTATATAATCTTCTATATAGTCATAGGTATTCAATATTATTTTTATAATACTCTCTTCATCTATCCACTTTATGAAATTTTGGGAAAGTCTTGGATTTTTCTTTCCCGTTCTTCCCATTATAAAAAGATTGTAATATTTTTCACTGCTTCTTGTCCATGCACCTGTTGGACATTTTCCTATACATTCACCACAACCTATACATTTTTCAGGATCTCTTATAACCTTGAAATCCTTGAATGTCAGTGCATCTGCAGATCTCTTCCTGCAATTGTTCACACAGGCCCTGCAGCCTATACATCTATAGCTGTCATACTGTGGCTCCGTCATTCCCATAATTCCAAAATCATGCATTCTTGACTTTATGCAGTCATTGGGACAGCCTGTCAGTGCTATTTTTACATGCCTGTCATTTGGAAATATTGCCTTCTCTATTTTTTTTGCAAACACAGTAGTATCATAATTTGCAAAAGTACAAACCCTGTTTCCTATACAGGCGCATACATTTCTAGTACCTGAAGCTGGATATCCATTGCCAGGACTTTTCTGATTTATTTCAAGTCCTTCGATAACAGGCTGTATTATCTTGTTTATTACAGGAATGTCTTTCATATCAATGCCTGGTATTTCAAATCCCTGCCTTGTTGTCATATGAACTGTACCATTGCCATACTGCTCCGCCACCTTCTGAAGTACAGTAAAATATTTTGCCTTAAGATATCCTCCCGGTACTCTTATTCTTATAGCCGTATTTCCTCTTTCCTTGGTTATCCTAAAAGCATTTTTCTTAAGCTGTTTTGTATTGATATCCATATTTTCACCCCCTACTCTAATCTACAAGATGTTTGGCTTTTGTATAATTAAACACAGGTCCATCCAAACATATATAAGTATCATTCATTCTACAGTGTCCGCACTTTCCTATACCACAGCACATCTTTCTCTCATAGGAAACCCAAAGGTTTTCTTCTCTGATTCCTTTTTTCAAAAGTTCCTGAATGGTAAATTTCATCATTATAGGAGGGCCTACCACAATAGCCTGAGCTCTTTCCACATTTTCAATTTTAATATCCGCAATATAATTTGTAATCAATCCAGTATTGCCATTATAGTTTTCACCGGCCTTGTCTACAGTTAGAGTCACGTTCAAATTCTTTTTCCATCTTTCTATATCATCTTTAAATAACACATCTTCCAGTGATTTAAATCCCATTAGAACATTGAGATTTTTAATTTCCCCTCTATTATCAGAAAAATGATCTATAATGGCCTTTACAGGTGCAACTCCAGTTCCTCCTGCAGCTATAACAAGCTCCCTTTTTTTGTATATATCAACATCAAATCCATTTCCATAAGGACCTCTCATGAAAAGTTTCTGTCCTGTTGAAAATGTATGAATAATATCCGTAACTACTCCAACACGCCTTATTGTCAAATCCACATATCCATTTTCTATTCCACATACAGATATAGGGGCTTCACCGTATTTTGGAATTGATACTTCAAAAAACTGTCCAGGCTTTACTTCACCTTTGAACTCCATTCTGAAAGTATAATCAATATCCGTATGTTTTTTAATATCAATTATTTTGCTCACTTCCGGCAAATATACATTTTCCACTTGTCTCACCTCCACAAACTGAATTACTTTGACAATTTATTTATGCACTTAGAGAAGGATATATACTCCGGGCAGGAATCATCACATCTTCCGCATCCAACACACATATTATATCCAAATCTTTTCTTGAAATCAGAAATTTTATGCAGTACTTTAAATCTCATTCTATCACCCTTGTCCTGCCTGAAACTGTGCCCACCTGCTATGTCCGTATATCCATCCACTTCACATGAGCTCCATACTCTTCTTCTTTCTCCTGCATTTTTATTTTCACTGTAGAAAATATCCTGCATTGAGAAGCATGTACAGGTTCCACATACTACATTGCATCGTCCACAGGCTATACACCTTGATGAATATTCCTTCCATACCGGACTTTTTATTATACTCTCATCCACATTTTCAGGAACATTTACATTTATATCATTTTCCTCAACAAATTCAGGTTTCAGGTCACATGTTTCAGTATTCTCAAAATATTTACCAAAACATTCATCCCTGCACTCTACGAATACTTTTCCATCTCTGTACCTTACAAACATATTGTATTCATCAGTTTTATTACTGTTCATACTTGTACAAAAACAGTTTTCAAAACTATGCTCGCATTCCATAAGGACAAGTTTGACTTTTTGCCTTAGTTCTTTATAATATATATCTTCAAAACCACTTTTCAAATAGATTTGATCCAATCTTTTAATTGCATGAATATCACAGCTTCTCAAAAATAAAAGTATCTTTTTGTCACTGATTTTAGGTTCCTTTACACTATCTTCAGTAAAATAAAAAAGTGTCTGAGTAATTGGAAGAAGTACTTCCTTTGGCGAAAAGTCAGATTTTCTGACAAACTCTATGTCTGCAATGGATTTTATCTTTTCATATCTAACTGAATCAGTATCAGAAAATCTTCCCATACCTTCCATATCTACTGGAGCATAAATATTATATTCTCCACCTATACTATTTAAAAATTCATCAAACTTTTCAGTAGTTGTACTATACCCCATACCACACCTCCTATTTAAAATTATATTAAATATACTACAAACTCGAAAATATGGATATGACACAAATCACACTCTGTAATTATCTTTTAAATTCCTCTAAAATAGGAAGACAGTATGTGAACATCTGGAATTATTATCTTCTTATCGTGAAATTCAACCATATTTTTCTTCTTGAAGTCACTTATACATCTTGATATAGTTTCTCTTGTACTTCCAAGCATATCTGCCAGATAGGTTATGCTTATATCCAGATCTATTAAAACTCCACCTTCAACTTCTACACCATAATCCCTCGACAATTTCCATAGCTTGGCAGCCAGTTTTTTGTCCATTCGTATTGGAACTGCATTTTTCAACTGCCTGTAGAGTCTTCTTATCTTTTTGGACATTGAGGTTAATACTAGACTTGAAAATCTGCAATCTTTAGCCATAATCTCGACAATATCCTGTTTTGAGATACACAGTACCCAACTGTCTTCAAATGCTTCACAGCTTACAGATACGGATGCATTCCCAAATATGTCCTCATTTATCAAATTTCCATTGTCAAGAATATAGATAATTCTTTTCTGTCCATTTTCAGATATCCTGTATACAGTTACCTTTCCATATATCACTATATATATTTCATCTATCCTGTCTTTTTCATAAAACAGTGCATCACCTTTTTTCAATTTTCTTTTAAAGCATTTTTGTTGAAGAATATTCAATGTAGATTCATCCATGTCCTCAAATATTTTTAAATCATCATAAGTAACTTTAATCATTTCCTCATCTCTCTAACGTAAACATAATAATCTGTACATATCCTCTTTTGTATTGATATTGAAAAACATATCCATCCCTGGATCATACCTTGCTATAATATCCTTTTTTATATAAAATGTATTTACAGTTTTTATAAGTTCCTTCACAGACCTTTTATCCTGTTTTAACATTTTCTCTATATATCCCACTAGATTTTTTGAATAAAACCCATTAAATGGTTCAATGTATTCCCTGCCTTCAAATCCTTTAGTAACACATGCATCTACATTAATGTCCTTTATACAATTTTTCATAAATCTTATATAATCCAAATTTATATTAGGCATATCACATGAAATAAAATACACGTATCTACTTGAACTTTCATAGAGTGCTGAATGAATACCTGCAAGGGGTCCACCTGTTCTGAGCTTATCAAAAGCCAATTTACATCCGCTGTATTCTCCATAAAATTTATTGGCGGATATTATTATTTCTTCAAATTCCATTTTAAGATTGGATATCAACATATCCATTACATATCTTCCGCCTATCTTTAGAAGCTGTTTGTCAAATCCCATCCTGGAACTCATGCCGCCCGCCAGAATTACTGCTGTTTTAAATGTATCCATTTTCAATAAAATCTGCTATGGAGCAAGCATCATTCAAATTAAAAACCGAAATAGGCATATCTAAAGGTTCATCACTTGCTATTCCAATATATTTTTCAGGGTCAACTCTTTTTGAATTTTGGTAGAGCAATTCATCATTTATTTTACTTCTGTGTACTTCTATTTTAGGGTATTTATTTTCCCTGAAACCTTCTATAAATACAATATCAATATCATTGAATAATCTCAAGACTTCCTCAATATCCAGTTCTTGAGGTAAAGCCTTCATTATCGCCATTTTACTGAAATTTGATATTATTACGTTGTCTGCACCTGCTCTGGTAAATCTATAAGTGTCTTTACCCTCTTTATCTATCTCAAATTCATGAGTTCCATGTTTCAAAACTCCAACTCTATAATTTCTATCTTTTAAAATTTTCACAAGTTTTTCAATAAGTGTGGTCTTACCGGAGTTGGAACCTGCAGCAATTATGGAAATTACTGCAGGTTTTCTCTTGGTATTAAGATTACCTAAATATGAATTTTCCATTTAAAACACTCCCTGCCTTTACACTTTCATAATCTTTTGGTACTATTACAACACCATTTGACCTAGTTAAAGTATAAAGCGTATTTGAACATTGAGAACCTGTCTGAAATGCATAATATTTTTCACCATGCTTTACTATTTTGACGTATATATTTTTTTCCCTCCCGATTTTTCCATGAAAATCATCTCTTAAAATTACAGGAAATTCACTGTAATTCTGGGAACCTCTTCCCATCATTTTATATATTGCTGGTTTTACAAATTCTTCAAAACTGTTTATAAGTGACAGTGGATTGCCAGGAAGTGAAAATATAAGTTTATTATGATATTCGGCAAATGTAACTGGCTTTCCAGGCTTTACCGCCACCTCCGAAAATTTAACATGAGCTCCTATTTCCTCAAGCACATCTTCTACAAAATCATAGTCACCTGCAGAAGCTCCTCCAGATATTATTACTATATCTGCCCTCTTTAGTGCATCTTCAATTTTAAACTTTATTATTTTTTTATCGTCTGGTATAATACCATAGGATATTGCAACTGCCGATACATTATCTATCATGGCTTTTAAAGAATATCCGTTAGAATTTCTTATTTTTCCATGAGTAAGACTTGACTCTATATCAACAAGTTCATCCCCGGTAAGCAATATTGCAATCTTTGGACTTCCATATATATTGACAGAACTGTATCCAAGTGATGCCATGAATCCTATTTCTGCTGGTCTTATAGCTGTACCTCTTTCAAGTGCCAGATCACCTTTTCTAATTTCTTCTCCACATTTGATTGTATTATTGTACTTTTTAACATTGTTTTCTATAAAAATGCATCCATTTTCCACATGGACTTTTTCTCTCTCGATAACTGCATCTGCTCCAAATGGCAAAGCCGCTCCTGTCATAATCTTGTATGTTTCTCCACTTTTCAGTTCATACTTATTGGTATCTCCTGCCCTGATTATACCTTTTATTTTAAATAACTTTCTTTCACTATCACTGCTTCGAATTGCATATCCATCCATAGCGGACTTGTCGAAATTGGGCAAATTATCTCTTGAATATATATCTTCTGCCAGTACTTTGCCCAAACAGGAAACTATATCTCTATTTTCAATTTTCATCTGATTGGTTTCCTGAACAATAATCCTAACTGCATCCTGTTTGTCAATCATATATATACTCCTTTCCCTTTATTTAGATTTTCTCTAAATTTACAGGTATATATTTATAAGAAGGTTCTTTTGAATAGGTATCAAATACTGAAACAGAAAGTACATTTGTCTCTATATAGTGCAGAGGCGCATACAGTTGGTTTTCTTTAATCATACTACTTAATCTCGCCTTGAATTTACTGTTGTTTCCATTTATAGATGAAATTATTACATTGTCACCTTCTTCTATGCCAAGTGTTTTAGCCAATTTCACATTGAGTATTACATATGCTGCTTTAACAATTGAAGAATTTCCTGAATTTATTTCTCTTGTTCTGCTCTGAGTATGCCACTGGCCTACGGATATTCTGCCCGTATTCAATATATATGGAAATTTTGAATCGACTGGACACGGATTTTCCATTACATTCTCATATATGAACTTCATCTTTCCGTTTTGGGTAAGGTATATATTGTCCTCAAAAAGTCTTCTTTCATCTTGAAGTAATTTGTCCCCACTTTTAAAAGGCCATTGTATCCCTTTGGAGTTTACAAGCATTTCATAATCTATGCCTGTTATATCACAGGGCATTCCACTGCTGAGTTCTTTTATGGTATTAAATGCGTCAAGTGGGGTTTTCCACTTTTCAAGTTCTTGTTTCATTCCAAGAGCTCTCCCTATTCCCAGGAATATATCATAGTCACTCATCTCATCTTTTCCCATATCAATTACAGGTACTACTGCCGACAATCTTCTCTCAGTATTTATAATGGATCCTTGCTTTTTTGTAAGTGGAACGGAAGGAAGAAACAGGTCACATATTTTTGAACTGTCTGTATCTCCATAGAGATCCTGTACTACAAAAAAGTCCAGTTTTTTTACTGCATTTTCAAATTCCTTGTTGTTGGCCCATGAATGCCTGGGATTGGTGGCAATAACCCAAAGTGATTTTATCTCACCCCTATCTATCCTGTTTATTATTTCACTGTAGGGTATAGTAGGCTTTTTAGGAATCTTTTCTTCATCCACTCCAAGAATTTCAGCTGTATCCCTTCGGTGTTTAGGATTGTCAAAGTTCCTTCCTCCATAAAGGGCCGTGGTATTGCTGAACATTCTAGATCCCATTGCATTGCACTGTCCAGTTAATGAATTTGGTCCTGTTCCCTCTCTTCCAATATTCCCAGTCATAACTGCAATGTTTATAATTGCCTGTGCAGTTCTTACAGCCTGATACCCCTGGTTTACACCCATGGTCCACCAAAATGACACTCTCTTTCCATTGTGAATCAACTGCGCAAGTTCAAGCACTCTTTCACTCGATATACCGGTGTTTTTCTCCACACTTGCAATATTATACTTTTTTACATGGTCTCTAAATCCATCAAAATCCATAGTATAATTATCTATATATTCTCTGTCAATCCAGTTGTTTTCTATAAGCGCATTGGCAAGTGTATACAAAAGATAAATATCTGACTTTGGAATTATATCCAGCCAAATATCCGCATTTTGTGCTGTCTCTGATTCTCTTGGATCTATGACCACTATACTGGCAGATTTATTTTTTTTGACTCTGGACCAGGCTACAGGATGGGCGATAGCGGGGTTTGCTCCTATAAATACAAGTGTATCTGAAATTTCAAGATCCTTTAATGTATAGGGAGGAGCGTCAAATCCAAAACTCTGTTTATACGCCATAACTGTAGAAGCCATGCAAAGCCTTGTATTGCCATCTCCATTTATGCCCATGTGTATTCTGCCTACAAGTCCCAAAAGTGCAAGTTCTTCTGTAGTTATCTGGCCTGTGCTTATATATGCAGCACTTTCAACTCCGTATTTATTTTGTATGTACTGCATTTTATCTGCAAATAATTCAAAGGCCTCATTCCATGAAATAGTCCTTTTATTTCCATATTTATCTTTCAGCACAGGTAGTTTATCTTTTCCATATCTACTGCACTGTTTATCAAGATTTATACCTTTTAAACAGGTGAATTTTCCATTCACAGGGTAATCTTTTTTAGGCAATATTTTTTTAATCATATTATCTTCTACATAAAATTCCAGATTACAGGCTAGAGAACAATAATTACAAGTGGACTGTTTTATCTCCATTTATCTCACCTCACTGCCTCTTCACACTTTCTATCTTTTGAAATCAAACCAAGTATTATAGAGGAAATTATTATCAATATTATAAAAATTATAAATCCTCTTGAATAACCTATAAGGCTTTTATTTGATTTATCTATAAAAGATGCCATTAAAGGCGGTATTAAAAATCCTCCAAATGCACCTATTCCGCCTATCCATCCAGATGCTCCTCCAATTGCCTTAGGTATAGCTCTTGGTACTATCTTGAATACTGCAGCATTTACAGCTCCCATGCCTACAGCCAGAAGCAATATTCCTACAACAGATAAAGGAATTGATGAACTGAACACCATGCATAATGTACCTAATATTGATATAAATAGAGCAATGGCAGCTGTTCTTTCTCCTCCATATGAGTCTGCTATTTTACCTGTACATGCTCTTGTTATGGAAGTTACTATTGAATAAAGTGCAGTAAGAAGTCCTGCATATTTTATGCTCAATTTAAAAAATCCTGTCCAATAAGTAGGAAGCCAACTTGTAAGTGCCATGAACCCTCCAAAGGTAGTAAAATATATAATTACAAGTGCCCATGTTTTCCACATTCCAGCTGACAAAACCAGGCTTTCACTCGCCTTATCATTGGGAAAGAGTTCCTGTCCATATTTTTCATTTGCTATTTTTCTTGCTTCATCTTTCTTAATGCCTTTATCCATAAGCTGAAAATACCATGCATTCTGACCTATAAATATATAAATTATAGTTCCTATAACTAGAAAAATAAGCCATGCAAGATATGAGCCTGATAATCCCCAAAGTGGAATTGCTATATTGGGAACTATAATCATGAATATTCCAGGTGCTATATTTCCTACACCTGCATAGATTCCAAGTGCAGATCCCTGCTTGTCCTGTGGAAACCAGTAAGATGCCTGGCTTACACCTACAGAAAATGTAGCTATGCCACAGCCTGACAGGAGTGCAAGAATAAAGAGAACCCAGTAATATTCACTTAGATTCTGCCTAAAAAATGCCATGACAACGTATAACCCAAACATTCCAATTATAGAAAGCACCAATAGTACGATAAATGGTTTCCTTCCACCTGTGGTATCCACCCAGGCAGCAAATGGTATTCTAAGGAGAGAACCTGATAAAGACGGTGCTGCTACAAGAAGTGCAAGCAGAATAGGGCTGACTCCTGAAAAACTATTTTTAAAAAGTGCCGCAGTGGAGCCATAAAGTGCTACTGCTGCAAAACCTATAAAGAATCCTAAAGTAGCTCCTGTAAGCCCTTGCTTTGAATTTCCTTTTAAATACAAATCATTCATAATGCCAAAACCTCCATCTATAAAATTTATTGTTACAATAATATCATAGTTGGCTGCTTTTAACTGTGATATATATCACGATTTATTTAAAATATTATCAATATTTTATATTTTACCGTGTTATAATGATAATCTTTAAATTATTTATGTGTATATTTTTCAATATTTTATGTATCATAAAAAGATTTTGAAATAATAAATAACAGTTGAATAAAAAAAGGATGACCCAAAATAATATTTGAGCCATCCCTATATCTATAATATATTGCACTTTACACCAAGTTTAATTTATTTTGAATTTACTTATCAAATCAGAAAGTTTTTCTGCCATTTCAGCCTGTCTTTGAGAAGACTCTGAAATTCCTTCAACAGCTTTTGTAACTTCGCCTACACTTCCAAGTATCTCTTCAGAACCTGCAGCGGATTCCCCTGCTGTAGATGCTGCATTCTGTATGGCAGTACTTACCTGGGATACAGCTTCGTGCATCTGTTTTGAAGAGATGTCTATTTGATTGGATATATTATTTATAAATTCAGAATCCTTCTCATACTGAATTCCCGTATCCATAAGGAACTGATAATCCGGTTTGACACTATTTGCTATGTATTCAAGCACTTCTTTGCTGCTGTCGGATAAATTCTTAAAAGCTGCTTCTACAGCCAGTACCATTTTGTTTATATTTTCAACGGCATTTGATGATTCTTCCGCAAGTTTTCTAACTTCATCTGCAACTACGGAAAATCCTTTTCCCTGCTCACCAGCTCTTGCTGCTTCAATAGCTGCATTTAATGCAAGAAGATTAGTCTGCTCGGCTATATTTCCAATGGAAGCTGCCATTGTCTTTACTTCTGAGACTACCTTTCCAGCTTCAATAGCCTTTAAAATTCTATTGTTCTTTTCTTCATATACAGATGTACTCTCTTCTATGCTTTTGGAAGCTTTCTGCTTTATTTTTACAGCACGGTTTTTTATTTCAACAGATGATTTTGCAGCCTCATCAGCTTTTCCTGAAAGTTCACTTGTATTTGATTCCATTTCCTCTGATGATGCACTTATTTCTTCTGTAATACTGCTTAAATTTTGTGATCCATCAGCTATTTGCCCTGTCGACTCATTTACGGAGGACATCATTGATGATATTTCCTGAGTTGTAGCAGATAAATCCTGACTGGAATCATTTATATCTTTTATGGTTTTCGTTACTTCACTAATAAGATTATTTATACTTTTATTTGCATTGTTTAATCCATTGGCTATTATACCAAACTCATTTGTGCTTGAAATATTCAAGGATTTGGTCAAATCCCCATCACTCATAGAATTTGTAAATGCTAAAATTTCATCAAGTACTTTACCTGTAATACGAGAAAGGAAATTGCCCAATAGTATTGCAATAGCAAATCCAATTATGGTGAGTATCATTATAGTAAAAAAAGCTGATTTAAATATGGAATTGCTATTATTATTTCTGTCCATGGACTTTTGTGATTCCACCTTAACCAGGTCTTCTATCGTAGATGTCACCTTTTCTCTATAACTTGCTGACTTTCTATTTAAATTCATGGCATCGTCATACTTTCCTGCAGACATTGCATCAAAAATATCATTGATACTATTTCTGTATGCAGCTAAATTATTCTCAAGTTGTGAAATCATATCCTTCTGATCAGAATCTGAATTGGTTTTTCTGTATGAATCCAATATGTTGTTATTTTGCTTCATATATGAATCCAACTGCTGTATTGTCTTTTGAGTCCCATTTTTATTATGGCTTTCCACCAAATTTATTATATCCAATCTGGCATTTAAAGTATTGCTATCTAATTTATTAAGATTTCTAATATCAAGCAAATTTTCATTATATAGTTTTTGGGAAGATGAATTTACTCTCCCAATATCTATAATACCTATTGCACCTACTATTACAATAAATGCAGCTACTACACAAAAACTTAACACTAACAATTTTTTTACTTTCATATTACTGATGGACTTCACAATATAACCTCCCTAATACATGTTTAAGTTTTATAAACAGAATTAATAAATGCACCTTTACTTAAAAAATTTAATTACTTTAAAATAGTCTCCCAATCGCGGTAAATCTAACCTCGTCAGGAGAGCACATAAAACTTGTTAAGTTATTAACAGATAAATTATAACATCGACAATGTTAGTAATCAATATTATTCGTTTAAAAAGTGTATAATGTTATTATATCTTAAGCGCTTGAAAAATACAATATATTATATAATAATATTTATTATGAAACATTATTTATTAAAAGGAAGAATGGTATTATGGATATTTTTTTAGCACGTCAGCCAATTCTTGATAAGTACGGCAAAATAATAAGCTATGAAATCTTATTTAGAAATAGCGGCACAGGTAATACATATAAATTCAATGATGGTGATGAAGCCACTATCAAGGTCATGCAAAATATTTTAATCAATATTGGCATGGAGAAAATCGTTGGGCATAAAAAGGCTTTTATAAATTTTACTGAAAATATTCTAAAGTCAGATTTATACTCTCTAATTCCATCTGAAAATGTTGTAATAGAACTTTTAGAAGATATTGTTCCAAGTGAGAATGTTGTTAATTCATGCAGAATTTTAAAGAAAAGTGGATTTACAATTGCGTTGGATGATTTCGTATTTAATGACTCATATACAGAACTTGTTAAACTTGCTGATATTATAAAAGTGGATTTTCTTTTAACTAAAGGACAGGAAAGAAAGGGAGTGTTGGATACAGCGAGAAATATAAATCCCGATTTAAAATTTTTAGCTGAAAAAGTTGAAACCTTAGATGAGTTTAATGAGGCCTTATCCCTGGGATATTCCTATTTTCAAGGATATTATTTTAGCAAGCCACAAATAGTTAAGGGGAAAAAAATAGAAGGTAATAAACTGATTTATCTAAAGCTTATAAAGGAACTTAGTTCCAAAAAATTTTCTTTGGAAAATATTCAGAACCTGATAAAAAAGGATGTATCAATGTCATATGAAATATTAAAATTGATAAATTCAGCAAAATATTATTTTAAAAATAAGATTAAATCAATCAACCATGCCGTGTCCTTGTTAGGAGAAAATGAGATAAAAAAATGGTTGTACTTTATATGTATGAAACCCATATGCAGCAACAGGCCGCAAATAGTTATGCTGGAATCCCTGCTAAGAGCTGAATTTCTGGAGAAGCTGGCTAAAAAAACTGCATTAAGTAAAAATTTCTCTAATTTCTACCTAATGGGTATCATGTCTCTTATGGACGTAATCCTCCAAATGCCATTGATCAAAGTATTGGATGAACTTATGATTTCCAAGGATATCAAATATGCATTGACAGGTAGAGAATCAAATTATTACAGTAAAATGCTTGACATAGTAATCTCTTTTAGAACTGGCAATTGGGATAAAAGTATGCTTATGGCATCTTCTTATTTTAATCTCAATTGTAGGGATCTACAAAACTGTTATATGGAATCTATCCAATGGGTGGATGAAGTCACTTTATAAATCCTTTATATTGAATTTTTCGACAAAGTATAAAGGTATATGCGTTTGTGTGTCCGTCTATTATAAAAACAAATTTTAAAAATGTCCGCCTAATAGACGGACACATATATGTGACATACTTTAAATTTATTATATTGGTCTATTGAACAATTAATATATAATCGCCTACCCTCTCTAAAACAGATTTAAAAATAATTTTTAATTTACACCAAAAAGGTATTAATTATTTTCATTTATATCATATAATAATAATTAATCAATAGCAATTATTAATTAGTGAATTTAATAAATGGAGGGGTTAATTATGAAAGATGAAAGAAATGTAAAACCGGAAGAAAAAGTATATGAAGATGTTATAAATGAAAAAGTTATATTTGCAGCTGAGGGAGACGACGTAGCTTTGAACTATGATGATGAACCTTGCAACTTTTCATATAGCAAAGGTCTATCTGATAATTAATGCGCCATACTCATTTGAGATGGCAGCAATTACAACTGGTAATTCAAAATGAAAAACCTCCTAATAGATATAAATTTATAGCAGCCAATTCGGCTGCTTATTTTTTTGTTCCATATAATGTAAATAGTATATGGAAATTTGTATAAAATATCTCCCCTAGAGGAAATATAATAATTATGAGAGGTGGTGTATATATGGAAACAAGCAAGTTGATAACTGTGGAAAATGAAGATGGTGAAAAGGTGGAGTTGGAGTTTATAGACACTATAAAAGTAGATGGGCAGGAATATGTAATACTTGGGCCAAAAGGCTCAAATGAGGCTTATGCATACAAGTCATTTACAAAAAACGGTGAAACACAATACTTTGCCATAGGTACAGGAGAGGAATTCCAGAAAGTACTTGAAAAGTATAATCAGAATTAAGAAGTTGACATATTTTTTCAACAAGGGACTGCCATACTAAAAAATTAGTGCGACAGTCCCTTTTAACATTTTATAATATATTTCTTTTCTTATTTGCTTATTATATATGGCAATGTAATCAATCCTATATTCCTTTTCTTTAATAATGTACTCCTTATAAATAGAGAAGTTTGATTATGGAGAATATTTTGCCACCATCTCTTTACGACAAGCTGCGGCATTACAACTGTTATTGTGTCTTGAGGCATTACTTCAAATTCTTCAGATTCTACAAATTTTATAATAGGACCTATTAAATTTCTATAAGGTGATTTTCTTACAACTATAGGGATTTTTATTCCATATTCCTCCCAGTCTGAAAGCAATTTTTTAGTTGCCTCTTCATTTACCGATACATGGAAGACTATTATATCATCAGTAAAATTTCTCGCATAATTATACGACTTTAAAAATGATTTGTTAAGTGAATCAATAGGTATTATCATATAATTTCTCTGTTTATGGCGATCTATATTCTTTGGCTTTTGGGACCAGTCAAGTTTCAAGTCAGATGCAACTACATTATAGTGTGCTTTGATTCTCCACATTATAAACACCAAAATCGGTATTAACATACATACAATCCATGAACCTTCCTTGAATTTTGTAACACCTAGGACTATAGTTGTAACACATGAAATTATTGCACCGATTAAATTAATTACTGCCTTGTGTTTCCATGAACCACTTTTGTTCTTGAACCACTTCAAAACCATACCAGTTTGTGCAATTGTAAATGATACAAAAACCCCCACTGCATAAAGTGGCAATAATCTATGGTTGTCCCCTTTGAAACATATAATTAGGATCACAGCTATAAAAGATAAAAACATTATACCATTTGAATAGCTAAGTCTTGATCCTCTCTTTGAAAATTGTCTTGGAACATATCCATCCCTTGCTATTATTGAAAGTAAAATAGGGAATCCATTATATGAAGTATTCGCAGCCATAACCAATATCAAAGCCGTAAATGCCTGAATAATATAGAACATGACTCCCTTTCCAAATATCTGAATTCCCAGCTGCGCCATTACAGTCATATCGGGATTATAAACAGCCTTGTATATTGTAGAAAGATATGAAATTCCTCCAAACAATACAAGTGAAACGCAACCTAAAAGCAACAATACGATTTTTGCATTTTTCTGCGCCGGTTCTTTAAAATTAGGTACTCCATTACTTACAGCTTCAACTCCGGTAAGTGCTGTACAACCTGCAGCAAAAGCTTTTAAAAACACTAACAGCGAAAGTGTATTTGTAAAGTTTGGTATCTTGTAAATTGGCTGCGGATGAATCCCCATTATATTGTATTTTACAAATCCACATACAATAGTTATAACTAAGATAATAATAAACAAATATGGAGGTATGGCAAAAGTTTTTGCAGATTCACTAATACCTCTTAGATTGCCTATAGTCATTAAAATTATTAGCAAAATACATATAACCACATTATATGGAAGTAACTCTGGAAATGCAGAAGTAATTGCAGCGGCACCAGCTGAAATACTAACTGCAACAGTTAAAATATAATCTATACACAAAGCCGCTGCTGCTATCAAACTTGGCGTAACTCCCAGATTGTCCTGTGCAACTATATAGGCTCCGCCGCCCTGTGGATAGGAGTCAATAACTTGTCTATATGAAAATATAAGTATGAACAGCAGGAGTATAACCATAAGTACTGCATGTACCATATCGGTAAATGCCATAAATCCTACTGCAGGAACAAGTACATAGAGTATCTCCTGACCTGCATATGCTACTGAAGATATTGCATCACTGGACAAAAGTGGCAGGCCCCAGAATATATTGAATTTTTGCGATTTAAGCTGTTCTGTCTTAAGGGATTTTCCAATTAAAAATTTTTTAATACTATCAAACATAAGTCCCACCTCTAATGATTGATTATATATCAAGATAACTTGTACTACAATTTCAAAAAATACCTTAATTCTACTTAAAAACCATCATTGAGGACTTGAAAATTTATTTATCATGAAATTATTGTCTATATATCTGCTTTTAGCTATTTTGAATCGTTTTCCCAAAGTTCCCTTTATACATGATATAAAATAAGTTCCATACAATAAGTATTGCATGGAACTCTATTCTAGCATGTATAACCAGCTGCACCATCCCCTACCAAAAATAAACGGTTCAAAATTTTGGCAACAACATAGTGAACAACTGCTGCCTGGAATACTCCCAAGAACAAATAATACCAAAATCCTTCTATATTCATATTTTCATTGGAGATTATTCCAAGATAAAAGAACATATAAATTCCTACTCCAAATTTAATTATAAGACGTGCATATTTATATTTTCTAACAGAAAATAACATACCAAAAACAATAATACTTCCTATATAGGAAAAATTAAATAAATAGAAAATATTATCTAGTAAAATCCAAAGTATAATTGCTAATAGCTTAAATATTATCAACATTGCAATGGGAAGTTTATATTTTTTAAGAATTATGCTCTTCGCCCCATTTACACATGGCTTTTACAATAGGAATAAGACTTTCTCCCTTTTTACTAAGAGAATATTCTACCTTTGGAGGCATTTCCATATATTGTTTCCTTAGTATAATATCTTTATTTTGTAATTCTTTTAACTGTGAACTCAACATCTTGTGAGTTATTCCATCAATATTCTTTTTAAGAATACCATATCTTACAGTGCCCATGCATACAAGCAAATAAATTATTTTCAATTTCCATTTTCCGCTTATAATGGACAAAGTATATTCAAAGGGTTCTCTATTTCCTACATAGCAAAGTTTCTCTTTCATATAATTACTCTCCTTTTTGAAAGTATACTACAAAAAAGTGCATATAATTACTTTGGCTGTACAATAACTGTATTAAGTTTGGATATATCATTTATTGAAAATAATTTACCCAATCCATACACAAATGAAATCAATGGAATAATAGATATTTTTTCAAACTCTTTACAAATATCTAGATTAATAAAAGATAAGACTAATATGGCAGCTAGAAAAGCATTTGCCATTTATGAAGGATATGTGCTTTATTACAGGATAAGCAAATATAAAAATAAAACTCTTCCCGACGAAATAATATATGACTTAATTGACTGTGCCAGGCTTGTCCCATCTGCTTGCAACTCTCAACCCTGGCGCTTTAAAGTAGTTAAAGATAAAAATACTAAAAAATTCTTATCTAAAATTTCATTCAATCAAAAACATGTTGCAAAAGCTTCACTAGTTCTTGTATGCTGTGCAGATACAAAAGGCTATGCTCCAAGTTCTTCAATTGGTAACATAGAATTATATAATCTCGATATTATCAATAAGCATTTCTATAAAACTATTAAATCAAGAAATACCAGTCTTAAAAATATGGATCTTAAAAAATTAACTTTAGAAGTTTGTTTCAATGCCGTAATTGGAATTGAGCACATTGTATTGAGGGCTGTAGAACTTGGGCTTGGTACCTTCTGGTTAAGACTAACCAATGATAAAAAAATCAAGAAATTATTCAATTGGGATGAAAGTATAAAATTTGTAAGTCTGTTGACTATAGGTTACCCAGATGAAGATCCAAATCCAATAAGAAAATTATCCATTTGGGACATACCATTATAATTATTAAAAAAACTTTTCCTATATCTTATAAAGGTAAATTCTTAATATAGAAATAATTGACTATATATTTTCAAAGTGATATATTTATAACATAGGTTATAAATATATCACTTTGGAGGTAATATGATGAAAAAGAAGATTAGTTTAAAAATATGGATGATTTCAAAAATCATCCCTGCATTATTATTAGTTGTATTGTATTGGATGAGTGTTAAAATGAAGTATCACCCATTATTTGCATATTCACAATATATTATTTTAGCATGTATGCTTTTGATTCTTCATATAATAGGTAAAAATCGTGACATATTTGATGAATATGCCAGTAAAATTCTGAATAAAACAGATGCCATTTGCTTCAAATTAACCTATGTTTTTTTCGGTATTATATTTCTGCCATGCTTATTTATTAATATAAATTCAATTACCATGGGATATATAATAGTAATTACTCTATGTATAATTGGTATATTACGCAGCATTATATTTTGCTTACTGGATTCAAGGTGGTTTTAATAATGCCGAAATTAACAACTAAAATTAAAGAATACAGAGAAAATTCAGGAATGAAGCAAAGCCAACTAGCTGAATTAGTTGGTGTAAGACGAGAGACTATAGTCCATTTGGAAAATGGGAAATACAATCCATCACTAAAGCTCGCAATGGACATTGCTAAAATATTCAATACTACTGTTGAAGAGTTATTTAAGTTTAAAGATTAATTTTATAGGGATTAGCCATGTAATCCCTATTTGGAATTTTAATTTTCTGCAGTTTTTAGATTTTCGAGAAACTCCTTTGAGGTAAATCCAAACTCTTTTTTCAGCTCTTCATCTATATCACCCATAAATTTTTTAACTATCCGTCTGTATTGTTTATAATCTTCATTTAGTATTTCTAAATATTTATCAAAAATGTTCTCATCTGCTCCAAGGCAATTAAACATATCCATTGTTTGAGACACTGACTTACCAAACATTTTTTTCTTTTCCTCATCTTCATTCATAGATTTTATAAATTCTATATATTGTTTTTTAATTTTTTCAATAAAAATATTATTATTTAAATTTTTCAATATATCTTCTTTAGAGTTTTGTCTATGTTCTTCTATTTTATTGACATCTATACTGTTCATAAGTTTTATAAATGGTTGGGTGTTATCAACCTCATTTAAATCATCCAAAAACTCCACAAGTTTCACCCATGCATCTTTTTTTTCGTCACTGTCCACAGTAATATTTAAAAAAGGCTCATAGGAGTTCACAAATATCTTTCCAAAGTTTCCGGGAAAAATTTTCAGCAATCTAGTAGAAATAAATTCTTTCTTTTGAGATATGGAAAATTCCAAGGTCTCTCTTAATTTTCTTACTTGTTTACCAATTGTACTATAATCCTGTAAATCTTTATTAATAATACTAGAAATAATAAGTTTGCTTTTTTCTAAATTGCTAATAGTTTCTGTTATCTTATCCAGTGTATCCTTCATAATATCCGGAAAACTCTTATTGCCATCTATCAAGCATTTTATTTCACTTACTGGTATGTCTATAACTCTTAATGCACCAATCAAATTAAGTTTTACAATATCATTATCTGTATACTCTCTATAATTATTAGAACTATTTTTTGAAGGATTAATTAATCCTTCACTTTCATAATATTTGATAGCTTTTTTGGTCAATCCAGTCCTTTCAGC
This sequence comes from Clostridium tyrobutyricum, assembly GCF_019144085.1. Classification (GTDB taxonomy): domain Bacteria; phylum Bacillota; class Clostridia; order Clostridiales; family Clostridiaceae; genus Clostridium_B; species Clostridium_B tyrobutyricum_A. The sequence continues at coordinate 85,544 of NZ_JAHHUY010000001.1, forward strand.
TGCAATTTTAATATTCATAAACAACACCTCCAAAATTAACAAATTAGCCAACCTTAATTTAAGTATAAGGGTGTCTGTAAGGTACAAGTCAACAACTTTTTTGAGTATTCTTGATTAATCATTATGCTCTTCACCCCATTTACACATGGCTTTTACAATAGGAATAAGACTTTCTCCCTTTTTACTAAGAGAATATTCTACCTTTGGAGGCATTTCCATATATTGTTTCCTTAGTATAATATCTTTATTTTGTAATTCTTTTAACTGTGAACTCAGCATCTTGTGAGTTATTCCATCAATATTCCTTTTAAGAACACCATATCTTACAGTGCCCATGCATACAAGCAAATAAATTATTTTCAATTTCCATTTTCCGCTTATAATGGACAAAGTATATTCAAAGGGTTCTCTATTTCCTACATAGCAAAGTTTCTCTTTCATATAATTACTCTCCTTTTTGAAAGTATAGTACAAAAAAGTGCATACTATTAATTATATTTATATCATATATAATTGATTATAGTAAAAATAAATTAATAAAGGAATGATATTTATGATTATTGACGGACATTCACACCTTACTTTACCTGTTGAAGAACATATAAAAGACATGGACAATTCTGGTGTAGACAAGACAGTACTCTTTTCTACATCCTTTCACCCTGAAATGGCTGCAAATGCACAAGAGGTTAAGGCTTCAATGCAATATCTTCATGATTTGCTTGCTGGTAAAAAAGGAAATATGACAGAAATGCGCAAGAAATCAATTAAAGAATTGGTAAAAGCTATTAAGCTATATCCCAGCCGTTATATTGGATTCGGTGCTGTTCCTCCAAATTTGGATTTAAATACTACAAAACAGTACATCAATGATAATATTTTAAAAAATCACCTAGTTGGAATGGGTGAATTTACTCTAGGAAGTGGTCAAGTTTATCTTCTAAAAAATATTTTCAAAGCTTCAAGTGAATTTGGAAATCTTCCAATTTGGGTACATGCTTTTCTCCCACTTACATTTCAGGATATTAAAGAAATATCCAATTTTGCACGCAGATATCCTGCTAACCCTGTTATTCTAGGACATCTAGGTGGAGTTAACTGGCTTGAAACAATGGACATAGTAAAAGAAATTCCCAATTTATTTCTTGATACCTCTGCTTATTATTCCACATTTGTTTTAAGGACTTTAATTAATGAATTGCCTGATAAATGTATTTTTGGAGTAGACAGGCCTTTTGGTGACCTTGCATTGTCTATAGAAGCCATATTAAAAGTTGCCGAATCTCAATCCATTGCCAGAGCAGTATTGGGAGAAAATATAGCTCAATTGCTTGAAATTTGATTATCGGGTTTATTTTCAATAATCGCATTAAATATAAATACAATAACTGTTTTTTGCTATATCTAATGCGATTTATTTTTAAAATATGTATTTATATGTACAAAAATTTATTTAAATATAGTTTATAATAATTTACTGCCTCATATTATTAGAAAATTGTTCATCTAATCTTTTATGGAACTTAATAATTAATCATAATTAATCCTATTTTACTAATTATACTATAGTTAAAATTCTATTAGAAGCAAATTTTTCTATATTTTTAATGATGAAATAATCTTAAATTGGAACATACCATAACCATATTATATTCATTGCATGCATCTATTACTATATTATCTCTCAGCGACCCACCAGGTTGAACAATATATTTTACACCACTTTGAGATGCTCTATCAATATTATCTCTAAATGGGAAAAATGCATCAGAACCCAATGTGACTCCGTTTAAACTAGAAAGCCATTCAGCTTTTTCCTCCTTTGTCAGTCTATTGGGCATTTCTTCAAACACATTATTCCATCCTTTCATTTCCATTATGGTTGTATCATCTCTAAGGTATTGATCTATAACATTGTCTCTTTCTGGTCTAGAAATATTTTTCTTGAAAGGCAAATTAAGCACAGCCGGATGCTGCCTTAAATACCATATATCTGCCTTTGAGGCAGCTAGTCTTGTACAATGTATACGTGATTGTTGTCCCGCACCAACGCCTATTACTTGACCATTTAAAACAAAACAAACTGAATTGGACTGAGTATATTTTAATGCAATCATTGAAACAAGCATATCTAGTTTTACAGATTCTGTTATATTCTTATTATTGGTTACTATATTGTTAAGCATTTCTTCTTTTATTTTCACATCATTCCTCTTTTGTTCAAATACCATACCGTATATTTCTCTTCTTTCCATTCTTTCAGGTTCATAGTTCCAATCCATTTGAATAATGCAGTATCTTCCTTTTTTCTTTTTAAGTAAAAGTTTAAGTGCTTCATCTGTATATCCTGGAGCAATTATTCCATCAGAAACAGATTTGCTTAAAATCATTAACAGTATCACTTATAGCAGCCCAATCACCATATGAGGACATCCTATCTGCCCCTCTAGCCCTTGCATATGCGGCAGCTGTAGATGATAATTCTATATCTTCAACAAAATATGATTTCTTTAATATATCATTTAAAGGAATTCCTATTGCAGCTCCTGCCGGACTTACATGTTTAAATGAAGCTGACGCTGTTAGTCCAGATATCTGTTTCAATTCTTTTACTAATTGCCATGAATTAAATGCATCCATAAAATTAATATAACCTGGAGTACCATTTAAAATCTTAAATGGCATTGTTTTATTCTTATTATATATTCTTGCTGGATTTTGATATGGATTGCATCCGTATTTGAGTATTATTTCACAATTTTTCATAAATTCAACCTCCAAAATAAATTAAAAGACCGCCTGGATAAATATATTATTTACCCAGGCGGTCGATATTTTTGTTTAATCATGCTCCCAATGGTAAACTCCATTTTCGCCAGTTGCATGATTATTGATATTTAATTCAATTATAATTTATATATATTATAACATCAAGCATAAATTATTATAATTTAATATTAAGTTACAGTTTTTACTTCTTTAATATCAATTTTATTTATTGGATTATGAACAATATTAGAAATTTATGTATTTACGAATTATATAGTTTAACATGGATAATATATATTGAATACTAATCTATTATCTTGTTTATAGGCTTTTACAAATCCACCATGAAGTTTTACTATGTTTTTAACGATCGATAAGCCTAAACCGCTGCCTTCTTTTTGTCTGGATAAGTCCTTTTTATATAATCTTTCAAAAAAGTTTTCTAAATCATCATTTGAAATTGGATCATTAGGAATGTTTGATACTGAAAGTACTGCATAAGGTGCATTATTAAAAGTTTCTCTGCTAATATTAAATTCAACAACTGTATTTTCTTTGGAATATTTAAGTACATTACTTAAAAGATTATTCACTGCCCTTAAAAGTAAATCTGGGTCTGCTTCAATATAAATAGATTCCTGCGGCAGCTTAATGGAAAGTTTTAATCCTTTTTGTGTGAATTCGTCTTCCTCTTCTTCAGCTATCTGTCTTGCAAGTTCATTTAACTCAAGTTTCTGTTTTTCAAGTATGATATCACTCGAAGAGAGCTTTGAGTATTCAAAAAAATCATCCAGCATGTTTTTTAAATAAATACCTTTCTTATTCATTATGTCAACGTAATTATTAAGTTCATCTTTTGATCCATACTTGTTATTTTTAATCATATTTATATATCCAAGGATAGTAGTTAATGGAGTTCTCAAGTCATGAGATATATTGGTCATGAATTCGTTTTTATTTTTTTCTTCTTTCTCAATTTTTGAAGCCATGTAATTTATGTCTTCGGCAAGTTCACCTAATTCATTTTTGTATCTTAATGGGACACGATTGGATAAATTGCCTTCTGTAATATTGCTAACTGTTGATTTTATTTTAGATATATAGGATATACGTCTCCATATGAGCAAGAAAAAAATAATTGAGAAAGTTACAGCCCATATTATACCTACAATGTTTCCATTATCTGATTCTCCATAACCTATATATATATAATATAAATAATATCCATCTTTTAAGTAATCACATCTGGTTATTTTAATCAAGTTATCTCTTCCAGTATTTAAAAATTTAAATGTTTTTTTCCCGTCTAAAATTTCATGAATATCTACATTTTTAATTTCTCTATTATTTGCAGCTATTACCTTTCCATCTTTTTTTACCACAAAAATATAATATGACATATTATATTGTTCATCCATATATTTCTGTAATTTACTTTGATTACTAATACTTATATTTTTTAAAGTATGTTCAATTTCAGAAATCATCTCTTTATGTATATACATAGGAGTATTCTTATAATTATTTAAAAATGCTCCTAAAACATCCTCCTTTAAAAAAATTACAATTATGAGTGATATAATTGCAGAAATAATTGCAGAAAAAACCAATTCACTCCTAAGCTTAAATATTCTTTTTGATTTTATTCCAATAATCATAGAAAATAGTACTATGCCAATAATAATAAGTTTAAATATTATTTTCAATTTTATAACCAACTCCCCAGATAGTTCTTATATATTTGCCATTCTTAACGCTGTCACCTAGTTTATTCCTCAGATTTTTAATATGCATTGTGACAGTATTGTCGTTTTCCATAAATGTATCTTTCCATAGCATTTCATAAAGCACCCTGGTTGAATACACCCTGCCTTTATTTGATGACAATGTGTATAAAATTTCATATTCTTTGGGAGTTAATATTATTTCTAAGTTGTCTTTTTTTACTGTATGTTCTAAAGTATTGATTTCAATATCTTTAACCTTGAGTATATGATTTTTCACTGCATGACTAATGTTACTTCTTCTGAGTATAGCCATAATTCTTAATGAAAGTTCTGTAAAATCAAATGGTTTTACTATATAATCGTCACAACCATCGATAAATCCTTTTATTTTGTCTATTTGCTGGTCTTTTGCAGTGAGTAGTATAACAGGTATGCTTGAAAACTCTCTGAGCTTAATTAGCATTGTATAACCATCCATTTTAGGCATCATAACATCTAGAAGTATTAAAGAGATCGGTTTTGATTTTACAACCCGAAGTCCGTCTTCTCCGTTATATGCAGCTTGCATGACATAACCTTCTTTAGAAAAATAATTTATAAGCATTTCTCTTATATCTTTGTCGTCATCTATTATCAATATATTTTCTTTCATAACCATCACCCCATTCAAAATTATATCATTTTTTATTTAGGGCATATTAGAAAATCAACTAGTCAAAGTCCCTTTTTTCAAAAGTATAGGTGCTTAAGAATGCATTAATCAAAATCCATCCTAGACATACCATAAAAACAAAGAATATATTTATACGACTTGCAAGTTGCATAGAGATATCTCCACTTAAGGTGCCAATACTATCAATCATATATGGTATAGGCAAAAATTTTACGAATACTCCATATTTGGCCGATACAAGGTATCTCCCCATAAATCCTAACATGTACCAAATTGTTGCTCCTCCAATTAATATAAAACTGATAATTGATGAAATAAGTGGATTTCTACAAATGGTTGATATAAACAATATTATCGATACAATGGCTGCTGAAATAGCTATTACAATTAATATCAACTCAATAATTGCAATCCAAAGGGGAATTATTGATATGCTTCCACTTACATACTTCATTTGTGAGGTTATTGAACTCAATGTCATTGATTTGTCTAAAACATATTTTGCACCTACATCAAAAGGTAATCTAGAGTCTGAAAAGCCTAAATGAATTCCAGCTTCCAACACAAATATTATTGCACTTGTAATTATAGTGCCTGTACTTAAAACTATTGAAACAATAAATTTGGATATTATAATCTTTTTTTTCGGAATAGGTCTGGTAATTAAGGCCTTAATTGTATTAGGAGAATATTCTCCAGACACCATATCAGATAATAGTACAATAGTAATAAGTATAAAAAGTGGTATAAAATCCATTAAAGTTTCCGTAGCTGCGTACATTCCCTTTGGTGTCAACTCGTTTTTTTCTATATTGTATTTTTTTTCATATCTTAATTGAAGTAACTTGTACTCGTTTTTAGGATTATTTTCTTTTTCCAATTTTTGAATCTGTTCATCTAATTTTGATTTATCATAATTATTTATTTGATTCAACTGTTCTTCCTTGTCTTTTATTTCTTTTTCAGTTTCCAGTATATCCTTGGAAAAGTCCGCCTTTCTTATTTCACTATCAGCCTTATCCATGCCAATTTTTTGATTATTGAGAAGTGCTTTGTCGTTTTGAACTTGTACATCCAAAGTTTTTTTCTTTGAAACATTTATTAAACCAAATCCTGCTACAATAATAAGAATAACAATAAGCAAAAGCTTCTTTTTAATTATGACTCTTTTAATTTCCTGGCATATATATTTACTCATCACTATTTTCTCCCATCATTTTTATAAATTTATCTTCTAAATTTTGTTTTATTTCAAAGAAACCTTCTATATTTATTCCAGAATCATGTAATTTTTTTAATACTTCAAAAATGTCATGTGATTCAGTATTTATTAAAATTGAAATACCGTCATTTTTTACTTTTAATAGTTTTACATGGGAAATACTTTGAATAATTTCTGATGATTTTCGTGGTAAATTAGTTTTTATAAACATATTTTTTTCACTGCTAGACTTTTCTTTATCATCTATTTCTTGAACACTAATAACTTTTCCATCATCTATAAATACAACCTTTGAACATATGTTTTCTATTTCACTTAATATGTGTGAAGATATGAAAATACTTACTTCTTTTTCTTTAACCAGTGTATTTATAGTGTTTTTAAGTTCAAAAACTCCCATTGGATCCAGTCCATTTGTAGGTTCATCTAATATTAATAATGATATATTCCCCATCAGTGCTTCTGCAAGCCCCAGCCTTTGTTTCATACCTAGAGAATATTTTTTTACTTTCTCATCAATTTTGTTCCCTAAGTTTGAAAATTTTATAGCATCTTCTATTTCATTATTTGTTATACCATCAAGTACACTTGATATATAATTTAGGTTTTGCCTTCCTGTCATATATCCGTACATCACAGGCGTTTCTACTACCGCTCCAATATTTTTTAGAGCTTTTTCTCTTTCAGTTTTGAGATTCTTTCCACAAATTATTACTTCACCTTCATCGGGAATCAACATACTTGTTATAATTTTAATCAATGTGGTCTTGCCTGCACCATTTCTACCTACAAAACCACATACTTCACCCTTACTTATAGAAAAGTTGATGTCATCCAACACTTTTTTTCTGCCACGTTTTTTAGAAATATGGTTTACTTCCAGAACCTTATTATTCACTTTAATCACCTCTTAAACATTTATTCTATATTCATTATAAAAGTCAAAAATATAATAAAAGTATAGTAAAAATAAAGAAAAAATAAATTTATTACAAAAGGTAGATATTATTATAAATTAAACAGAATAAAATTATTGCTTGAAAATTTAATAAAAAAGATATGATTTATTTATTATAGAATAATATAAGTTAATAAAACCCACTCTAAGACAAAAAATAGATAATGATATAATTTACTTATTATTTAATTCACAGTTGTAAATTATTATAAACTAGCATTAACTTTATTTAATTATATATATCAAAACTAATATTATTGCGAGGCATTGAGATGTTAAAATATTTAGGATTACAGAAACTCAATAAAAATATTAATATAACTAAAATAATTCAGTTAGGTGGAGTAGGTCAATGGATTTCTATCAGAGGTAGAAATATTTCCAATCCTATAATGCTTTTTTTACATGGAGGACCGGGAGCAGTATGCAGATATTATGATCCTCAACTTGAAAAGATATTTACCATTGTTAACTGGGACCAGCGTGGTGCGGGAAATTCATATACAAATGAAGTTACTAAAGAATCAATAAATGTTAAACAACTGTTAGCTGATACAAATGAATTAGTGGAATATTTGAAGAAGGAATTTAATAAGGATAAAATTTTTTTAGTAGGCCATTCATGGGGTTCTTTCTTAGGAATAAGTACAGTAGACAGATATCCTGATAATTTTTATGCTTATATCGGAATTGCACAAGTTGTAAATGGCAGGTTGAACGAGCAAATTTCATATAACTATACCCTTGAGATAGCTCGAAAGCATAAGAATAATCAAGCAATAGAAGAATTAACAACAATAGCACGAATGGAGGATGGTTTATATTGCAATGGAAGAAATGGAATACATAATGAAAGACAGTGGTTGTACAAACTAGGAAAAGGTAACCACAGAAAAATTAATTTTTATATGATATTTAATTATATAATTTCAAATAAAATTTTTCCATTAAATAAAGTACTTTATAAAAAAGGACTTTATTTTTCAGCTGAAAATCTATGGGGGTGGTCTGACAATGTAGATTTGCTTAATCAAATTCCGCAAATCAAGATACCAGTATTTTTTCTAACTGGGCAATATGATTATGTGTCTACTTTTGAATTAGTAGATAAATATTATAATCAATTGGAGGCTCCACTAAAAGAGTTGATTTGGTTTAAGCATTCTTCACATGCACCTCATATTGAAGAACCAATTATTTTCTATAAAACTATGAATCGAATACGTAATATCGCTAATAATGAATTTTCAAAAGATATTTAATTGATAAACAATATTCTAATATTATGCAAAAAAAGCATATACAAAAGCAATCACTATGTATAAATGTGGTTCTAATTTACTAATAGAAGTATTGCTATTAACCACTGTTTTATTAGCTAATTTGTAAAAAATCTTTCTAAAGCCATTAAAAATCAACCAGCCGCATACAGTTCCTAAAGTATTAAAAATCAAGTCATTTATGTCACAAGTACGATTTCTTGTAAATAATTGGCTTACTTCAATAATAAGAGAAAAGATGAATCCATAACAAAATGTTAGTAATAATTTACGGTATTTATCCCACAGAATTGGCAAAAGTAATCCAAAAGGTATAAATAGTATAATATTAAATATACTTGTAGTATCCAATGCATCTTTAAAAGGCACTAAATTCATATTATTAGTATGAAATATTGGTTGTCCTAGCTTTAAACTTAGTTTCCATTCAAACCAAGAAGGAACACCTACCACTGATACTAAATTAATCATAAGATAGAATAATAAAAGATACCCGAATAAGTAATGCTGCCATAATAGTTTCTTTCCAAGCTTACTGCTATTTTTCTTCAATATAATATTCAATATAGCTACTAAGAAAATTGGTATTATAAACATTATAAGATTTCTCATAATCTTCCCCCTTCTTATTTTATAAATCTATTTTTGGTGTTTGTGTAAATAACATTAAATTACATTTTAAATAAATTATATAATCTCGTGTAATATATTGCCATTATAATATATGAAAAAATATATAATCTGACATACTATTGTCAAGTTATATGTTCTATAGTATAAGTGAGGCGATAATGTTGCAGATTAACAGATTATTTGAAATCATATACATTCTTCTTAATAAAAAAATAGTAACAGCAGGTAAACTAGCAGAGTATTTTGAAGTATCAGTAAGAACAATATATCGAGATATTGATATACTTTCTTCAGCTGGGATACCGATTTACACAAACCAGGGAAAGGGTGGTGGTATAGCTCTATTAGATAATTATGTACTCAATAAATCTATTCTTTCAGAAAAAGAGCAAAATGAGATATTGTTCGCTCTGCAAAGTCTAAGTTTAACACCAAATCCAGGAAAAAATAAAATACTTTCAAAGTTAAGCAGCTTATTTAATAAAAACATAGTTAACTGGATTGAAGTAGACCCTTCACCCTGGGGCAGCAATAAAGATCAAATATATAAATTTACTACTCTAAAAAATGCCATACTTAACTATTTGATAATTGAATTTGAATATATAAACAACTCTGGTAGAAAAAGCACCCGAAAGGTTGAACCGGTAAAGCTTCTTTTCAAAGCAAATACATGGTATCTCTATGGATTTTGTTTGTATAGAAATGAATACAGAACATTTAAAATTTCACGTATGTCAAATATTAAAGTAACTGATTATCATTTCACCAGAAGATTGGAGAGAATCAAAAAAAATCATCAAAAAAGTTCTCAAAAAATGATTGATATGAAGTTGAAAATATCTTCCAATAGTGCTTATAGAGTATATGATGAGTTTAGTGAGGAAAAAATTATTAAAAATCAAGACGGTTCCTTTACCATAGATGCTTCTTTCCCTGAAAGTAAATGGTTGATTGGATATCTGCTGTCATTTGGAGATGATATTGATATAATTGAACCTCAACAGCTGCGTAATATTATTCAATATAAAGCAAAGAAAATTTTTAATAAATATCATTAATAACCAATTATAACTTGACGTAATGTCGTCAAGTTATATTCTATATAATTAAAATATGCTCAGAAATTCTTGTATTATTAAAGCCGAGCATAATAAATATTCAGAGGAGAATTATTATGAAAAATAAATTTCAATTGCCAGATGTAATTAAGACACATTTCCAGACCGCGAATACGGATGATCCTGTTACATTTATCTCAACCTTCAGTGATGATGCTATTGTTATTGACGCAGGAAATAAATATCATGGAAAATCTGCAATAAAAAAATGGAGTGAACAAACATATTTTGAAGATCACCTGAGACTCAAAATTACCAATATAGTAAAGGATATTAAAGGAATTGTAGTTACGGCTATAGCAACTGGAGATTTTGATAAAACAGGACTACCTGATCCATTATTTCTAGATTTCCACTTTTTCATAATAGAATCTAAAATAGGCCTTTTGCATATTGTAATATCTTCCAACTGCAAAGGTATAATATTGCCAACACCAATTGCTACATATTATCATGCATGTGATATTTATGATGTATCATTACTTGAAGAATGTTTTAAAGAAGATGCTGTTTTACATGATGAAGATACTGACTATCATGGACCTATAGAAATTAGTAATCATATTTTAAATGCCAATAGAGATGCAAATGTAACTCTTGAGATAACTGATTGTACAAATCAAAACAACGTTATTGTAGTTGCAGCTATACTCTCTGGTAACTTTGAAGGAAGTCCACTTCCTATGGATTTTCATTTTTCTCTTGATGGAGGAAAAATAAAATCTCTCAAGATTATACTTCATACTGGAGACAAATAATAGATGAATAAAAATATATTTATACAAGTTAATCATGACAAGTGTACACAATGTGGACTTTGTGTAGGAGTTTGTCGTGGAACCCTTGGCATGGGAAAATATGGTCCCTTAGTTGTTGATGATTTTTGTATTGCCTGTGGACACTGTGTAGCTGTTTGTCCAAATGGTGCATTGGATAACAGTAGAGCTCCTCTCAAGAATCAGGTTCTACTTGAAAAATCACTAATACCTGATGTTGAGACAACAACCCAATTTCTTAGAGCACGGCGTTCAATTCGCTCTTATAGGAAAAAACGTATATCACATGAAACCATTCGAAAACTTCTTGATATAGCTCGTTTTGCACCTACTGCCTGTAATTCACAAGGAGTATCTTACCATGTTGTAGATGATCCTGATACTTTAAAAAATATTACAGCTGTAATTGCAGACTGGGCAGAAAAAAGCCTTAAAGATGGAGCCTTAAAGAATTCTCCCTGGTCTAAAAACACAGTGAATACCATACGTCAATATAAGGGAAATGGTAAAGATACTATTCTTAGAAATGCACCTTGTCTGATTATTGCTTTGGCAGATAAAGAAATGTCCTCTCTTGGCCGGGACAATACGCATTTTGCACTTACCTATGCTCAACTTTATGCGCCTTCTCTAGGATTAGGTACTTGTTGGTCTGGATTGTTTGAATACTGTGCCCAATCAAATTATCAACCTCTACTTAAGCTTTTAAAAATCCCTAAGAGCAAAAATATTACCGGTGCAATTATTGCAGGATATCCTCTTTACATTTTTAGGCGGCTAGTTGACAGAAATACATTACAAATTTCATGGCAATAATATATTAAATAGATATTAAATAATATTTACTATTAAATTATATGCTAATTTAAATCCGTATATTAACATTACAAATCCACAGACTAAGTTTATAATTTTTAAAATCTTGGCGTTAAATCTACTTTTATTAATAGAAACTATAAGTGATATTGAACTAAACCAGGTAAAAGAAGCAAGCGAAGTGCCTATTATAAAAAAGTTTGAAAAATCTTTAAAATAGATTCATCATCTATTTTTGTTTCACCTATTTTATCCGTAGTTGTTCTAATTAGAGATATGCTTATGTAAATCACACATATACTTCCTAAAAGCATTATTATATTTTTTAAAATTTGAAATTTTTCTAAAATAAATCCAATACCAAAGAAACATGCTAGTGCAAGTGAAATATCAAAAAATATTGTTATAATAGCTGTTTTAAACACAGCAGACTTATTTTTTAATATTGCAGTATTAATTACATATAAATTTTGTAATCCTATAGGAGCTACATAAGCTAGTCCAAATAAAAATCCCTGTAAAAAATATTTAACTTGCAACAGTCAAATTCTCCTTTTAGATAGTACCTTACAAAAAAGTACATACTTGTTATTGATTGCATATTAGTATATCATGGAGACAACGAAATCTTAAGGAGGATAACACTATGAAAAAAGAAATTGAAGTATTTAATTATGCCAAGGAGATTATGGAAGCGGTCAAAACGGGAGTTTTGTTGACCACAAAGGTAGATGACAAAGTAAACTCTATGACTATTTCCTGGGGCACACTTGGAATTGAATGGTCAAAACCGATTTTTACAGTTTTTGTTAGAGAAAATCGTTTTACAAAACATCAGCTTGAAGAAAATCCTGAATTTACAATAAACATACCACATGGAGATTTTGATAAAAAAATATTGGGGATTTGTGGAACAAAATCCGGTCGTGAAGTTGATAAAATCAAAACACTTAACTTGACACTTGAAGAACCTACTAGTATTTCTGTTCCTGCTATTAAAGAACTTCCCTTAACACTTGAGTGCAGGGTTGTATACAAACAAAAACAAGATAAGAATGAAATTACAGAAGAAAACAAAACTATATTTTACCCACAGAATGTTGACAGCTTATTTCATGGTTCAAACAAAGATTTTCATACTGCTTATTATGGAGAAATTGTTAGTGCTTATATCATCGAATAGTATATCTTGGAGTTTTTCTAGTTCACAAACTAAATCTTAAATTAAAATAATTAGTTATCAAGACACTATTAATGTTTAACTGGTATTTTAAAAATATTTCTCCAGCTACAAAAAAAGTATATAACTATAAATATAAATGGGAAAGCATATCTTCCTTGTCCCTCTGTCATAAAATACATTGATGTAAACATATAAAAGGTCACAAGTGCATATAAACTAAATCTATCTATTTCATTTTCTTTTCTCCTTAAAAGCATTTCTAGCACTTTTATACTAAATAATATAATCGCAATTATTCCGGGCACAAATATTATATTTCTCACTATGTTTGTATAAATCAAAAGCATACTTTGAATAGCACTACCAATCCCTGCCCGATTGTAGGTAAAAAGTATGTCATCCCCTACAAAATACGTATTGAAAAGCCTTTTGAAGCCTAAAATCAAAAATTGTTTTGGATGATTTTTTATCCATTTTTTAGCTGCAGCTGAAAGCATCTTGTTTTTCTGGGTCATATTAGCTTCTTTATATTTGTCAGTTGAAACTATGGAATTTTCAACATCTGCTGCTGCCATCCACCTTCCCTTTGTATTTTGAGAATTATTGTTTATATACAAAACTATGCCATTGTTATTGGACACATAAGTAAATTGTCCCACAAGCTTGGTATTTCTATATACCATTGGAGCTGTAACAACACACGTAAGGATGAGAACTATCATGGAATTTACCATTGGCTTCAACAACTTTTTATCAATAATTATTTCTACTAAAAATATAACAAAGAAAAATACAATAAAAAATGGTTTTATCATATTTTCAACCCCTGCCAAAATACCTATAAAAACATATTTAAATTTGTTATTCGAAAAGTATATGTTTGTAATTAAAAGCAGCAGCATAGTAAAGAGGATTTCAACTCCAATAATACTGTTGTAAAAAATATTTGCAGGGAAAAATACAAAAATTATAAAAATCATTTTCTTACCGGTTTCGCTTATATTAATTTTTTTTATTAAATTGTACATTAATAAATAGCCTATAGCAGTGAGAATTAAATTGAATATTTCTCCTACGATAATGCCCTTTCCAAAAATACTAAATATAAATCCCAGTATAATGGAATAACCTACACTCGTATATGTATCGCCAAAACTTCCACCTTCTGAGATCTTTTTTGCCAAATCATAATAATAATCAAAATCTGAATAAGGCACAGTTTTAACAAATACAACCCATAAAACACACAATGCCAATGCTGTTAACATTGAAATCAAGTAAAATCTATTGTCCTTTTTTAATATTCTCAAAGTTATCCCCCTAACCAAAATATCTCTATATTATTATTTAATATAAAGATTTGTATAAACATAATTTTTAAATTCGCCACTTTTGTGAACAATAAGAAAGTTACTTGTAGAAGCAGATACTTTATTAGGTAAAAAAGATGTAGAATTCAAAAACACTACAAATATCAAAGAAAAGATAATAGATAGATTTATAAATATTTTTTTCTTCTTCATGTTTATTTCCCTCATATTGATTACCTTGCGGATAATCAGCTATATCAGCGTACATTTCAATATTATAACCTGCTGCAATTTCATAATCCTTGCAATTAGGCAGCCATTCTGAGAAGATTTTTCTGTTCACATCTTGCAGAGATTTCGGCATTGCAGCCTTACAAGCAAAAACAGCCCACGTATGTTTAAGAATAATCTTTGTAAGAAAACCATTAGGTGTTTTTATGGATGGATCATAATTGTCTGCAATCAAATATTCAAACTCATCATACAAATTTATCTTTTCCTGTTTGATAATGCTCTGTCCAAAACTGTGGAATTTCTGTAGCTGCATTATCATATTTAAACACCTTTGATATGCCCATGACAGTAAACGAATCTTTCTTAATAATTTTGTAATCCATAATATAACCGCCTTCCAATGAAAATTTGATTTTCAGAGGAGCAAACGATTTAATCATTGCTCCATCTTTTCGAACAGAAGTGGGTGTGACACCGTGAAATCGAGTAAAGGCTCTTGTGAAACTATCCGGTGAGGTGTATCCATATTTCAGTGCAATGTCAATGATTTTTTCATCAATAGAAACAAGCTCCCTGCCGGAAAGGGTAAGCCTCCGTTGTCTGATGTACTCTCCCACTGTAAAACCACAAAGCATTGCAAAGCCTTTTTGGAAATAGAACGGAGACATAAGTGCTTTTTTTGCAATATTTTTCATTGTGATTTCTTCAGTGATATTCTCTTCAATATAGTTGATAGCTTCACCGATTCCTTCAATCCATCCCATAATCATCATCCCCATATCTGTAAATATATCTTATTTCTTTTCAAGTGGTTATTCCCGACTTTCTGTGTTATATTTTGTCTTGTCTAAAAAGGTTATTAAATTATCTATGCATTAAATTGGAATTCATGTATCATTGGTAATTTGCTGCGATAATTTCCTTGAGCGTGACTTCTGGATTTCTCCATCTCTTCGCACTTTTCTCGCTTTTCTTGTGGATGGCTTTATGTGGGCAGTTGTGAATGCAAGCATAACAACTCATACAGTTTGTGCCAAACTGTGGGATGCCGTCTCTGACGCTTATATTTCCGTAAGGACAAACCTTGACACAAGTGGCACAGCCGGTACATGAGTCATCGACAAGGAATTTTTGTGCTGCAAGTCCTTTATCCTGTGAAGCCACAAGACCTTTACATATTGCAGTTATCATTTTTCCCATAAATCCCGGATTTTTGATATATGTTTTTCTATTCTTAATATCCTCGATGGTTAAAATAATATTCTCATCAATCCTTTTCGATGGAATTTTTTTGATTTCCTTTTCAATATCAAAGTTATCGATAAAATTATCTACCATTAAAATACTATTCAAATATGAAAAACTATATCCTGCAGCTTTTGCCAACTTATCAAATTCAAGCATTTCACTTCCGTCTCCGCCTTTACCCATAGCATTTCCGTAAGTGGCAACGGCAAACAAATAGTCTGCCTTCAGCTTTGCCTTCGCCATAAAATCTCTTACAATCTTTGGCGGATAGCAACAATAGGTTGGAAATACAAGTCCTATCACATCATCCTCAAATTTATATTGATCATTCTTAACTGCTTGAGGAATGGAGATAAGTTCTCCACCGATTTTCTTTGCAACTGTAAGGCTGTTGCCTGTTGCTGAAAAATATAACGTTATCATTCTGATACCTCCTCTAAAATCTCATTCCTTGTAAGATATGGCTCGCAGGCATGAATGCAAAAATCCCAGATTTTCTGTTCGCCTTCTTCAGATAACCATTTTTTATTTATGTTCTTTTCTTTACACTTCCCGTAAAATTTTCCCGTTACGCCTTCGGCATTCTCAGAAGTAGCCATATAAATACTAGTCTTGGCTCCATACTTAGCAGACCGCATAAAAGGAAGCCACAAAATTGATATAATTAACATAAGAGGATGCTTCTTCATTGACACCCTTGCTAATGAAGTAATAGCAGACCCCGGTTCAACAGTATTGACTGTTACATTATTAATTCCTTTTTCTTTAAGTCGTGTTGCAAACTGGCGCATAATCCACCACACATATAACTTTGAAAGTCCATAGGATTTGAAAAGTGAGTAATTTCGTTCCAACTCGATATCATCATAAATCGGTTTCCCGCCTTGACGATATGACTCACTTGCTACGGTAACAATTCTTGCTGATTTGCTTTTCATAAGAAGTGGAAGTAACAAATTTGTAAGCAAGAATGGATACAAAGTATTTATTGCAAGCGTTTTTTCATGTCCTTCAGCTGTTACTTCTCGTGTGCCTCCAAACTGTCCTCCAGCGTTATTTACAAGAACATCAATGTGGTCATAGTGCTCAATGATTTTATTGGCAAACTTTTTTACTTCCGACATTAAAGAAAGGTCAGCTGTGTACATGTCTATGTCTTTATTTCCATTTTCGTTTATAATTGTTTCATAAACCTTTTTTGTCTTTTCAGGATTTCTACCGTGGATTATAATCTTATGTCCCTGCTTTGCAAGAGCCAATGCTGTCTCTTTACCAATGCCGCTTGATGCACCTGTAATAAGTATGATTTTCTTTTTCATTGTCTTCACCTCACATAATTGGCTGCTGTGCAACCAACTTCCATAATTGTTTATCAGAATCTTCTAAAGATTTGAGCAGCACATCTGTATTTGACTTGTTCTCCGGTGCAGTAAGATACAATTCTGTATTATACAGTCGAATACGATGACATTCACCAACTTTCTCAAAAATCCATGCTTGTGATGTTTTTCCGCTTAATGGCTGCTGCCACAGCTTGACTCCATCAGCAGGATTTCCAGAAGCTTCAAAGCCTTTTTCTGTATAAAGATTTTTCAGCATATATGAGTCATCCTCTCGTTCAACCATTTGCCAAGTCATGCATTCCCAGTTGTGATGCGGATAAATGATAATTCTTGTTTCATCCAAAACGCCTGCGTTATAAACACGAATATCCATATTCGTTTCAACATTTTGAATCGCAAATGTTTTCCCGCGCATTTTCTTTTTCTGCGTATCGTGAAGCATTCGCATACCAAGTACCAGAAGGACAAGAGTTTCTATCACGATTAATATTATAATACATATCATTATTTAATCCTCCTTGTACATTGAATTTTTCAAAAGTTTCAAGTATCTCAGCATTTCATCAAAAACCAGTTTCGGCTCCATTTCCAACGAAAGTTGAGTAATGCAACCAGTTGAAAGCCAATTAAAAATATTTTGAACTGTTGTCTTATCAAAACCTTCTTTGAACTTGTTCCAGTCTACCTTGTCATATAGTGTGTTTGTGTTAAACTCACAGACTTCGTTAGCCACTTCGAGAATGCCCTCGACCTCTGAAAAATCCTTGCGTTGTGATTGAAGAACCAGGAAATCAAATAAATTAGGATAGTCATTGCTTGCTGCTGCAAGACTTTTCACATACATTTCAGCACACTCAAAATAGTCATCTGTTCCTTTCGTGATTCTACCTGCTACCTCTTTTCCGGCAAAATCATATAAGAACAAATACATATCTGTTTTGTTTCCAAAATATTGAAAAAGAGAAGCCTTAGATATTCCCGCAGCATTTGCAATATCTGCAACCGAGGTTTTGTTATAACCGTTTTGCCCAAAGCATAGAAAACCTGCATTGATGACCATCTTTTGTTTATCTGTGGATATTTTATTAAAATTGGTTAAGTCTAATTTCATGCTCTCGTCGCCTCCTACAATAACCGATATGGTTATTGTAATACTAATAACCATATCGGTCAATAGCAAAAAAAGAAATAAATTAGGACTGAAAAGATGAACGCCTTTCAGCCCTAATTTATAGCTATCCTCCATTTATGACTGCAAATTGTGAGGTTCTCTCCAATAAATTCACGGCAGATTCTGATTTGTCGTTATTTTAATTATTTCTACAAATTACTATTTGTCCTAATATTTTTATAATATTGGTACACAAATTTCACAGTAATGTTTATCTATCATCCGCATTGCATAGCGTTCAACAATAGATCTTCTATCATCAATTTCATAATTCCTTTTTGATAACTGTTGAAATATCTCCATCCATGCTTTTTGCACAGCAGCTGCCATATGACTTATTTTAAATACGCAGTATTTTCCACCAATGGTTTCTCCAAAATTAATGTATTTATTGTCATTCTTAAATTCATCTAAAATAACTAAACATACATCATAACGACAATCTTTAGATTCTGTGAATTGAGGATTATCTTGGGTTATTCCTAATATGATTGAACTTTCATTTAATAAGTTCTTTTCTCTAGCCCAATTTTTTAATTGTTCCATTATCTGTACATTCTCTGAACCATAAGGTCCTGTTCTCCGTATATAAGCAACTTTATATGATGGTATCATTTCAATATTAGTATTCATAACTTACCTTCTTTTTAAATATAGTACATCGATGCCTGAATTCATCATATAATGATTTAAAATGTATTTCAACTTATTTTTTTAAATGGCTAAATTCTAACATTGTGAATCAAATCAACTTTAATTTATAATTGTAATTCATGCCATTTTGATATTGGGATAACTGATTTTGGGGTTTCAGAATGCTCTCCAATAATTTTCTCCATCCAAATCATATCATACCAACTTCCAAACTTATATCCGCATTTTGTAAAATGTCCAATTTTTTTATATCCTAAATGCTCATGAAAATACATACTTGTATTAGTCAGATATGCATTCTCAGTAGATGTATATGCTATACATGCATTCAAGTTAAGGATATTTTGTCTCTTTAATATTTCCTCCAAAGCTAAATACAATTTTTTTCCTATACCTTTACCTCGACAATTCTGCCTCAAATATATAGTAGTTTCAACAGCCCAATCATATGCAACTCGCTTGTTAAATGACGAAGCATATGCATAACCAATAATTCGATTACTGTCTATAGCTACTATGTAGGGATACTGTTTTGATATATTAATAATTCTATCAGTAAATTCTTCAACAGATGGAACATCATATTCAAAAGAGATTGCAGTATTATTCACATAAGGTACATATATATCCAAAATTTCTTTTACATCTGCCTTAGTTGCCATACGTATTGTAATATTTGTCATTATTTTACCTTCTTTTAAAAAATATTTGATTTGCATAAGTCTAATTCTCCTTATAAAAATTAAATTATTGTAATTCCATTAATTTTAATATAACATATAAGTTGAGTTCATTTAATAAAATGATGCAAGTAATGCATCTATATTTATTGATTTAGGACTAAAAAATTCAAGAAGGGATGTTAAACAATATGGAAGAAACTAAAATATACATTAAAAGTATTTTAGAAAAAATCAATAATAGAGATCCTTATCAACCAGAGTTTAAAGAAGCTGTTCAAAACTTTTTAAATACTATGGAGCCCGTTTTAGACAAGCATCCGGAGTATATTCATGAGAATATATTGGAACGTATTATAGAACCCGAACGTGCAATTCAATTTCGAGTGCCATGGATTGATGATAAAGGTCAATATCAGATAAATAGAGGTTTTAGAGTACAATTCAATTCAGCTATCGGCCCATATAAAGGGGGGCTTAGATTCCATCCAACAGTAAACCTTAGTATTATTAAGTTTTTGGGATTTGAGCAAATATTCAAAAATAGCTTAACTGGACTTCCAATTGGTGGAGGTAAAGGTGGAAGCGATTTCAACCCCAAAGGTAAATCAGATAATGAAATTATGAGATTTTGTCAAAGTTTTATGACAGAATTATCAAAGTATATTGGCCCGGATTTAGATGTACCTGCTGGTGACATTGGTGTAGGAGGCCGAGAAATAGGTTATATGTACGGACAATACAAACGTTTAAAAGGCTATCAGGCAGGTGTATTGACTGGTAAGGGAATAAGCTACGGCGGTTCTTTAATTCGTCCGGAAGCTACAGGATTTGGTTTGATATATTATACAGAAGAAATGCTAAATACCTTAAATGACTCTTTTAAAAATAAAAAAGTTGTAATTTCAGGATCGGGAAATGTAGCTATTTATGCTGTTGAAAAGGTTCATGAATTAGGAGGAACTGTATTAGCTGTTTCAGATTCAAATGGATACATAGTTGATACAAATGGTATTGATCTTTCCGTTGTAAAACAAATTAAAGAGGTTGAACGAGGGAGAATAAAAGAGTATGCTGAGCGAGTTAAAGGTGCAAAATATCATGAAGGCTCCGTTTGGAACCTGGATTTAAAATATGATATAGCTCTACCTTGTGCAACACAAAATGAAATTGGTGAAAAAGAAGCTCGTAAAATCACTGACAATGGTGTTAAATTAGTAGCCGAAGGAGCAAACATGCCAAGTACTCCAGAAGCTATTCAAATCTATAAACAAAATAATCTGTTATATGGTCCTGCAAAAGCTGCCAATGCCGGTGGTGTTGCAGTTTCTGCATTAGAAATGAGCCAGAATAGCATGAGATTAAGCTGGTCATCTAAAGAAGTAGATGATAAATTAAAAGAAATCATGCAGAATATATTCAAGAAATCCGCTGAAACAGCACATACATATGGACTTGGCAATGACTATTTAAGTGGAGCAAACATAGCAGGATTTATCAAGGTAGCAGAAGCAATGAGATCACAAGGGCTTGTATAGTCTTAATGTATAAATCTTTATAGCTTCAAAAATAATATAGAATAACATGGGTTTGTGTAAATGAAAAGAAATCCCCAAAGCACCATCAAAAGTGCTTTGGGGGTTCTTTGTCCATTTTAAAAATCAAATTCAAATCTTCTATATTTAATAGCCCCAACTTCTAGTAAAAATGACTTCATTCTTTTCTCCTATCTATTAAATATTGATATCAATAAATTCTGATTTAATGTTATATTCATTTTCCATTCTCCCTTTTTAATTCATGATATCTTATTAATCAACAAACCGTATAGTTACCCAGACACTGCCCAGTATTAATACTGTTCCCAAAAAGAATCCCCAGGAAATACCCTCACCGAGAACCAGCCAGCTTAATAAAGTACCTACTATGGGTTGAAAGAGGAAAAATAGACCCGAACTACCAGCATTCATTAACTGGAGTCCCTTATTCCACATCACGAAACCAACAGCAGTAGAGACAATACCTAGATAAAGCAAACTCAATATTATTTTCGAATCAGTAAAATGAATATTATTAAATACAGAAAAATTATTTATTACAAATGGCGTTAAACAAACAATAGCAACAAAAGTAGCATAGATTGTAATTTGAAGCGAGTCATATTTTCCAGATACTTTTTTTATGAGTACTGACATTAATGCCCAGGTTAATGCGGCAACAACTAACGACAATACTCCTAGTAGACCATGATTACCTGTTATGTGAATACCAACAATCATAATTACACCTAAGGTAGCCATAATAATCGAAATTATTTTTACCGAGGTAATTCTTTCTTTTAATAATAACCAGGCAAAAATAATCATAAAAGTTGGAGTTGCTGATGTAATAACTGCACCCAACTGGGCAGAAGACAGCCAGGTTCCAGTTTCTTGTGTGACAATAGAGATTGTATTTCCAATTAATCCAATTAGAAAAATTAAAAATAAATCTTGTCGTGCAATACGCCACTTTATCCCTCTTATCAATCCAAAAATAACTAAAAAAAACAGTGCAATTAGATAACGCAGCCAAACTAACTCAACTGGCGGTATATACTCAACAACAACTTTAACAACTACAAACATTCCACCCCAGATACTGGCAGATATACTAAGAAAAATAGCACCTAAAATTTTATTTGAATTCATTTAATTTCCCTCCGCTTTAAAATTTCAATATAGGTTGAAATTATCAGCGGAAACTATCCGCTGATTAACGGATTACAGGAACATCACATTCATTTAATGGTGAATAAATCATAGCGACACCTCCAGACACTAAAAAAATTTTTATCATTATAAAATATAAAAAACATAAATGCCATCCATAATTTAAGATATACTAACTATTCCACCTAATATATAATGATTAGGATAGTTGCTCCTTATAAGTTAACCAATTGTTATTTTTACGAGTACTAAAGATATCCTTTAACTTATAAAGTTTACATTTTCTCTTTTTCTGTCATCTGTTTACATCTCCTTTTATATCCAACTCTTTCTCAAACATCCCATGCTGAAGATAAGTATCTGTACTCTCAGCATATATAAAGTCAGGAATATATTCTTCAGGAACTGTTCCGATACAAGCATTTCGTATTTTACCACTTCTAATTCATTTAACAAGTTTTCTGTAAAAGTAATTATGAATGATAAGAATAGTATTGTACACTCTTTTAGTAAATCCCTCAGATAAATTTACTATTTATCTACGAATATTAATATTTCCAATCATATAAGGCACAGCTTTTCCACTTATTTTTACCCTATCTCCAGCTAGTTTACAATATAATGTTCCTCCACGTGATGACAATTGTCTGGCTACCATTACATCTTTGTTTAGTCTCTGCGACCAAAATGGTATTAAATTACTATGTGCCGAACCTGTTACTGGATCTTCATTTACACCAAGTTTTGGATAAAAGCAGCGAGATACAAAATCCACATCAGTACCTCTGGCTGTAACAATAACTCCCAATCCATCTTTCAGTTTTATCATCTTAGAAAAGTTTGGAGTTAATTCTCTGAGTTGTTGTTCTGTTTCCAGCACCACAAACAAGTCTCTGGATAAATATGCTGCAATAGGGGTAATACCAATAGCCTCTGAAATTATTGCATGTGATAATTCTATCTTTTCTGGTTCTCTCAATGGAAAATCCATTTCATATAAATCACCATTTCGTTTAACTTTAAGTATTCCACTTGCAGTATTAAATGTCATGTTTTCAATTCCCATGTCAACATAATTAGAAATAACATAAGAAGTCCCCAAAGTAGCATGTCCGCATAAATCTACTTCAGCCTTTGGAGTAAACCATCTTAAATTATAACTACTTCCGTTTTTTACTACAAAAGCCGTTTCTGATAAATTGTTTTCTGCTGCAATTTTTTGCATTGTATTATCATCTATCGGATCGTCTAAAACACATACACCTGCTGGATTTCCTTTGAATACCTCATCAGCAAAAGCGTCAACGACATAATATTTCATACTTTACCTCCCCTTCAGATAAGATTCATTATATAAAAATTATATCTATAATTATCAATTTTGTCTTTATTGTTTAACCGCCAAACAATAATTCACATTATCAAAAGCTGTTATTGGATATTCTGGATTTGCTTGATTATATTTTTTGAAATACTGGTCTGTTATTTCATCAAGTATCAAATGTTCATAAATCAAGAAATTATTATCATCCAATAGCTTTTCCAATTCACCATAAGAATAGCTTGCAAGCATTTTTTCACTTGCAGCAGCAAAAATCAAATACTGTTTTGCACCATGTCTTGAATTCAAAATACTGTAAATAAATAATTAAATTATTTATTGTGCCTTTTCAAAATTTATAGTTTACTGCTCCTATCTTGTCTTAACATGTAATCTATTAGAAACATTAGCTTTACCTTGGGAAGAAATAAACAAACTCATCAGTATAAGTGCACCTCCAAAATACTCCTGAATGCCGAGTACCTCATGTAAAAATAAAGAAGCAAAAACAGATGAGAATATTGGTTCCAACGCAAATGTAAAGCTGGTACTTTCCGGGGTAGTATATTTTTGTGCTATAGGTTGTACTACAAAACCATAGGCACTACATATTACA
The DNA here is from genome assembly GCF_019144085.1 of Clostridium tyrobutyricum. Lineage (GTDB taxonomy): Bacteria > Bacillota > Clostridia > Clostridiales > Clostridiaceae > Clostridium_B > Clostridium_B tyrobutyricum_A. The sequence continues at coordinate 109,990 of NZ_JAHHUY010000001.1, forward strand.
GCAAGACCTAAAACTGCTATCCATCCATTTTGGGTATTCGGTAATTTGGGACTTTCAAAAATAAATGAAAATAGAATTCCAAATAATGAGGCAAATCCCAACTGAAAAACTCCCAATTGCAATGTATTTTCTGATTTAACAAAATGCTTTGTTGTTATAATATATATTGCGTTGAACACTGCACCCAGTAAACATAATACTGATCCAAAATCCATCTCAAATCCATTTTTCAAAGTTAGAAATCCTATACCTGCAAGTACTACACAAATACCCAGTATTGTTTTTATTTGAGGCAATTTGTGATTTATAAAGACCTGCATTAAAGGTACAAATACTACTGTAGTACCTACCAGGAAACCTGCTGAGGAAGCTGTTGTTGTTTTAAGTCCCAGCAAAATACTTGTAAATATACAAAACAATATAAGTCCTATTATTGCACTATGGACAATTATTTTAATATTTACATCTTTAACTCTTTTAAAAAGAAGAACGAATGTTACGAAAAATGCAAGTCCAAATCTGAGTGCAATTAAATTGAAAGGACCTATGTCCCCAAGTCCCATTTTCATAAGCAAATAGGAAGTTCCCCATGCCATAGAAACAGTTAGAAGTAATAGATTTGCTCTTTTCTGTGTCATAATATTAACCTCATATTTTATAAATTATAATGCTTGTCTTTTCTATAAATCTATTATATAATCACGTATTATATAAGTAAAACAAACTTTTGTTATATTTAACATTAGATTTTCTAATGCACGAAAGGGCTGACAAACATGCGTATTTCAAGATATGAGGTTCTTATGAAGGTTATTGAATTGGGGAATTTAACAAAAGCTGCCGGATATTTTAACTATACACAATCTGCTGTAAGTCAGATAATTAGCTCTTTAGAAAAAGAACTTGGTATATCGCTTCTAAACAGGACTCATTCAGGAGTCTGGCTAACTGCAGAAGGCGAACAGTTACTTCCCTATCTTAGAAATATCAGTAACAGCCATCATAAACTTTCTGAGAAGATTTTTGAACTTTTGAACATGAAAACGGGGCTAATCAGAATTGGTACTTTTTCAAGCGTGTCCTGCCATTGGCTGCCACCTCTTATAAAAGAATTTAAAATTATATACCCAAATATCAAATTTGAATTACTACAGGGCGATTATAATGAAATAGAAACGTGGATAGCAAATGGCGTTGTTGATTTTGGTTCTACATGTCCGCCTCATAAAAAGAACTTTAAAACAATTTTTCTCAAAAATGATAAATTGAAAGTGGTAATTCCAAAGAATCATAAATATGCCCATGAAAAATTTTTTCCAATTCAGGCACTTGCCAGCGAACCTTTTATTTTACTGGAAACAGGCAACAGTAATATTATTTTACACATTTTTGAAGACAACAACATAACTCCCAACATCCATTATATTGCCAAAGACGACTATACTATAATGTCCATGGTTGAAAATGGCCTTGGGATAAGTATATTATCTGAACTCGTCCTTACAAGAAGCCCTTATGAAATATTAGCCAAGGAAACCAATCCAACTTTCTATCGTACAATGGAAATTGCTTTAAAATGCAAGGAAAAGCCATCTCTTGCCGTTAAATATTTTATTGATTATATTGTCAATAGATTACAGGAAAGAACTATATAGATGGAAAATATTTTATTCAAACATGAAAACAATTTTTCCATCTTTATCAATTATCAATGCAGCATCAAATTTTTTGCCTGCCCTGCTCTTGAATCCTTTTATAAGATTGGTTTTTTTATCTTTTACAAGTTTTTTGGCCATTGATTCAGTTATGTTTTTTCCTGCTATACACTTACCTATAAAGAACTTGCAGCCCTCTTTCCACCTGCTGCATCCATATCCTGATTTATTGGAGGTAATTTCTCCTTCTCCACATATCGGGCATTTCCCCAAGCTTCTATTTTCCAGGCTAAAATCAAAAACAACTTTTCCTTCTTTAATAACAAGCACTGAATCAAAACTTTTTCCAGCTCTGTTTTTAAAACCTTTTATAATATTGGTTTTCCCATTCTTTATAAGCTTTTTTGCTGTAGACTCACTTATGGTTTTTCCCGCTATGGTTTTGGCTATAAAAAATTTACAGTCTTCCTTCCATCTGCTGCAGCCATATCCTGTTTTTCCAACTATTATCTTCCCTTTATTACATACTGGACAAACGCCAAGGCTTTTGAATTTTTTATTATTTTTTTGACTATATATCCTATCGATTTGAATACTACTTCCATTGGCAATTATATTATTCAATTCATCTTTAACTTCATCTACTATATTATTGATTTCTATATTGCCCTTATATACATTTTTAAGTTGCTTTCCAAACTCAACGGTTTTTTCCTTATCCAGATTAATTTTCAGCTTTTCAAGAGCCTCTATTAATTTTATGCCTTTTTCCTCACATTCCAAATGTGATTTAATTTCTTTTATGTACTCATAGCGTTTGGCATTTTTTATAATTCCCGACCTTGTTGCAACAGTACCTATCTCACAACCCTCTAATATCATTTTATATTCTTCATCATCATTACTATTTTCTAGTTCTTCAACTTCTTTTTTTTTGAAAGGATTTTTAAGAAAATTATTGAGTTCAGATTCAGTAACATTTTTAGGCCTTTGAGTTTGTTTTTCATCTACAGAAAGTTTAGTATTTAATTTCTCACCTTCTATAAATTCAGGAAGTTCATTATCTTTTTTAATTTTCTCATACTTTAAAAATCCCTGCTGCTTTATAACATTACCTTTAAGCTCTATGGACTCATCATCTATTTTAATAAGTACCCTGGTTTCTTCGATTATCGTTTCCTCATTTAAAAAATTGCTTATAAATCTATTCTTTATTGAATTATAGACCTTCCTTTCGCCTTCACTTAAATGCCCCTCATCAGGAATTTTAATTGTAGGAGTAATTGCACTATGGCTTTCAACCTTGCTGCTGTTGAATATGGATTTCTTATCTTTAAAACCTATATCCACATTAAATTTTTCTTTTACCGCTGCAATTACCTGCTTTATTTTTCCCTTTTCCGTATCTGCAAGATATTCAGTATTGGTTCTTGGATAAGTCGTATATCCGCCTTCATATAATTTTTGCAAATGCTTCAAAGTATCATCCAGTGCCATTTTATACTGTCTGAACATTTTATTTTGGATAGTATCAAGGGAAAATAATTTAGGAGGCTGCCTTTTAACTGTTCTCTTTTTAACTTTACTAACTACAGCTTTTTTATCCTTTAAACTATTTAACAGGGCATCTGCCTTGTTCCTTTCATCTGCTGAAAAATGCCTGTCTTTTAGTTTTGCCTTTATCTGTAAGTTGTTTTTGTTTATAATTGCACCTATTTCAAAATAAGTTTCCGACTTGAAATTCTCTATTGCTTTGTCTCTATCATAGACAAACTTTACTATAGGTATAAGGACACGCCCTACGGGTAAAAAAGACTGACACTTTATACTAAGATACCTTGTTAAATTTATCCCATATGTCCAATCCAGATAAGTCCTTGCAAGACCTTCATTATATAAATTTTTATACTCTCCATCATCTTTTAAATTTCTCAATTCACTGCATATAGTTTGAGTTGTCTGTTCAGGCAGCCATAATCTCTTTACAGGCTTTTTTATATTTTCCTGATGAAAAATTCTAGTAATTATATTGTTTATAATTACTTCCCCCTCGCGATCAGCATCACCACAATTTACAATCTCGGATATATCATTTCTTTTAATCAAGGATCTTATAATTTCATACTGTTTTCTTACTCCACCATCATCTCTAAGCTTGAATCTAAAGCTTTCCGGGATGAAAGGCAGTTCCTCTAAACTCCATCTTGTTTTTTCTCTATTAAAATAATCATCTACATCGAAAAGCTGCAATAAATGTCCAAATGCAAAAGTTATAATATAATATCTGTTTTCAAAGTATCCGTCATGTTTATTCATATTGCCAATACTCTTGACAACATTCATTGCCAGGCTTGGTTTTTCTGCTATTATCAATTTCATTTTGATTCCTTTCTAAATCCGTACTAACGTATAACTGTGCATTATTTAGTTTACATCTATTGCTGCACTGTCTACAATAGTTTTCTATAAAAATTATGTTTAAAACAAAAAGGTAACTGCGTCAATAATTATCCACAATTACCTATAATATCCATTGAAAATACTAGGTTATACTAATAAAATTTTATTTTTCATGAGCAAATATAACATGAGATGGATCTGGCTTTATATTTAATTTTTTACAAGCTTCTTCATATTGTTTCTTTGCAGATTCTGGTGCATTTGAATAAGTATACTCTTTAAAACCTGTAATTACTATTGATTTAGTGTTGTCTTCTGTAGAATCTTTAATATTAAACATATTTTTATATTTTTGCGGCATATCTTTTGTTTTACCTGAATATACAATTCTTACATTATTTTGCGTATTAGTTTTTACAGTTTTATTAATTGATGTATTGGTTCTATCTACAGAACTAGAACTGTTTTTAGCAAAAGCATTTACACTAATTACTGAACTTATCGTTAATATCACAGCCAGAGCACCTATAGTTACACCTTTTTTTCGTTTTTTTAAATTCAGCATATTTTCCAGTCTCCCTCTTAATATATTTTTCTTACTATTGAATCCCATAGTAAGATTATTTTGAAATGCATTATTTTTATTAAGTCTTAGAGAATTAATGAGAGTCAATGCGTATAATTTTCTCTCTTTTATGTCTGATTTCTTTAATATTGCTTCATCACATGATAATTCACAATTATTATTTATTAATCTGCATAATATATAAGCTAATGGATTAAACCAGTGCATTATTGTAACTACTAACAATATAATTTTATATAGCATATCATGTCTTTTAAAATGCATTAGTTCATGTTTTAAGATATATTTTATTTCTTCAGCATTATAATTAACTTCTGGAAGCAGTATATAAGAATGTATTATTCCTATACCTAGTGGTGTGGAAATTCCCCTGCAGAACTTTAATGAAACCTTTTTTCGTATATTCATTTCTACTAATAAGTTTGAATACATATGAGTTATGATATCATCAGAGATATCGTACATAAAATGCTTGATTTTTTTATTAAAACTAATGTAAGATATGATATAATACACTGTGAATGTTATTGAAACAATAAACCATAGATAAAATAATATCTCAAAATAATTTATTGTATTGTTACTATTGACAGATACCACATTAACGCTGCTTTTTACTACCATATTATAATTTAACCAGTTAGTATTATCAGTTATTAATTTAACATCAAAAAAGTATCCAAAAAATTTATATACTTCTTGAGATAAGTAAATTGGAATTTTAAAAGGTACAATCATTCTTATTACTACAGTCAACCATATATAGTAACAAAATGCATGAGTATATCTTTTAAATAAAGTTTTTTGCAAAAATACAATGACAATAATACCCAAACTTCCTACTAAAGATGCATGTAATAACTCTTTTATAAAAATTTCCAACATAGATATCACCTGTTTTTAATCCACTTGTCCAGTTCATCTAGATCATCATCGCTAATATCATCATTATCATGAAGTGTTGTAATAAAACTTTTTAATGAATTTCCATGAACCTTTTGGAAAAAATCTTTTGTTTCAAATCCTAAGTATTCACCTTCTGTTACAATTGGCGTGTAATAGGTAATCCTTTTTTCCCTCTTTGCATCTATAAATTTTTTCTTTGTCAGGCGTGAAAGTAATGTTAGAACAGTTGTAATTTTCCACCCTTTTCTATCTTCCATAATTTTAACTATTTCCTTAGAAGATACTGGAATTTGGCTTGACCATATAGCCTTCATAATTTCCAGTTCTGATTCAGGGATTTTTATAATTGACAATAATAACACCTCCTGTAATTACATTCTACAAGTGTAGAATGTAATTGTCAATAAACTTATTTAATTTCTTTATTTATTATTTTTTTTATTAGATTTTTTACTTTTTCCTCAATTATTTTAGCTGTTTTAATAAATTCCTCGTCGCTTTTTCCTGTAGGATCTTCAAGTCCCCAATCTTCTTCATATTTGGATGGCAAGAATGGACATGCAGCATTACATCCCATTTTTACTACTATATCAATTTCAGGTAAATCATTAATAAGCTTAACATGTTGAACTGCATTTATGTCAATACTGTATACTTTCTTAATCGTTCTAACTGCATCTTTATTTATTTCAAATTTAGTTTCAGTACCAGCTGAATACGAATCAAAGACATCTTTTCCATATAGTCTTCCTATTGCTTCAGCCATCTGTGATCTGCACGAATTATGGACACATATAAAAGCCACTTTTGGTTTCATTTTGTTCCTCCTGTATTAAATTCTAATATTACTTTTATACTGATATTTCATGATTGATATAGATTCCATTGGAAGTTTCTATTTCTTTAATGCAAAATACCTCTTTTCCCAATGCAATGATACATTTACGAGTCCTATCATTACAGGTACTTCAATCAAAGGACCTATCACTGCTGTAAAAGCTTCTTTTGACTCTATACCAAATACAGCAACAGCAACAGCTATAGCAAGCTCAAAATTATTACTTGCAGCAGTAAATGAAAGTGTAGCTGTTTTCTTATAATCTATCTTTGATCTATAGCTTATAAAAAATGAAACTGAAAACATAACTGCAAAATAGATTACAAGTGGTATGGCAATTCTAACTACGTCTAAAGGCAATTCTATAATATACTTTCCTTTGAAAGTAAACATTACAACAATAGTAAACAATAATGCTATCAAAGCCAGTGGACTTATTTTAGGAATAAATTTTTTTGTATACCATTCTGTACCCATTTTGGGTTCCAATAGCAATCTGGTTAGTATTCCAAGTGCAAACGGAATGCCAAGGTAAACTACAACAGATGAAGCTATTTTTCCCATTGAAATATCTACACTATAACCTGTAAGTCCAAACCAGGTTGGAAGTACAGTTATAAATATATAGGCATATATAGAATAGAATATAACCTGGAATATAGAGTTGAACGCTACAAGTGCAGCTGCATATTCCGTATCACCATCTGCAAGACTATTCCATATAATAACCATAGCAATGCACCTAGCAAGACCAATAAGAATAAGACCTGTCATGTATGCTGGGTATGCATGTAAAAATAATACTGCAAGTACAAACATTAATATAGGCCCTATAACCCAGTTTTGAATAAGTGATAGGGATAATACCCTTGGAGATTTAAATACTTTTCCAAGTTCTTTGTAGTTTACTTTAGCAAGTGGTGGATACATCATTAAAATAAGCCCAACAGCTATAGGTATAGATGTAGTGCCTGCAGATAGATTAGCCAAGACTTGGGATATTTCTGGTACTCCCCATCCTAATAAAATCCCTGCAAACATGGCAGTGAATATCCATAATGTTAAATAACGATCAAGTACTGATAATTTATTTTTCATATATACTTCCCCCATATTTTTAATTCAATTATATTAATTTATTTTATATTTCACACTGATTACTATTTTTACAAATACAATCTTCTGTATCCGTTATGATATTCATTAAAAATAGTGCTATTTTATTCGTGTTATTTTTATCCAATGAATAATAGCTCCATAATCCATCTTTTCTGCATTTAACAATTTTACAATCCATTAATACTTTCATGTGATGAGATAGGGTAGGCTGTGTAAAATCAAAGTCTTCTAGTAAATCACAGGCACATTTCTCTCCACAGGATAATATATCAATAATTTTTAGCCTACTTTGATCAGATAATGATTTAAATATTTTTGCATATAACTCGTAATCTAATTTCATAAAATCGCCCCTTATACATAGATAATCATCTATATATAATATAGATGATTATCTATGTAATATCAATACAATTATATAAATAAATATATTAATAGACTATTATATTTATAATAGTCTATATATTGTAATCTTATTTGTTAATTACATTTAAAATTTATAGATTTAATGATTCCACAAAACTATACTTTTCTTGAACTCAAACAGTATCTTAAATTAATATTATATTTTCATAATCTACTTTTTAATTATAATCATAATTTAGAATAAAAATACAAGTTATGATATTCTTTTTATATAGAGTATATTATATTAAGTTGTATAACTTAAAAAATAAATCATAACACAAATTATATATGAATTGCAGGTATAAAAAATTGATGGAGTATTGAAAGGATTTGATATATTGATTAAAAATAAAAAGTATATTCTATTTGTAACAATATTCATTTTTACATTTGTTTTTACTTCATGTAATAAAAACACTCAAAATAGCAATATAGATAGAAATGAGATATATACCATTGTAAAAGAAGCTTTTTTAACTCAAAGTGGATATTCAAATGAAATATCCAAACATATGTCAGAAGCTGTTTTTAATAATATAAATGTATATAAGGTATATTCATTAAATGATAAGCAATATAAAAAGCCTGTTAAAATCAATCTTGATTTAAAACAAAAATCTCAAGAAACTAAAAATGGTACAACTTATGAAAATATGATTTATTCAATCACTATAAAAGACTCACAGAATAAAACGATAAGCGGTTCTTGGGATGTTCCTGTTAAATTTACTATACAGGCAGCCAATGATACTTGGTATATTACTAATAAAGAGGAACCAGCCTAACTTAAAATAAAATTTCTAAACGTAAATTTTAAACATCAAACAATAGACTTGCCAGATGCTTTACATGTTTTTCTCCAAGTTCAAGTCCTTTAACACAATAGTGGCAGTATGCAACAACTTTATCCGTAGTGATTTTTTTACAGTGTTCCCGCATCAATTGTATCTGCTGTTCTTTTGTATGTGAAATAAACTTTCCATCTGCATTCTCTACAAATCTCCTAGGGGCTAATTTCAAATTTCTCCCTGGGGCAGGTTTATACAAAGATATGCCACAAAACTTGGTCTTTTCATAATTTTCTTCTTGTTCTACAATATCTATGTTCATTTTCTTTAATAATGAACGTACAGCTTTTTGTTCTGAAAAATTATCATAAGAACGCCAACAATCCTGTACTGTCATCTTCTCATGCAAGTAGTCGGGAAAAGGATACTCTGGGTCACTTAAAATAAGCTCCCATAGTGAAACCCTTTTTATTTCAGGCATTGTTTCCTGAAAAATAGCAGAACAATTGTGGCATACATATACCATTTTATTATCTGGAGTAAAACTTTTAAAATCGGGAGTGTCTCTCCAGCGCTGTTGCAGCCACTCTGGCATTTGAACTGTAAATTCATTAAGCTTGTACTTTGGAACACAACATCTTATTATCTGCATGCGAAATCGTTTTTTTAAATAATTTTGAATTTTTACACTTAAAGCTGGATTTTCTCTAGTAAAAACACAGCTTGCTACATATATATAATTTTTAAAATCAGTCATTTATGATCCCTCCATTTTTTATAATTGACTCCATATAACATTATATACCTTTGCGTGCTATATGATATAATATAAAAAATAGATATCTGATATCAATATTAAAGATATCAAGCATTAATACTCATACTTCACTTACAAATATACAAGTAGTATTTGTTTATAGAAAATTCAACTATATGCCGGAATCTTTATCAAAATTCATAAATATGTTTTGATACAATAGTCGATTTTTTTCTAAAAAAATGCCATGGCTTTTAATGTAGCCATAAATTCAAATGAGATAAAATTTTATCCATTGCATCCTATATTATTATGTTTAGATTTGCATTTCTAATTGCATCTATAATAATATATTCCATTTCCATTGGAGTTTTTTCTGCACCCTCCTTTATCCATTTTAAAAGTACATTCCAAAGCCCTCCCGAGCTAAAATATAGAGCATACTCCAGGTGATCTCTATTCTCGAACAAATCGAGATGGCCCTTAAAATGCCTATATATAAATGGCAAGTGCTCATTAAATTTCTGAAGAATAAGGTACAACAAATTGCTTTTATCCAACGCTGATAAAAAATCTATATGATCCTTCCAGAATTCAAAGTATATGTGAACAATGTTTTTATAGGATAGATCATGTTCATTGCTAAAGTATAAAATATATTCTTCACATATATATTGCATCTTCAATGATAAAACTTCATCTTTTGAATTAAAATTACGATAGAATGTCCTTCTGGAAAGCATTGCCTTATCGGATATCTCCTTAATAGTTATTTTATTATATTGTTTCTCATGCATTATTTCCAAAAGTGCATCCATCAACCATTTCTTAGATTTTTCTGCTATTGGATTTTTCTTTTTATTTTTCATAACTACCCTCCCGACAAGATGTCACAAATAGCCTTTAAATGTAGCGTTTAAGCCGTTTCTATTGACATAACAATTTGTAATTATTATACTCTATATTATGAAGTGACACAAGTGTGTCATATTGAAAGGAGAGATTCTATGTATAATATAAAAACAATCATATGGTTACTGCCTATATTATTTATGATTCATGACTTTGAAGAAATTATAATGGCTGAAGCATGGAGTAAAAGATTTAAAAAGGAGTTGAAGGAAGACACTTTTATGATGAAAAAGAAACCCTTTGGTTTAAATGATACAGGCTATTGGAGTACTGCAGCATTTTCAATTGGAGTGGAAATTATATTTGTGATTCTTTCAGTTGCTTCTATATTATCATGTACTTTTAACAGCTATTTTATTTGGTATGGATTTTTGTTCGCTTTTACATTTCATTTAATCTTTGCACATTTTTATTTATGCATACAATTCAAACACTATGTTCCCGGTGTAGTAACTTCTGCATTATTCTTGCCCGTATGTATTTACATAATGTATATTTCTAAATCACTTTTAAAATATGATTTATCCAAAGTGCTTCTCTCGTGTATTGCAGGAATTATATTTGGTATTATCATACTAATCTCAATGCATGATGGTATAAAAAACTTCAGTAAACTATTAAAGAGGTATTCCCTTGAATAATAGTATAAACAAAAATTTGGACGGTTTATTTTTTTAAAAACAAATCCTTGCGCTTCAACCCATTTGCTTTGATTAAATGCCTCCATCCCATTTCTGCAGCAAGTTTATACAAAATTCTTGGAAAATTTGCTGTAATAAATATATTTTCTCCTGAAGTACCTTTTAATATATTACCTGAAAATTCTTTTAATGCTTTTCCTAAATTTTTTTTAGGTCCATGTCCAATTGGAACATTTTTTAAGGATGTTATCATTCCCCCTGCTCCAATTCCAACTCCCTCTCCCCACTTAATACCTGCTTTTTCACACCAATTCTCTATCATTTCAATTACCAATTTATTCTGATGACCTTCATAGAATCCACAATTCACAAGACAATAGACAATAATCTCTTTTTGTTCTATTTTTGTAAAAAACTTTTCCAATTGAATAAGACAGTTTAATAGATGAGATGGAATTCCATCTACATACAGAGGAAAAGCAAATACCAATATATCACATTTCGCCAGTTCTTCCATCTGTTTTAAAGTTAATTTCTTTTTATTGAATTTATATTTGGAAATTATACTGTTGTCCAAGAAAGGCTTCAAGTCATTTAATATACAACCAGAAGCACTGTCTTTTGTTTTAGGACTTCCGTTAATAAAAGCTATCTTCATAATATCTGTCCCTTCATTTCAAAAATGTTACGAATAAATTTAACCCTATCTACAATGCAATGTAAATTAATTGAATTGGCCTTTACAAGCTTTTTAGCAGTTTGTCGTTCTCTTTCTGTTATATTCTTACCATAAAAATATACTTGCATGTTTATATTATTATTATATCGTCTCCTATGATGCATTTCCCCATTTTTTATTATAAAATAAGGATGCAGATAAGAAATACTTCTGTCCAATACATTCTTGACAAATGGGCTAAATCCTCCATAATAGCATTCACTAATAATAATAACATCACTGCATTTTGATAAATATTCCCCCATATCTTTATATTTATCATGTATTACACAGGCTGCAGGTGTCTTTATCCAGCACCCGAAACACCCTATGCAATTATGTATTGTCCCATCGTCTGAGATAATTATCATATCATCTAATATATTGGAAAATATCTTTTTTAAATCATCAGCTTTCAGATCATGTATTAATAATTTCATTTATCACTCATCTCCTATAAGCAGCCACGCCATTATTCAAATTAGTATACTTGCACTCTTCTTTAACCTCTTTCGATTATTTATAATGAAATTATACTACTATATTATAAACTCCCATATTCAATTCCCTGTCCAGGTAAACAATCCTAACTTCCTTTCTCCATCTTCTTTTAAATATATCATATTAAAGTAATTAATTCTTGTATGATATTGCAATTGATATAATATGCAGCTGTCCTGCTAACATTGTGTAATTGATTTTCATTAAAATATACCTGAACTTATTAGAGAAATACAATTTCATTTAATGCACAGGTTCAGGTATAGTCTATTATAAAATAATTATTTATTATATATTTTGTTTATATTTGAACTATCTGAAGTTTTCTTTTTATAATTTCTAAAAGATTCTTCTATTTCTTCCAGTGATTTGTTAAGGGTTTCTGGTACAAATTTATACGTATATGCCCACGCTATAGCTCCAAGTATGACAAATATTATAAATGCACCTGATAATCCAAATTTTGATAGCAAAGTAGGAAATACAACTCCAACACAGAAATTGGCTATCCATAAGAAAAATGTAGATATTCCCATGCCGAGTCCTCTTAATCTAAGTGGAAATATTTCAGATAACACAAGCCAAATTACCGGCCCAACAGTTCCCTGGAAAAAAGCCAAGAAAACCATAGTCAATATTATTACCAGATAAGGAAGAATGGCCTGTCCTTGTAATAAATGTGTAAGAATAGCTATTGTCAGCATAGATAACGTACTTCCTGTATATCCAGTAAGCAGCATAGTTCTACGTCTAATTCTATTTGAAAAAACCTTCATATAAATTATTGTAACTATAACAGCTATGGATCCATTTCCTATATTGGCAATCAATGCTGCCTTAACACCAAATCCAGCCTTTTCCAAAACAGTAGTTCCATAATACATCATTACATTAATTCCCGCTATCTGCTGTATAATACCTATTCCTATACCAATCAATACAAGACGGCGAATCCATGATTTATTTAACCTTCTTTCTTAATAATAAACTCTTTTATAAATTAGAAGACATCCTCCATAATTAGTACTGACGTGCCTCACCAAGATTTTTCTTTATTACATTTTCATATACATCATGAATTCTCTTGCTCTTGGATACCTGGGCCAATCCCACTCTCCACCAGGAACCATATTTATGAATCATTGTCTTTGGCAGTACTTTTATGTCTATAAGAGTAGATACCTTTTGTTTCTTTGAATCTATTATTGCTTCTTTTAACTCTTCTATCGTCTTTACAGTATAGGTCTTGCATCCATAGGAAGCTGCATTCATGGCAAAATTCATAGGAACAAGGCCTCCGTCCAACTTCCCGGTTTTTGGATTTCTGAATCTGAATTCTGTTCCAAAACTGTTCATTCCATGTTCCATCTCAAGGTTGTTTATACATCCAAAAGCCATATTGTCAAACAGTACTACATTTATCTTTTTTCCTTCCTGAATAGAGGTTGGAAGTTCAGAATGAAGCATCATATAAGAACCATCTCCGACAAATGCATACACTTCCCTGTCAGGCTCTGCAATCTTTACACCCAGTGATGCATTTACTTCATATCCCATGCATGAAAATCCATATTCTACATGATAGGTATTGACACCCTTTGGCCTCCATATTCTCTGCAAATCTCCAGGCAAACTTCCTGATGCACCAACTACAATATCATCATTAGCAAGCATTTCATTAAAGATACCTACAACTCTTGATTGTGTCAGGCATGAACCGGTTATTTCCTTGAATTCTTCAAATACCGACGGATCAAGATGATCCTGTATTTCAGGCACAAAACCTTTTTCTTTATACTCCGTACTGTATACTCTCCTCACTTCTGCATCCAGTTTGTCCCTGGCCTCTTTTATTTCAGTTTTGTATGAGGACTTATACCCTGTTTTTGAAAGTTCATTTGTCAAATCTTCCAATGCTGCTTTAGCATCAGCTACAACTCTAACTCCATCCAATTTATAAGCATCAAATCCAGCTATATTTATATTGAGAAAATCAACTTCAGGATTTTGAAACAACCATTTTGACGATGTTGTAAAATCTGTATATCTTGTACCAACACCAATTATAAGATCTGCCTTTTTGGCAATCATATTAGAAGCCAAACTTCCTGTTTCCCCTATTCCCCCAAGGTTCAATTTATGATCCCACACTATTGCACTCTTTCCGGCCTGAGTCTCTCCAAATGGTATGTTGAATTTTTCTGCAAAGTTTTTAAAAGCCTCTGCAGCTTCAGAATATTTTACTCCACCACCGCATACAAGCATAGGCTTCTTTTTCTTTAAAATGAGTTCAACTGCATCCTTTATCATTTCTTTCGTTGCGGGTGTTCTTTCTATTCTGTGTACTCTTTTCTGGAAAAATTGTTCTGGATAATCATATGCCTCACCTTCAACATCCTGAGGTAATGCTATGGTAACCGCTCCTGTATTTACAGGGTCTGTCAAAACCCTCATTGCATTTATGCAGGCTGTCATGAGCTGTTCAGGTCTTGAAATCCTGTCCCAATATTTGCTTACAGCTTTAAAAGCATCATTTGTGCTTATTGTAAGATTGTTAAACTGTTCCATCTGCTGCAGTACTGGATCAGGCTGCCTTGTAGCATATACATCTCCTGGAAGGAATAGTACAGGTATTCTGTTTGCACTTGCTGTAGCAGCTGCTGTCACCATATTGGCAGCACCAGGCCCAACTGATGAAGTACACGCATATATTTGTTTTCTCAATTTTTGTTTTGCAAATCCTATGGCAGCATGAGACATTCCCTGTTCATTTCTTCCCTGATGTACTATCAAATCTCCATGATCTTCTTCCAACGCCTGACCAAGTCCTACTACATTTCCATGTCCAAAAATTGTAAAGATACCTTTGACAAATTTAGTTTCAACACCATCAAATTCAACATATTGATTGTCAAGAAATTTCACCAGTGCCTGTGCAACTGTAAGTCTTATTTTTTTCATAATTTAACCTCCTTCCTTATTTGTCAGGCCATATTTTTACGTCTTTTTCCCATAACCATTTATGTTCTTCAACATCAATTCTGTCAGTCCATGGATTATTTTTAAGATGCCTTATCATCCAGCAGTAATACATTGCATATCCAGGTGCCGAAGTCTGGGGATGGACATCTCCCCCATGAATGGCAACATAGCTGTTGTCCGATATCTTATGGGCATCATCTCCAGTAAGGCATAATCCCAACCCCTGAGGTTTGTTGAATTTATAATAATAAACTTCAGGCTGCGGATGATAATGTGGAGGATAGCTTGACCATTTTCCTGGGAATGTAATAACTTCTCCCATTACCATATTTGAATAAGGGGCATTATGATAGTCAAATACGGTTCTTACAATTCTTCTTGCAGTATCATTCCATACTCCTTTGCCAAATATATCACCTTGACAATCTTTCGGAAAATATAATTTCGGATCAAAGTCGTTTTCATTTTCAGCAGCCTGAAAGATTATTTCACTTTCTTCTTGAGCTTTTACTGTTACTTTTGTACCATGTGGAACATGAATACACCATGGTTCTTCATCAAACACTGAATGTCTCTCCATTATCTGATTATTGCCATGCCAGTCTACTTCAATTTTGCCGTCTAAAAGAAGAACAGCCATTTCCTTGTTATTTTCTTCATAAGATTCTTCTGAATTTTTTCTAATCCTGTTTACTGATATATCCATAAGCATTTCTTTATGCGGGCCATTTATTCCACATATTTTATTTTCACCAAATTTTAAAGAACCCAAATTACCAAATTCACTTAAACTCATATGCTAATTCCTCCCAACTATAATATTCTGCTTTAATATCTTGCCACCATTTCACCGTATTTGGCCTTTTCTTCTTTTATAAATTTTTTTATTTCTTCCACTTTAGGCATTGCATCTGAACAACTATGGCTTGCAACAAGCATTGCAGCTGAAGCACTTCCGAATTCAAGAGCATCTATTATATCCCATCCTTCAAGAAGTCCATATATGAAAGCTGAACCATAAGCATCCCCACCTCCAAAAGATTTCATCAGTTTAACAGGGAATGGTTTGATACTGTATTTTCTTCCATCTTCCGTATAGGCTGTAGATCCATCTTTGCCATGCTTTATAACAACTATCTTGTTTCCATATCCAATCCATCTGTTTGCCGTTTCAATATCACTGCTGTTTTCTGCAACAAGACCTTCCATAAGGTTGAATTCCTCTCTTGAGCCTATTACCAGATCACTGTTTTTACCCATCATTGAATAATAAATTGCTATTTCATCTTTGTTTTTCCAATTGTACTTTCTATAATCTATATCAAAGATTACAATCGTATTGTGTTTTTTTGCATATTCCATTGCTTTAAGGGCAGCTTCTCTTGAAGGACTCTGAGCAAGAGCTGTTCCTGATATGGAGATTGCTTTTGTATTTCTTATATAATCTTCGTCAATTTCATCTACATTCAAGCTTAAATCTGCAATACTGTTTCTATACATCAATATACTGCTTTCTGTAGGGCTGAGTATTTCAGTAAAAGTAAGTCCAAGAGATTCTCCATTCTCTGCCCTATAAATTTGAGAAACATCTATGCCTTCCTTTTTGAAGTAATCAATAATAAAATCTCCAAATCTATCATCTGATATCTTACCTATAAATCCAACTTTTTTTCCAAGTCTAGCAAGCCCTACAGCTACATTTGCAGGAGATCCTCCAAGGTATTTCTTGAAAGTTGCACTTTGTGCCAAAGTCCTGTTTATTTCCACCGGGTTTAAATCTATAGTTGCCCTTCCCAAAGGTATAACATCAAATTTTCTGCCATTGTCAAATTGAATATACTGCATTTTTTCTCCTCCCTAGGCTTTATTATTACTTCCAAAAATTTTTATATGCTTTTTAACATTTAAATATGCACCTTCAATTTCAGCTTCATGCAGCTTGAAATAGTCTGTGTGCTCATGTTTCCTGCATAATTCTTCTACCTTCTGAGCAACCGAAATAAATGTAGCAGTAGCTATATTTATCTTTCTCACCCCATATGAAACACATTTTCTAAAATCATCATCACTTATACCGGAACCTCCATGTAAAACCAGAGGGACATCCACCTTTTTATAAATATTTTTCAATACATCGAAATTTAGATTAGGCAGACCTTTATAAACACCATGAGCATTTCCTATGCCGATTGCAAGCGCATCAACCTTTGTTTCACTATAGAATTCATATGCCTCACCCGTATCTGTATACATGGCAGATATATCCTCTGAACCATCTTCGCTGCCTCCCACTCTACCAATTTCAGCTTCTACTGAAGCACCGTATTCTTGGGCTTTTTTGATGACACTTTTAGTTAAATCAATATTTTTGTCCAGAGTATATTTGGAACCATCTATCATAACAGAGGTAAATCCTAAATCAAGTGCCTCATGTATACAATCCATAGTCAAACCATGATCCAAATGCACTGCTACGGGAACTTTGGCTTTTTTAGCTGCCTCCATCATTACAGGTCCTATTAAATGCAGCGGTGAATGCTTCAGCCTGCTTTCTGCAATCTGCAATATTATAGGTGATTTCAATTCTTCTGCAGCCTTGACAGCTCCTATTATCATTTCCATATTTGCGATACTAAAAGCACCTATTGCATACTTTCTGCCTTCAGCTTCATCCAGTAATTCTTTTAATCTTGTCAGTGACATAGCTTCACCTACTTCCATAATCCTTTATATATCTCTATTATGTCTTCCTTTTTAACTTTTCTTCTTGTGTTTTGAGGACTTCCACTTTGAAGTGCATCTTCAGCCATCTTGTCCAAATTTTCCATGAATATACTCTTTTCAACTCCAAATTTCTGTAATGTCTGTACATTTAATTTTGTACAAAGATTTCTAACAGCCTCTATAAATTTCTCTCCTGCCTGTATATCACTCATATTTTTTTCATATACTCCAATTGTCCTGGCCAAAGTACAGAATTTATCAGGTGCACCAGACAAAATAAAATCAAGGCAATCTGTTAAGAGCATTGCATTTGATAATCCATGTGGTACATGAAACAATGCACCTATAGGTCTGCTCATACCGTGTACTATAGTAACGGAGGAATTGTTAAATGCTATTCCTGCTTGAAGTGCAGCTATAGACATTTCTGTCCTCGCATTGACATTTTTTCCATTATTATAAGCTTCCAACAAATTATCAAATATCTTTTTTACTGCAGATAGAGAAAATATTTCTGACATAGGTTGAACAAGTTTTGACGTATAGGATTCTATAGCATGGGTGAGTGCATCCAATCCTGTAGAAGAAGTAACATTTTTAGGAGAAGTAATTGTAAAAATAGGATCTATTACTGAAATAGTTGGTATTAGATATGGTCCTTTTAACAGCATTTTTATATTTTTTTCAGTATCTGTTATTATGGTAAATTGAGTTGCTTCTGAGCCAGTTCCAGCTGTGGTTGGGATTGCCACCAATGGAGGAGTTTCTTTTTCAATTATCTTTCCAAGATAATCGTTTATCTCACCTGAATTCGTTATCATTGCACCTATGGCTTTCATTGTATCAATAGGACTTCCACCACCCAGTGCTATTAAAAAGTCACAATTGTTATCTTTGTACTGCTTGATTCCATTGTTGACCATAACATCTGTAGGTTCTCCATTGACGTCATGATAAATAGAATAATTAACTTCCAGCTTATCCAATAAATTAGTAATATTGCTTATGCTATCCAGTTTAATCATCACATCATCTGTAACTATAAGTGCCTTCTTGCCCAATAGTTTTATATCTTCACTAGCTTTATCCAGGGCCCCCTGGCCTGTAAAAACATATCTTGGCATTAAAAATAAATTACTCAAAACTTCACCTTCTTATATTTTTTTGATTATTTGTTTGTGAATTTATGATTATTTGTTGATTAAATATTACCACTTATAGTTTCATTATGTCAATATGTTTATTAAAACTTTGTTAAAATAAATTTGGATAAACATATTTTAGTTATTTATTGATCAAGTTATTGTTAACATTTGAATTGAATTGTTTACTTTTTTGAGTTTTTATATATAATTATATATAAGGGCATAGTAAATTTATTAATAAAAACATTTTAATTGTACTTTTAATGAAAGGAGAAAGCCATGAAACTGAAAAGGATACAAAAAATAGAAGAATATATATTAGATAATAAGACAGTAACACTAGACCAATTGGCTAATATATTTAATGTTTCAAAAAACACAATAAGAAGGGATGTAAGTGAGTTAGTTGAAAAAGGTACAATAAAAAAGGTATACGGAGGTGTATCTGTAAATTCCAATCCCCTTATTCCTTTTGATAAAAGGCAAATAAAAAACAGCCATCCAAAATCTTTAATAGCTGAAAAAGCAGCTGAACTGATTAATGATGGTGATATAATATTTGTAGATTCGGGAACAACTACAGTAAACCTTGCATATTTTCTAAAGGATAAAAAAAATATAACCATAATAACCAACAATCTCAATTTCATCAATAAATGTATAAAATATGACAATATAAATATAATTTCTACTGGTGGCAGTCTGGTAAGAAATACAAATTCATTTGTAGGTATAGATACACTGAACCTTCTAAAAAAATATAATATAAACAAAGCTTTTATGGCTTCTACAGGAATATCTTTAACAAATGGTGTAACAAATGGTTCTCCACAAGAAGCTGAAATAAAAAAACTTGTGATTAGCAAAAGTACCCTGGTATATGTGTTAATAGACTATTCAAAATTTGGAACTTCTTCTTTAATGACATACTGCTCAATAGGAGATATAGATTATCTAATAACTGATAAAGTGCCACCAGAGGAATATATAGAATTCATTAACAAAAACGATGTGAATTTAATAATAGCACAAGATGACAACTGTATATATGCACAAGGATAGTTTTTATATATTGTATAGAATAAATCTTTAGAAAAGGATTGCTGAAAACCATCTTCCTATTTTAAATAGGAAGATGATTTTCAGCAGTCACCGTTACTCATATTTCACTTTTCTCTTCCTTTGGCATTGCTATGGATATAATCAATGAAAGTACGGATATTGCTATCAATATTATAAATAGTACATGAAGAGAACTATTCAGGGAAAGCTTTATCTGTTCAACAGTTGCATTGGAATTATATCCGGATGCCTTGTATAAATTACCCGGATCTACTCCTTTAATTCCTATCCCCACAAAATATTTAACTATAAATAAATTGAATATACCTCCAAATACACTTACTCCTATTGTTTGTCCCAATGTTCTAACTAGAGCGTTGGATGCAGTTACAGCACCCCTTTGATTGTATCCTACAGATTCCTGTATAACTATGGTCAAAGTAGTAAAAGCTCCTCCAAATCCAAAACCCATTATAAAAACATATATTAATACCAGTAAAATCGGAGAATTTATGCCCAGGGTAGGAAGCAGCATTGTACCTACTATAAGGATGAAATTTGAAACCAAAACTACGAATTTTGCTCCACGAACTACTATAAGTTTTCCCAAAACTACTGAAGCTATAAGCCAGGCAACTGACATTGGAGCAAGAGCCAAACCTGATATTTTTGCACTGAATCCAAGTACATTTTGTATATATATGGGGAAATATACATCTGCACCTATCAATACAGTTGATGCTAGAAAACTTACTAAATTTGTTATTGTAATTGATCTTGTAAATATACTGAATGGGATAATTGGTTCTTCCGCTTTTTCTTCTATTTTATAGAATGCAATTAACAATACAACAGCAGCTAAAACTGATATTATATTGAATATATAAGTGGAATTTTTATTTTGGCCTGACACAAAAATATTTAAAAATATAATCATGGCCAATGATAAAGTAACAATTCCTGCAAAATCAATTTTGCATCTTTTCTTTTCAAAATTTTCTTTTATATTTTTTTGTATAAGTATGACTGACAGTATTCCAAAAGGCATATTTATAAAAAAGATCCAGTGCCAGGACAGAGTATCTATTAAAATTCCTCCTAAAAATGGACCTGTAAGACTTGCTACTCCCCATACAGTGCCTATAATGCCCTGAACTTTCGGTCTCTCTTCAATAGTAAATACATCACCTATTATTGTATATGTAAGTGTAAATATCGAACCTGCACCCAATCCCTGAATTACACGAAACCCTATAAGCATGTACATGTTCTGTGATAGTCCGCACAGACAACTTCCAATTAAAAACATTATTATTCCTATGGAAAGCATATTTTTTCTTCCATATAAATCCGACAATTTGCCATATATAGGTGTAGAAATTGCAGAGGCCAATAAATATACTGAAAATACCAGGCTGATGATTTGAAATCCCTGCAAATCCCTTGATATGGTTGGAATGGCCGTAGTAACCACTGTACCCTCAACGGCTGCCAGGAACATTGCAACAGTCAATGCCATTAGTATGTTTTTCTTTCTTGAACCCACTTTTAATCACTTCCTCATTATCATGAATAAAAATACAGATATTAATTTCAAGGAAATCGATACCTGCACTGTATTTTGTAATCCTTTAATACATAGAGATTATATCATTATATTTTATTTATTAATAGGTTAAATTCGTTATAATAAGCTGCAAAATAAATTATGGACAATCTGTCATTATTCTGATAATATATATGTATTATATTAAAGGCATTGATGTGAAAGAGTAATTACATACATGAAACAAAGAGAGAGAATGCAGGTGGAAATTTCTCATGATTGATGTAATGAAGGTAGTCACAGAGCTTTAAACTGAAAGCTTCAGGCAAGTAGGCTTTAACGGAATCCCACCGTTAAGAGGGAACTAGTATCGGCATATGTTGCCCGTACTATGTTGAGAGTGTACATTTGTACAAAATTAGGTGGTACCACGGAAATTTACCCTTCGTCCTATTATATATAGGATGAAGGGTTTTTGATATTTCCAAATGCGCATTGGAAATATCACCAAAAATTTTTAGAAAGTGGTGAAATATAAATGAGTATAAAATTTGCTGAAAGAATGAATAAAGTCCAAAAATCCTTTATAAGAGAAATTTTAAAAGTTACAGAAAATCCAAATATAATATCCTTTGCAGGCGGTCTTCCAAATCCTCTATCCTTTCCAATCAAGGAAGTTGAAGAAGCGTCTATAAAAGTTTTAAATGAAAATGGCAGTGATGTACTCCAATACAGTACAACTGAAGGTTACCGCCCTCTAAGGGAATACATTGCACAAAGATATCTTAAAAGATTCGGTTTAAAGGTTGATGCCGATGAAATATTAATAACAAATGGCTCACAGCAGGGATTGGACTTGCTTGGAAAAATATTTTTGAACAAGGATGACAATGTTCTTATTGAACGTCCCGGATATTTAGGTGCAATACAGGCATTCTCAATTTTCGAGCCGGTTTTTAATTCAGTTCCCGTAAATAATGATGGGGTTGATATTGATTTACTGGAAAAATCCCTTGCTATGAATAGTCCAAAATTATTCTACACAGTTCCCAACTTTCAAAATCCTTCTGGAACTACATATTCAGAAAAGAACAGGAAAGCTGCTGCAGACATTTTGAAAAAATATGATACAATTCTCATTGAAGATGATCCCTATGGTGAACTGAGATTTATAGGAGAGGACCTACAGCCTATAAAAACTTATCTGGGAGATAAATCCGTTATGCTTGGTTCATTTTCTAAGATAGTAGCTCCTGCAATGAGGCTTGGCTGGATATGTGCCAAAGGTGAAATCATGGAAAAACTAATAACTGCGAAACAGGCAGCTGATCTCCACACAAATTATTATTCACAGAGAGTAGTCCATCAATTCTTAATGGACAATGACATTGAAGACCATATAAAAAAGATCAGAAAATTGTACAAGGGGCAGAGAGACTGTATGGTGTCAATGATTGAAAGATACTTTCCTGAAGGCATAAAGAGCACAAAACCTGAAGGTGGAATGTTTCTGTGGGTAACCCTTCCTGAAGGTATTTCATCTTTGGAACTGTTTGATCTTGCAGCCAAAGAAAATGTTGCCTTTGTTCCAGGAGATCCATTTTATGTCAATGTAAAAGGCAGCAACACATTGAGGCTCAACTATACAAATTCCGACGAAAAATCCATTGAAGAAGGTATTAAAAGGTTGTCTAGAGCAATCAGGAAATTATAACTTGTATGACTTAATAAATAAGCCTCATACCCTCACAGGATATATCCTATGTGAGTATGAGGTTTACAAATTTATTTATTCAATTTTCTATTTCTTATTGCAAGTACAATTCCCATCAAAATTGCCAGTAAGCCTATAATGGTCAAAACTGTAGTATCAATCATTGTACCGGTTTTAGGAAGTATGCTTCCAGTACCTGTACTTTTATAGGAATCTTTTGGACCTGAACTTGGATTACCTTCAACTGGATTGTTTTTTCCGGTATCAGGAGTTACATCAGAGCCACCACCTGGATTATTAGAATCTCCTCCAGGACTATTGCCGCCATTACCTGGTGAAATTTCATCCTTAACTGTAAATTTCCGTATTGTTGCAGAGTTTATATCAACATTCAATATACTGTCATTTAACTTATATCCTTTTGGAGCCTTTGTCTCTTTGATTGTATAAGTTCCATAATCTACATTTTGGAACTTTGCCCTTCCATTACTGTCACTTACAGTTATATCTACAGCCTTTCCATCTTTATAAAGTGTAAATTCTGCTCCTGGTAGTACTTTACCATTCGTATCTATCTTTGTAATTTCTATATCTGCTGTAATCCTTATATCTGTGAAGCTGTCCTTCACAACTACTCCATTGTCCTTGATGCTAAATTGGTGTTTGTCACTATTCAACAGATATCCTGCTGGGGCACTTGTTTCTACAAAGTAGTAGTCTCCATAAGTCAGATTGTTAAATTGAACTTTTCCATCCTTTCCTGTCTTTCCCTCTACTCCACTGCCTACTTTGCTTCCATCCTTGTTGTACACTGTGATGGTTGCTCCAGGCACTGGTGCTGATGTCGAAGCATCTGTCTTTGTTATCTCTATTCCGCCTGTAATTCTGATATCTGGAAGAGTGTCTTTCAGGATTACTCCGTTGTCCTTGATACTGAATGGATGTTTGTCTGTATTTAACAGATATCCTTCCGGTGCATTAGTTTCTACAAAGTAGTAGTCTCCATAAGTCAGATTGTTAAATTGAACTTTTCCATCCTTTCCTGTCTTTCCCTCTACTCCACTGCCTACTTTGCTTCCATCCTTGTTGTACACTGTGATGGTTGCTCCAGGTACCGGTGCTGATGTTGAAGAATCTATCTTTGTAATTTCGATTCCACCTCTTACTTTGGTATCATTGATATCAGCTAATTTTACAGTACTTCCATTTTCATTTACAGTTGCTGTAAAAATCCGTGAATTTATATTATATTCAGCTGAAGGAGAAGCTATTTCCTTTATACTGTAAGTTCCATATGGTACATTGGTGAATTCCACAAGTCCCCTGCTGTCACTTGTTGCAGTAGCTACTGGAGCTGCAGTAGTATCCGTACCTGAATATAGTGCAAATTGTGCTCCTGCAAGTGTGCCGCCATCTTCTCCAACCTTATAGAATTGAATGTTGCCTTTTATCTTTACATCAGAAACTGAGCCAAGATCTATGGTATTACCATTGTCATCCTTACCTACATTTACAGTAAGTGGCATCAGTAGAGGCATATATCCTTCAGGTGCTTTGGTTTCCTTTATATAGTAGGATCCATAGTCTACATTGTCGAACTGTACAATTCCATTGTCATCACTTGTTGCACTTGCTATAGCTTTTGTAGGATCTATCGAACTGTAAAGTGAGAATTCTGCTCCCTCGAGGGCATTTGCATCTCCGCCTTCACCTGTCTTGGTAAATCTTATTGTAGCTTTTATTTTGCTGTCTATAATAGTATTTACAGGAGAATTATCAACTGTTGGAGTAATTGTGTTTTCATTGTCTCCCTGTGATATAGTAGCAGTCAGTACCTGTGAATTAACGTTATATCCTACAGGTGCCTGAGTTTCTTTTATCTTGTAAGTTCCTACAAGTACATCTTTAAACTGTACAAGTCCATTGGAATCACTTGATGTAGTTGCTATTGGATTTGAAAAATCACTATCTGTGCTTTCATAAAGTGAGAACTTTGCTCCTTGAAGCCCCATGCTATTTTCATCCGTCTTGTTAAATTCTATATTTGCCATTATCCTGGTATTGGACACAATATAAGGAAGAGCATGTATAGTCTGTCCATTATCTTTTATAGCTGTTAAATCTGCATCTATAGTTTGAGTAGAAATATTGTAACCCGAAGGTGCCTGAGTTTCTTTGATGACATATTTTCCATAAGGTATATTTTTAAATTCCACAAGTCCGCCACTGTTGCTCTCAGCAGTTATATCCTTGCCATCTGAATCTTTAACTGGGTTCTTGCCGTCTTGATTATACAGTGTAAATACAGCTCCCTGAAGTCCCTTTCCATCCTGTCCTGTTTTATTGAACTGTATATTTCCAACAATTTTAGTATCTTTAAAATTATAAGCTATATTTTTATCATCGCTGCTGCCAGAAATTTTAAACTTGTATACTTCACTGCTTAAATCATAACCAGTTGGTGCTGTTATTTCCTTTATAGAATAATCAATATCATATCTGAGCTTTGAAAATACAGTTGAACCGTCACTGCCTGTAGGTGAAGATTTGCTTATTGGATTTCCATACTGGTCAATAAGCTGGAATACTGCTCCCTTCAATGGCTGTGAACTGCTGCTATCAACTTTTACAACTTTAATACTTCCAGTTTCACCACTTCCACCACCACCAGAACCATTGTATACATCTATCTGAGTTGAAGTGGATCCTTGATTGTCAGCCTTGGAACCACTAAAAGCTGCCGTATTTGTAAATGGACTTTTTGAAGGATCTGTTATATATGTTCTGAAAGTAAGCTGATAAGCTCCATCTATGCTGCCTGGGAATGTAAATGTGAAATTTCTGTCTGTATCGTACTTTATATTTGATCCAGTAAGTGCTACTGAATCTCCCGGTGTAAGACTTCCATTCGTATTCAAAGTCATTTTTTTCAAAGCTACAGAACTTGTATCCAACTGAAGTCCATCCTGGAGTGTATCTTTTATTGAGCCACTGTCAAGGGGAATGGCATTGGAGTTTACATTTACAGTCCAGTCTATATAGTCCTGACCTGCGGTATAAGCTCCGCTTTTGTCAATTACCTTGTTGGTAATTTTCCTGGTTCCTGTACTGCTTATACCAGGTGGTATGATGTCTCCTGACAATGATGAAGTATTACTTACTGTTTTGTCACCGTTGGTCTGAAAAATACTCAAGTCTGTGATCTTTGTCTTAAAAGTAATTGTCTGCTGACTTGAAATATCACCTAGAGTATACTTAAATGTCTTACTTGATGAATCATAAGTGTAATTTCCGCTATCTGCCGGACTTTCATTGATAGTAACCGAGCCCGGTACAAAGTCCTGTCCATCATCGATTACATCTGTAACTACAGCATCTTTTATAGGCATTGCATTCTTATTGACTACAACCGTCCATGTTATTTCTCTGGTTACGTAGTCATAATCTGTACTGCTTTTATTGATTACTTCACTAGTTACAGCTTGTTTACCTGTAGAAGAAGAAGGTTTTGGTAAATTACTGCCACTGATAGTAACAGTATTGTAATAATTTTTGCTGACATTTGCAGCAAACACGGTATTATCCGTTACCTTTGTCTTGAAAGTTATAGTATAGGTACTGTTTATGGTACCTGTAAATTGATATTTAAGTGTTCCGGTTTTGGACTTATCATCTGAAGCCGCTGCTGTATAGCTGAATCCACTGGAAGATGCATGACCATCTGTAGGTGTTATGGACCAGGATCCGTCTACATACTTCTGACCTGTTGGAATATCATCTGTAATTACAGCATTATCTATATTTATTCTGTTGCTGTTTACAGTAACTTTCCATGTAATTTCTCCAGTACTTTCATTATATCCTGAACCCTGTTTCAGTATTACACTGGTAGGTACTCCCACACCATTGCTGCTGTCTGAAACAGTACCAGGTACACCTTCTCCGGTCATGCTGACTGTATTTGTATATGTTTTTCCGGTATTGGAATTATAAGCATTTGAATCTGTTACATCTGTAGAAAAAGTAATGATGTGTGGTTCATTTATAGTTCCATTGAAAGTGTACTTAAGTATATTGGTACTTCCATCATAAGCAAATGAATTATCAGCTTTTCCATCCACTTTGAAACTTCCAGGTGTAAGTGTCAGCCCCTGTGGAATCGGATCGGTAATTTCAGCATTGGAAAGTGATAGTGCATTGTTGTTGACTTTTATGGTCCAGTTAATTTGCCCTGCTGCAGGTCCGCTGCCACTGCTGATGTCTATATACTTTCCATTTTTGTTAATATAATCTGACTTTACTGTAACAGATGCCTTGTTGGAAATAGTTTCAGTATCATCATGTTTCAATACAGCAGTATTGTACTCCTCCGTACTCTTACCTTGTGCTGAAAAAGCATTGGGGTCAGTAACTTTGGTCTTGAACGTCACATTATAAGTTTTGTTGATGGTATCCGGGAATTTATAGGTCAGTGTCCCTGTTTTTGCAGTATCCCCGGGATCTGCTTCAGCATAGCTGAATTGGCTTGCATCTGCACCATTGTCTATGGCTGCAGATCTATCTACATACTGCTGTCCTATTGGAATATCATCTACAAGTTGTCCATTATTTACTGCAACATTTTCCTTGTTGACTTTTAAGCTCCATGTAATTGTATTAGTGGAAGCATCATACGAACCACTTTTTACAACTGATGTTGGCAGTGGTGCAGGCTGGTCGAAATTGACATTAATAGTTACTGGATCCGAGTTGCCTCCAAGCTGGAAGACTATAGGAACCGGATTTGTATTACCTATATTACTCTTGTCAAAATTTGCACTGACATAAAAATATCCCTTTACATTGGAGTGTGTACTGGCATAATCAGTAAATGTTATAACAACTTTCCCACTTTTGTCTATAGCAACATTTGCTATAGTATTATTACCTGAATCATCCTTAATGGGGATGGTCAATGGCTGTACAATAGCTATTTGACTTGGAATCTGCATTGTATAAGTATCACCTGAAGTTACCTTTTCAGTATTTGGTATAGAAAAATCATACTGAATACGCACATCCGAATCCTTAGGTACATCATCGCCCAGAGGATTGCCTTTTCCATCTGTAAGGCTTACTCCAGTTATGAATGGAAACGTATTTGTAATATCAGTACCATCAGCCTTTACACTACTTAAAGGCGTAAAGCTTGAGAAAATCTGAAGTAAAAATATAACCGTAACCACAATAGATGAAAGCTTTTTCTTCTTCTTTTTCATTTTATCCCTCCTTTTATAAATATACTTACTTAAATTATTATTAATAACTAAAAGTTATTAATAATAATTTAACTTTATCAATATAATATTAAAACCTTTTCCTCGCAAATTTCTCACAAGTTTTTTCAAACAAAAAGCAGAGAAATTAAATTCTCTGCTATAATCCAGCCAGTAAGTTTTTATACAGTCGTTTTGTAGAATTTTTAAGTGATATATGGAGTTCTTTTTTAAACAATCTGGCCAGCTCCTTATAACATTTCACCAGTTCAACCTTGTCTCCCATGTATGAATACACTTTCATCAGCAATTCATTTGCCTCTTCATCAAAGGGATTTTTATCAATAGTTTTCTTCAAATACTCTTCTGCCCTGTTATAGTTCTTCTTATCTATAAAATATTTAGCTATATTTTTCATAATATACAGATAATATCTACTAAATTTTTGATTTAATTCAACATCCCATATGTAATCCTGATTTTCAAATAGTGTTCCTTTGTAGAGTCCGGCAATTTTTTCATAGTAAGTTATATTCTCATCGTTTACCAAAGGATTATTTTCAATAAATGATTCAAATTCCCACTGATCACATTTGAACTGACTTAAATCCATTCTATATTTTCCATTTTGATAGTATACTACATTATCTATTCCTGCATTTTTAAAAACATTTTTCATTCTGTATATTGTACTGTGTAAATTATGTTCCGCTCTCTTTGGCAATGCATTAGGCCACAGTATATCACATAGTGTCCATTTATCCGTTTCCTCACCTCTTTTACACACAAAATATGCAAACAGTTCCTGAACTTTAGAAGTAGACCACTTTATAATTTCACTTCCTGAATTTCCATAGACCTTGAAACAGCCAAATGAAAATATTTCATTTCTTCTATCCTGCTCCGAAATTTCTTTCTCAATATTTATATTTTTCAACAACCTGTTTACCGTAACATTTAGATCTTCTTCTGTAATAGGCTTTAAAATATAATTTACCGCATCTACCTGAAAGGCTTCTAGAGCATACTTTTCATAGGCAGTTACAAAAACTATCTGTATATTGTCATTAAAAGTCTTTACCTGCTTTGCAAGTTCCATTCCATTTACGCACGGCATTTCTATATCCATAAAAATGACATCAGGTGAAAGTTCAGGTATTTTATCCATGGCTTCTTTAGGGCTGGTAAACGATCCTATTATATCCACATACCTGTTTCCGCCAATAACTATTTTCATCAATTCCAGGATTGGTTTTTCATCTTCTACAATCACAGCCCTCATTAAATAATTCCCCCCAACATATTTTATATACATTTAATGGATATTTTAACAGTTGTGCCCTTTCCCTCAATACTGTTTATATCTATACTTGCATTTTTTAGTGCTTTAATTCTTCTTACAACATTTTTATATCCTATACCTATACTGTTTTCATTTTCAATATTTTTCAAGTGTTCAACTTGCTCACTTGTCATACCAGCACCTGTATCCTTCACTAGAATATACATAATATTATTTATCTTTTTTATAATTACATATACGGTACCTCCATCATTTTTCTTACACAACCCATGCTTTATTGCATTTTCCACCAGTGGCTGAATACACAATGATGGAATTCTTGCATCCATAAGTGTTTGCTTTATATCATATTCAACATGGATTTTATTTCCAAATCGTGCCTTTACTATTTCCACATAGGCATCCACCATTTCCAGTTCACGTCTGAGTGATACAACCATCAATCTGTTATCTATATCAAAAGTAAGCCTCAAATATTTACTGAAGTTGGTAAGAAGCTTGGCTGCTTTCTCACCATCTGTATAACAAAATGAAATTATGGTACTTATGGTATTATATAAAAAGTGAGGCTTTATCTGTGCCTGTAGAAATGCCATTTCATTTTTTAGTGCATCTTCCATATATCTCTTGAGCAAGATCAAACTTCTAACTCTTGCAATCATCTCTTTTGCCTCAAATGGCTTTGTTATAAAATCATTTGCTCCTGCCTCAAACCCCAGGAAAAGTTCATAATTTATATCCTTTATTGTTGACATTAGTATCGGAAGCTCAATAAGGGAATGTTTCTGCCTTATTTTTCTACACAGATCTATACCTGAAATTCCCGGCATTATTGCATCCAGAAGTACAAGGTCTATTTTATTTTCCTCTATTTTTTTGAGTGCTTCCTCTGCTGACATGGCTGTCAGTGCATTGTATCCTTCGCTGGAAAATATATTTAGAGCTATTTTAATATTTAATATTTCATCATCTACTATTAAAATCGTACCGTAATGTTTTTCATTCTGTACTGTTTCAGCGTAATCTATAGGAGAAAATTTATTGATATAACCTGCATCTTTTACTTTTATTTTGTTGTACTTCATATCATTTTCTTCACAAAGCGGCAGTGAAAATACAAAACAGCTCCCCTTTCCGATCTCCGACCACTCCAGATGTATCTCGCCATGCATCAATTCAACCAGCTGGCGGGTTATATAAAGTCCCAGTCCAATTCTTTCAGAATTCGAAGTCTTATATGGTTCAAAAATATTTTCCCTTTTGTCTTCAGGTATTCCCAGTCCCGTATCTTCTATTGATATAAAAATCATATGTTCATCTTTTCTGCTGTCTATGCTTATAATTCCCTTGTTCATATTCCTGACTGAATTGATTATAAGACTGAAAAAAATCTGATTTATTCTGCTTTCATCAGCTTTTACAAAGGTAGATTCTTTTATGTTATTTACTATATCTATGTTTCTGCCCTGTATTATATGTTTATAGCTCTCCACCACTATGTCAGCAAATACTTTGATATCTATCATACCTATATTCACTTTCAGCTGTCCATTTTTCAGCAGTGCTACATCCAATATATCATTTATAATTCCCGACAATTTCAAGGCCATATTCTTTAATGTTATTACTCTTTTTATATTTTCATCTTTCAAACAATTCATATTATTTTTGATTATTATATCAGTCATATCAACCATTCCATACAGTGGAGCCTTTAATTCATAAGATGTCCTTGCAATAAATTCATCTTTTACCTTATCCATTTTTATAAGTTTTTTTGACATCCTTTCCATATTTCTATATGCCATTAAAAATCTGTTGGACATAATACTTGAAAGCAGTATTACAAAACCACAGCCGGCAGAAGATCCTATTAGTTTTGTATCTATAATATCGAATGAATACAAAAAATTGTTTCCCAGACAGATGACACTACATATAACAGCTTCCAAAAAAATTGTTGTTTCTTTTCTTTCAAAGGATTTACGGCTATTGTCTGACAACAGCAAACTCAGTTTTATAATAGTCACTATCAGAACAGCTGTAATAAATATGTCTCTTGCCAAAAGCAAGTGTGCATATACACTATATCTGGTAGTTAAAACTATGACTATATAAACAGTACTTACAGCATCAACTGAAAACATTATGGAATTTGTAATAATCTTCTCATTGACTTCATCTACTATTCTAAGTAAGGATAATACAAATAGTACAACTGCTATGCCCTCCATTTTACATACCAATTCGAAGCTCATATTTGGAAAAATCTGTGTAATCAATCTCTCACCATTAGAAATTATCAGGAAAACAGATGCCAGAAAATTTACTCCCAGATACAAATAGATTCTACTTTTTCTCTGCAAAGCATATATATTCAATGAATAAACTGCGAGCAAAAACATAATTATAATCCCGGAAAGTTCAATGGATGAATTTGCAACAACCATAAAATTAATATTCTTTTGAAGCCCCAAACATATCTGATACATGGTTCTCTTGAAAGGGTATTCAAAATTTGCCACCTGCAAAATAATTTCAGCCTTACTGCCGTTGATATTAAAATATGTACTATATGGAGTAATTCTAGGGCTATAGCCTTCATTCCTTTCAGCAGGATTTCCGCTTGAACCAACCTCGGCTCCATTTACATATACTCTGTTGCTGGCCATGATATTACCCAACTTGAGTCCAAATACCTTATCTGAAGGTTTCATTTTTACAACTAATCTATAGGTTCTGACTCCCTTGGCTTCAATAGATTTGTTGTTGTGATTCTGCCTTGTAGCCGTAAGATATCTATATCCCGTCAATTTAGGTTTGACTTTGCTTTTTCCTGTGAAATCCTCATGGGTAAGCAATTGATGATCATATAATTGCCACTGTCCATTAAGGTTGACCATTCCTTCTTTTGAAAAATTCCATCTTGATAAATCTATAATTCCTGCTTCAGCAGCAGGAGTTTTCTTGTATGAAAAGACATACGAATATGATATGAAAAGTGAAATTAATATCATACCCGAAACTATAATAGATCTAAGTATATTTTTCATTGAATTTATTACTCCTTAAACATATTAGTATCACAACTAATTATATAACTTAATTCTATACTTTAATTATTTTCTCACAATTTAATCACAAGACTATCACAAATATTTCACAATAAACATTTTTCAAGGCAGCTTTAAATTCTATTTTTTCTTTACTATTGCTGATATATGCACCCTTGGATAATTTGTTCTATATTTCAATTACAACAAATGTATGCAAAAATCAGAAAATCAGCATATATCTAATAGAAATTGACTAATTTTATGTTAATTAATAAAATAAGTATAAATAAACTCCAAAGGGGAATTCAAATGAAAAACATTAAGATTATAAGCACAGTCCTCATAGTTTCTGGTATTGCACTGCTTTTATATACATTTGGAGCTAAATACCTGACAGTCCTCAGACAGAACAACATGGTAAAGAACTATGAACAGGAAATTAAAAAGTATAGGAAGCCTTCTCCAGCAAATTATCATGCAAAAATTACAAATACACCTAGTACAGATGGCACAATAGGGATTCTTGTAATTCCAAAAATAGATTTAAAAGTTACAATAGGAGAAGGTACGGATATGAGGACCTTGAAATATGCAGTAGGACACTTTAAAAATACTGCCATGCCTGGACAAAAGGGGAATTTTGCACTTGCCGGTCATAGAAGCTATACATATGGACAGTATTTCAATAGATTAGGTGAATTAAAAAATGGTGATGAAATATATGTAGAAACTATCAATAAAAATTATAAATACACTATATACAGCATCAAAGTTGTTTTGCCAAATCAAATAGAAGTACTTAATCCTACAAAGGATTCCACTATCACACTTGTTACCTGTACTCCTATAAGAATTGCAACACACAGGCTTATAATTAAAGCCAAAGAAAAAAGCAGCTTATAGGGCTGCTTTTTACAAGCATTATAGATTATTCTTTAGTTCTTCATATTTCTCTGCTATCTTTGCATTTAAAGGATTTTCTACTGCAAGTCCTGTTATATCACAAATTGTCTTTTTAATACCATTTGCCTTTATACCCTGCTGTATCTGTTTTGCCTTTTCATCTCCATCATAGTCAAACAGGAATCCTGCTGCTATACCACAAATGATGTTTCCATATTCCAATTTGAGTTCATAGCATAGATTCAATGGAGTTATCAATCTGTCATGTCCTGATAATTTCCTTACAGGATCCCTTCCTACACGGAATACCTGATCCTTCAAATAGGCATTTTTAAATCTGTTTATTATTTTTTTAGAATACCTTGTTAGAGAATCAATATCCATTTTATGCTTTATGCTAAGTGCCTTTACGGCCTCTGAATGGAATCCAATGGCAACTTTTTGTATAAAATCATCTTTTATAGCTTCATGTATAAATTCATATTTTTTAAGATATCCAAGATAAGCAATAGTTGCATGGGCACCATTTAACAAAAATAATTTCCTTTCAAGAAAAGGTGACAACTTTTCAACATACTCTGCACCTTTTATTCCGTCATTTACCTTGACCTTGTTTTTTTCAATATCCCATTCATAAAAATCCTCCACTGCTACATCTATTGGAAGCTCCTTTTTCATATCCACATTTGGGACAATTCTATCCACTGCACTATTAGGAAATCCTACACTTTTCTCTAAATATTCCCTAAATTCTGAATTTTCTCCTTCAAATATCGCATCCTTAAGCATATCCGTAGCCATGAGGGCATTCTCACAAGCTATTATATCAAGTGGCTTTGGATTGGTTTTGGCCCTTTTCTTCAAAATGCCCTTCAGCGTATTTCCCGTACTCTTCAGGTTGTTTGCCCCAAGAGATGTAGTTATGAGATCCGCATCCAGCACAACTTTTTCAAGTGAAGGTATATCCTTCAGGCTAACTGCCTTTACATCCTCAATTTTTTCTTTATTCTGTGTTGTACTCAAAGTTATAACCGTATATTCACCATATTTGTTTATATTGTCAACCAATGAATCTGCTATATCTACAAATGTAACTTCGTATCCGGATTTACGGAGCAGATACCCTATAAATCCTCTTCCTATATTTCCTGCACCAAAATGAACTGCTTTCATAATTAATTGTCCCCCTTTTCTATGATTTCTATAATTTCCTGTTCTGTCTTTGCATTTCTAAGCTTTTCAACATTTTCTTCATATTGTACAGTCAGGGCTATACTGGACAGTATTTCCATATGATCGTCTCCCTTACCTGCTATTCCTATTACTATATATGCTGTATTTTCTTCTCCAAAATCAACTCCACCAGGATACTGTGCTATAACTATTCCAGTTTTGAGTATCTGTTTTTTATATTCATTCATGCCATGGGGAATGGCAACACCGTTTCCCATATAGGTGGTAACTTCTTCTTCCCTTGCCTTCATGCCCTCTATATAGTTCTCCTTTACATAACCATTTTTCACCAAAAGCTTTCCTACTCTTTCTATTGCCTCATCTTTTGATTCTGAAGGTACATTTAATACAATATTTTTTTCTGACAATATTTCCTTGTTCATAATTTTATTTTCCCCTTTCATTCCTCTTCTTTATTTACAATGTTTATCAAATGATTTCTTATATCGCTTAAACTTCCTGATTTTAATATTTCAACAAATTCCTTTTCCTCTATTAAAGACACACTGATCTTTCCTAAAAGACGTAATATATAGCTGTTCTCTTTATCCCTGGCAAGCAGGACTAAAAATGTATCTACATCTTCCATTGAAAATCCTCTAGTTGACATTTTAAAAACTTTATTTGTTCTATAAACCCCCACAAAAGGTAGTTTCATCTTGTCACTTCTAGTGTGAAGCAGTGCTATACCGGTATTGGGGACAACTAAATTTCCCTTGGCTTCTCTTTTTAGAATAAGATCTTTTATAACCTCTTTACCTGCTGCAATATCGGCCTCTGACACATCCTCCACTACAAAGTCTATTAACTCTTCAAAATTCTCAATATTTACTTCCCTAATATGAAAATTCTTTAAGATTGTATTTGCAAGTTCACATTTTCTATTTGCTGCTTCATCGGAGTCAAGGGCACTCATGCTCTTCTTTTCTGTCTCATCCATATACTTGATTTTGGAAATATAGCCATTAACTTTTTCAACATCCTTCTTCATCATAAAAGGTGAAACCTCAATTATATTGTGGATTTCTTCACTTCCCGTTCCAATAGATACAGTGGACAAAATCAAGTCATATTCCCTGCTGTCTTTTTCTATATTTATATCATGCAATGCACTTATATAAATGGTGCCTATGTCCGGAAAAAGAGATTTCACTTTGCTCTCCAGTATTCTTGCACTGCTTATTCCCCCAGGACATACAATCAGTATCTTTAACTTACTTGAAATTTCCTCTTTTCTCTGAAGTGCACCACCTATGTGCATTGTTATATATCCAACTTCATTGGAAGATATTTTGATATTGTATCTTGAAAATATTAATCTGCATTCATCAAACAGTATCTTGAACAGTTTCGGATAATGCTTTTCTATTTCGGATGCCATTGGATTCAATACATTAAGGCCTATATTCAACAGGTGAAATGTCTGCCTCAAATGATTGGTTAAATCCTGCAGCAATTGTACATCATCCGTAATATCCACATCTATTCTCTGGGACACATCGGCCATTATTTCAGAAGATATGTCCTGGAAATTGATATCAGATTCACTTGAATCATCATAATAGTATTTATAATCATTAATATAAATACATAAATAAGCTATTTCATCTTCTGGAAGATTTATATTATTTTCACCTAAAGGTTCAATAAGGGACTTTAATTCTTCATATGCCTTCATTGACCTTAATTTCTCCTTGACATTCTCTGGCAGATGTATATTGTCATTGTTTTTAGTTTTCTTGATTGATACAAGTATTAGTATGAACAGGTTGAAATACTTTACATCATTTAATTTAAGATGTTTTAAATTCAAATTTTTCAATACACTCTTTACAAGTTCAATAGTGCCACTTTCAAAAATCATGTTAAAAAGTGACTTAACTGTTTCATCTGTACCTTTATCATAGAAAAATCCCAATAGATACTCAAAAGGTTTAAAATTGAACAGTAACTCTACAAGTGCATTTCTCTTATCCCATTCTGATCCTTCAATACTTACTCCATGATTTCTTTTTCTGATCAAGCACAAGTTTTTTCTAATTACCAATTTTTCAATAGTATCAAGATCAAGACTTATACTCCCCATAACTACATTGAATTTATAGCTGAAATAGGATATCTTCAATGATTCTTTTGAAACCAAAAGTTCACATGCTATAGCAATTCGCCTCTGCTCTTTATTAAATATCCATTGAACAGGAATTGAGTTCAAGGAAGATTTCACATCTTGAATACTGTCTTTTTTGCCTGAAATATATATATCCATATTTTCATTTACAAATATAGTAAGACTCTTCTTCTTTAAAATTTCATTAAGGAAAGAAATCTCCCTCATAATTGTTCTTGTACTTACCCCCAGTTGTTCATGGAGAATATCAACATTAAAAGAATTACCATTTAACAATCCATCCAATATAAATTGCTGCCTTGGAGTCAAATTATCCATATTTCCTCCTCCAGATTATTACTTATTTTTTTAATCTGTTTATAAATTCCTGGTATCTGGCACGGTCCAGAAAGTTCTTCACTGTTATTATTTCTGCATCAGGTGCTGAATTCCTAGCTCTTTCACTCAAGTTTTCCTGAACAAATACTACATCTGTATCCTTTGGAATACTGTCAACTGAATAGTGTTCAACTTTTATACCTTCAATTCCAACATCCTTGAGTTGTTTTTTTAGAAGAGATTCTCCCATTGCCGAAGATCCCATTCCTGCATCACATGCAAATACTACAAAATTAATGTCTGATTCTTCATTAACTATATTATTTGAATTATCATCAGAATCATTCTTCAATCTCTGTATAAATTCCTGGTATCTGGCACGATCAAGGAAGTTCTTTACTGTTATTATTTCTGCATCAGGTGCTGAATTTCTAGCTCTTTCACTCAAGTTTTCCTGAACAAATACTATATCTGTTTCCTTCGGAATACTATCAACTGAATAGTGTTCAACTTTTATCCCTTCAATTCCAGCATCCTTTAGCTGTTTCTTGAGAAGAGATTCTCCCATTGCCGAAGATCCCATTCCTGCGTCACATGCAAATACTATAGAATTTATATCTGATTTTGCTTTTACTGTACTATTTGAATTACTTTTTAAACTGCATTTACTTTCCTGTTTTATATCATTTACTTTTGATTGGGCTTTATCAAAATCATCTGAAACGGTTTCTTTGGAGCTGCTCTTTAAGATGATAGATGCTACTAAAAATGAAGCTGCTGCTGCTGCTGCAACGCCAAGCAAAACTGCAGGTTGTCCACCTTTTGGTGACATTGCCATAAGTGAAAATATACTTCCTGGTGAAGGAACTGCTACCAATCCAGCATGGAAAAGTACGAAAACCAGGTCTCCACAGAGCCCACCACATATAGCTGCAATTATCAAAATCGGTTTCATAAGAATGTACGGAAAATATATTTCATGTATTCCACCAAAGAACTGGATTATAATAGCTCCAGGTGCTGATTCCTTCGAAGTTCCCTTCCCATAAAGCCAATATGCAAGAAGTATTCCAAATCCTGGACCTGGGTTCGGTTCAAGCAAGAAAAATATTGATTTACCAAGTTTTTGAACCTGTTCAATTCCAAGAGGAGAAAATATTCCCTGGTTTATAGCATTATTCAAAAACAATACTTTTGCAGGTTCCAATATTACTGCAATTAATGGAAGAAGTCCCTTATTGGTAATATGAAGTGCTACATCACCAATTCCTGTAGATATTGTTGCAACTACCGGTCCAATGAATGTAAATGCCAGTCCTGCAAGAATTGCTGCTAAAATACCTGCTGAAAAATTATTTATCAGCATTTCAAAACCAGTAGGAATCTTATCCTGTATAAGTTTATCAATTTTCTTTATAAGGTATCCTCCAAGGGGACCCATTATCATGGCACCTATAAACATTGGAATTGGAGCTCCAATTACCACACCCATTGTAGCTATGGCTCCTACTACACCACCTCTGGTATCGTATACCAATTTACCTCCCTGATATCCTATTAATAATGGAAGCATGTACTTGACCATTGGATCTACCATTTTTGCCATTTTTTCATTAGGTATCCAACCTGTTTTTATAAACAATGCTGTTATCAAACCCCATGCAATAAATGCTGCAATATTCGGCATTACCATACCACTTAAAAAAGCACCAAAACTTTGCACTTTTTTCTTAATGGAAGATTTATTATTACTATTATTAGTATTGCTAAACGTTTCCATATAATACCTCCTAATACTTAAATATTTTAAAATCATTTATTTCTGATGAATTATTCCTGACACTTATTATAATATAGTATGCTCAGCCAATTTTCAATTTCAACAAGTTCAATTTTGTGATACGTTTTCAATGACATTTTTAAAATTACATGCAATATTATGTATAAATTTGATATCAGGAATATAAGCATGAAAATTTAAGTCAGACTATAGATATTGCACAAATTTCTGTAAATATTCAAAATCCTTCAGAAAATCTTTCAAAATCTTTCAAGAAAAAAGCTTTAAACCATTTCATAAACGCTTTCAAATTCTTTTAAAATATAAAATGTAAATATTGAAATAATAATAATATAATGATATTGACAAAAATAAAACTTAAACTATATAATGTATTGATAGAATATTTAAAATCATTAATTATAAAGAAAGGTGATGAGTAATCAATTAGCAACAAAAAGCGCCAGGACTTAAGTGACACTCCAAATCTTTGATTTGATTAGTGCAACTTACTCAGACACAGGTCTGAGTTTCCTTTTAAAAGATTAATCTTTAATTTGGAGTCTCACTTGAGTTGACGAGGATGGGGAGTATCGAATCTTCGGCGGATGCCCCACGGTACCACACTACCGTTAACAACTGATAAATGCAAAAAGTGATTTTTGTAACAATATCAGTTTGGTGTCAAAACCTCAATATTCATTGAGTAAGAATACAATACCTTGTATTCTTAATTATCAATTTTTTATCCTGTTAAAAAATAAATACTATAGGGTTTATTTCTTATATTATTTTTTAAGTCATGGAAATTTTATTATCAGAGAGGAAGAATTAATTATGTGTGGAATAGTAGGATTTGTTGGAAAAAAGGACGCAACACCAATATTGATAGATGGATTAAGCAAGCTGGAATACAGAGGATATGATTCAGCAGGTGTTGCTGTATTAGATAAAGATAATAATATAAATGTTGTAAAAGCCAAAGGAAGACTTGTAAACTTAAAGGACAAGTTAGCTGTAAATCCTGTAAAAGGATATATAGGTATAGGCCATACAAGATGGGCAACTCACGGAGAACCTTCTGATGTAAATGCACATCCTCATTGCAATGCAGATGGAACAATAAGTGTAGTTCACAATGGAATAATAGAAAATTATATAGAATTAAGGGAATGGCTCATGTCTTTAGGATATAAATTCTTATCCGACACAGATACGGAAGTTATTCCACAGATCATAGATCATTTCTACAATGGAAACCTTCTTGATGCCGTTATGAAAGCTACTACAAAGCTTGAAGGAAGTTATGCTCTTGGTGTAGTTTCATCCAAGGAACCAGACAAACTTATTGCAGTTAGAAAAGACAGTCCCCTTGTAGTTGGAGTTGGAAAAGGAGAATATTTTGTAGCATCAGATGTTCCTGCAATGCTAAGCCATACAAGAGACATATACTATTTAAATGACAAGGAATTCGTAGTAATTACTGAAGATGGTGTTAAAATATTCAACCAGGAAAAACAACGGGTAAACAAAGAACTAGTTCATGTAACATGGAATGCAGATGCTGCTGAAAAAGGTGGATATGCACACTTTATGATAAAGGAAATAAATGAACAGCCTAAAGCAATAAAAGATACATTAAGCTCAAGAGTAGTACCTGGAAAGCCTATAAATCTTGACAATATTACAATTACACCAGAACAAATAAAGAATATAGACAGAATATATATTATAGCTTGCGGAACTGCCTATCATGCCGGCGTTGTAGGTAAATATGTAATAGAAAAACTTTCAAGAATACCTGTAGAAGTTGATATTGCATCTGAATTCAGATACAGGGATCCTATGATAGACAAAAACACATTGATGATTGTATTAAGCCAGTCAGGTGAAACTGCTGATACCCTTGCAGCTTTAAGAGAAGCAAAATCCATGGGTGCAAGAGTTATAGCAATTACAAATGTAGTTGGAAGTTCAGTATCAAGAGAAGCTGATGATGTACTCTACACATGGGCAGGCCCTGAAATTGCAGTAGCTTCCACAAAGGCCTATACAACTCAGCTGATTACAATGTATATGCTAGCACTTTTCTTTGCAGAAAATAAAAAGACTTTAAGCAATGAAGAAATAGACAAGATAAAGGAAGATATGCTTACTATTCCTGAAAAAGCACAGGAAGTATTGAAAAACAAGGATACAATCCAAAAATTTGCTTCAAACACCTATATGCACAAGGACATGTTCTTCCTTGGAAGAGGACTTGATTATGCAGTTGCCATGGAAGGTGCATTAAAGGTAAAGGAAATATCCTATATTCACTCTGAAGCTTATGCAGGTGGAGAATTGAAACACGGTACAATGGCACTTATAGAAGAAGGTACTGTAGTAATCGCACTTGCAGCTCAAAATAAATTGTATGATAAAATGGTAAGCAATATAAAAGAGGTAACTACGAGAGGCGCCAAAGTACTTGGATTTACAGCCAAAGGTAAAACAGGTCTTGAAAAAGTTGTAGATTCCACTGTTTATATACCAGAAATAAGTGATGTACTTTCACCAGTGCTTGTAGTAATCTATTTACAGTTGCTTGCATACTATATAGCAGTTGACAAGGGCTGCGATGTAGACAAACCTAGAAACCTTGCAAAATCAGTTACAGTTGAATAATGTAGATTATTTTATGCCGGCATTTTACTTTACCGGCATTTTACTTTGCCGGCATTTTATTTTTTGATTCTTTCTTTAATATAAGTTTTCCTTGTATAGCAAAATATTAAGGTAATAACAGGAATTATTATTTGAATGGGAAAATGTATGTATTTCATTATAAAATTATAAACTATACTTAATTGTTGGGGAATATTACGTGATACTAAAAATGATACTGCAAGCATTATGACACCTAAAAATATAGATACAGTATTTGTACTTTTTAATTTAAATAATTGAAATGTCCCAAAAACTGCAGCATACATAAAAATAGATATTTTAAAAAATCCATCAACTAAAAATGAAATCACAAATATTATATCCAATCTGGTTAGAAAATCACCTAAATTGATGATTCTATATGTTTCAAGAAGAGGGAAATTGCAGTTAATTGCAAAATCAACTCCAAGAGTACATATAAATAAAATATTATTAAAAGCTAAAATTATTCCTTCCAAAATTACAGCTATTATAGCAAATTTCTTTATCTTTTTACTCTCGGCAACCAAAGGATACAACATAGTAAAGACTATAGTTTCTCCATATGGAACCGTAATAATATTCCATGAACTTTTTAAAGTTTTTATTATTCCATTGCTTAATACAGGTTCAAGATTTGACAAATCAAAAGCATTAGGAGTTAATAATATCAATAAAAAACTAACTACTTTTATTGATATTACGATTATTATATACATTTGAGACATGCTAACTATAGTTTCTATACCACAGCGAGTAGCATAAATTATCATAACTGCAGCCAGAGAGGCATAAATTATTTTTGGTGTATATCTAAGCGCTGTCACAGATGTCAAATCCATAAATGCTTTAAATATAACACTAGCTATATAAACAAAATATGCTATATAAATTATTGCTAAAATATTTCCTATATATTTTCCGTATATCTTAGGCAAATAAGTGACAAGTGTATCATTAGGATATTTTTCGTATAAGGTTATATACATAATTTGAAGAAGTACTCCTATTAATGAATAAAGTAAATAACTTATCCATATATCCTGTTTTGCATATGGAGATAAAAAGTATAATAAGGCACTTCCATATTGAAAAAGAATTATAATTATAAAAAATTGATATATGGACATTCTTTTTTTCATAAAATACCTTCTCCTTAATAACTTATAGATTTTGATAATATGCCTGTATGTTTTATACTGGATGATACATCTACATTAATTTGTAAATTCCTAAAATTTTCATTCCAATTTTCTTTTATTTGCTTCCATTCCTTAGGATGTTTTTTGTACAGTAAATCTCCAAATCCAAAAATATCTGCTGAAAGTCTATTTTTAGATGCATTTATAGCTGACATTGCCTCATTATATATAGCTTCATCCTGCTTTTTAGCCAAAAAATACATTATATTAGGGTTAGCATTAAAATCCAAATCATGTAGTATATCTTGATTTATCTCGTTAATATTTGATTTTTCTTTTATATTCACATTGATATGTATTCCCTTAGGTTCAATTGATGCTGTCAATCTACTTTTTGAGCTTAAAATATTTAAGTTTATTTTTCCTTCACTATCATCTTTAATCAATACGCTTCCACGTTTTATTTTTCCATTTATCCAGTTCATTCCTCTTGTTTCCTCTTCATTCATATATCCCACAAGCTTATATTTATTTAAAACTGCACTTCCAGATACAGTAAAGTCGTATTCAGATTTATTATCCCTTAAATCTTGTTTGCTTATTACACCGCACACATTTACACCTTCATTTTTATTTTTTTCAAAATCAAGATTTGTACATTTCCCTATTACTCCAAGGTCTCTTTGTACCCTAACCATATCTCCGATATCATATCCAGAGATT
Organism: Clostridium tyrobutyricum; assembly: GCF_019144085.1. Lineage (GTDB taxonomy): Bacteria > Bacillota > Clostridia > Clostridiales > Clostridiaceae > Clostridium_B > Clostridium_B tyrobutyricum_A. The sequence goes on from NZ_JAHHUY010000001.1 coordinate 153,921, forward strand.
GAATTTTCTTTGGTACGTGTCTTTATTATATCAACGGCTGTACCTTTAGTTATAAGTATTGGAACTACAGGCCTTACATCATTTACCCTTAAAGAAAAATCTATGACGGACTGTATACCATGTTCTGCAAGTTTTTCTCCTATAACTATACACTTTTCATTTGAAAATTTGATTTTCTTACTTAACTGTCTTGAAATATTACTTATTGCTTCATTGATGGTTTTACCACTGGAAACATAAACCAAAGCACGTGTATTTTGATTTTGTTCCAATGATATACCTCTTCTAATAACTTGCAAACTTACCATGAAATTATTGTTGTCATCTAAATCAACACCTAATGCTGATACAAAACCGAGAGAGTCAATTTCATTTTTATCCTGGCATCCAGTAATTATAAATGGACAAAAACTAAATATTATTATCAAAATAAATAAATTCAATCTTTTAAATTTATTCATAGAACCTCCTAAAATCATATTTAATGATTTTTCCTATTTAAATTGCGTTTAAGATCGAGTATCCTCCGAGTATTTTTTAACTTTTTCATAGGAGCCCTGATAGCAACATCTTCCATGGAATTTATATTAAAAGGACAAATTGGGAACATATATGGAACTCCAAAAGATTTAATGGAAACAAGGCGCATGGTAACTATTAAAATCCCACAAATAAACCCAAACAACCCCAAACATCCACCTAATGCCAAAAGAAAGAATCTCATATATATAATAGGATGCTCTAATTCAAATGCCGGAACTACAAATTTTGTAATAGCAGTCAAGGATACTATTACCACCGTAGGAGTTCCTACTATTCCTGCCCTTACAGCTGAATCCCCAAGTACCAATGCACCAACCACACTTATAGTAGGGCCTAGAGTTTTAGATACTCTAATTCCAGCCTCCCTCATAAGCTCAAAAGCAATCAACATGAAAAATACCTCCCAAAATTCAGGGAACGGGACATTTGCCCTGGCTTCAATTATACTCAATAAGAGCCTGCTGGGTATAAGCTCTTGATGAAATGTTGTCAAAGCAACATATAATGCAGGAAGTTCAACAGTTATCATTAGAGCTAAATATCTTATAAATCTGTTTAATGTAGCTGAAGAATACTTTATATAATAGTCCTCACTTGACTGTAAAAATTCCACGAATAACCCTGGGATGGAGAGAACAACTGGAGATCCATCTACAATAATTACAATTCTTCCTTCCAATATTTTTGCACATGCTACATCCGGCTTTTCTGTCTTGAATATTACAGGATATATAGTTTTGGGTTGGTCATATATATACTCTGCTATGTAGTTGGATTCCAACAATGAGTCTATTTTTAGTCCTCTTAATTTTTTTCTCAATGTATTTACTATAGTTTCATTTGCATCGCCTGAAAGATACAACATCGAAACATCTGTACTCGTTTTTTCTCCTATTTTAAATTTTTCAACCTTCAAATTACAATTCTTTATCTTTTTTCTTATAAGTGCTATATTGGTCATAATTGATTCGGTAAACCCCTCTCTAGGGCCTCTGATTGACACTTCCGTAGGAGGTTCACTTATACTTCTGTTAGGCGGATTGTTTAAATCTACTTCAAATGAATTGGCCAGATCAGGTAAAAAGATAATTGGATTTCCTGATAAGACAGCCTCTATTGAATCCTCAAAATTTTCATGAACTTTCAAGTCGCTTATTCCCAGATTATATTTGAGCAAATCAGCATAATTTTTATTTGCTTTTTCCGAATTAATATTATCAGTCAACTTGGATATAAGGTTGTCTTCTATAAGTTTTTTTTCCACCAAATCATCTATATAGACTACAATGGCCATTTTATCTCTATAATTAAATAATGAAATTTCTCTTATAATTAAATCACAGCAGTTAGAAAAACATTTTTTTATGTAATCTATATTTTTTTGTATATCCGTAAATATCCTTACCTTATTTTTCTTTGTATTATCAACCAAATTTTAATCTCCTTATCTATAAGAATCAGACGTGTTCATAAGTATTACTACTATATTATTTATTATCCTTTTAATTTGCTGTAATTATTCATAAGATAACTAGAATTCAATATTAAACTTTTGCAAAATATTTCTTATGATGCTATACTTTTTGTAATTATAATCAATCTGAAACAGGGGTGTAATATAATATGTTAATAGATTTAAGCTTAAAAGTTACTGAAGCATATAATAAAGGTGCTTTAAATAATGAAAAAATGGCTTCTTTTGGTCATCTGGGTACTCATTTCGATGTTATGAACAAAGAGTTTCCATTGGAGTTTACAAAAAGAAAAGGAATAGTATTTGACGTACACGATATACCCTCTGACAGAGATATTGATGTATCTGATATCGATATTAGTCTAGTTGAACCCAATATGTTTGTTGCTTTTTATACAGGTTTTATAGAAAAGGAAAACTATGGCACAAAGGCCTATTTTACATTGCATCCACAATTGTCAAATAAGTTAATCGACCAGTTACCTGATAGGAAAGTTTCAATTATTGGCATTGATTGTGCAGGGGTAAGACGTGGTTTGGAGCATACACCTAAGGATCAATATTGTGCTGACAGAGGCGTATTTATTGTGGAAAATCTCTTTAATCTAGGCAGACTTTTAAATGGGAAGGATATACTGAAATTTACAGCAAATACATACCCAATTAATTTTTCAGATATGACGGGATTACCTTGTAGAGTAATAGCTGAGATTGAATAATCAATATGTTGAAAGCATGAAAACTCCAAATGAGCATAGATTTGATTTTCACATAAATCCATGCTCGTTTTTTATTATAATGTTGTATATGATTTTGCCTTTATATAATTTTCTATCTCATCTACAGCCCTTTTTTATTCTCCGGTACTTTTCATATCTTCACTCATATTTATCATATTTTCCTTATAAGTGTTGTCATAGGGTATTTCATGAGCTGTACTTCTTAAATTTTCAACTGTAATATTATTTCTATCAATTATCTTTTCAAGATAACTTCCAGCCAAAAATATCATTTCATATTGTATAATTGAAATTCTTCCCTAAATTTTACTTTACATGTGTAAATTATCTTACATATTGTTAAATCTGTAAGATATGTATATCATAAAATTTTATATTAACACCAAATATAACATATTCCTATTGATATTTCTATCACTTTTAGCTATAATAAATACTTGTTATACTAATTATTATTATGACAAGTATTGGAGGTGTTTTCATGTATGAATCTTATGATCAGTCCGTTGGAATTTTAACTAATGTTACCAATAAAAAACTAGTACGATATTTAAATACAAATCTTGAAAGGTTTAATATTACAACTGAACAGTGGATAGTGCTTCTCAAATTATCCGGGAAAAATAAAATAAGTCAAAAATCATTGGCTGAAATCGTCAATAAAGATCAACCCACTTTAACCAGAATATTGGATATTTTAGAAAAAAAGTCTTTGATAGAAAGGCATCCCAATGAAAAGGACAGACGGTGTTTTGTTTTACATATAACAGAAAAAGGTACAGCCCTTAAAGAAAAAATAGAGCCATTTTTAGAAAATGTTTTTGAAGTTATTCTTCAAGGAATACCTTCTGAAAATTTAAACATGTATACAAAAGTTCTATTGCAGCTAAATGAAAACATTGATAATGCATATAGTAAAAATAAATAAAGGAGGAAATATGGTGGAAACTTCAAAAAATTTATGGACAAAAGATTACATATTTATGTTATTATCAAATTTATTTATATATCTAGCCTTTTATATGCTTACTCCCACACTTCCGGCCTATGCAAAATTGTCTGGTGGAAGTAATTTGGAAAGTAGTCTTGTAGTAAGTACTTTTTCAATAACCTCTCTATTGGTCAGGCTTTTTGCAGGAAGTATTATGGACAAGTTCAGTATCAAACCCCTGCTTGCAATTGGTGCAGTAATATTGGCATTAACTACATTATCTTATAACTGGCTTTCTATAGATGCAATTATATTTATGCGTATACTTCAGGGAATAGGTTGGGGGCTTGCCTCTATTGGAGCAGCTGCTCTATTTTCCAATATCATACCAGAAAATAAAAGAGGCGAAGGTATGGGATACTACTCTCTTTCGATGATAATTTCCATGGCATTGTCTCCTGTAATTTCAATTATTATTATGAATGCATATGGTTTTAAAAATATCGTTTTTATTTCAATATTTTTAGTTGCTTTGGGAATTTTATCTTTAAGAATGGTAAAAGTAGAGAGGCTGCAAACTACATCCAACTCAATTAAAAAAATCAATTTAAAAGATGCCTTTGAAAAGAAAGCAGCTCTTCCTTCCCTACTGTGTTTTCTTCTTACGGTTACTTTATGTGGAATCATGAGTTACATAATGCTCTATGGAAAAGAACTAAAGCTAACTAACATCTGGATATATTTTATGGGATTTGTAGCAATGGTTCTTGTAACCAGACCTGTTATAGGAAAAATATTTGATAAAAAAGGACATGTTGTATTGATTATGCCAGGAGCTGTTTCTCTAATCATAGGTCTTGTCATATTATCATATGGACACTCTATTGGTGTAATATTGGTATCTTCTTTGTTCTATGGTCTTGGATATGGTGCTGTACAACCTTCATTGCAAGCTTGGGCGGTAAATCGTTCTCCTTCCAACAGAAAAGGTGCTGCCAATGGAACCTTCCTTTCATCCATGGATCTGGCCTATACACTAGGTTCCATATTTTTAAGTTTCATTGCTGAAAAACAAAGCTATGGATTTATGTACAGATTTTCTGCTATATTTATAGTTTTATTGCTAGTAATATATTCATATAATGTGATTAAGCATAATAATGCTGCTGTATTAAAAGAAAAAGTTTCCTGAGTTTAAAAATATACCAAAAAATATTGATCAATTATTTTTAATTTTATAGCAGCTGGTTGGCTGCTTATTTTTTTATAATTGCATATATACTAAGTATAATGCCAAAGGGAAGGTGATATGAATGTATGACCAACTGGTTAATTTAATCAGTGCCTTGGGGTTCCCTATAGCAGTTAGCGTATATCTTCTTATAAGTGTAGGTACAAAACTTGATTCATTGATCAATAATGTACAAAAACTTGAAGAAGATATATCTAACCTTATAAAATACCAAAGGGAGAAATAGCTATTTTCTATTTCTCCACTTATCTCTTAATTAAATTTATAAATTCAAAGCTTTTATGTTATACATAATGGATTCTACTATACTTGCTATAAAAGATGGTATGAATTTTTGAAGACATGCTATCTGTACAATAATTACAATTAAAACTGTAAATGAAACTACAAATACAACATGGTTTTGAGAAATTTTCAATGATTCATTTACACTCATAGTAAAGCATACGAGTGAGATTATAAGTCCAAGCAATGCAAGTATAATTCCCAAATAAACTGATGCATATGAAAAAATAATTGATAAAAATTTAAAGTAGACAACAGGCATTGCAACTATAAGTGCTGTTTTATAAAATTTAAAAACTTCAGGTTTATTTTTGGATAATATTGCATTTGACACACAAAGTATTATAAAAATAACTACTATTGAAATTAAAATAAGTACACAATTTTGAACAAACACTTGTCCATAAGGTATTTTTATAATTGCTTTTATCTGTCCCAGTCCTGCAGTTATCTCATTCATGTCACTATTACTTAATGAATCACCTAAACCAGGGTCAATAATTTTTGACATGGCAACTATTTTATTTATAAATTTTATTGCTACATCATTTATATTTGATACAATCTGATTTACTTTCCACATTCCAAGCAGCCCATTTACCACTACAGTAAACACCGTCAAAATAATGGTCGTATTTTTTCTACCACTATTTATAAAATTCTTTGCAGTTGTAACTGGCTTTACAAACATATTTATAAAAATTTTTGCTAGAACTTGCAAATCCATATTTATATTTGGTCTGTTTTTATGCTCAGCATTTGTGTCAATATTCTCCATCCTTGTTCCACAGTTTGGGCAATAAGCATCCCCTTCTTCAAGTTTTTGTCCACATTTAGAACAGTAAGCCATATTTATTACCTCCAGAATAAAATTTCTTATGATATACTTGTAAGTTGATACATTCCCATATCATCGTTGTATTTGAAACCATAAGTATATTTGAAACTCTTTATGGAACTATCCCCGTCTTTTGAGATTATCCTATAAACTTCCGCTGTAGTTACAGTTCCTGATTTATTGTCGTCTGATAAATTATAGGAAATTACGCTGCACGACACTATCTCTTCATTTACTCCCTTATTGTAAGTATCTGAAACATATTTTACCTGTGCATTATACAAATTACTTCCAGGATAAAGATACGGTGCTGTATTTGAAAAATCTCCTGAATTTATAGCCTGGCAAAAAGAAGTGGTATACATGCTCATGAGGTTACCTATCTGTGATTGTACATTACTTAAATTTTCCTCCGCGTCACTAAAATTAAGCTCTACATCACTATCTCCCGAGGTCACCATATACTCATCACTTTTTAATTTCTTGCCACCCTCATCAGCTATTGCATATATTTTCGTACCTGGATTTACAGGGCCAAAATTTCCTGCATCGCTTATTCTCACTTTTGAATTCTTGTTGTTCACAAAAATTTCAGCATTTGGATATTGCCCATTTATCTGAATATATTTCAGGTCTTTAAATACATCTACGTTTACCCTGTCATTTTCCGAATCTACAAGATCTATATCATAAGCTTTATTCAATGATGTATAATTGCCTTTATAATTTGCATATAATTTATATTTCCCAGGCATGAAAGGTCCAAATTCCTTTGTGAAATTATCTGTATCACTTTTTCCAATTTTGTTTCCATCAAGGGACAGTTCAACATTTTTTATACCTGTATTTATCTGTATAAAAGTAGGTCTAACATTTACCTTGTATTTTGGGAAAAAGAGCATTGTCCTTCCGGCAATTACCAGACTGAAATTATTTTTTGAAGCAGCACTTGCCTTTTTTATCAAATTGGTATTGGAAATCTGAGTGTTCATATTGTCTACTACTTTGTTCAAATAGGATGGGTTGTCTTTAAAATATGATATCAAAGTTGAACTTCCACTTTCGTCTATTTTCAATCTATTGTCATTAGAGTAAAGTATCTTGCTCAGATCGGATTTGTTCCCGGAGGCAATATCAGCTTGAAACCGGTCTGCTATTTTAGACGGGCCTGCAAGCGATCTGCCCATGAAAATAAAACACACAACTACAATTATTGCTATTACAGCCGACAATATGCCAATCTTTTTTCTCTTTGACAACTTAGGTAAACCAGGTTCCTCATCCAGTTCTTCATCCTCTACCTCTTCATCCTTCAAATTTTCATATTGTTTTGAGGCAAAATTATATCCACAATTATGGCATGTGGTTTCACCTTCTTCCAATTTGCTGCCACATTTTGTGCAGTAATTCATATTATCACTCCAATCATTGTAATATTCTTAAAATATTTATATAAAATTCATACTTTATTTATAATATATTCTACAAAATACATCAAATTCCTTTATGTTCAATATGCTCAGGTTTATAATAGATTTAATGAAATCAAAAATTGGATAGAAATATACTAACCTAGATTCACCAAGGAGTGTTAAATAAAACGTTCCTGAAAGGAAACTAAAGCCTTGAAATTTCCTAAAATCACCTGTCCTATATCACCGGTAAATTTCTCTCGAAAGTAATATCATAAAATATAATCTCCTCTTTAAAATAATCATATTTAAACAGTAATATTGAATTATTTATTCATATCAAACAATTCAATATATGAATTTATATTATAACGTAGCTTGTTTAATATTTAAACAAATGGGTAATTCTTTGTTATATATATAACATCTCTTATCTAAAAATTATATTTCAAGAAGTTTTTATTAGAAAAAAGTCATTATCCATATTGAATTATAGATGAAAATTAGTCTGTTATATCTATAATTAATTTGTGTTATATAACACAAATGGTTATATAATTCATATTATAATATTGTACTATTGATAATATTGCTATTTTGTACTATTATATATATATACTTTACAGCAATCATTATTTTATATTTATATTAAAATTTGAACTTAATTTGATTATTTAAAAGGAGTATTTAAATGATTACAGTTGTTTTAGATGGTAAGCAAATAGAAGCTGAAGAAAACGCCACTATACTTCAGGTAGCAAGGGATAACGATGTATATATACCTACACTTTGTTATCTGAAAGATTGTTATAATTTTGGCAAGTGCGGTATATGTCTTGTAGAGGCAAATGGCAGAACAATAACGGCATGTACTGCCAAAGTCAAAGAAGGCATGATAATTAACACCAAATCAGATACTGTAAAAGAAAGAATTAAAAAGAGAATGTCAAAACTTCTTGATTCTCATGAATTCAAATGTGGGCCATGCCCAAGAAGAGAAAATTGTGAATTTTTGAAGCTTGTTATCCAAACCAAAGCAAGAGCTTCAAAACCATTTTTACCAAAAGACAAATCTGAATATATAGACACAAGAAGCACTGCAATAATGCTTGACAGAACCAAATGCGTATTATGCGGCAGATGTGTTGCAGCATGCAAAACTCATTCCGGTACCTCTGTAATGAAGTTTATAAAAAAAGATGGCAAAAGAGCAGTTGGAATTGAAAACGACCTGTGTTTTGACAAGTCAAATTGTCTGCTGTGCGGTCAATGCGTAATTGCTTGTCCCGTTGCAGCTTTAACTGAAAAACCTCATATAGACAGAGTAAAAAAAGCACTTGCAGACCCTAAAAAACACGTAATTGTAGCTATGGCACCTTCCATTAGAACTGCCATTGGTGAGCTATTCAAAATGGGATTTGGAAAAGATGTAACAGGTAAACTCTATACTGCCTTAAGAATGCTGAATTTCGATAAAATATTTGATATAAACTTCGGAGCAGACATGACTATAATGGAAGAAGCTACTGAACTTTTGGAGAGAATAAAAAATGGCGGTCCTTTTCCAATGTTTACATCCTGCTGTCCAGCCTGGGTAAGACAAGCTCAAAATTATTATCCTGAATTACTTAAAAATCTTTCATCTGCAAAATCACCACAGCAGATATTCGGTACTGCCACTAAAACCTATTATCCTGCTATATCGGGGATAGAAGCGAAAGACGTATACACTGTTACCGTAATGCCCTGCAATGATAAAAAATATGAGGCCGATCTTCCCGAAATGGAAGTCAACGGAATGCGCTGCATAGATGCCGTAATAACTACCCGGGAACTTGCTAAAATGATAAAGGATGCAAAAATCAAATTCACCTCTCTGGAAGATGGAAAAGCTGATCCTGCCATGGGTGAATACAGTGGTGCGGGAGCAATATTCGGTACAACCGGCGGTGTTATGGAAGCTGCTTTGAGAACTGCAAAGGATTTTTCAGAAAATAAGGAACTTAAAAATATAGACTATACTGAAGTAAGAGGATTCAATGGAATAAAAGAAGCCACAGTTGAACTTTCAGGAAAATCATATAATGTTGCGGTAATAAATGGTGCTGCAAATTTATTCAAATTCATGAAATCTGATAAAATGAAAGAGAAACAGTACCACTTTATAGAAGTCATGGCATGTCCCGGGGGATGTATAAATGGAGGAGGCCAGCCACATATAAATGCTATGGACAGGGAGCTTGTAGACTACAAAGTCCTGAGGGCTTCTGTTCTGTATAATCAGGATAAAAACCTTCCAAGAAGAAAGTCCCATGAAAACCCTGCAATATTAAACATGTATGGCAGTTACTTTGGAAACCCAGGTCAAGGTCTTGCCCATAAGCTGCTTCATCATAACTATGCAGCAAAAAAATCATTGGTTTAAGGTAATATGGGGTCAGACCCCATGTATAAATTTTCCATGGGGTCTGACCCTTTAAGCAAAACCCTGTTCCGTACGGTTGATGATTTCATCCTGCAGGGCTCTATCCAGATTGTTGAAGTAATCACTGTATCCAGCAACCCTTACTATCAAATTATCATATTCCTCGGGATGCTTTTGAGCATCAAGCAAGGTTTTTCGGTCGACAACATTAAATTGTATATGATGACCATCCATAGCAAAATATGAACGGATCAAAACAGCCAGGTTGGATACTCCGTCTTCGCCCTGAACAACTGCCGGTGTAAACTTTTGATTCAACAATGCTCCTCCAGTCTTCAGCTGATCAATTTTGGAAGCAGACTTAATTACGGCTGTAGGGCCATTTCTGTCTGCACCTTTTTCAGGAGAAATACCATCTGGAAGTGGAATACCGGCATGGCGGCCATTGGGACTAGCTTCCATTACCTGACCAAAATATACATGACAAGTTGTTGGAAGGAATTCAACTACAGTCCTGGATCCCTTTGGTGTGGTTCTTCCTGCAATAGCATCCTGCAGAGAATTGGAAACATCTCTTAATATATCATCTGCATAATCATCGTCGTTTCCATACTTTGTAGTATTGTTATAGACTGTTTCAAATATTTCATCATAACCTTCAAAGTCAGATTTACAAGCTTTTAATAACTCATCCATAGAAAATTTCCTATCTTCAAATACATTTTTCTTTATGGAGACAAGTGAGTCAGTAATAGTTGCTATGCCTACACATTGAACATAGCTTGTATTATAGCGAGCTCCACCAGCATTATAGTCAATACCGGATTTAATGCAATCATCGGTTATGACGGATAACAATGGAACTGGCATATACTCCATATACATGCGTTCAATCAAATTGTTTCCTGCGATTTTTACGTTTACTATATATTCCAGCTGCCTGTAAAACGCTTCATAAACTTCATCATAGGACTTGAATTCACGTGGATCTCCAAGATCCAATCCAACCTGTTTTTTTGTATAGCTGTCGAATCCACGATTCAACACCAATTCAAATATTTTCGGTATATTCAAATATCCAGTCAGCACATAAGCCTCCTTCCCAGCTGTGCCGGTTTCTACACATCCGCTGGCAATTCCGCTTTCTCTGGCATCATCAATGGATTTACCAAGAAACAACAATTCCTGAATAATAGCTTCGGAATTGTAGAAAGCTGGCTGTCCCCACCCTTTCCGTGAGATTTTCACTGCCTCACGTAGAAATTTTTCTGGAGTTTTGCGGGATATCTGCACATTTGAACTAGGCTGCAGCAATTTCATATCATCCATTACTTCCAGAATCAAGTAGCTGACTTCATTTACACCTGTTGTTCCATCAGCACGCAGTGCCCCTGTATTGATGTTGCAGAAATCGGTATATGTTGCACTTTCCTTTAAAGTTATCCCAACCTTTGGGGGTGCAGGTTGATTGTTAAACTGTATCCATAGATTTTCTAAAATTTCACGAACTCCTTCACGAGTCAGACGGCCTTCTTCGATATCTTTCTCATAGAAAGGTTCAAGATGCTGATCAAATTTACCTGGAGAATAAGCATCCCAGTTATTCATTTCACTAGTAACTCCTATATGGGTAAACCAGTACATCTGTACTGCCTGACGGAAGGTTTCTGGTGCATGTTCTGGTACTGCATCGCAGACTTCAGCCAGATCCAATAATTCCTGTTTCCATTGTGAATTCTCTTCAATGGATGCCAGTGCACGTGCCTTGGCTGCATAACGCTGTCCAAAGATAATCATGCCTTCGCAAACCAGCTTCATACCTTCCAATTCTTCCTTTTTATTAAGTGCAAGTACATCATTGTTGTAATCCAAATGGTCAATTTCATATTGAATATCATCAATAAAATCAGCATACCCTTTACGGTATATCTTGCCGTCAGCTACAGTATGCCCTGGACCACGCTGCATCAAAAATTCAGTATACAGCCCTGCATCAAACAGCTTGTGCCATTCATCCGGCAATAATCTGTTCATCCGTGTCATCAGCGCACGATCCTTCCAGTAAGGAATAATTACTTCTTTCTGAATTCTCATGTCCTCTTCAGAAACTTTAAAAAAGACCTTTTCCCTGTTGTTCATATTATTAAAATCTTCCATAGTATGACAGCATAATTCCGGGAAAGTTGGTGCAGCCCACGGCTTGTGTCCTTTTTCTCCTAATATGATAGCGCCTTTTTCAATGTAAAGTGTACGATTTTCCATAATGTACTTAAAAGCTAATCCACGAAGAACTGGAGTTGAAAATTTTCCTTCATACTTTTTGTAAGCTTCTGTTAATAAAACTGCCCTCTCCATGGAAATACTGGGCTTACTTTTTTTAGTACTAATTTCTCTTAATCTCCTTATACGTTCTGTTGAACCTCTTTTTACTTCTTTTAATACTGATTCTGCCATTTTATTACCCCCTTAAAAATAATTACAATGAGCAAACACTAACCGCCAATTTTTACAGTATACCCGACTTTTTCGAAGTATCCCTTGATTTCCTCTATACGTTCATCATCTGGTTTTTCAAAGTTTTGAGTACATTCCCTGTTCAAGCTACTATACTTGTCCCTGCCAAAATCGTGGTATGGCAGAAGATTAATACTTTCAATGGAAATATTCTGTTCTCTGAGCCAGGATGCAATTCCACAAATTGCTTCATCATCAACATTGACATCATTAATTAGAATAAGACGCAAATTGATTTTTCCTCCATGACTGCTTATCAACTTAAGATTTTCCAACACAAGATTATTGGATGTTCCCGTATATTTTTCATGCATTTCAGAATTGATTAACTTTAAGTCATATAGAAAAAGATCAGTATAAGGTAATATTCGTTCATAATTATGAGATGGAACTACACCACAGGTATCAATGACTACGGATACCCCTAATCTATTAAGTTCTTTTACCAACTCTTCAATATAATCCATATCCTGGGTCATAACTTCTCCTCCGGATAAAGTTACGCCGCCGCCGGATTGATCATAAAATATCTGATCTGCCTGAACTATCTTTACAAGCTCCTTTACAGTATATTGCCTGCCTATCACTTCTTCTTTTCCATCCTTGTTTTTCATCAATTCAGGCTGATACCTTTGGCTTTCTGGATTATGACACCACATGCACTTTAACGGGCAGCCCTTAAAAAAAATTGTAGTGCGTACACCCGGCCCGTCATGAACAGAAAATTTTTGAATGTTGAATATATAAGGCATGTTGATTGAAACCGCCCCCTCTTATTTTTACTTTTGATTATAATTCATAATAATGAAAATTTCAATATTATTTTTCATATTAATGAATTTATGTATTAATAGAAAAAGGCTTTATTACTTGAAAAGTTTTTGAGAATCCACTATACTTTTTGTATTTAAAAGATTATGTAAATTAGTTATTTCTTACTTGAAATTGTGAAAGGAATGGTTATATTCCATGAATATAGGAGAAAAAGTTAAAGAATTGCGCAATAAAAGAGGTTTAACACTGAAAGACATGTCTGAGAAAACCGGATTGTCTACTGGATTTCTTTCGCAATTTGAACGCGGTATAACAACAATTGCAGTAGAACATCTGTACAATATTTCCCGTGTACTTAATGTGAAGATCAATTATTTTTTTGACGATGAAGAAAAAGAACTGGTCATAAGAAGTTATGAACAGTCCTCCATCCACCAATTAAATAAAACCATATATAAAAGTCTAAGTCGTTATCCTGAGGATAAAATGATTTCCCCTGAACTAGTTGAACTTTTACCAAAAGAAGACCATCAATATCCAGAGGTCTATGCCCATAATGGAGAGGAGTTCGTCTATGTTTTAGAGGGAATACTAACATTGATAATTGATGATAAAATATTAAAGATGTATCCCGGTGATTCCGCCCATTATCTATCCACCCAAAAACACAACTGGGACAATAGAACTAATAAAGTGGTAAAATTTATTACTGTTCATTATCCCAAAAATATCTGATTTTTTGTATTGAAAAAGCAGATGAAATTTCTTCACTCTGCTTTTTTAATTTACTTTTTTACCACGGGGCCTGACCCCCTATAAGTTTTTGCCATGGGGTCTGACCCCACCCATAAGTTTTGAAATCTGTATCAATACAAATGTCATAAAAGAGAACAACACTATAGTTCCAACCTGCTTCAAATTCAGATTACTGATTTCAAATACAGCCTTCAGTGGAGGTAGGAACAATACCATACTTAAAAGTGCGACTCCCAATCCAAAAGCAAACCATACATATTTATTTGAGAACAATCCAATTTTAAATATGGACTCTCTGGATCTGCAGTTAAATCCATGAAACAATCTGGACAGGCACAGTGTTGAAAATGCCATGGTACTTGCCAGCATGTGATCTCCCGTTTTCAATCCAGTGTAAAAAGCGAGTATGGTAAATGCAGCGATTATAAGACCTTCAATCAGTATTCCCTTTCCAAAAGCCTTTGTCAAAATAGGTGTATTTATATTTCTAGGCTTTTCCTTCATTACATTGTCCTTGTAAGATTCCAATCCAAGTGCAATTGCTGGAAGACTATCTGTAACAAGGTTTATAAACAAGAGATGAGCTGGAGTAAATGGTATAGGCAATGCAGCCAGTGAAGTATAAAGTACCGCCATTATTCCTGCCGTATTCCCAGATAGTAGAAATTTAATGGAGTTCTTTATGTTGTTGTATATATTTCTTCCGCTGCAAATAGATTTTACTATAGTTGCAAAATTATCATCCATAAGCACCATTGAAGCTGCATCCTTGGAAACTTCCGTACCCGTTATTCCCATTGCTATTCCTATATCTGCCTGTTTTAGGGCAGGAGCATCATTTACACCGTCTCCGGTCATGGCAACTATATTGTCCTTTTCCTGCCATGCTTTTACTATTCTTATCTTGTGTTCCGGAGATACTCTTGCGTAGACAGATACTTTGTCCACTTTTTCCTTAAGCTCCTCATCGCTTAAATTATCAAGTTCATATCCTTCAACAGCTTCATCTTTGTCTTTTAAAATTCCTATTTCCCTTGCAATTGCAGAAGCTGTAATTTTATGGTCACCAGTTATCATCACTGTCCTTATTCCCGCTTTTATACAGCTTGAAATAGCCCTGGCAGATTCTTCTCTCGGAGGGTCCATCATAGCTGTCAGTGCCACAAATACCAGATCATTTTCCTGATTTAAATCCAACTCGGTTTTGTCAATATCTATTTCCTTATATGTTACAGCCAGTACCCTCAATCCAGTTTTTGAAAAATCTTCATTTGCCCTTTCTATTCTACTCTTGCCCTCTTCTGTTATATCCATGATTCCACTGGAAGTCTGTATCTTTGAAATTCTGTCTATGAGTACATCAGGTGCCCCTTTTGTTACCATCAACGTCCTGTCCTTTACTCTGTGGACAGTACTCATGATTTTTCTTTCTGAATCAAAAGGAATTTCACCTATTCTAGAATATTCTTTTCTAAGTGACAGTTCATCCATATTGTAAATTTCGCCAAGATCCACCAGGGCAATCTCAGTTGGATCCCCTATCTTTTCTCCATACGTAGTAGATGCATCATTACACAATATTCCCATAAGCACAGCTTGTTTTTCTACTTCATTTTCTAGATTCAACTCTGTGGAATTCAATACTTTATTGTCTGTATAGAGTTTTTTTACAGTCATCTTGTTCTGCGTAAGAGTCCCGGTTTTATCTGAACATATTACAGATACACTTCCAAGTCCCTCAACGGCTTTAAGCTTTTTCACAATTGCATTTTCCCTGGCCATCTTTTGAGTACCAAGTGCCAGTACTATTGTAACAATGGAACTTAGGGCCTCTGGAATAGCCGCTACCGCAAGTGCTATTGAGAACATTATGGAATCCATAACCGGATATCCTCTAAATACATCCAGAATGAAAATCAGAACACATATTATCAATATTAAAATTGAGAGTTTTTTGCTGAAGTTATCCAGATTCACTTGAAGAGGTGTTTTCTTCTCTTCAGTATTTTTTAAAAGTGAAGCTACCTTTCCAAGTTCTGTTTTCATGCCTGTACCGGTTACAACTATAACTGCCCTGCCGTATGTTACAAGACTTCCTGAGAAGAGCATGTTCTTTCTGTCCCCTATAGCTGCATTGTCACCTTCTATTATGTCCTGGGTTTTTGATACATTTTCCGACTCACCTGTAAGAGAACTTTCATTTACCTGAATGCTGTAATTTTCTATAATTCTGCCATCGGCGCTTATATAGTCACCAGCTTCAAGATATAGAATATCACCTACAACAACTTCCCTTGATGATATTTCCACCTGAATTCCATTTCGCAGTACTTTTGCAGTAGGTGTAGAAAGTGCCTTTAAACTCTTCAAGGATTTTTCAGCTTTCACCTGCTGAACCGTACCTAAAATTGAATTGAGGATTATAACTGCAAATATAACCATGGCACTTTCAAAATTACCTGTAAATATGGACACTGTAGCAGCTACTATCAGTATAACTATGAGTAGATCCTTGAACTGCTCCATGAAAATTTGGAATATACTCTTTTTATGTCCTTCACATAATTCGTTGTATCCATATTGCTGCTGCCTCTTTTCCACTTCAGAATCATTTAAGCCCTTTGAAGAAACTTTTAAAATATCCAGTACTTCCGGAATGGATTTTCCATAAAACTTTTTCAATACAACCACCACCTTATAAAAATAAATAAAGACCTTCAATATAATTCCAGACAGAATCTGAAATTATATTAAAAGTCTTATAACCAATCAATTGGTATACAATGCCAGATTAGAAAACTAATCGTAATGTTGACATTATATTTGTAATTACTCCCTTTTAATATATCACATGTTTTATATGACAATATAATATAGTATTTTATACTGTTTGTCAATATTTATTTATATAGAAATTAACTATCGGTTAATTTTTATGTATAATAATTAACTTCAGCTCCATTGGTACATTGCTAATAATACTATATAATAAAATCTATAGATTTCTATAAATTTTGTATAAAGTGGTGTATAGCAAATGGATAAATTAAAAATAGGTGAAGTAATATTTAAACTAAGAAAGAAAAAAGGCCTTACCCAGGATGAGTTAGGCAATTTTATCGGAGTATCCACTGCAGCTGTATCAAAATGGGAAAGTGGAAGTTCATATCCGGATATAACCCTTCTTCCTGTACTTGCATCATTTTTTAATATTTCAATAGATGAACTTTTATCCTATAATACTGAGCTGTCAGATGATAAAGTTATAGAAATATCCAAAGAATGTGAATCACTATTTACAGGTAAAGACATTTCAAGCGCAATAGAAAAAAGCAGGGAATATATAGAGCAATACAGATCAAGTTATTATTTGAAGTCTGAAATAGGAAGGTTGTTCTATCTATATTGTTGGAAAATAGATGATAATGGTAGAGTCAGGGAAATGATAGACTATTCTATAAAATTATTTGAAGATACAGTAAACAACTGCAGTAAGATTAACTTGGTTGAAAAATCACTGTATCAACTGAGCAGCCTGTATTCTTCAATTGGCCAATATGATAAAGCTATAGACGCTTTAAACAAAATTCACAATAATAAATTAAATATAAATCTCATGCTTTCAATTGTATATATAAAGAAAAATAATATAAAAAAGGCTAGAAAAATCCTACAAGGAGAACTATGGAAAAACATTTTTGAAAACAGTAATATTTGTATGGTACTGGCAAATTCCTATTTGCACTGTGAAAAAGATATTAATATAATAGAAAGATACTTAAATCTCTGTATAAGCAACAAAAAACTGTTCTCTCCCGAATGCGGCAACGTATTGGGACTTCACATAGAATATATAAATTTTGCACAGGTTTATCTGCAATTCGGCGAAAATGAAAAAGCACTGGATATGCTTCATAAGTGGAGGATGGACTTCAGTCAATAATATAAACAAACCAAAGGATTTCAAAAACATATGGTGCTTTAAAATTCATCATACCATATTTGTATTGACATAAAATCTAATTTATAATATTCTATTATATAGACCAGTTATTATAATATTATTTTATTGAAAGGATACAAACTATGAATTCCAAAAATAACTCAAGGGAAAAAATACTTAATGCTGCCACTAAATTTTTTCAAGCCAACGGCTTCAATGGCACCGGGTTAAATGAAATCTTAAAAGAAAGCAAATCACCCAAAGGTTCACTCTATTATTACTTTCCCGAAGGGAAAGAACAATTGGCTTTAGAGGCAATTCAGCTGGCTAGCACGTCCATAGTAAAAAAGGTAAAAAATACTCTAAGTAAACATACTGATCCCGTTAAAGCCATAAAATATTTGATAAACAATATAATAAACGACTTGAAACAAGAAAATAAGCTTCAGGATATTTCTATAAGCCTGATAGCTTTAGAAACCTATTCCTCAAATGAACGTTTAAGGAAAGCTTGTAAAGACGCATTTACAGCTTTAAGCAATGTATACACTGACAAATTAATTGAAAGTGGTTTTCCAGAACAAAGAGCTGAAGAATTAGGTATGACTATCGAAATAATGATTGAAGGAGCTATCACCATTTGTGTTACAAGAAACGATACTGCCCCACTTTCCACAATCAGCAATAGTATGGATATTTTGTTGTCCTAAATTAATATCCCTGCTATTGATTTTTAATTCTTATATACAGACTGGTCTAAATATTGAAAGGAGTACAATATATATCATGCAGCAAGGAAATTATATACAAACCAAAAAATACAATACAAAAATTATAATGTTTACACTTCTTCTTGGAAGTTTTATAGCACTTTTTAATGAAACCATATTAAACATAGCGTTTCCAAAATTGATGATGGAAATGAATGTAGGTGCTACAACAGTACAATGGCTTACTACCGGCTATGTACTTGTAATTGCAATTTTAATGCCTGTTACAGCATTCCTCATGAATACTTATACAACCAAAAAATTATTTATGGCAGCCATCACATTGTTCCTGATTGGAACTGTATGTGCATTTTTCTCTGCGTCATTCCCCCTACTGCTCATATCTAGAATTATACAAGCACTTGGTACAAGCATGTTGATACCAATTTTGATGAATACGGCCCTTATAATAAACCCTCCGGAAAAACGTGGTGCGGTAATGGGTGCATGTGTATGCGTAATATCATTGGGACCTGCATTCGGCCCTACTTTTTCAGGCATATTATTGCAATATTTTTCATGGCATATACTGTTTTTAATTTTAATCCCAGTTTTAGTGTTATGCCTGATTTTAGGTAATATATTCCTGGAAAATGTAAATACAATAACCAAACCAAAGATAGATTATCTGTCCGTTTTATTGTCAGCTATAGGCATTGGATGTATTATATACTCCATAAGTTCCATATCCAATACAAATATAGCTGTTATTTTAGCAATATTTATAATCGGTATAATATCGACGGCACTTTTCTGCAGAAGGCAATCATCATTGGAACAGCCTATGCTGCAAATAAAATCATTTAAGCACCCTGTATTTACAAGAAGTGTAATATTGATAGTAATTGTTCAAATGCTGCAGTTCTCAATGAATATAGTGTTACCTATGGTTTTTGAAAATGGATTTAAAGCATCAACTTTGATAACCGGAATTATTCTACTTCCTGCAACCCTTCTATATTCATTTTTATCGCCTGTATCCGGAAAATTATATGACAATATCGGCGGAAAAATAATAATTCCCTGTGGAGTTTTACTGGCATGTATTTCAATTTTTATACTATCCACTATCACAAAATCAAATTCTATTTTGGCAGCAATTATTTTATACTGCTTAATATGTGTAGGAACATCCATGGCTGCATCAAATACACAGACAACCGCGCTTAACCAACTGCCAGGCAAATTCAGGGCAGATGGAATTGCAATCATAAACACCCTTATGCAAATAGCCGGCTGTTTGGGTTCTGCCATATTTTTGGGAATCATGTCGTCTTATGAAAACAAATATTTGGCAGTCTCCCCTAATAAAATAGATGCAGCATTCCACGGGTTTAATTATTCCCTCAAATTTGCAGGCATTATATTCATAATTGGATTCATAATATCATTAACTCTGAAATACAATACTAAAAAAGATAGTTAGAGTTATGATTTTCTAATTTTAAGACGTCACATTTATTATCCATGACATATATATTAACTTTCTTTAGAGCATCGGCATTCAGCATTCCTCTGTGCAGAATGCCAAATTAGCCTCTGCACTGGTATCCTTTATCACTTATGTTTATTCCCCTTTCACCTGCAAGTTTCTTTGTATTGCCTGTCTTTACATAATATTTCACTGCTATTTTCCGGGAAATAATTGAAACTTTGAATCGAATATTGAAAAAGATAGTAAAATCTGGCTATTAGGTACAGAACTGAATCATATGCACTACAAATTTGGAAGCATAATATAAATTTATGCTTCCAATTATTTTAGTAAGTTTATAAAATATTCTTAACTATACGTTCCATATTTTTATAAGATATTTTTTCCAGATCCTCTTTACTATATCCTCTTTTACTTAAAATGTTTAATAAGTTAGGTATTTTAGAAGCATATTCAATCCCTGGAGTCCCTATATATTTTTCATTTTGAAATGATGAGAGGGTTTTTGGATCTAGATAATCTCCAAAATCGAATCCAAAACCTACATGGTCTATTCCAATCAAGTTTGCTATATAATCTATGTGATTTGCCAACTTCTCGGCAGATGGACTTTCTTTATCAATAAAATCTCCCCATGAATTAACCCCTATAACACCATCTCTTTCCCCTACAGCCTTAATCTGATCATCTCTTAAATTTCTAGGTGAACTGCATAAATTATATACATTGGAATGTGACGCTATAAAAGGTTTAGTTGTATTTTCATATACATCCCAAAATGTTTTTTCATTTGCATGGGAAACATCAATTATCATTCCCAGCTTTTCCATCCTATTTACAACTTCTACTCCCAATTTTGTAAGCCCTCTATCTTTATGTTGACTCCCCACTCCTGTAGCAAATGCATTTTCCCTATTCCACGTAAGCATTGCATGCCTTGCTCCAAATCTATATAGAGTATCTATTAGGCTTACATCATTTTTAAAACCGTCTATACCTTCTAAACCAATTATTATTGCAAGCTTATCTTTCTTATTTAATTCAATTAAATCCTCATATTTATATACAACTCCAGCATAGTCAGACATATCCCTTATTTCTTCTGAAACAGCCCCCATAATTTCCAACATTCTCCATGTGCAATCTTTATCAAAATATAGAGGTTCAATCCATATACCCAAGATTGAAGCTGATACATGTCCTTCTTTCAGCTGATCCATATGATAATTTTTCATAATATTCTTTTCGCCTTCTAATCTTCTTACAGTAACATCTGTAAATATATCAGAATGTGCATCAAAAACTTTCATTCTATATCTACCTCCATATAAATGATCATTATTAATCCAATATACTTGAAATTAATTTTTTTGTGTAATTATGTTTAGGTGCATTAAATACTTCACTTGAATCTCCCATTTCGACAAATTCACCTTTATATAAGACCCCGACTCTATTACTTATATATCTAACTACAGCCATATTATGTGAAATAAATAAATAAGTCATATTCCTTTCCTTTTGAATATCTTTTAAAAGATTCAGGATTTGTGCTTGAACAGATACATCGAGAGCAGAAGTTGGTTCGTCCAAAATCAACACTTCAGGATCAGTAATTATTGCCCTTGCAACTGCTATTCTCTGTCTCTGACCTCCTGAAAACTCATGTGGATATCTGTCTAAATGTTGTTCCTGCAGCCCAACACTTTTTATAAGTTTAACAAGATTTTCTTTTGAACCTTTTTCATCTCTGACTTTTTTGGGAAATGTTAAAAGAGGCTCCAATATAATCTTCCTTATTGTCATTCTAGGGTCTAAAGAAGAACGAGGATCCTGAAATACAATTTGTATGTTCCCAAATTTCCCACAATCATATTTATTTTTCTTCCACAATTCCCTGTCCTTAAAGGCTACATTTCCAGATGAAGGAGAATGTATTCCTACTATTATATTGGCAATTGTAGATTTACCTGACCCCGATTCTCCAACCAGTCCAAAAGTTTCACCTTTATAAAGGTTAAAAGACACACCTTTAAGTGCAGTAAATTTTCCAAACACTTTTTTCAATTGTTTGATTTCCAATATACTCTCCATTATTTTTCAACCTCCCAGCAATAAACAAAATGATCACTAGAAATTTTCTTTTTAGTTGGAACCTTCTGGCTGCATATCTTTCCTTTCTTCATACACCTTGAATAAAATATACAACCCTTAGGCCTAAATCTAAGATCCGGAACTTCTCCTTTTATCTCCTGAAGTCTCATATTCGAATCAACTTTATCTGGAAGTGCATTTAAAAGTGCAGCTGTGTAAGGATTCTTTGGATTCTTAAGTACTTCATCAGTATTTCCCTGCTCCAAAATTTTACCTCCATACATGACACAGACTTTATCACTTACAGATCTTACAACACTAAAATCATGTGTTATCAATAAAATTGCCGTATTACGCTTGCTTACAAGTTCCTTCATCAGATTTAATATTTCAGCTTGAATAGTAACGTCAAGAGCTGTCGTAGGTTCATCTGCAATAAGAAGTTTGGGCTCATTTGACATGGCAAGGGAAATAACTATTCTTTGTCTCATTCCTCCAGAAAGTTCATAAGGATATTTATTGGCTATTTCATCAGGATTATCAAAGTGAACATCTTTCAAATTATTTATCATTATTTCATGTGCTTTTTCTTTGGATACCCCTGAGTTTTGAATTATTACATTTAAAAGTTGTTTTCCAACCTTCATTGTAGGATGCAGTGCCGTCATAGGTTCTTGAAAAACCATTCCAATTTTTTTACCTCTATATTCACGTATTTCTTTTTTATTTAATTTCAAGAGATCAGTATCTTCAAACAGTATCTTTCCACTTTCCACATTTGAATTTTCATCAAGAATTCCAAGTATTGAATATGCTGATACAGATTTTCCTGATCCCGATTCCCCTACTATGGATAATATCTCACCATTGTCTATAGAAAAGGACACATTATCAAGTACATTAACTTTTCCCTCAAACGTATCAAAAGATATGGATAAATTTTCTACATTTAGCAACAAAACATTTCACTCCTATCTTGAAGATTTAGGATCAAGTATATCCCTCAAACCATCACCTATTAAATTGAATCCTGTGGAAGCCAAAAATACTGCAATTCCAGGAAATGTAGGATACCACCATTGCTCAAGCATATACTTGAATCCTGTACTTATCATTGTGCCCCACTCAGGAGTTGGCGGTTTTGCACCAAGTCCCAAAAACCCAAGAGTAGCAACAAGCAAAATAGTATCTCCTAGATCCAAAGTAAGCTGAATAATTATTGGAGTTATAACATTTGGGATAATATGCCTGAATATGACATATAAATTTGATAATCCAAAAGTCCTGGCAGCCTTTACGTATAGATTGTTCTTTACAACTAATGCTTCACCTCTGGACAGACGGACATATACTGGGATTTTTACAATAGCTATAGCCAACATAACATTAAATAAACTTGCACCTAATGTTGCAGCTAGAACCATTGCCAATATCAGTGTAGGGAATGCTAAAATCATATCCATTATCCTCATAACTACCTGGTCTACATATCCGCCAAAATATCCACAAACAGATCCAATAAACACTCCTATAACACCAGCCATTACAACCACACTTATTCCAGTTGTAAGTGATATCCGTGTTCCATAAATGACTCGTGTTAAAATATCCCTCCCAACTTCATCTGTTCCAAACAAATGTTTTAAACTCGGTTCTTGAAATCTGTCCAATACGTTCATTTCAGTGGGATTATATGAACTTATATATGGTGCAAAAATAGCTAAAAGTGCCATTATTACTATTATAGAAAGTCCTAATATAGTCATTGGGTTTTTTCTTATCTTATATAAGAGCAAACTTTTATTTTTCTTCATATGTTTTTCTTCTATTACATTACCTGATTCCAATTCTAATTTCATAAATTCATACACCTCCTAACCTCTAATTTGTGGATTTAGGATCATATAGAGAATATCTACTATTAGATTTATCACCATATATCCAATTACAATTACAACAGTAAATCCCATTATAGATGGAAAATCTAAAAATGAAATCGAATCAACCACATATTTTCCCATTCCAGGCCAGTTAAAAACAGTTTCCGTTACTACAGCTCCTCCTAAAAGCCCTCCAAGAGAAAGTCCAACAACTGTTATAGTAGGTACCAGGGCATTTCTAAGTGCATAAGATACAATTAGAAATTTTTCTTTAATTCCATTTGCTCTTGCTGTTTTTATATATTCCTGGTTTAATACCTCAATCATACTGGACCTTACCTGCCTGGTAATTGTTGCAAGCTGAGCATAGGATAACACTAAGGCCGGCAGTATAATATGCCTTAAACTATCCTTGAATACTCCTAAGTTTCCTGTAAGCAAACTATCTATGGTTATAAGTCCAGTAATTTTCGTATTAAATGTCATACCCAAAGCCAATCTTCCTGAAGAAGGTAATAAATTTAATTTCGAATAAAATATCAGTATGAGAATGATTCCCCCCCAAAATGCTGGTATAGAAACACCTCCTATGCAAAAAATCCTTCCTAAATAATCTGTTACTGTATTTTGTTTGAGGCTGGTTAATACTCCCAAAGGGATTCCAACTACAAGTGCTATTAGGAATGCATATAAAACCAATTCCAAAGTAGCTGGAAAATAAGCGGCCAAATCTGATACGACCGGCTGCTGCGTTCTTATAGATGTACCCAGATCACCGGATAAAAGATTTTTCATATATATTAAATACTGAACTAATACAGGTTTATCCAATCCAAGCTGTTTTCTCACATTTATAAGTGTTTCATTGGATGCTCTTTGTCCAACCATCATTCTAGCAGGATCCCCTGGAATTATGTGAGATAAAAGAAATACTATTAATGTAACTCCGAAAATAACTAATATCATCATTAAGAGTCTTCTTATTATAATTTTTTTCATATACTCTATTTCCTCCTATATGCCGAATGGAATCCATTCAAATATTTAACAACTTATCCTCCCAGAGGGAAGATAAGTCAATTAAGTTACTGTTTACTCATTTCATCTAAATTATATACACCTTCCAACATTGGATTATACACAAATCCTTTTATGTCCTTATTTATAGGAAGCATGAAATCCTTCTGATACAGATATATATATGGAGCATCCTCTATAACTATCTTTTGTGCCTGTTTGTATAAATTTTCACGTTGAGTCTGATCAGTTATTGAACCGGCTTTTCTGACTAAACTATCTACTTGAGGATTAACATAGAAAGCTCTATTTCCTGCAAGCCCCTGGTTATTTGAATCAAACCAGTAATTCATAAACATATATGGGTCTGCATAGTCAGGGCTCCATACTCCCATTGCCAGATCAAATTTTCCAGAATCAAGCATATCCCTCATAGTTGCATATGCTACTTTACTTAAATTTACTTTCACACCAATATCCTTTAAATTACCCTGTACAACTAAAGCTTCCTGTTCCCAATTAGGGAATCTATCAGAATACAATAAAGTTAGCTGTAGATTATTTACACCCGCTTCTTTTAAAAGCGCCTTTGCTTTCGCTACATTTCTCGTATACTTAAATGCGGATTCATTGTATCCCCATAGTCCCTTTGGTACAGGACTTGCAAGTGGGGTTGCATATCCATGCATTACTTTATCGATTATGGAATTATAATCAATTCCATAGTTTATTGCCTGTCTAACTTTTGGATTCTTAAGTGCAGGATTAGCTTTGGTGCAATTTATATAAACATAATCAACCAAAAGGCTAGGTTTTTTCACAATGGAGATATTGGAATTGCTCTTAAGCTTCTCTATTTGATCCAAGTCTATTCCCTCTGCTATATCTGAATCTCCCTTTTCAAGTTCAAGTCTTGCAGCTGACGGATCTGAAACCAATTTGAAATATACTTCCTTAAGAGACGGTTTTTTAGAATAATTAGGATTCAATGTTAGTTTCAAATAAGCACCTTTTTTCCATTCTGCAAGCTGATAAGGACCACTTCCATCAGTATGATTGGCTAAATAGTTCTGAGCTTTATCACCATCTTTTTCATGGCTCATAACTTTAGGATTTATTATACTTCCATAGTTTGTAGCAAGTGTAGATAAAAATTGTGGAAATTCCCCACTTAAAACAAATTGCACTGTATATTTATCCGGTGTATTAATACTCTTTATAATCTTATAAGTATCATAGGGTCCCTTTTTAATATCCAGTATTCTTTGAAAAGAAAATCTAACAGCCTCAGAAGTAACTTCTGTACCATCTACAAATTTGTGACCCTTATCCAGATGAAAAGTCCATGTAAGTCCATCACCGCTTTTCTCCCATTTACTAGCAAGTGAAGGTTTTATATTTGTAGATCCGCCATCAAATTTTACCAATCTTTCATATGCAGGATAAGTAATTTTTACAGCCATATTATCCATTGTACCTCCTGGATCCAAAGTTCCCATATCACCATTGATAGCTACTGTCAATTTACTCTTGTCTGATGAACTGGAACTATTTACATTACTTGCATTGCCACATCCAACTGCCATCATTGATAAACAAATTCCTAAAAAAATTGCACAAAATTTTTTATACATTTTAATATTGTCCCCCTCTTTACTTAATATTTTAATTTACAATATATTGAAATGTTGTAATATATGCATGTCATTTATTGTTATTTTCTGAATATTTTTTTGAAATACATCATCATATATTTTTCCATAATGTGTTTTTTGAGTATTCTTTTAATACTTGTTATCTTAAATAGTTGTTTTTTATTAATTTAATAAATATATTCATGTATTTTTTATTTTTTTATCATATATGTGTGTATTTTTTATTAATTTTATTATGATTAAATATTATATTATCAAACAAGTTTTTTCAACATTTTTTTTAAGTTCTGTATAATTTATTTTTTATTATGATTTTTACAAAAATATTTAATTTATTTTATTATATATTCCGAATTTTTTTTGCTTTAATAAACTTTTATAATATTACATAAAATACCTTAAGCTTACTATAAGCAAATTATATTAATTTGTATTAGCTATATAATTCGGTTATTCTCTATACTGCTTCAATAAAATTAAAACACTATTTACAATACTAACATGATAATTATATAGAATATCTTGTTTTGCATATTGTTAAAATAATGTTATTATATTTAATAAAATATTATTTATATCTATTATTTATTGATGTATTATTAATTATTTCATTGATTATCAACCAAATCATGTTATAATAACAAATAATTATTATAACATTTTATTATTATTCTCTATGGAATTGCTTTTTATAAGCAGGTTTCAATTTTACAATATTAAATTTAATGTTCGTAATTGAACTTTAATATATGTAAAGCTGAATATAAAATATATCAAATAATTAGGAGGTATTGTTAATGGTAACTATCTGGATAATTTTAGTTGTGTACATGTTAATTAATTTAGCTATAGGTTTCTATAGTGGAAAAAAGATCAAGAACAGCTCGGATTACCTGCTTGCAGGTCGTAATATTGGAGTTCTTCTAACAGCTGGAACTCTAGCTGCCACCGAAGTAGGTGGAGGAAGTACAGTAGGAGTAGCCGCAAAAGCCTATGGAAGTTGGGGGCTTTCTGCAGGTTGGTATGTAACAGCTGCTGGTATCGGAGTCATTCTTGTTTCATTCATTGCCCCCATGTTAAGAAGGTCAATGGCAACAACAATGCCTGAAATAATTGAAAGAAGATTTGGAAATTCAAGTCATATTATTACTTTAATACTATCATTAAGTGCAAATATAGCCCTGGCAGGTGTACAGATTACTGCATCCGCTACAATAATAAGTGTGTTAACTGGTTTGTCTACAAATTGGGGAATACTTTTATCAGGAATAGTTCTTGTTTTTTATACTATGATAGGTGGTATGTGGAGTGTAACGTTGACTGATATTGTCCATGCTATAGTTCTACTGGCTGGATTTACTATTGCCGTTCCATTTGCCATTCATAACGCTGGAGGCTGGAACCATGTAGTTGGTGCATTACCTCAAGGACAGCTTGGTTTTACCAAAGTAGGGTGGAAGACAATTATTGGATTGATAATAATGTATTTCATGACTTTCTCAACAGGTCAGGAATGTGTACAACGTCTCTTTGCAGCAAAAGATGAAAAAACTGCAGTTAAAGGTTCTATGTTATGCGGAATTCTTATGGCATTATATTCTTTTATTCCCGCTATACTAGGACTTGTAGCACTGGCAGTTTTCCCACATATCAACCCAAATAACGCTATAGCAACTGTATCTACCAATCTTATACCTCATCTAATTGCAGGATTGGTAATGGCTGCAGTTATATCAGCTACATTATCTTCTGGTTCAGGAGATCTTTTGGGAGCATCAACTGTTTTTGTAAAAGATATATATCAGCACTACATAAATCCTAAAGTTAGTGATGAACATTTAATGCATTACAGCAAAACCGCCGTTCTTGTTTTTGGTATTATAGCTATCTGTATATCCCTCTTCAGCAAACAGATTATACCTATGCTTGTATTTGCCTTCACCATGAGGTCAGCTGGTCCTTTTGCAGCATTCATCTTTGGTTTGACATGGAAAAATGTTACAAAGCATGCTGGTATACTGTCTATAATTCTTGGAAGTATTGCTGGATTCTGGTGGCAATATCTCAATGAACCTTTTGGAATTATGGCTGTTATTGTGGGATCAGTTGTAAGTGTTATTACTTTTATTATTGTTTTTGAAATAGAAAAGGCCTTAGGCCATCCTTTAATACCATTGCATATTTCACAGAAATAGATATAGTTGAATTTTAATAATATAGATAAATAATTTTTCCAACCTCAATTACTTTTAAATATGCTATAAGACATTGATATAAGTATATTTGTAATCTTTCTTAATTCTAAAGTGAGATAATACAAGGTGGTTGGAAAATTTTTATGAGATAGTTTTATTTTCAATGGCTTAGGGGTTATAATGAATTTAGAGAATGGCTTTTTTACTGTGGTTGAACCTTAACATGAGATGTA
>NZ_JAHHUY010000020.1:0-58386 GCF_019144085.1 Clostridium tyrobutyricum
TATTCTGCAATAATCCATATCAAAAATTTAGGAGGTTTGGTCCCTCAATTTCCTAAATTTTCCTGAGGGTCTGACCCTTACTCACTGAATCTGCATAGCCCTCTCCTGAAACCAATACAACATTATCACTAGTTGTAAAGTTTGATGTGGCAACCATTTCTGCTGTCTCGTATCTATTTGCTCCACCTACTCTCGTAGTTTGTCCATTTGTGGCGGCTCTAACGTTGCCAGTTGCCAATGCTGTAGTTAAAACCAATGACATAAGTACAGCACCTGCAAATACTTTTTCTTCTTTTTTTATTCATGTTATAAAAAAACTCCCTTAAAATAAACAGCTGTTACTTAGAAATCAATTCCAAGTAACAGCTGCCTTACTAATTCTATTTATACAATTTATATGCTATGGACCAGCCCTTTAACTCCTGAGCTTTTTCAGGCTTAACTCCTGTCTGAAATGAAAAATTACATAATCTAGCCCTGTAAGGACTAATTTCAAAATCAGCAAGTTCAAATTTATTGGACATAACCACCTGATTTTTATCATTCAATAATGTTATAGGAATTTTCTTGATTACAATAGGCTTTTGAGCAGCATTTCTCATAACACAGGTAGCAAGTATACTCCCATCTGTATTTATGCCAATACTGAAAGTGGATATACTAAACTGACCTTCCTCAAGTTCAGGCAATCCTGATAAAAAATCTTCAAAAACCTTTCTGTCATTATCTTCTATATTTTCAGGCAATCCTTCATAAATTGGTCTAACCTTTTTAGTTACCTTAAAGGTTCCATTTAAAGCTATTTCCCAGTCATCTTCAGGTATGCTGTCCACTTTTACATTTTTCTTGTCAAAATACACTTTTATAGGTCTTACTGAATGAGGTGGAAGTTGTCCCAATCCTCTAAAGTCAAATTGCTGGCTTGCCAGTATTTCATCTTTTGAATTCTTTATTACAAGAGGAATATCCTCCAAATTCAAATTATCGGAAATCCCGTTTCGCACATATATTTTAACTTCATATTTATCTCCCTGATCATATATATATACACCTGATACATTAAGCTGTCCCTCTTTTATTGGAGGCAGTTCCTTTATCTCATCTTCCAATATTTCCTTATGTACGTCTGATATTACAACATTATCATTATCAAGAAGTGACAACTTTGTAGATACATATTCTATATTATCTTTTTTTGGATTATCTTCTGTCTTTTTAACCATATTATACCCCCGAATTTTCTATCATTAGTATA
The DNA here is from genome assembly GCF_019144085.1 of Clostridium tyrobutyricum. Taxonomy (GTDB): domain Bacteria; phylum Bacillota; class Clostridia; order Clostridiales; family Clostridiaceae; genus Clostridium_B; species Clostridium_B tyrobutyricum_A. The sequence goes on from NZ_JAHHUY010000020.1 coordinate 1,256, forward strand.
CAGATTTTACTACAATATAATAATTTTATAAATATGTTATCTAGATTATTATACTATAACGAGTAATTTTATTCTATATGGTGTGATGAATTTCCACAATAAGGATATAGTAAAAGAGAGAACCGTCAGAAATGACGATTCTCTCTTATTCCGTTCTTATATATTTATACCTGTAGGAATTATTACTGAGTTACTGTAATGTTAGATGGTACAGATAATTTATTTCCATCAGCATCCTTTATATCCAAAGTATTCAAAGCCTTTAATGATATACCTTTTGATAGTTGATCAGTTGTAACTGCTGGAATTGTAACTAAAACTGTAGTTTTAGATGTTACTATTCCAGTATCTACAGTTTCAGGTGTAGACAATGAAGCTCCACCAACTAATACTTCAAAATCATCAGCAGTTGAATCTGATACATCTTCAGAGAATGTTAATTCAATCTTATCAGTTGCAGTCAACTTAGCTGAAACTACAGTTGGAGCTACATTCTCCTTAAGTTCAACTGCATTAGTAAAGTAAGGATTCATTACCTTAGTAGATCCTAGAGCCTTAACATTAGAAATATTAATATTACGAACTCCAGTAAATTGGTTTGATCCGGCCTTCAAATTAAGAACTGCAACTTGAGTTCCACCTGATACTGGATTTAATGTTACTGAATCAATAGTAGCGCCATCAACCTTATAGTTTGATGGATCAGTTGCTGATGCACCGTCAACTGCTCTATCAAATGTAACATTTACCTTATTATTGTCAGCGCCCTGAGCTACATCTGTCACATTAGCAACATCAGTATTAGCAGCCACTCCATCTTTTCCTCTAGTGAAACTTGCTGTAGCATCATCAGCTGCAATACCAGCTCCATTAGTTATTCCTGCAAAGGTAAGATTTAAAGTATATGCTGCATTTTGTACATCATCACTAGCTAATAAAGTATTTAAAGCTACACGAACTACCTTTTTATCTGATACAGATTTATAATTAACTGGTACTCCTGTAGCTGTAAAAGGTGTAGTTACATAATTGTTTATATAAGAACCCGAAGCATCAACAGTAGGACTAGCTGCTAAATCCACATCTTTATCAAATGTAATCTCAAGATATTCATTTCTATCAGTACTATCTACAGAAACAGCACTAGAAACTACTTTTGGAGCTGCTGTATCTTTTACAAAATTAACTACCTTGTTTGTAGTTGTTCCAACTTCACCACTTAAATCTGTAAAACTGGATACTGTTACATCTGTAGCACCATCAAGTACAGAAGGAGCTGTAACATTATAAACTGTTGGATCAGTAGTATCCTGAACAATACTGGTAGGTGCTACTGGTGTACCTGCATAGCTGATAGCTGGATTTGAAATCAACTGTTCTGAAAATTTAACAGCAAAAGTTTTAGCACCAGTTTGAGTAACAGAACTTACTGTAGGAGCAGTTCCATCTTTGTCACCTTTAACTAATGTAATTGTTGCTGGATTTGGAGTCAATAAATTGCCAGCTTGATCTTGAGCACCTATAATTGTTGCAGTAACTGCTTTACCAGCATCGATAGTTGAAGGAAGTGTAAATGTTACTTCTTTACTACCTACTGCAAAATCATTTGTAACGCCAGTAACATCTGTACCATCATCTAATTTATAACTTGGAGTTGGTAATGTTTTTATTGGTTCTGAGAAAACAACTTTAAAAGTAGAAGCTGATGTCTTTGTTGTTGATACAATTGTTGGAGCTGTTGTATCTGCAGGGATATTAACTATTTCATCGTATTTATCAAAGTCACTTCCATCTTTTCCTGATAAACCGTCAACAACAACATTATAACGTTTTGAAAGAGCATTAGCTGAAGTTACTGTAAGAGTTTGTCCATCTTTACTAAGCTCTCCACTTAAACTTCCTGCAGGTACTGAATCAATAGAAGTGAATTCTACAACACTAGTAGACTTAAATGTTCCACTTTCTCCATCTGCAAATAATGAAGCTGGATCAACAGCTTTGTTGAATTTTACTTCAACTTGTGTTGCACTAGTAGGAGTTACTGATTTAACCTGCAGGTCAGTATTAACAGCATCATTTATCTTTTGGATAGTAGCATCTGAAACTACTCCAGTTCCACCAACTACCTGTAAATCAGTAGTCTTTGTAGCCTTAGTTCCAATGTAATCTATAGCCTTAGTAGTTGAAGCTGATCCTTCAGTATCAGTCAATACTAATGGTGCTGCATATTTTCCAGCTATTGCTGAAGCAACCAATGCATCTGCATAACCATTTCCAGTAGCATTTGCTACATAAAGCTTGTCTGCTTTTAAGTCACTGTCAAATTCTTTTAATACTTTTAAGTTAGTATCAAATCTATCTGTTCCACCATCTATTCTCTTGTCAGCATTCAACTGATTGTATGTTGCATCACTTACTACATTAGTAGTTCCTACTACTGTAACATTTGAATCCTTGGCAAAATCAGCTGTATTCTTCATTGTATCAGCATTGTTGTTTGTAAGTAATAATATTTCATTATCAGCTGCTGCTACTGGTGCTACAGATAATGCATCTGCGAATCCAGTTCCTGCTACTGCAATTATGTTTGATTTGCTTACTCCCAAATCAACTAATTTGTTGGCTATAGCCAAGTTAGTAGCATATCTGTCTTGTCCACCAAGTCTGGTTACAGTGTAATCTGATTTTAATCCGTCCTCAATTGAAGCTGATATTGATCCAGTTCCACCGATGATGTATATGTTCTTTGCTTTCAAAGTCTCAATTGCTGACTTTGCATTTGCATCAAGTGTTTGTGAACCTGTAAGTACGATTGGAGCATCTAATTTCTTAGCTAATACAGATGCACTTACTGAATCTGCATAACCTTCTCCTGAAACCAATACAACATTATCACTAGTTGTAAAGTTTGATGTAGCAACTTTTGATGCTGTTTCATATCTGTCAGTTCCACCTACTCTTGTAACTTGTCCAGCTGCAGCTTTAACGTTACCAGTTGCCAATGCTGTAGTCAAAACTAATGACATAAGTGTTGCACTTGCAAGTGCTTTTGTTCCTTTTTTATTCATGTTGTAAAAAACCTCCTCGATTAAGTGAATTTTAATTGAAATTCTTTAAATTTAAAGATAAATATATATATATTTTTAAATATATACTGATTGTTAAAGTAAAATGTACTTAAATATAATACTGTGATTCTAAAAGCACATAATATTATATCACACATATCCTTCACATTCTACTATTTTAGTGTAATTTTATATAATGTTGTATGTTTTTCATATAATTTATACTAATTGTATAATTAATCTAAATTCTTTTCCTATTATATCATAGTGTGTATATCATTTCTAGAGGATATGTCTACCAATTTAGGATTATTATAAAATTTTACCCAGTTTATATTATTCTATAATAAACTGGGTAATCCTTCTTTTTAAATATTTTTTATTTTATTCTATATCTATTATTGAAAATGGGTCGTATAAACTTTCTACCGAAGGAGTAACTACACCTGTCCCTCCGACTATTATAATATTTGCTCCATCATTCTTACCTATTATATAGTTCCTTGCATTTGTAGAGTAAGAATCTGCTGCCTGTGATGTAAGTACAAGAGGTGATCCGTTGTTTGCAGCAGCTGCTGATGCTACAAGTGCATCTGCAAATTGAGTATTTGTAACTCCACCCATTGCCATGTATATTGTACTAAAATCAATTCCGCCGTTATTGTTGAAATAATCAAGTACTGCAAGGTTGGTAGCATAACGATTTGCTGTATTTCCCGTTACCTTGGTTCCATTTACAGAACTTACAACTGACTGTGGAAGAACTGCGTCTCCTCCAACTGCCTTTACTGTCAAGGAATTTTCACTGATTACATCTTTAACTACATCACTTACATCTGTACTGCTTGCAAGTAATACTGGATATCCCTTCTGTGCTGCAATGGCTGCTACTGAAAGTGCATCCGCATAGCCGTCTTTTCCATTTACAAGCATTGCTGTCTTCTGGCCTCCCATTGAGATAACCTTCTCTGCGACAGCTGCATTTGTTCCCATTCTGGTAGTATCTTCAATACCCTGTATACGCTCTACAATATAATTTGAATCAAGGCTTGTCTCAATACTGCTGGATACAACTCCTGTTCCACCTACTATGTATACTTTTTTTGCTCCAATATCAGAAATAGTCTTTGATACTTCACTTTCAAGACTGCTGCCTCCTGATGTCAAAAGTATAGGTGCCTTTAGAAGCTTTGCAAGTGGTGTGGCACTTACCGCATCTGCATAGCCATATCCATTTACAAGCACTACATTGTCTGTTTTGCTGCTTGCAAACTGTTTCTCGGCAAGATTGTCTGCTGTAGCTATTCTGGTTGCCCCAGCTACTCTTGAAACATTGAAATTTGTATCACTGGCTTTGGCAGTTATTCCTCCAAGACTTAGAGTCATTACAAGTGCCAAAGATGAAAAAGCTAATATTTTTTTGATGTTAACCATTACTTTATATAATCCTCCTTTAAATTTCTTAATTACTATTATATAACAACAAAATTTATTTTCCTATCTAAATTTACATAATTTTTGTTGTAACTTTTTACTAACTTATAAATAAACTGGTTAGTGTAGAAAGATTTCACGAGGTGAAAATTGTATGGCTTTTTCCGATAGAGAACTGCTGGCGAGAATTATACAGTGCGAGGCCGGCGGTGAAGGTGAAAATGGAATGAAAGCCGTTGCTACTGTTATTATGAATAGGGTCAGGGTACCCTATGGAGAATACCAGAGAATAGGCCAGGGAAGTATACGAAATGTACTCTATCAGCAGGGACAGTTCGACTGCATGCGTACTGAGATAAGAGGAGTTCCAAATCAACAGAATATATGGAATGCCCGACCTGAACAGATACATTATGATATTGCGGATTGGGCCCTTGCAGGGAACAGGCTGTTTACCATAGGTTATTCACTGTGGTATTTCAATCCATATGCTCCTTGTCCAAGTTTTTTTCCTTCCAGTGGAGTTGGCAGGTTTCAAGTAACTATACCGCAGCACTGCTTTTACAATCCTACAGAACTATATGCACAAACTTAACAACAATTAAATGGAGGTAATCAATTTATGATTTCAAGTTACCCTGATTATTTTGCACCAATGCCTATGATGCCAAGAGGCATCCCTACAATTCCGGGATATCCCATAGGCAATATAGAAAGTCCCTTGACCCGTATGGATGAAGATTCGGACCAGGCGGATTATAAAAGCGACAACTTTGAAAATGAAGATACTGAAGAGAATAATATTAATGAAAGCAAAAATTCAGACAACACACAACAAGATGAAAATCCGGAGGATATTTCAGAAAGCAAGGATAATATGGATATAAATATAGATAAAGGACTTACAAGACAGCAAACAGGTGCAACTGGACCTGCTGCAACCGGGCCTACCGGTCCCCCACCTTTCGAGATGGCTCCAGGATCTCCTGTAGAACAGGATATAAACTACACCCAGGGATATTTGAGAACCCAGATAGGCAAAAGGGTTAGAGTAACTTTTCTCCTTGGTACGGGAACCCTTCAGGACCGTACAGGAATACTTACAGATGTAGGAATAAGTTATATCATAATCAGAAATGAGGAGACAAACACCCGTGAACTTGCAGATATATATTCCATAAAATTTGTGTCCATATTTGATTAAGACCAATAAGTTAGGTAAGTTAAGGGGACAGTTAACAACTTTTCAAAAGTTGTTAACTGTCCCCTGTTTTCCGCGTTTTTATTTTACAGTTTTTATCCTGTAGTTTTTAAAATGCTTCTCTATTTTTTCAAGTGATACATTTCGTGTTTCCGGTGCATATTTATATATGAAAACTATCCCCAGAACCCCAAGTACTGCAAATGAAATAAATGAGTAGGACAATCCAACCGACTTAAGCATCACAGGGAATATAAGCCCTATAAAGAAATTTGCCATCCATAGGAAGAATACTGAAATACCCATTCCGATTCCCCTAAGCCTAAGTGGGAATATTTCTGATAAAAGAAGCCAGCATACCGGGCCAACACACCCCTGAAAGAAAGCCAGGAATACTACGGTCAAGCCAAGTACGGCAAATGGCAGAAGGCCTGAGCCCTGTAATTTTGAAGTTACAACAGACATTGTTAACATTGAAAGTGTAGTCCCTGTAAGCCCCGTTAGAAGCAGCTGTCTTCTATCAAACCTGTTTGCAAGGAATTTTATGAATATAAATGCAGCTGCAACAGCTACTACTCCGTTTGCTATATTTGCAATTAGGGCCACTTGAGTCCCAAATCCAGATTGTTCAAGAATTGTAGTCCCATAATACATAATTATATTAATTCCAGGGATTTGCTGGGTAATGGCTATTCCTATGCCGATAAGCACAAGATGCCTTATCCATGGAACCCGCAAATCTTTAAAAGTAGCCTTGTCCAAATGCTTTTCAGCTTCAATGCTCTTTGAGATTTCCTTTATTTCTATTTTTGCCTCTGCTTCATTTCTGATTTCCCTTAAAACTTCAAGGGCTTTGGCGGCTTTTCCATTGGCGGCCAACCATCTAGGTGTCTCAGGAACTACAAGCATTCCAAACCATAGAAAGACTGCAGGAACTGATGCAATTACTATCATATATCTCCATATGTGTGAATTATTCACGAATATATTTCCCAGTGCAGCATTTAATGTATATGCCATAAGCTGTCCCGTTACAATCATCATCTCATTTTGAGAAACAACACTTCCTCTCCTGTTTGTAGGTGCCATTTCAGCTAAAAATGTAGGTACTATAACCGATGCTCCACCTACAGCCAGTCCTAATATAAATCTGCAAACAATCATGATCATTACATTAGGTGAAAAAGTACACCCGAGTGTTGCAATAAAGAAGATAAGTGCAATGAGTTTTATTATACTTTTTCTGCCGTATTTGTCGGATAATCGCCCTCCCAATACAGCTCCAAAGGCTGATCCAAACAGTATTGAACTTGTAACTAATCCTTCAAGTGCCGGAGTTAGATTCAATTGGTCCGCCCTGCTCATAAAAGGCAGTGCGCCATTGATTACTCCAGTATCATATCCAAATAGAAGCCCACCCATGGTGGATATAATGGATATTTTCTTTAAATTTGATTCTTTCTTAATATTTTGAAAATATTCTTGAGAGTAATCTTCCATAATATCTTCCTCCATACAATTTATATATACTTTCATCTCATAATATATAATAATTTTATTTTAAGTAACAACTTTATTTTATATCAAAGTTGTTACTTTGTAAATACTGCTAATGTTATTCAACTTTGATTATTTCAAAATATCATCCAATATCACCTTGTGAAAACGAGAACAATTCCCCTATCCTTGTTTTTACATTTTTTAGTAAATTTCAGGGACAGTTAACAACTTTATCAAAGTTGTTAACTGTCCCCTATTTTTCATCTGTTTTTTCAAACATTAACCTTGACGTAAATGTTATAGAGTAGTAAAATTTATACTTGTTCCAATCAAATGAATAAAGTATAAAAGATTAAATATAAAAAGAGGTAACTTTTACTATGGAAGAAAATTTCTACAAAATTGAAGATGTATCTACAAAAACAGGATTTACGAAAAGATGCCTTAGATATTATGAGGATGTAGGACTTGTTATACCCAAAAGAACATCCGGCAGCTACAGATTATATAATGCTGCAGATATAGAAAATCTAAAAAAAATAAAAGATCTTAAAGAAAGCCTTGGATTTTCACTGAAACAGGTAAAGGAATTTCTATTTTTAAGGACTTCAATAATAGACATGTTTGAGACCAACAATGCTTCAAATGCAGACATGTACATGGACAGACTAAAAGTCCAGATAGACTTTATAAATGAAAAGGAAAAATCTTTAGAAAGGGTTAAGAAACGGTGCTGTGAAGTTCTCGAAGAATTAGAAGACTTTAAAAGAAATAAATCAATAGACGGAGATGACATTAATGAAAGAAAATAACTATAAATGGACTGCCCTTTCCTGTACTACCATAGGGGCTCTTTTTTCTGTTCTAAGTGGAAGTACCCTCATGATTGCACTTCCTGTAATAATGAAAGATCTAAATGCAGGAGTGGGAGTAATAATGTGGACAATCATGGGATATATGCTGGCCCTTACTATTCTGGTACCCTCCATAGGGAGAATAGCCGACATGTTTGGAAGAAAAAAGCTGTATGTTTCAGGTTTCGCCCTGTTTACCGTCTCGTCCCTGCTCTGTGCAATGTCACAAACTGGAGTTGAACTGCTAATATTCAGAACAATTCAATCCGTAGGTGCATCACTGATGATAGCAAACAGTACTGCAATAATAACAGATGCATTTCCAAAAAATGAGCTTGGAAAAGCACTTGGAATAAATGCAATGATTGTAAGTGTTGCGGCAGTTATAGGTCCTATTCTTGGTGGTTTTCTCATAAATTTCGGATGGAGAACCATATTCTATATGAATATTCCAATAGGAGTATTTGGAACTATATGGGCAGGTGTATCCCTTGTTGAATTACATAAGTCTGCAAGAAATGAAACATTTGACTTCAAAGGCACTTTCAGTTTTACAATTGGAATGCTGGCACTACTTGTAGCTCTTACCATAGGAGGATTCACACAGTGGTCTTCAAGACCGGTTGTAATATTATTCATAATAGCAGCTGTTCTCCTGGGTCTGTTTGTATATACTGAAACCCATGCAAAATATCCTATGCTGGACATGACTCTTTTAAAAACAAGGATTCTCTCTTTTGCATATTTGAGTACACTTTTAAACGGTATAGCAAGAGGAGCAGTAACTTTCCTTCTAATATTCTATTTTGAAGGTGCAAGGGGATTTGATCCGGTTACAGCAGGTATACTCCTCTGTCCTTTTGCAGTTGCAATGATGGCGGTATCACCTATAAGTGGATCTCTCTGTGACAAGTACGGTGCAAGAGTTCTAAGTTCTGTAGGACTTTTAGTATCCGCAGCAGGACTTCTTGGACTTATGGAGATACGCACTAATTCCTCTACATTTTCACTTGTAATATGTATGATTCTTACAGGAGTCGGTTCTGGAATGTTCTTCTCTCCAAATACTAGTTCCATAATGGCCAACGTACCTGAAGACAAGCGAGGAATTGCAGCAGGGGTAAGGACCATGTTCATGAATGCCGGGATGGTGCTCAGTATTGCAATATCAATGGCTGTAATATCTTCAAGCATATCCCCTGCGGCTATGCAGGCATTGTTTGTACATTCACATGTATCAACAGGTTCCATTGCTTCAACCCAGTTTATAGGTGGACTTAGAGTAGCTTTCACTATTTCCTTCATATTCAGTTTGATTGCAGCTTTCATATCATATTTGAGAGGACCTGCACCAAATTGGAACTCACAATCAGCTAAAAATTAAAATAAAGGCAGTAAAACAAGGAGTGGTCAACTCCCATCCGGGAACTGGCCACTCCTTGCCCACTTTTTATTTACTCTTCCTTGATTTCCTCTATTACAAACTTGTCAAAATCAAACTCATCTATAAAATTGTCACTTGTAAAGATTGTTTTTCTTCTTGTGTTGTATTCATCCACATTTGAAGGCAGCCAGTAAGGTCTCTCCATGTCAAAGTCACGGCATATTTCATATATGCATTTCTTCAGGCTGTCCTGGTAGTCTTCCTGATCTTTAATTTCCACAACCTTGTCCTTTATTATCTTGTTCTTGTCTACAATTCTTCCCCATATTTTCAAATTACATTTCTCCTTTAGTCCTCATCATAGTTTTCCAAAAAGGAGTGTTTTTCACCGTCTTTTCTCCATCCAAGTATAGCATCCATGTTTACATTTCTGGCAGCATTGAAAATGGACTTATCCACATCTTTGAAGGACTTCTTCAGTTCCTTTATCATGTCCTTTATCTCATATCGCTTGTTTCCTATTTTTTCTGCGGCTACCATACAGGCACAGTTGAGAGGCCATATTCCGCTGTTCTGTATAAAAGTCTGTATATTTTCCTCATGCACGAAATAAAGAGGTCTTATAAGTTCAAGGCCCTTGAAATTACTTGATTTGAGTTTCGGCATCATGGTTTTGAAATTTCCAGAATAGAGTATGTTTAAAAGTGTGGTCTCTATGACATCGTCAAAATGATGTCCAAGTGCAAGTTTGTTGCATCCCAGTTCCTGAGCCTTTTTATAGAGCACTCCCCTTCTCATCTTGGCACACATATAGCATGGATAGTCCTTTGCTATTTTATTCACCACCTCAAAAATTCCAGAGTCAAAAATGTGTATTGGAATATTCAAGTATTTGCAGTTGTCTATTAAAAGATCCTTTATGCTCTGATGATATCCTGGGTCCATAGCTATAAATTCCAGTTCAAACTTAACTTTCCAGTGGCGCTGGAGTTCCTGAAACAGTTTTGCCATAAGCATACTGTCCTTTCCTCCGGACACAGCTACAGCAATTCTGTCACCTTCTTTTATCATTTCAAAATCACTTACAGCCTTTACAAACTTTGACCATATGCGCTTTCTATATCTCTTTGTAATACTGTGCTCTATATCAGACAGCGATTTTCTTTCATTAAATGGAACAAGTATATCACAGCCTTTTCCTGCAATATCGCCCATAATATCACCCCCTAGTTTAAAGTTGGTGGATTTTCGGCCTCAGCCGAAAATCTTCATTATTTATTCTCTGTTCTTTGAACTTTGTTCTTTATTTTAGTATTATATCACATTTCAATTGGTATATCCGAAAATTCTATATTTACCTTATCCTTATTTGATCCACAGTTGTGGATATCTTCGGAGCCTTCACAGACTTTTTCATCAAGTTTTAAAACAGGAAGTTCTATAGTAAATTTGGTTCCAAATCCATATTGACTTTCAACATATATTTTTCCCTTGTGGAGTTCTACAAAGGATTTTACAAGATATAGACCTATTCCACTTCCTTCGCAGCATCCTCTATACTTGGAGTCCACCTGATTGAACCTTCCAAACACCATATTCAACTTGTCCTCGGGAATTCCTATTCCATTGTCCTCTATAGTTATACAAATGTGATCCTTCTTGTCTTTCATATTTACAAATATACTTCCACTCTGCTTTGTGAACTTTATGGAATTTGAAAGTATGTTCAATATGATTCTCTCTATCTTATCACAGTCTATTGCCATTATTCTCTCTTCCACATCGGTATCAAAGGTTATACTTATTCCCTTGCTTTCTATATATGGCACAACTGAAGTTACTGTATTCTCAACTACACTGACTATATTTCTGTTATGGTTGTTCAATTTCAAATACCCCGTTTGGAGCTTTGTAACATCAAGCAGATTATTTATAAGTTTCGTAAGCCTGTAGCAATTCTGTTTCATAACCTTAATGTATTTTTTATTCTTATGTAAAAGCTCCTTATCCCCTAAATGATCAGGCATCTTCAAAACCTGAAGGGCAGAAAAAATAACGTTTAATGGCGTCTTTAAATCATGTATTACATTTGATATAAATTCTACATTTCTATCTTCAGCATTTTTATGACTGTCTACACTTTTCTTGTATTTATCCAGCATGTCCTGCATTTCGGCTTTGTGTTTATTCTCATTTTCAATTATATTTTGAAGTTGTTCCAGCTTTTTCTTGTTAATCAAACTTATTTCAGTTTGATTTCTGACGTAAGATCCTATTATATATGAAATTAAAAAATATATAATAATCAGGATAACATCGTTTGCAATATACAATTCCAGATTATAATGTATTTTATAAATATCCACTATCAATATTATAATTGAAGCTATTATGCCAATTGATATCCCAAAATTCATTCCAAACTGTATAACAGATGTTACTATTATAACAAGGAAAAGTACTTTATAGACATTGAATTCATAGCTGGATGTAATTATCAGGAAAGCAGTAATATACATAAAAATAATATTATCTACCATCTGAAACATTTTTGCATTATTGTTCTTGTTGTATTTTGAAAATCCTGCAGGCAAAATTCTCCACAGCCCGTAAAGTATCAATGGACCGCAGAATATAATACCAAATTTCTGTATAAATGTGTTTCCCCTTATTGCATAACTTTCAAAATACCCAACTACCGAAAAAAACAATAGAATAACCTTTACAATAAAAATAGTACTGTGAATATCCTTTCTCCCCTTAGATACTGCCATTACATTATTCATTTATATACCCCCCATGTTACGTATTATTAGCTTCTAAAATATGCCAATTTATATAAATAATAGTTATATTTTTATAAATTGCATGACTATTTTATAACAAGTAATATTAATTTGTATTAAAATTAATATTTAAGAATAAAAAACCATACAATCAATTGGAAAACATTTCAATGGCCCTTTATAATTATATCACCCATAATATTAAAAATAAATAATCCGTTAACTATATATCAAAAGTTTTTTAACTAGTTATATATATTAGATTATATAAACAATTAAAAAAATATAAAAATTCTATATTAATATAATGAAATTATTAAGTATTCAATTTTTGTATACATTGTTTGTAATTTCTATCGAAATTTGTCGATGTTTATTTTTTAACAATAATAATTAGCCCCAATATGCACATACTAAAGCAAAGAGGTGATTTCAATGCATAAAGGCAAAAAATGGAATAGGTGGAACACTACTTTAACAATTTTTACTATTATAATACTATTGGTAGGATTTATGAGCTTTCTCCCAAAAGTAAGTGCCAGTGAAAACAATAACTATTATATAAAAAATCGCAATAGGCCAGTTTCTCTATATGTAATAGATCAACAAAAAATGACAAAATCAGAAAATACCATGATAGCTTCTCTTCAGGGGATTATTGCTTCCAAATCCAAGTCACAGATATATACTTTGGATAAAAGTCACCCTGACTACATGACATGGTTAAAGGACCTAAAATCCAATTATAGTATTAAATATGAAATTGTGGATAACCCATGGACCCTTATTGACAAATTCAAAAAATATACAAAAGGGTATGTCCTATACGATAGTTCAAATCCAAAGGATGTCTCAATAAACAATGCCTGTTCCATGGCATCTTTAAAATGTGCATTAGTTGTGGATAACTCTGTGGAAAACAAAGTAAAAGAACATGGAATAACCAAACTTCTCGGTGACTGCAGGCATACAGACAAGTACTGGGCATATAATAATCTCTGGAATTCCGGACTCAATCATTCTACTGTAATACAACTGAATCCTTCAAGATCCAGTGCCCTAAGAGACTACGCCATTATGACAAAATCCCTTATATTCTATGAAGATAACAAAAATGATTCAAGTCTCAGAAAAAAAGTATTCGGAGCCATGAAAAAAAATGGAGTATGTCTTGGATGGGGACCTGATGAATACGGAAATATAAGCACAGCTTCAAAATATGGAATAAATGTAGTACCTGCAGACTGGTCATACAATTTAAGTACACTGAGTGCTTTCCCATCCTATCCAATACTTCAGAAATCCAGTGAAGATATACTAAAGGGCGTAAGCAAAAAATTTAACAATGTGTTAAAAAAGAATGCCTCCCTCCCTGCCCACTATGTTACTTTTATAATGTCTGACGGCGACAATCAGCAGTGGTACCTTGGAAGCAATTTTTCCTCTCCAAAATGGTACGGCTCAAATTCAAGAGGCAGTTTCAACATGGGATGGACCATAAGTCCCTCTTTGTATTATCTGGCCCCTACAGTATTCAGGCAGTATTACAGAAATGCCAGCAGTGGAAATCATATAGATGATTTTCTAGTGTCCCCTTCTGGAATGGGATATATATATCCAAGTAAATTTGAAAAATCCGCCCTGAAGATGCAGGTAAAGAAATTAAATGAATACATGCAGTCAGTTGGACAGAATTATGCTGCAATAATAGATGATAAATCCTTTTACAATACAGAGCTTTGGGATAAATACACCAAACAGAGAAATATAAAAGGCCTGTTCTATCTTGACTATTCAAGGCAGGACAATTACAAGGGAAAAATAATTTGGAGCAATGGTAAGCCTATAGTTTCATGTAGAAACCTGCTCTGGTCTGGAATTGAAGATGAAAATTCTCTTGTAGATACTATAAATGGGTATGTACAGAAAGGCTATACAGATACAAGCAGGGAAACTGCCTATACAACAGTCTATGTACACGCATGGAGCAAGAATCTTGGAGATGTTCAAAAGGTAATAGATAAACTAAGCAGGAACTCCAAAGTAAAGGTAGTAACACCTGATGACTTTATGAAACTTGTAAAGAAAAATATAGTTACATAAACCCGTTCTATGTGCTATATTATTATTAATCAAAGAATATTATCTGTATTTAAGGAGGGGTTAAAGTGAATATCTATGATTTGACAATAAAAAATGCGTATATTGCAGATCCGGAGAAAAAGACCATAACTTGGGGAAATATAGGAATATGCCGCAATAAAATATGTATAGTTACGAAAAAGGATATATCAGGCAAGCATGAAATCGATGCAAACAAGAAGATATTAAGCCCGGGATTTATAGATATTCACGCCCACATAGACGGAGATCCCGGCTGCGGCAGACTATCCCTGATTCAGGGAGTCACTACAACTATAGGTGGAAACTGCGGTGGTGGAATGCTTGATATAGGTGATTTCCTCCAATCTCAGGACAGAAAGGGATTTTTCATAAATCAGGCACAGTTTATAGGGCATTCATTTGTCCTGAGGGATGCAGTTGGACGAACTGATCCCTATACTCCTGCAAATTCTCATGAAATTGCCCAAATGGAAAAACTTCTTGAAAAGTGTTTTGACGAAGGTGCAATAGGACTGTCCTTTGGACTTGAATACGCTCCCGGTTCTTCCTTTGAGGAAGTCATAGCACTTAGCAAAATAGCTGCCAGGCATGGAAGGCTTGTATCCATTCATACAAGGCTCAGCGGTCCCAATGAACTTGACTCCCTTAAAGAGGCAATAGACATCTCAAGAATAACAGGTGCACAGGTACAGATATCCCACCTTGTATATCAATATGGTACGGGAATAATGAAAGCCGCCCTTGAAATGATAGATGATGCAAGACGGAATGGACTAAATGTCTGGGCGGACAGTGGAATGTACACAAATTTTGCAACAGGAATGAATACAAGTGTCTACGATACAGAACACATTAGAAAATTCGGATGGAAATACAGCAACATGCTTGTAGCTTCTGGAAAACACAAAGGCGAATATCTTACGGAATCACTGTACAGGAAGATGAGAAAAAGCAGTGAAGATGTGGTTATAATATGCTTTACAGGAGTGGAACATGAAATATACGACGCTCTTTTGAATAAATATGTGATTCCTTCTTCTGATACAGGTCCAAGTCCTTCCGGTAATATATCCGAGGGACATCCTCAGAATTCAGGGACTTTTCCCCGCTTTTTCAGGAAGATGGTATTTGAAAAACAGTATTTATCATTGATGGATGCCATAGAAAAAGCTACTCTGATACCTGCAGAAATACTTGGTTTTAAAAACAAGGGAAGAGTATCCGAAGGTGCAGATGCAGACCTTGTAATATTTGATCCTGAGACTATAAGCGACAGGGCAAATTTCCACCATCCAGATGCAGATCCTGTAGGAATTGACCATGTAATTGTAAATGGAAGCATTGCAGTATCAAATGGAAAGATAATAAAAGGAGTTCTTTCTGGAAAGACAATAAGGAAGGACTAAGTGTCCCTCCTTATTGTTTATTTGCTCTTAAGCCACTGGCTCCAGCTGGTTTTGAAATTGTCATTGTTTTCCTTTGTGTACTGATAGAACTGTCTTAGAAAGTCGGATCTCTTCTGGGATTCACTTTCCTTTTCACCTACAGGTCTTAGAAGTTTTACTCCTCCAAGCAGTTCCTGTCTCTCCATAATATCTTCAAGACTTACCTTTTTGGAATTTTTCATCATGTCGTACATTGCCATAAATGTGGTAGTCCTTCCCATTCCAGCTTTACAGTGGAAGTGAAGCCATGTATCTTCTGGAAGTTTTCTGACCTTTTTTACGAAATAATCTACCATGTCATCTTCAGGTCTTTCAGTGTCCGTTACTGTCACCCTTATGTAGTCCATGCCTGCATCTTTTACAAGTTCCTTTTCACTCTGTACCTTTACTGGAATTACAGTCTTTTTCTTTATCTTGACAGGTTCGTTTAATTTAATGGACTTTAAAAGTTTCTTTTCCTCTTTTATAACCTGATCTCTTGTAAGCCCCTTGTTTGCCTTGTTACTGTCTGGAAGTTTCCAGCTTACTGCAAGATGATTTATAAAACCGTGGGATTCCTGCCTGAGATCCACTACGGATATCTTTTTGTCCTTGCCTATTGCATCTTTTACAAGATTTATATTTCCAGGAGTAAACTGCTGGCTTCCTGAAGCGTTAAGCTCTGCAAGCCCCGTTAGATTAGGCATTTTGCCTTCAGTTTTTATCTTGTCTGAAGTTTTCCTGAACCTTTTTGGCATTTCAGCCTTCTTGTGGGAATCTACAGTGAGCTCCAGTTTATTGTCAGTTGTATTTTTCTGAAGTGCCAGTACATTTACATTTGACGCTCCCAATAGAAAAATAAAAAATAATAGAAATATTCCTATTCTGACTCTGTTCTTCTTCAAGTTCAAGTTGATCACCTTCTCAATTTAAGAATTTTTAACGTGCTGTTCTTATTTTGTTTAGTAATCAACTTAATTATTCATTTTATTAATATAATATTTTTCCATTTTCCTTTTTTGAATCTTATAAAATATAAAATTCCACGCACAATCCAGTCTATATACATTCCAACCCATACACCTATGAGCCCGAATCCAAGACTTACTCCAAGTACATATCCTGAAAAAATCCTGAAAAGCCACATTCCTATAACTGTTGTAACAAGTGTATATTTGGCATCCCCCGCACCCCGAAGTCCTGCAGGAAGAACAAAGGATATTGACCAGAAAGGAATACACATTGCATTTGTTCTAAGCAGATTTGTTGTCAGTTTTATAATGGCCGGATCTTTGGTGTAGAGGGATGTCCACAATCCTGCTGTAGGGATTGAAATTGCACATAGCACAACAAGGCATATTGTAGACATTTTAAATAAATATGAAAGGCATCTTTGTGCCTCATCGCTGTCCCTTCTTCCCATATACTGCCCTACCAGTGCTGTAGCTACAATACTTATGGAAGTTCCCGGTATATTGAGCATGGTGGCTATTGAGTTTGCTATGGTGTTTGATGCTATGGATACAGTTCCCATTCCTACAATAAACACCTGGGTTATGAGTTTTCCGCCGTTGAATATGAGTGATTCCATGCTGGCAGGAATTCCTACTGCAAATATGGGGTGCAGTATGTCCTTGTCAGGCTTGAATTTAAATAGATTTTTGAGTTTCAAAAGTCTTGTGCCCCTGAGCAGAACTCCAAGTGCTATGAATCCCCCTGCAGTTCTGGCAATGGCAATGGCAAAAGCCGCACCTTCCACTCCCATACCGGAAGTATGTATGTGAAAACTTAATACATTTATATTTATTCCATATATAAATGTATATCCAAGAATTATATTTAAGACGTTCATGAGCATTGTTATCTTCATTGGCGTCTTTGAATCTCCACTGCCCCTTAATACTCCGTTTGCTATAAGGTCAAGTGCTATAAAGGGATAGCTTATTATAGTTATTCTAAAATACATATTGGCATATTTTATTACCTTGGCCTCGGCCTGTCCGTAAAGTACCTGTACAAGTTGTTCCCTGAATATAAATATCAGCACAGTTATAACAAGTCCTATAAATACACCAGAGTACAGGGACTGTTTCATGGCATTGTTAGCCATCTTTATGTCTTTTCTTCCTATATACTGTGCTACAACTACAGTACCACCTACTGCAAGGGCTGAAAAAAAAGCTATCAATATATAATTAAAGGAATCTATCATGCCAATGGCTGAAACTGCTTCCTTGCTTATGTGGCCTGCCATCATGGTGTTTACCATTCCAAGGGTTGCCACAAACAGCTGTTCTGCAAGTATTGGCATTGCCAGCTTGTATACATCCTTTCTAACTAACTTCATATAATATCTTCCATCCTTTTTGTATTTTTCATTCAAATCACATAGCTTATAATATAACACTTGTCCTTATAGCTGTTAATCTTGAATTTATCTATATTACAGTTGTTTTTTGAAGGTTTTCCAGTCTTTGTTCTTCAATGGTTTCAATACTTTATTAATGCTTGTGATTATATAATTCATGCACAGATATGCTGATTGTTCATAAAATATAATTAAGCTCACATTAATATTTAAACGGAGGTTAGCATCTATGTGCGGAATTGCAGGATGGGTTAATTTAAAAGAAGATGTTTCTAAATATAGAGACGTACTGATTAAAATGACAAATACACTTAAGGACAGAGGCCCTGATGACGAGGGTTATTATCTTTCCAAAAATGCTCTTTTAGGCCACAGAAGACTTGTAGTTGTAGATCCTTCTGGCGGTGCACAGCCTATGTCAAAAAGTATAAACGGCAGCAAATATATTATTGTATACAATGGTGAACTCTATAATACTGAAGATGTAAGGAAATCCCTACTTAAGGAAGGATACTCCTTTGAATCATACTCCGATACTGAAGT
Source organism: Clostridium tyrobutyricum (assembly GCF_019144085.1). Taxonomy (GTDB): domain Bacteria; phylum Bacillota; class Clostridia; order Clostridiales; family Clostridiaceae; genus Clostridium_B; species Clostridium_B tyrobutyricum_A. The sequence continues at coordinate 19,942 of NZ_JAHHUY010000020.1, forward strand.
ACTCCTGACAAGTTATATACAGTGGGGCGCAGATTGTGTAAAACATATAAATGGAATATATGCATTTGCAGTATGGGACGAGGCCAAGGATGAACTTTTCATGGTAAGAGATCCTCTTGGTGTAAAGCCACTTTTCTATACTGTAAAAAACAATTCTCTCATATTCGGTTCGGAAATCAAGACACTGCTTGCTCATCCTTATGTTGAACCTGTAATAGACAGGCAGGGATTGACAGAAGTATTTGCCCTTGGACCTGCAAGAGCACTTGGAAGCGGAGTATTTAAAGGCATAAAGGAAGTTCCACCTGCAAATTTTCTCATATTCAACAAAGATGGATTGAAATTGAAAGAATACTGGAAACCTGAGTGCAAGCTTCACACTGAAGATACTGAAACTACGGCCCAGCATGTAAGATTCCTTCTCGTGGATGCCATAAAGAGACAGCTTGTAGCAGATGTTCCAGTATGCACACTTCTCTCTGGGGGGCTGGACTCAAGTACCATATCTGCTGTAGCAGCATCGGAATTTAAAAAACAGGGTAAAACACTGAACACCTATTCCATTGACTACAAGGGAAATGATAAATTCTTCAAGGCAAATTCCTTTGAACCTACTCCAGACAGAATATGGGCGGCAAAGATGTCCGACTATATAGGAAGCAATCACCACAGCATAATAAATGACAACAGTGAACTTGCAGATGCACTATACGATGCTGTAAAGGCAGGAGACCTTCCTGGAATGGCTGATATAGATTCTTCCTTCTATCTTTTCTTCAAGGAAATAAGGAAGAAAAACACAGTAGTTCTCTCTGGTGAATGTGCAGATGAAATTTTTGGAGGATATCCATGGTACAGAAGGCCTGAAGATATAAACGCCAACACCTTCCCATGGTCGAAATCCATAAATTCAAGGAAGGAAATACTTTCCGACGAACTTAAAGCACTTGACCTTGAGGGATATTTGAATCAGCAGTATGAAGATACATTAAAACAGGTTCCACACCTTGATGGAGAGTCAAGGGAAGAGGCAAGGATGAGAGAGCTTTTCTATCTGAACATCAAGTGGTTCATGGTTACACTTCTGACAAGGAAAGACCGTATGAGTATGGCAAACAGCCTTGAAGCCAGAGTTCCTTTTGCAGATTACAGGCTTGTTGAGTACGCTTTTAATATACCTTCCAATATCAAATTCTATAAAGGAAGAGAAAAAGGGCTATTGAGAAAGGCAGTGGAAGGAATACTCCCTCAGGATGTTGTGGAAAGAAAAAAGAGCCCTTATCCAAAGACCCACAACCCCGAATACACAAGGGCAGTCCAAAAGAAAATGAAGGCCATAATGGATGATAAAACTTCACCTATTCTCGACCTGATAGATAAAAAGGCTGTAAATACACTTATAAAAACCGGAGGTTCTTCTTTCAAGGCTCCATGGTTTGGACAGCTTATGAGGGGGCCACAGCTTCTTGCATATTTGATTCAGGTAAACACATGGCTTAAAGAGTACAATATCAAAATAGAATTTTAAATGAAATCATGGGGGTCAGACCCCCGTTTATGTGGGGTCTGACCTCCATGAAAAGATTGGAAATTGGGGAGATGCTTTTTAGTATCTCTCTTTTATATTATTCCCTATATCTCATTACAATAACAATCAAGAATATTCCTATAATCAACATGGCCGCTCCTGAACCATACCTGCCTTCAATCAGGTCATACACTGAAGCAATTATGTTGAGTACTCCAATCAGGAAAAAAATAGTCTTCATTATTATCAATCCCCCCTACTTATTATTATACAAAATTACAAAGGCCCCGATTACCTAAAAGGTAATCAAGGCCTGTTAAAATATTTTTGAATCTAGTTTCTATAGATATGCCAGAGTGAATTGTTCCCTCTTCTTGCAAATACATCTGTCCTGTTTGGTCCCCAGGAAACTGCTGCTGGTGCAGTTGTTATATTTCCAGCTATATTGAACCAGTTGCTCCATCTGGATCCATTCCATGACATTGTAATCAATTGATTGTTTGAACCTCTCGCAAATACTTCAAGCCTGTTGGACCTTCTTGAAGATACTGCAGGTCCTGAAGTCAACCTTCCTCCAAGATCCTGCCAGCTGCTCCACCTTGAGCCGTTCCACCATAAATGGCTCAACCTATTACGCTGTCCACGTGCAAATACATCGATTCTGTTCGGTCCCCAGGAAACTGCCGCAGGTGCCGAGGTCAAATTTCCACCAAGGCTTTGCCAGTCACTCCACCTTGACCCGTTCCACCATTTGTGCCAGAGGGCATTGTCCGTTCCCCTCGCAAAAGTGTCCAACCTATTTGGTGCCCAGGATGAAACTGCCGGTGCTGAGGTTATAGTCCCTCCAAGACTCTCCCAGTTGCTCCACCTGGATCCGTTCCACCATATGTGCCACATTGCATTGTCCGTACCTCTTGCAAATACGTCAATTCTGTTCGGCCCCCATGAAACTGCCGCAGGTGCGGTTGTTATAGTCCCTCCAAGGCTTTCCCAGTTGCTCCACCTTGACCCATTCCACCATTTGTGCCAAAGGGCATTGTCCGTTCCCCTTGCAAATGTGTCCAGCCTGTTTGGCGCCCAGGATGAAACTGCCGGTGCGGAAGTTATAGTCCCGCCGAGATCTTCCCACCTGCTCCATCCCAAGGCTGGAAGCTGTGGAATTATCATCTGTCTTGGAGCAAATGCTCCATAATATCTCATCTGACTATACATATCCGGCCAGGCAGGCTGGTCTGGATAATATGAAAAATCGAAAAATGCATCATTATACATTAAGGAACCTCCTTGTATTCTTGTTCCTGATTAAATAATTACCAGTTATATATTATGAATACAAGATGGAAAGTGTTACTCTATGCCTCCCCTAAATTAGGCTGTCTTAAATATCTTATAATGTATATATTTGATATTATCCCAGATAAAATATATGCCATCACTGTGGAAATCGATGCACCTACAGATCCAAAATTCATTATAAGAACAATATTGAGAACAATATTTGCCAGACCTGTTATTATAGAATTATAAAAATTTACTTTTACAAGTTTCATACTGGCCATTATATTACCTGATGGTATTCTAAACGTACCTGCTATAAGGTAACCAACAGACAATATTCTGAAGTTTGTAATTGAATCCCCATACTGTTTAGGAAATAATTTTAAAATATAAGGTGCAAATACCAGAAGTATGATAGTTATAATTATATTTATAATAAACATGTACTTAACAAATATAGTATACTTGTCCTTTATCCATTTTCTATCATTCCAGTGTTTTGCAAAATAAGGATAAATAAAGGTGATTACGGACATTGGAATAAAAGTGAGATTTAGAGGTATCAAAGATGCAACAGTATAGGAAGCTACTACAGAACTATCTTTTATTATAAGTCCTACGAAGAATGTATCCATCATCAACAAAAATAGTGATGTAGCATTAGTAAGACAAGTTACTATGGAATATTTTAAAAATTCTCTTCTTTCGCCTCTCTCAGGATACTGTATCTTTCTCATTTTTCTCAATTGGTTTCTTACCAAATATACACCAATGGCAATTGATATGATATAGGATAAATATCTTCCTATAACTATACCTTTTATACTTAAATACTTTCCAAGAAAAATGTTTCCTGCAAAGTACAGGGAAGTATTTATAATTGCAAGAGAAGAGTATGCAGTATTTCTAAAGTCAACCCTAAGCAGTGTTTGAATTTCATTGAAAAATATAGTCATAAGTGGTATCAGAGAAAAATAAAAAAGTATTTCTGTACTTCCTTTAACCGGAAGTGTAAAAAAACTTGTATATACTATTATGGCTACAGCAATAAGCACATTAAACAAACTTCCTATTTTTACTGCATATTTGAAATAGGATAATTTCTTTTCTTCCATTTTTTGCATGCTACAGTACTGCAGTGAACTTGATACCATGCCCAGTCCTTCCAGAAGTAAAAATATATTCAATATGGTTTGAGCATATGACAACTTGCCGTACAAATTTTTACCTATTATTCGAGTTAGAAACATAAGTATACCGAATTGTATTACTTTATTTATAAAACTCGAACTGAATATTTGAATGAAACCCTTTCTTAATGCCTTTTTAATTATAGTTATGTCTTGCATAATATCCTCCAGTTTTAAAAATTATATCTTGCTTTATCCTTAAACAAATAAAATAACATTATCTATAATATTATAATCATATTTTACTACAGTTTTGGTAATATTCATTAAATTTTTTAAAAAATATAAATTTAGTTAATGAATATACCACCATGCTGTAACAATTCCGCTATATAATGTGAATGATAGGGGTCTGACCCCCATACAAAAAATGTAAACGGAGTTGAATTATAAATGGAAATAGATATAAATGTTGAAAAACACAGAAATTATTATTTTGACAATCTAAAATTTCTATTAATTACTTTGGTAGTAATCGGTCACACAATTGAACCATTGATCAATTTATACCCAAATGTCAAATTAATATATAACTTCACATATTCTTTCCACATGCCTCTTTTTGTTTTTATTTCAGGTTATTTTTCAAAAGATATTACCAATGATAAAAAAAGCTTTTCCAAGATCAACAATATTCTTATACCATATATTGTTTTTCAATTATTGTATTGTATATTCAACATATATGTACTCAAAGCAGAAAACTTTAAAACTACTTTGGTGTATCCATATTGGATCACCTGGTATCTTCTTTCACTTTTTATATGGAATCTCATAATTCCCTATTTCTCTAAAGTAAGATATTGTATTTTAATAGCAATTTTTGTTTCAATACTGTGTGGATTCGATGACAGTATAGGATACTACTTGAGCCTGTCGAGAACTATAACTTTTTTCCCCTACTTTTTAATGGGTTATTTTTGTGAAAAATCCCATATAGATGTTATTAAAAAATATGCAATTTAGGGGTTGTCAATTATTTCTATGATATTATACTTGTTGAATGCCAAAATTGACTATAGATGGTTTTACGGAAGTTATTCCTATTCACAACTGAGCAGTAATGCAATTTGTCCTCAATACATGATAAGACTGTTCACATATATTCTGGCAATAGGTATGTCCATCTTTGTACTAGCTTTAATTCCAGGTAAAAAATTGTTTTTCACAAAATTAGGTTCAAGGACCATGACTGTATATGTGTTTCACAGCTTTATTATAAAATTATTGATCAAATACAACTTTTTTGATCACATAAATTCTCTCTTAAGTAAAATATTGATAGTAATGCTTTCGCTGCTCATTGTAATGTTGCTCTCTTCCAAAATTATCAATAATATTGCTAAAATAATAGGTAATCCAAAATTGATAAGACATATAAATGCATAGTTTTTTACTTGAATTTCGCTGATGATTATAATACTACAAAGTATTACAATACAAGACATGCATAATTTTTAAAGTAATTGTAAAACTATTTTAAGTAAGATAATAGAGGAGATTAAATTATGGATAAATTTATGATTGGTTCACAAAAGCAAATTGATTTGAAAACTTTTGATCCAAATGATACTAACGGATTATCAAAAGATTCCATTAAAGAAGAATACTCTAATTTACAAAAGGAATTCGCACACCTTCAGGATATTTTCTATGCTTCCAAAAAATTTGCACTGCTCATAGTACTGCAGGGAATAGACTGCAGTGGCAAGGACGGGACTACCAGGAAGCTACTTAATGACATAAATCCCAACGGTTTCAGAGTAGAAAGCTTCAAAGAACCAACTCAGGAAGAATTAGGACACGATTATCTTTGGAGAATACACAAATCAGTTCCACAAAAGGGATTCATAACTGTTTTTAACAGATCCTATTATGAAGATGTACTAGTTACACGTGTGCATGAACTTATAGATGATAATACAGCCTTTAATAGATTCAATGAAATAAATATGTTTGAAAAATTTCTTGTAAATAATAATACTATAATAATAAAATTCTTTCTGCACATATCAAAAGACTTTCAGAAGAAAAAATTAGAAGATAGGCTAGAGATTCCAGAAAAGCACTGGAAATTTTCAGCATCAGATCTTACTGAAAGAAAATCTTGGGATAAGTATCAGCAATATTACGAAGACCTGCTATGTAATTGCAGCACTGATGAAGCCCCATGGAATATTGTTCCCTCCAATAAAAGATGGTTTAGAGACTATGTTGTGTTAAAAACTACGGTGGATGTACTTAATAATCTAAATTTAAAATATCCGGACATAGATGAAAATATAAAAGAACTTATAAATAAAGTTAAAGAAAGTAATTAGGTTAATCCATACATTTTTTATTTTTGTCCTTTGCCCTTGATAATACTCCAATTGCAGCTATAATGCATACTGTCCCGATACATTGATATATACCAAGAGTTACATGCAGCCACAGTACGGATATAACTGCTGCTGACAGGGGTTCCACAGAAGACAGTATACTTGCCTCTGTTGCCTTTATATATTTTAAACTTTCCAGATAGCAGCAGAAAGCAATGAGGGTTCCAAACAGTATTACAAACATAACTGCAAATATTGGCCCGGCGGACCACTGGCCTGTGCACTGCCATGGCTTATGTATAAAACTGAAAGATACCCCACCTATAAGCATCCCCCATCCCACTACAATCATGGAGCCGTATTCTGAAAGAAGACGGCGAGGCTGAAGTGTATTGAAGGCCGCTGCAAATGCAGAACTTATTCCCCAAAACAGTGCCGGAGTAGAGATTGATATGTTATGAACATCTCCCCTGGTAATGATGAAAAACGTGCCAAGCATTGCCAGAAGAACTCCTATAAGCTCCTGAGATTTTGGAGCTTTTTTTGTACTTGCAGACATACAGCATGTAATTATTACCGGAGATAAATATTGCAGTATTGTAGCCGTTGCAGCATTTCCATATTTGATGGCGGCAAAATAGGAATATTGAACTCCAAGCATTCCTATGATTCCAAAGAGTATGATTCCCATAACATTACGCTTGGTACTCCATACTCTCCATATATTCTGCCTGGATTTTAAAGAAGCGTATAACAATAAAATAACTCCGGATACCAGCATGCGGATTACCGCAAGCCAATCCGGACTAAAATCCTTCTTCTGAAACAGGTACTGGGCTGCGGTACCTGATATTCCCCACAACCCGGCCCCTATAACTACAAGCATTATTCCCTTTATCCTCGGCTGAATTACTCTAGGTTGAACTTTTAGCATGTTTTATTACCTCACTAGTCACCGGTGACTGACCCCGTTACATAAAATGGTAAGGAGTCAGTCCCTTATTATGCAAATAAATATTACTACTACAACAAAAACTACAAGCCCTATATATATTGCCATTCCTGCAGGCCTTCCGGCATTTATGGTCCATCCTATCCCGAACCTTTTCTCTATGAAAAGTGACGGGTCATCAGGATTATAGTATATTGTGTTTCCAAATCTCCAGTTGGAATCATCATCCTTGTCTGTTTGTAAAGTACTATCTGCTATTTTTTCCCCGGGAAGTTTTATATTGGCCCCTCCCTGGCCTAATTTCAATGATATAACTATTATACTTGAAAATACTATAACTATAAAAGCAATTATTATAAATCCAAAAATTTTAGGATTTATGTTGAATATGCTAAATATCATAAAGTTAGCCATAGTAAATATACTATTCATAAATATGCAAAAAACTGTCATGTATATGGACCATACTCTTCTAAATACTCTGTTTTTTCGTGCAGAAGATTTTGGATTTGGAGGACTTAGCTGCTGTTTCGACCAGCCTATGGACTTGTAGCATATAAAAAATACAGCTGTAATAAAAATCTGAGTTATTGGCATCTCCCATATCAGAAAAAGTGATTTATTCTGATAACCTGTTATATTCCCTGAAAAGTCCCAGTGAGTGGCAACTCTGGATGGAAGTCCACTATAATTTGAATATCCTAAAGCTATATTTATAACAACTATAATTACTGGAATTATAAAAAACCAGGGGGATACAAGTGTATTTATTCTCTCTCTTGAAAAATCAGTATCTACGACTACTGACTGCTTCTTGCCGTTGAACCAGTTTTGCTGGTTCTTCAAAGCTTTCATCTGTCTATTGGATATCAAATACACAAAATAATTTATAAATATAAATGCAAAGACAGTAAAAAGAATCATGCCTACACTAAAGAATATATAATTTAGGAAAGTAAACAAAACTGCAGCAGGGATCTCTATCAGTAGATTATTCACTACATACCTTTTCTTTATATCCCTGATTTCCTGCATATTTATTTTACTTTCCGGCACCCTGACTCCAAATACAATTTCTTTTCTTGAAAGTTTTGGCATAAGCACGCTTACAATAGTAACTACTATAAATATGAAAAATAGATACAAAGACAGGAACAAATTTTCCTTCATAGTTAACTCTCCCCTTTCTATAAACTTTTATTGTATTTTTTAAATATGTCGCTGCATAATCTGCGAAAATCCCTCTCATCTGCTCCATTTAAATGAGCTCTCGCTATTAAATATTTTAATTCATCTTCAAGTCTTTCATTTAATTCTTTACTGTTCTTAGGAATATCCGAGTTTATTACTGCACCTTTCCTCCTGTCTATATTCAGATATCCTTCTGATTTCAGTTCGTTATATGCTTTATTTACCGTATGGAGATTTATTCCTATGTCTTCTGCCATATGTCTTACAGAAGGAAGATTATCCCCGCTTTTCAGGTCCCCTGATGCTATTCCCTCTATTAATTGCCTCTTAAGTTGTTCATATATTGGAATGTCAGATTCAAAATCAATTTCTATCAACATGGGAATCACCTCCTGTGTTATTTGTTATATATATAATATAACAAATAGCTCAAATTTGCAATAAACAAAACCAGCTGAATTCAGCTGGTTTTGTTTAAGGGGGCTGACCCCCGTACATAAAATTGGAATCCTGTTTTTAGCAATAACTCAATGCCCCCTGTGCTTTTCTTTTTTCCTAAGTCTGTGCAATTGAAATTTTATATTTTTTTCCCGATCTTTTCTTTCCCTTGAATTCTTTCTTCTCTCAAATTTGTTTTCTTCATACTGCAGTTTCATGGCTTCTTGAGCTTTAGTACCTATACCTCTGCTTTGTGTCTGTTTTTTTATCTTTCTCTGAAGCCTTTTGGGATTTATCCTTTTTTCTTCAGGCTCCTCAATTGACAGGTTACAGCTAAAGTTCAAACTATAAAAATTGTTCAATATAAAATCATACAACTCATAGTCTTTCGGCTCAGAACCAAATACAACCTTTGAAACTGAATATTTTCCTTCATTAACTTTTTCAAAAATCCCTACCCAGAACATGTCTTCAAAAAATACTGTAAATTTAATACTTACTTCCATTTCAAACTTCCTCCTGTAAAATAAAATCAAATATCAAAGAATGGACGACCCCAGGAGGGAAGGTTACTTCTGCCTTAACTTTGGCAGGCCCGGACTACCAACCGGGACTGTGTTTTTATCTCTACAGCTTAAATACTAGCTTTTTTTATAGTGTTGGTCAAGTGACAACCGATTCATTAATGTGAAAAACAGCCTTCCATGATTTTGACATGAAAGGCTGTTTTCTCAATAAGCATCTTATATTCTAATCCAGTTTATTTTCTTTTTTTAATTCATCATAGGTTATAACACAAAAATTTGAATCACTTTCTTCATATTCTTCAGTTCCAGATACAATTGTTTCTTTCTGCCGCCCTGGACCAGCAGCTCCAGGTACCCTGAATTGATTTTTGTCAAGTTTTCCTATAGCCTTTTCTTCAGGTTTTTCAAGTTGAGGTATCCAATTATACGGAACTTTATATGACCTATAAACCATATTCATCTTAGTAGAACTTTTCCCATCATATGGACTTATATATTCCCATACTATTTCATGATCCTTGGTAACTTCTATGATACGTCCATCAGAACCTTCTGTTATAAGAGTATTGCCATTGGGCAGACGCTGTGCATTACTTATAAAAGGACTATAGAACCTTGCAGCATCCAGTGGAATTATGAAACCAGCTTCTTCAGGAGTATACTGCCATATTATTTTCAAAGTTACGGGATCAAATTCAATAACTCTGGAATAATCTCTTAAAGCATTTCTATTTCCACTTATGGACCCTGGGTTAGGAATTCCATAACCTCCCCATCCACCATTATCGAATACAAGTATATTTCCCTCCCCCGGAAGTCCTTTAGGTATCATATGTACATTATGCTGTCCTATTATCCATCCTAAATTGATAAGTTCTTTACTTGTATCGTAACGAGGGCCTATCTTCCAGACAATTTTTCCCGTTTTCTTGTCTATGACAGCCAAAATATTAGCTTCCCTGCTGTCTAAAATAATATTATCGGGATTAAATCTTTTATCCCCACCATCAAACCATTTGTTGGGCCCTATCAATGATATGGAGTTTATGTGAAGCCAATCCCCTACACCTCCACTTGCTTTCCTTAAATTTGGATTGCGGTATAATACATTTTTGGCAGCTTCATCAAAACCAAATTCATCAAAATGGTCACTGGCATTCCAAGTCCATATTATATCTCCTTTCCAGTTAACTTCAATAATTTTGTCATCCAACAATATTTTGTCGGATATTCTATCATTTTTTATATTTTGATGACACAAAACGAGAGTATTTCCTCCCTCAATTTTTGGCTCCATACCAGGTGCATAATATCCTACTGGATTACCCTCTCTTTGATAATCATGATGCTGTCTTGCCATCCATTTTGGTCTTTGTCCTGGATCTTCTATATATTCATGTTTATTAAATTTCCAAACGATATTTCCATCCCAATCCACTTGAACAAGGTCGGCCATATCCTGAAATCCATACCTTGAATCTCTTTCCCCCGTACTTCCTATAACATATCCTCCAGGCAATATTTTATTAGGAAACCCGTGAAGGTTTTTCCAAAGCTGAACTTCCTGACCATTCATACCTATCAATAATGCTCCTATATCCTTCGCTTGGAAAATAGTATAACCATTCCAACATCTTTCAGGATTGTATATTGTGACTCCTGTTGGATAAACACTTGGATATCCCATGCTCTTCATCTCCATTCAAATTTATGATTATTTTACAGCTTTTTGGTAATATGATTTATCTGCCCAACTAGCAGTATCAAACTTATTGGTTATTAAATTGTTGTCTAACAAGAACTTTTGTGTCTTATCCAACCTTTTTATCGTATCCTGATTTATTTCTGTTTTTAATACATTGAAGTCAGGTGCTTCACCACTGTATTGCTGTTTTACAGCCTCTAAACTCAAACCAGCCTTAGTTAACAATTTATAACTGTCCTCTGGATTTGATTTAAAATAATTTCCAGCTTCAATCAGCGCTTTATCTATAGCAACAGGTACTTTAGAATTTTGTTTGGCATAATCGCTTCTTACAACTACAATACTTTGAGCACTCATCTCCAGATACTGTCTTGAACTTACAATATTCCTTGCAACCTTTTTAACAGCGGTTAACTGAAGTGCTGAATCGTCTGTCAATACAAGTGCATCCAAATTTCCTGAAATAAGTGAGGATTCTGCATCTGTAGTAACATTTACAAGCTGGACGTCTTTATCTGAAATTCCATTCTTGCTTAGTATTTCCAATAAAAACTTTTGGGCATATGTTCCCTTTGCAAATCCTATTTTTTTGCCTTTAAGATCCTTTAATGTCTTTATTTTGGAGTCATTCTTCACAACTATAGTAGAATAAATTTTATTTTGACTTATTCCAATTAAATCTGTCTTTACTCCCTTTGACTTTAAAACAACTCCAGGGAAATCTGCATATATTGCAACATCTATTTTGTTGCTGGTAAGTGCCTCATTTACTGCAGGACCTTGTCCTGAAAATGGATTGTATTCCACTGTATAACCTATCTTTTTCAATTGTCCTTCAAAAAATTTTTTTTGCTGGGCTATGGCAGCAGCCCCACCCAAAGAATACTGGCTTCCAGGATACCCTATTCTAACAACCTTATTTTCACTACCATTTGTTGAATTGTTTGAACTGGATCCCCCTCTTGAACATGCTGTAAGTGCAAACACGAATATTCCCAAAAAAACTACTGTTAACAACTTCTTTTTCATTTGTTTGTCCTCCAATTTATATAAATTTTAACCATGCTAAATTACATAATCCGATACAACACTATTTTCTACAAAAAATTCATCAAATACTTGTCTTCTAAGTAAAGAAAAATCTGGACTGTTTCTATCCCTGGGTCTGGCTATTTCAACGGGTAAAACTTTCTTTATTGTCCCAGGTCTCGAAGACATTATTACAATCTTGTCACCTAGGTATATGGATTCATCTATATCATGAGTAACCAATATCATTGTTGTTTTTTCTTTTTCCCAGATTTTTAAGATTTCCTTTTGCATTTGTATCCTTGTAAGTGCATCCAATGCACCAAATGGTTCATCTAAAAGTAAAACTTCAGGTTTATGGACCAGTGCCCTTGCAATAGCAGCTCTCTGTGCCATTCCCCCTGACAATTGATGAGGATATGCATTTTCAAATCCCTTCAATCCAACTAGTTTAATGTGATCTGATATAAGCCTTTCTTTTTCAGTATTAGAAATATCATATAATCCAAAAGATATATTCTGTTTAATGGTAAGCCAGGGCAAAAGTCTGTGATCCTGAAATACCATTCCAACTTTCGTGCCGGGTTCATTTATTTCCCTACCGTTTAAAGTTACAGAGCCAGTTTTATGCTCCACAAGTCCTGCTATAATTTTCAGTAATGTACTTTTTCCACATCCGCTGTGTCCAACAATACTTATAAATTCTCCTCTTTTAATATTTATATTGATATTTTTAAGAATTTCTATTTCTTTATAGTTCACTGTATAGCTCTTGCCTAAATCCTTTATAATAAGTTCTTCGTTATTTTCTTTCAAAGTGTACACCTCCTATAATTTAAAATCTTTCCCATCTGGATGCCAAATGTGCTATTTTTCTAAGAACAGTATCCATTAAAACTCCAACTGCACCTATTACTATAATTCCAACTATCACGACATCAGACTGCATTAAGCTTCTTGCATCGTTTATTCTATAGCCTATGCCTGAACTTGAAGCTATCATCTCAGCTGCCACTACAGACATCCATGAAGCCCCAGCCCCAAGCCGCAATCCAACAAATATAGATGGAACAGCAGATGGAAGATATACCTTTTTAAATAAATCTATCTTTTTTATCTTATATAATTTTGCTACTTCAAGATACTGTTTTGGAGTGTTTTTAATACCATTTATAGTGTTTAATAATATAGAGAAGAAAGCTCCCATTGCTATCATAATGACCTTTGAAGTTTCTCCTATTCCAAACCAAAGTATGAATAGTGGTATCCATGCCAATGGTGGTATTTGCCTTATTCCATTGAAAACTATAGTAAAAAATTTATTTGTTTTCTCGGAAATCCCCATAATTATCCCAGTACTTATACCCAATATAACTGCAATAAAATATCCTTTAAATACTCTAATCAAACTTTGAGCCAGATCATTTATTAATTGCCCACTTTTTATCTGCAAAATAAAGGATTTTACTACATCTTCAATAGACGGAAGTAATATGGATGGAACTACCTGTAACCTACTAATTAGTTCCCATATAACTAAAATTAAAATAGGAAATAATAGATAGTTAATGAGTTGTTTTGTAAATTTAATATATCTATTCCCTTTGTGTTTTGTTACTTCCGCATCGTTTTTATCCGCATTAATCTGCATATGCATTTTCTCCTTTTTATATAAATTTATCACTTTTTTCCAATTTGGTAATAAGCAGTAAAAAAGCCAAGTTTCAATATATCCAGAAAATTCATCAAAAATATTTTCTAGCTCAATTGAAACTTGACCTCTAGTTTTTCTAGTTAGCCAACTAAAATATTAAATTTGTGCAATAAAAAACTTCCTATAGAGAAACCAAAGGAAGATATATCTTTGTGTTTCTCATCTTTCAGATTACCTCTGCTGGAATTAGCACCATTGAATATAAATAATTCAGGTTGCCGGACATCATAGGGCCAGTCCCTCCATCTCTCTCGATAAGAATTATAATATTAAATTACATATATAATATAACTTTTAAAATGCTTTGTCAATATAAACTTTCTATATTCATTACAAAATTATTTTGAAGCACATTATGAGTAATTTATTTGTTTTTAATATTATTAGCTTGTTGAATAACAATAATTGTAAACTTAAATAAGTCATCACTTTATGATATAATGTTCTCGCTAAAAAGCCAAAAAATATCAATAAAGGATGACTTGATTATGATTATATCATTAAATTATTCCACCTTTTCTTTAAGGGCGCATCCCTCGAGAAACATATATACTATGCTATCTATTCCATATTTATTGAACTCATTGATCCATCCGTAAGGATTTGTGCCGTTGATGCTACCGCATAAAATTTTAAGTCATAAACTATATATTTAATTATTCAACAAGCTACTAAGCAAAAAAATAAGAACCCTTTTACAGCTCTTTATTTCAGTTTCTTTAAGTACTCAATTTCAACACAGTTTTGACCAGTAACAACACCTAATTTCTTGTTTTCTTCATCAAGTCGGCCGGTAGTTTCTTTTATGTCCTTTACATCACTGGAGACATTCTTTAATACTGATTTGATTAAACTGTTATCATCTTTTATATTGCCATCTAATCTTGTAAAATGGCGGTCAATTTGTTCGGCTTGTGATTGTTGACCCTCTATTACTGTATTAAGCTTTTTATCCATGTTTTCAAGTAGTAAGGAATGTCTATTTTGCCCGGCTTTAAGTGCCTTTATATCGTCTTTTATCGGCTGTAATTCAGTTTGCAAAGCACCTTTCAATAACTCATTTATAACTTCAATATCATTTTTATCTAACATTTTTCCGACCTCCTAGAGTAGTTTAATTATAAATGAATTGTCAAATATTTTCAACTTTAAATTTATTGATTTTTCTATTGAATATACCGAAGAATATTTCCCTTCTATATTTTTTAATATTCGTAATGTAATTGAGTTTACTTTTTTAACTTCAATAGTCCAACCGAAACCACTATTAATAACAGCCATTTCCTTCACGTTCTAATTTATTTTCAGTAATTTTCTAATATACACTGCAAGTGTACCGAATACAACTGCTAAAAATACTGGAAGAAACCATCGTACCATTCCCTCAGACTTATTTAAAGCAATCCCTATACTTATCCATTCAATATACGCAATACATATTATGAATTCCGTCTTGAGTAAAGTTATCAACTGATTTACATATTTGTGATTATATTTTGGATTTTCTTTGGTTGTATTCCTAAAATATTTGTATACATTATTAGATTTAATTAAAATATCCGGAAAAAAGTATATTATCAAAGACATACCAGGAAGTATAAATATAAAATTTTTGCTTCCATATCCATCAGCTGTTCCTAAATCATTGAAATGTATTGGTATGATATCAGGAAGGATACTATAATATTTCAATAACAGACCAATACTTACTACTATTGCCACTCCGCTAATAATCTCCAATATGACTTTATAAACAGGATATTGCGGTGCAACTTTAGTTATTTCTTTCATTTTCAATTTTCAATCCCTTCACACAATTATGCAGTATAATTGTTAATATTGTAATTTACAGTAAATTCTTACTTTTATTAAAGTATATCAATAGCAAGTATATATTGCAACGTATATTAGCAGCCAGATCAAAACTTATGATATAGCTGCATATATTAAAATTCAAAAATTAAAAAATTGTGATAAAAATCACAAATCCATAAAATTATGGTAACATATTGTTTGTACAATAACAGACAAATGTCTGTACAGTAAAAACTAATCCATTAATATACATTTTTGAAAGGGGCTTTTTTAAGTGGAAGAAAAAAGTTTAACACGAGGCCTAAAAGCACGTCATATTGAACTGATTGCTTTAGGCGGTACAATTGGCGTAGGCCTGTTCATGGGATCTGCCAACACCATCAAGTTGGCGGGGCCATCGGTAATGCTGGCGCTTATGCAGTAGCTGGAATTGCCATGTACATAGTTATGAGAGTCATGGGGGAAATGCTTTATCTAGAACCATTGACAGGCTCCTTTGCAAACTATGCCAAGAAATACATATCCCCCTGGGCTGGCTATATGACAGCCTGGTGTTATTGGTTCATGTGGCTTGCCATAGATATGTCGGAGGTTACCGCCATTGGAATTTATATGAATTATTGGTTTCCAGCACTTCCCTCATGGATTCCAGCTTTAATCGGGGTAGCTATTCTAGCTGCTGTCAATATGGCATCAGTCAAGTTCTATGGTGAATTTGAATTTTGGTTTTCATTGATTAAGATTGTCACCATTATAGTTATGCTCATAGTGGGATTTGGATTGATTTTCTTCGGATTTGGGAATCATGGTATACCTATTGGTTTAAAAAACCTTACGGCACACGGCGGTTTCTTTGCCGGTGGATGGAAGGGCTGGCTGTTCGCCTTGTGTATGGTAACAGCATCTTATCAGGGTGTGGAACTTATCGGCATCACTGCCGGTGAAGCACAGGATCCCAAGAACACATTGAGAAAAGCAACTGAAAATATTATTTGGCGTATATTGATTTTCTACATTGGTGCCATATTTGTAATAGTAACAATTTATCCATGGAATCAAATAAGTGCTCTTGGCAGTCCCTTTGTGCTGACATTTGCAAAGATTGGTATTACAGCTGCTGCTGGAATCATCAATTTTGTAGTGCTTACAGCCGCAATGTCCGGGTGTAACAGCGGGATTTACAGCTGTGGCCGTATGCTCTATACCTTGTCAGAAAATGGTCAGGCACCTAAATTTTTTGGCAGATTAAACAAAGAAGGAGTACCTGCCAACGGTATTAAAATAACTTTGGCTTGTTTGCTAATTGCTGTGGGTCTAAACTATATCTATCCAAATTCCAAATTATTTGTTTATATCTACAGTGCCAGTGTTCTGCCAGGTATGATTCCCTGGGTTGTTTTGTGCATAAGTCAAATAAAATTTCGAAAAGAACATGCAGGGGAAATGGCAGACCATCCTTTTAAATCCAAGCTTTTCCCCTATGCCAACTATATTGTAGTGGGATATCTCTGTATGGTCTTAATAGGCATGTGTATCAACAGACAAACTCAGATGCCATTATTGATTGGAGCTGTGTTCTGCGTAATAATTACCGTCGGTTATTTTGCTTTTGGAATAAACAAGAGAACTGATTCAAAAGTATAGAAATTATATTCTAGATGAACAAAATAAGGATTGGAAATAAAGTAAAAAAGTCTGCCTTAAAATCTATTTAGACAGACCTTTTTGCTTTATTTAGATTATTATTGCAACTTAAATTTATTGATATGAGCTATCATATCATTTGTCATATTCTCCAATGTATTGGCAGTTTCTTCAACACTCTTTGAAGATCTGTCCATTTCTTCAGATGATGCTGCAATTTCCTGGGAAGATGCAGATACTTCTTCAGCAACAGCTATTATTGATTCAATCTTATTATATATATCTTCTTTTTCATGATCTATTTTTATAGATGAATTATTGAAGAAAAAACATCTTAGAAACATTGTAAAAAATGTGAAGGTAATTTCTATAGAAGCCCACAGTGTAAATCTCGATGCTGATCCTCCCTATTTTTTAGCTAAAATAACTGCAAAGATGATTGACTATGAGATAAATGAAACAACAAATCATGTTACTATAGGTTCCAAAGTAATACCTGAGGTGTCAACTGAAACCTGGAGTTTTAAAAAGATAGATGGAAAATGGTGTGCAGACTGGATCTATGGATGATTTTTTAAGGATTGTCTAATGATTGCTTTAATTGCAAATTAAAAGGAATTTTTACTTTTAAAGTATACCATACTTAATATATCTTTCAAAAAAATTTATATCTATAAAAATATTATTTTGAATTATAATTGTGTCATGATGTAAATAAAGAATACAGAAAATAAAAACAGGATGCTGTAAACATCCTGCAATTAACTGAGCCATTAGTATTCTTGCTGACATACATTATAACACCATTAGTTTATTTTTAATCACTAATGCCCATCTTCAGCAGCCTCAGCATCCTCTTTAGTCACATGAACTGTACTATGTGGATGATTTGGTGGTGCATAAATAGAGTATACTTTAAGTGGTTTATTCCCTGTATTGATAACATTATGCCATTTACCAGCAGGTATAATTATTGCAAAATCATCTTCTACCTTTTCTTCAAAATCAAGATTATTCCTTGAATTTCCCATCCTTACAATTCCGTTGCCCTCTTCAACACGTATAAACTGATCAACATTTGGATGCATTTCCAAACCAATGTCATCGCCGGGATTTATGCTCATCAAAGTAAGCTGCAAATGACTGCCTGTCCATAAAGCAGTACGAAAATTATTATTTTGCTTAGTAGCTTTATCAATATCAACTACAAAAGGCTGCGGTCCGTAATCAATCAACTGTATTGGAGCATCATCATCTGATAATCTTGAAAAATCAAATTTTGAATCATAATCAGCTTCATTATTGTACGATGTATGCTGATTACTGGAGCGCCCTAAATAATTTGGATAATATACTGGAATGACAGGCAAACATGGATATGGATAAAAATTATAATAATACGGATATTTTCTATACATATTGTTCCTTTCTTTTATATTCCTACAAAATTATAATATGTTTCATATTTTTGAAATGTGATTACACTATCCTAATTACAATTCCTCATTATAGCAGTGAATGTATTGGTAATATTATATAGCCCTTTAGATAATTACCTGTCCTATAAGTTTAAATTATTATAAGACTAGTTAGTTAAATTTCAATTTGTCGACCTGCTTTACGAAGTCTGCAAATTGGTTTTGGAGTTGTATCGGCGGTACCATAATTTTTATTTCTCTAATAGCATCTTTAGTTATTGTCTTTGTTACAGCTCCTCTTACCTTTTCTTTTATTTTGACTTTCATATAAGGAGTTAATAATAAATTATATATAAAAACATGGTTAACCTTATTTTCATCAAATCTTAATAGAAATTGATTCATAGCTAAAGAAACAGGTCTATTTAGAAATGGCATTAAATAAATCTTGCCTGCGCTACCTATCTTATTTATTATAATCTCTCCTCCAAATACCTTTGATTTTTTAAGATGATTGTATGCATGTTCGTCAATATACTTAACATCTTTTTCAAAGTTATGATTCTCTAAATCAGTTGTTCTAACCATCAAAGCATAATCTGGAGTATCTAAAAGAGTTACATTATCTCTTAATGTCTCATAACTACCATTTGAGTGGTAGTCGGTAAGTACATTTAAATACTTACCTAATTCAGCAACTTCCCAACCTCTATCGTTTTTTTTTGGCTCTTCAAACATCTCGATAAATCTCGATTTAGTTTCCAATATTATTTAAGCTTTGTATTATTATCCAATATATTTTCTATGTGAAATCTTAACATTATTTTGACTTACCATTGCATACTGAAGGGTTGTATCTATCTTTTGATGTCCTAAAAGATGCTGAACCTGTTCTATAGGCATTCCTTTATCAATAGCTCTTGTTGCTAGTGTCCTTCTAAATTTATGGGGATGCACCCTATTAATATTGAGCTTTTTTCCCAAAGTTCTCATTCTAATTTCAACTCCACTAATATTTAACCTGTTATAAGGTTCTATTAGTGATACAAATAATGCTTTATTATCATCAACTCTACTATTAATATAATTTTGTAAATGTATTTTAGTCCTAGCATCAAAATAAACTCTTCTTTGCTTGTCACCCTTACCCTCAACAATACATTCTCTCTCATTAAAATCTATATCTTCAATATTTAGTTTTACTAACTCTCCAACACGTATTCCAGTAGAGTTTAATAAATCTATAATTGCAAGGTCACGAACTTCCCTACAATTATCCCGCATTATTTCTAAATTTTCATCTGTGTATACTTCCTTTACAATTTTTCCAGTCTTTATTTTATGAATACGCCTAACCGGACTCTTTAAAATATAATTTTCATCCTCGAGCCACGAAAAAAACGTGGATAAGATTCTCCTGATATTATCAATAGTAACCTTACTGCAATTACTTCTATTGTGATATTCCGATAAATACTCTCTTAAATCTTCTGTTGTAATATGCTTAACTGGCTTATTTAACGTTTTTAACATATTTTCTATAGTTGATTTATAATATTTAATAGACTTTTCCGAACAGCCTTCTACCCGCTTTGCACAAATAAATATATTACAATAATCCACTTCCTCATTGTCTGAATTTTTGTTATTAACCTTATCTGTAAAAATCAATCCTTGAAACTTTTTTAATAAAACCTTATGCAGCTCTTCCATTTGCATATTATTAAGTAAAGTTATCATTTCCTGCTCAATTTCAACAATAAGTTTTTCTACCATAATTTTTCACTCCTAATTCTTAGTATATTATGATATATTGCCATTAATTGTATTATTATACTCTTTGTGAAATAATTTACTTGAGGATACTATTCTACATTTTCTTTAACTAAATCATATTTATTGGCGATTTTATCATTCATTACTATAACTTCACTTTTCCATATAGTATTGTGATATGATAATTTCTTTTTTAACGCATCTGATATAGGTAGTAACCATTCTATCTCATGTCCTCTAATTACAAGGATAAATTTTAACTTTGTTCTGCTATTATCCAATTCAAAAAAATTACTATTTATTTCTCCATAATCCTTATTTCTTTTTAAAATAGCTGAATAAAACAAATTGAAGGAGTGTACAAATTTATCTAAAATCTCATCTATAAACTCATTAAAACGTATGACATTCTGTTTTGTAGGTCTTGGTGAGCTTGATTTTGCTTCAATAAAATTTAATTCATTCACATTTCTTAAAAGAACAAATTCTACAACTTTTATACCAGCTCCTATTTTATTATGCAATTTGGATTTTTCAATTCTAAATATTTTGTTTTCCTCAAAATCCCCAAAAATCATATTGGATTCTCTTATCTCTACCATTATTTCATCGCCCTTTCAACTTCGTCTTTATACAGTTGAATAAAGGTATCCATAATCGTATTATTTTTTAAATCTCCAAAACTAACATTATTCTCACATTTTATGCCATCATTGCTTTTATATAATGAGTAATACATAATTTCATCACTTTCAGAACGTTTAACTTCAAAATATTTTGCAAAAATATAGTCATGTGTAGTAAGTAAAATTTGAACACCATTTTTCTGCAATTCAATCAATATTTCCACTAAATTTGGAATAAACTTAGGGTTAATATTTGCTTCTGGCTCATCCCACAAAAGAACACTACCCTCTGTTATACTTTCATTCATTAAAAGCTGCCATAACAAGCCTATTTTCTTTAACCCTTCTGCTTCCACCGCAAAATCAACCATTTCACCATTATTTTTCTTTATATAAAATTCTTCATTTTCAATTACAACTTTACCATCCATCATATTTTCAAGAATTGGCAGTATCTTTAATGCAATCTTGGGTGGTTCTTTTAATTGCCACTGTCCAGCTATTTTTATAATATCAATTAATGTTTTATCAAATGGAAAATCCTTGAATTTATCAGCCATAGATACAAGTCCTTTGGAATGTGTAAGCATATCTTTTACTGGAATAAATGTACATTTGATTTCTTGTGATGGGTATGATATTTCATATGAGCACTCATCATCACTTCCAAATAATGAATTATTTCCATTAATATTAAGATTTAATTTTCCCATTAAATATTGTTTATCAGACTTATTACTAATCTTTGAAGCTTTTACTTCTAAAAATAATGGTTTAAGCTGCTTAACAAAAAAAACGCTATTAGTATTAGCAGATTTAAAATATTTTGAAATATCATCTATATTCTTACTTTTAGAAATTTGAATATCTGCGTAAATTGCTTTGAGTAATTGGGTTTTTCCCGTTCCATTTTCCCCAATTATTATATTTATGCCTTTTGAAAAATTAACTTTTAAATCTTTAAAAACAGTAAAATTTCTCAATTCAATACTTTCTATACTCACAATTGTATCACTCCTTATTACCTATAAGGTACATTATTAATTTCTATTATATTATATCCCATAATCTACCTATTTAAAATCACTTAAATAATTCTCCTTTAAATGCTCTCTGTATTAATGAATTGAAGTTATTTTCCATTTTTTTTAGGCTCTTTTGCATTTCAAATTTCAATTTGTCGACCTGCTTTACGAAGTCTGCAAACTGATTTTGCATATCAAGTGGAGCTATCGGTATCTTTACACGATTTAGTTTACCTATTGTAAGTCCTGGCTGAGCTGCCCCTATAGAAAATCTATTTAAATCTAACTCATTTAATATATAATATAACCAATAATTATTTATTTTTACCTTAGGCTGTGTTACTACAGCATGCTCTGTTGCATAAAATCTTCCTCGTGCATAATTTACATTTCCACATAATGCACCTTGACGACCAATAAGTGGAATATTACCTTCATGCGAATATTTCTCAACATATCCTCTTAATCCATTACCACCATAGCAGGGATATAATGTTCCTGTATTTATTTCTGATATATCACATGCTTTAATATTTTTTCCCGCCTTCATGTCGCAAACTTCACCTAATAATTTAACTTCCCAATCTCTAGGATTAGTAACAGGATCACCAAACACCTCGATAAATCTCGATTTGACTAATTCATCTAATAAATTAATAACTTCTTTTCTCTTTTTTAAAATCTCTTCAGCCTTTTCCAAAGCCTTAACTATTTTCTTTTGAATTTCTAGCGATGGTACTATTATCTTAAGACACTTTAAATCATTTATGGAAAAACTTGCTTGATTAACAGATTTTTTCATTATTTTAGGCAGCTGCAATTTAAATTCTATAGAATTTAAATAATAATATGCATACTTCGCTAAAAGAAGATCTTTATTACTTCTAAGACATAATAAATTCATTCCATGTATTATCTTTAGGTGACAATTTTCATAAATTGCTGTTTTCCCTAAATGTTTTTCACTATTTATATGAGACATCAATATATCCCCATATTTTAATAAATAATCACTATATTTTCCTAATTCATATATTCCTGCATATCCAACTTTATTTATATCCACATATGAATTTGCTATAGTTTCTATTCTGGTAATAGGATATCCCCCGTGTTGTTCTCCTTGTTTTATACTTGCCCCATTTCTAATTAGAATAAACACGTTCTCTAACTTCTCAACTTTCCATCCCTCAGGCAATTTCATCTCCTTCATACTACTTCACCATTCCCTTTAACACATCTATGTCACTTAATATTTCTTTTTCCAGGGTTTCAATTTTATTTAATATTACCTCTGGCTTTTCGTATTCCACTTCTTCATATTCTATTTCCTTGTATTTATTTATGGACAGGTCATAATCGTTGTCTGCAATTTCTTTTTTCTCCACCCAGAACCATTTGTCTTCTTTGCCGGGTTCTAGTGTACGATCTGATTTTACTTTCTTCCAATTTTCTATTATATCTGGTATATCACTGTCATCTACTGGATTTCTCTTGTCATCCAGTGAAAATCCATCTGCTGTCATATCATAGAACCATACCCTATTTGTTTCTCCACCCTTAGTAAACATAAGTACGGCTGTTGAAACTCCAGCATAAGGCTTGAATACTCCTGAAGGCATTGATATAACAGCCTCAAGTGAATTATTTTCTACCAGGTTTTTTCTGATTTCTTTATGTGCTTTGGTTGAACCAAATAGAACACCATCCGGTACTATTACTGCACATCTGCCTCCCAAATCCAGTATTCTATTTATAAGTCTTATAAACAAAAGCTCTGTTTTTTTAGTACTTGCACCTTTAACTAATGATTTACTGATATCTTCCTTATCTATGCTTCCTTTAAAAGGAGGATTCGCCAAAACCAGTGTATATTTGTTTTCTTCCCCATATCCTTTAGACAGACTATCACTTTGTACTATATTAGGATTATCTATACTATGAAGCATAAGATTCATAGAAGCTATTCTAACCATTGAAGGATCAAAATCAAATCCATAAAACATAGAGGTTCTGAAATGTTCCCATTCTTCACTGCTCATCATATCACCAATTCTTCTGTGTACAATACCACCTTCATCTTTAAATACACTTTCTGGTTTCGTATACTTCTCCAATATGTATTCCAGTGAATTTATTAGAAATCCTGCTGTTCCACAAGCTGGATCACATATTCTATCCTCTGCTGTAGGGTCCACCAGTTCTACCATCATTCTTATAATATGTCTTGGTGTCCTGAACTGACCATTTACTCCCGATACTGAAAGCTTGGATAGCAGATATTCATAAAGATCTCCCTTTGTATCTGCATCCTCCATATTTATCCCATCAATAATCCTTACTGATTCTTGAAGCAACGATGGTTTGGGTACCATAAATACTGCATCCTTCATTTCCGCTGTAAAACTGGAGTCCTTGCCGCCCATATTTTTTATAAAAGGAAAGACCTTTTGCGATACCATATCAAACATTTTATTTACATCCAAATGCTTAAATTCACTCCACTTCATTAGTTCCTCTGGGAATACTGAAGTATATGGTTTTCCAATCCTGTTGGCCATTTTTTCCTTTGCATTGTCAATATCATCTAATCTCTTGATAAACAAAAGATAAGATATTTGCTCTATTACAGTCAAGGGATTTGATATTCCTCCCGACCAGAAATTATTCCATAGTTTATCAATCTTACTTTTTATCTTGCTGTTTAACATTTTGTCCTGTTCCCTTCCTTATTAAGAAATATAAGATGCTCTAAACGGCTTAATCAATTCAAATACATCATCAGCCATTTTACCAAATATGCCATCTACGCCATTTTGATTAAATTTTGTATATGGTTCTGAAAATAATGCTGCAAAAGATATTCCACGATTCTTGGCAATATCATTTTTTATTATTTCCAGAGTTTTTATCTGCGTTGAATTCATTTTACTGTGGTGCTTCTGAATAAATTCTTCAAATCTTTTATTGAGTTCTGCTTCATCTACACCAACAAATTTTCTTATTATGCCAACTATATCTTCTTTATCTATGTCTGTTTTGCCTGAAAGCTCATCAATGCTGTATACAAAGTCTTCACCAAATATGGAATATATGCTCTTCATCTCATCTTGTGACAATTTTTCACCCTTTCTAATCTTATAGACTACAATTTGATCATTTAATTTGTCCTCTATAGCAAGTTTCACTCTTCTTTCATAAGGTTCCATATTATCTCCATAAAGTACTGAACCGGCACTAATTTCTTTAGTCACCTGTCCCGTATCTTTTACATCAAGGACTACAAATGAATTAGCTTTTTGACCTTTATATTTCATAAGTTCTCTAAGATTTAACCTGATTTTCTCCAGTCTTTCATAACTTAAATTCTGCCAGCCTGAAGGCTGCAATAATGACTTTACAAGTTCCCTGCTGCTGTCAAATTGATTCAAATTAAGTTTTAATCTTGAAAGTTTTTCTATCACGTCATTTATTTCCATTATCAAATTATTCTTATCATTAGAAATATTATTGAACATAATCTTATAGATTGAATTGTCAAATTTTACTGCATCTGAATCATCATTATTCTCTATCCACTGTGTCAATGGTGCAATTTCCAGTTTTAACTTTTTAACAAAATCACTACTTAAATTATTCCAGTATTCTTTCTTCTTTGCCTGTTCTATTTTTTTTCTACTCTTTTTAATCTCTATACTTTCCTCAGGCAATTCATCTATATCTTTCCTTAATTTGTCTGCGAAGGTCCTGCATATGTCCATTTCTTTCTCATTTTTAAATTTTTCCAAAAGCCTGCATACAATTTCAAATCTTATCTGAATGGAAGTTTTCTGAGGATTGAGTTCATACCCCTTGACATGCATTTCAAAGAAATCAAAGTTTTTATAACAGTCAAAAATAGCAAATTCCCTTTTATCCTGTCCTTCACCAAACAGATTTTCGCATGTCCTAGTTCCTCTGCCTATCATCTGCCAAAACTTAACCTTTGAATAAACAGGTTTTGCAAAAACCAGGTTGACAATCTCAGGAACATCTATACCAGTATCAAGAAGATCTACCGAAATAGCTATTTTAGGAAAATCTTCATCTTTAAATTTGTCTATTAAAGAGGATTTATCCTTTATATCAGAATAAATTACTGCTGTAAGTTTTCCTTTGTATTGAGGATAAAGTTCATTAAATAGTGAGTCCAAAATATTGGCATGTTTCTTGTTTTTAGCAAATATTATAGTTTTGCCAATATAATCTCCTACTTTTATACCATTTTCCATTAAGGTCCTAAGTATATATCTATTAGTATCCTTGTTTGTAACTTTCTTTTCCAGCTCTTTTTTGTCATAATTTATTTCATCACCATCATATCCTTCTTCATCCAACTGCTGTCTTTGTTCTTCTGTCATTTCACTATACTTAATACCTTTTCTCAAAAAATCTGTAGTAGAATCTATAACCCTGGGTTCAATTAAATATGGAGGTACATGATTCCACGCATCTTCAATGGGAAAATTAAATGTTGGATCACCATTATCACAACTAAACAAACTAAAAGTATTTCTTTCAATAAAATCTATCGGTGTAGCTGTCAATCCTATTATATATGAGTCAAAGTATTCAAGAATATCCCTATATACCTTGTAAACACTTCTATGAGATTCATCGCATATTATCAGGTCAAAGAATCCAACACTGAATTCCCTATAATAATTTATCATAGTTTGATAAGTTGAAAAATACAGTGTAGCTTCCCTATTGTCAGAATTTTTGCCGGTAAATCTGCAGGATATTTCCTCCGGCATAAAAATCTTAAAGCTATTCTTGTCCTCCTTGGCCTGTCTAACAAGTTCATCTCTATCTGCCAGGAATAAAACTCTCTTAACCAAGTTTGCTTCCATCAATCCTTTAGTCATGGCAATTACCGTTCTAGTTTTTCCCGTACCTGTTGCCATTACCAATAAAGCTTTCCTTTTTCCATACTGATACCTTTCATAAACTCTCTTAATCCCCTCTATTTGATATGGTCTTCCAGCTATGTTTCTGTCTAGTTGAATTTTGTTTAAATCCCTTTTATATCTATGTTTAAAAAACAGCTTTTCCAAATCATCCAGAGTATAAAAACCCCAAATCTGTCTGGGTTCACTATACTTGTCATCCCACACATATATTTCATAACCATTGGTATAGAAAACTACAGGACGCATATTGTATATTTTTTCAATACTATTTGCATATTCTACAACCTGCTGCCTGCCAATTATAGGATCTACTGATGTCTTTTTAGCTTCAATCACTGCCACAGGATTGCTTTTCTTATTGAAAAGTACATAATCAGCATAGCCTGTTTTACCTTTTCCCCTGTGATTATTTAAAGGGAGCTCAAGTTTCACTAATTCCTCATTATTTACATCCCAACCAGCATCTTTTAACATTATGTCTATAAGTTTTTTCCTCGTTTGTGCTTCATTAAATTCTAAAGTACTTTCGACCTCTTTTTGTACTCTTTTATCTTCTTCAGTTTGAACTAATTTAGCTGTCTGTTCCTTTATACTTTTTATATCTTCAGTATGTTCTTCTTTAATTTTTTCTTTTTCTTTAGTATAGGCTTCTATATCATATGCTTCATTACCACTTAACTTATATTTTGGTATTTTGTAGGTTAGTGGTTTAATTGAAGTATCCTTTGTAATTCTAATATAAAGCCATGCTGATATTTTATACATAGAAACCAGACATTCCAATGCATCATTTTTATTTTCATATCCATCATGATTTGCTTTATTTCCAAATCTTCTTACCATATCAAATAAATCTGGAATAGCCTTATTTATACACGTAGTTCTCAAAAGTTTGATTTTATCATTTTGTGTATCAAACCTATCTGATTGTACATTATACATTGCCAATATGTAATCAATTATATTTTCGCCAAACATACGCATTTTCAGCATTGTAGCATTGCTGTCTATATTTAGATAATTTTCCGACTGTTGCCCAAGCTTAGCCAATATGGGCCATTTTTTATTTAGGAATGAAAAATTCGACATACACCCAACCCCTTAGTTTATGTTTTAACACATACATCCAATTTTATTTATATTTAAATTATATAATAAATAGTGCTTTTTTTCATTGCCTAATTCCAGAAGTCATAATTATCAGTAAAAATATAACATTTTTATCGAAAAACGATAAAAAAATATTGACAAAGAATATATAGTATAGTAATATAAATATAAAATTATAATAAAGATTGGAGGTAAAACCATGAATACTAAATTAAATGTTTTCTTAAAAATCATATATTACATGGGTATATCGGGGCTTATAGGATCAATAATCGGTTATTTTACATTTCCTAATATTTTCTCCGATAAACCATTGATACCAATATTAATCTTCTCTATTGTTGCCTATTGCTGCGCCCTTGCAATATGCCATGAACTAATTAAGATTAATAGTACTTTAATTTGCAAAACCCCCTTTACAACAGAAAATATAAAAAGAATGCAGAAAATATCTGCATATCTGTTTATAATTTCAGCTTACGTTTTTACTAAAGATTGGTTGAAGTTCAAGTCACATATTTTTACTTATAATTTTAATAAGGATGGCTTAATCACAGATTCAGAATGTTTGATCTTTATTTTACTGGGATTATTTGTTCTAATTCTTGCAAACATATTTAAAACAGCAGTTAAAATTAAAAATGAGAATGACTTAACTATATGACGGAGGATACTATGGCAATTATAGTAAATTTAGATGTGATGATGGCGAAAAGGAAAATGTCCCTTTCAGAATTGGCCAGAAGGGTTGGAATTACCAATGCAAACTTATCTATACTAAAAAATAACAAGGCAAAGGCTATACGATTTTCTACGCTTGAAGCAATTTGTCGTGAATTGGAATGTCAACCTGGTGATATATTAGAATACAAAGAATGAAACAAAACCTTAGATAATTAATTATGTTTTATCATGTTTACCTATATTTCTGAGTAATATTCCGTCATCTATATACTGCCATGTTACCCTAATACTCATTGTAATTGTCATCTCAAAAATATTATTAGTTCCTTGTATTCTCTTTATTCTTAATGAAGGATGGAATTCAACATATGGATTTTCATAAATTACCTCACATTTATATTTTTTGAATGGCAAGGGCATGTAATTATGTGGTCGTCTACCATTCCGATTGCCTGCATAAATGAATAGATAATAACCGGTCCCACAAATTTAAAGTTTTTCTTTTTTAAATCCCTGCTGATTTTTTCAGACAAATCAGTCTTTGCAGGTGCTTAGCTATCCAATTTCCAGTTGTTTATCACAGGTTTGAAGTCAACGTAATTCCATAAGAAATTGGAAAAGCTGCCAAATTCCAATCGTATTTTAATAATCTCCATGGCATTGTTTCTTACAGATTTAAGTTTCAACAAATTTTTAATAACATTGAACTCTTCTCTGATATTTTCTATTTCACCATCGCTTAACTTTGAACAATATGTTATATCAAAATTATGGAAAGCTTTTTTGTATTCTTCTCTTTTGGAAAGTACGATATTCCAGGACAATCCAGCTTGAGCACCTTCAAGTGTAAGCATTTCAAATATGTATGAATCATCATGACTTGGCACGCACCACTCATTGTCATGATACTGCTGCATGATTAAACTTTTTCCAGGCCATAAACAGGCATCCATGAAAAATCCCCCTTATAATTTTTAATAAATAATTATTCATCTACAGTTTCTATTATACTTTATACAGCATGACAACTGTATGTCATGTTTTAATTGAAAAACTATTTTAAAACCTTCCTAATATATACACTGAACATTATAGAAGACAACCCATAAATCAACACTGTAGAAATTGAGGCTCCTATGGAACCGAATTTACTTATCAAAACAACATTGAGTATTATATAAATTACTCCCGTTATTGCTGAATTGTAAAAATTGGCTTTTACAAATTTCATGCTTGCCAGTGTATTGCCTGCAGGTATTTTGAATGTACCTGCTATAAAATAACCTATTGAAAGTATTCTAAAATTTGTAACCGCGTCCGAATACTGTTTAGTGAATACTGTCTCTACAATATAGGGAGCAAATATTACAAGGACAAGTGTTATTGCCATATTCAAGATAAATAAATATTTTATAAAAATACTATATTGGTTCTTAATCCACTTTTTATCATTCCAATGCCTGGCGAAATAAGGGTACACAAAAGTCATTATGGCTATAGGAATAAATGTCAAATTAGTTGGGATCACAGCTGAAACAGTGTAAGAAGCTACCACGGAACTGTTTGGAATAAGCAGGCCTACAAAAAAGCTGTCCAGCATAATCAACAGCTGGGAAGTTGCATTTGTAAAACAGGTTACTATTGAATACTTGAGAAAATCCTTTTTTTCACCAATTTCAGGATATTTTATTATTCTAAACTTCTTCAATTGGTTTCTTATCATATATATACCAACGACAATGGATACAATGTAGGCTATGTACCTCCCTGCAACTATCCCCTTTATACTGAAATATTTCCCCAGTGTCACATTTCCTATAAAGTACAGGGCTGTATTTACAACTGTTAGAATTGAATACTGCGTATTCTTGAATTCGGCTCTTAAAAGCATTTGAATTTCATTGAAGAATATTGTCATAATTGGTATGAGGGCGAAATAAAAGAGTATTTCCGTACTGCCTTTAACTGGAAGCACGAAAAATCTAGTGTATATTATTATAGCCAGGGCAATTAAGGCATTAAATATACTTCCTATTTTAACTGCATATTTGAAATAGGAAAGTTTTTTGTCCTCCATTTTTTGCATACTGCCGTATTGCAGGGAACTTGATGCCATTCCAAGTCCATCCAAGACCAAAAATATGTTCAATATAGTCTGGGCATATGAAAGTTTTCCATACAGGCTTTTTTCCAGTACTCTCGTTAAAAACATCATTATGCCGAATTGTATTATTTTATTAAAAAAAGTGGCACTGAATATTTGAAGAATTCCTTTTTTCAGTGCTTTTTGATTATAGCTCTTTCTTCCATAATGATGTCCTCCTAATTTCAACATGATTGTTTTTCCAACCAGTTTCACTAATTATAACATATCGACTTGGAGAGTTTTTAATAAATTATTGACTAATATATCCTTATATCGTAATATATAAATATATCGATATAAAAATATCTTTCGAAAGAGGTACAATTATGAATAAAAATTTTAAAGGCTATACTGAAAAAGCTGAAATCCTAAAAGTACTGGCACATCCTGTCAGGCTCTGCATAGTCAGGGGGCTGCTGGAAAAGGGGCAATGTAATGTAAGCTATATGCAGGATTGTCTTGAGATACCACAATCCACCCTGTCACAGCATATTCAGAAATTGAGGACAGCTGGAATCATAAAAGGCACCCGAAATGGGCTTGAAATCAATTATAAAGTTTGCAACCCCATGGTAGTCAGACTGATCCAAGTTTTATTTTAATCTTTTGTGAAATTCAATTTAAAATTATTTAAATAGGAGGAGTTCTTATGAGTAAAAAAATATTGGTGGTAGGCGGAGTTGCAGGAGGAGCATCTGCAGCTGCAAGGCTGAGAAGGCTGGATGAAAATGCCCAAATAATAATATTTGAAAAAGATGAGTATATATCTTTCGCAAACTGCGGCCTGCCCTATTATATAGGCGAAACAATCAAAGAAAGGCAAAGGCTCCTGGTTCAGACACCTGAAAGCATGCACGACAGGTTCAATATAGATGTAAGGGTAAACAGTGAAATTACGGATGTTGATGTAAACAAAAAAATAGTAAAAGTAAAAAACAAAACTGGAAAGGCATATGAAGAAAATTATGATTATCTATTATTGTCCCCTGGTGCAAAAGCCATCAGGCCAAAAATTAAGGGTATAAACAGCAATAAAATTTTTACTTTAAGAAATATACCAGACACGGATAATATAAAATCATCCATTGATAAAAAAGGAGTAAGCAGTGCCGTGGTAATTGGCGCAGGATACGTAGGCGTTGAAATGGCTGAAAATCTGAAAGAAAGAGGATTGCAGGTTACTTTAGTCGATGCCGCACCACACATTTTGGCACCTTTTGATTCAGACATGGCAGTTATGGCTGAAAAAGAGCTTGTAGAAAATGGCATAAATTTAATATTAAATGACGGAGTAAAATCCTTTAAAGATAGTGATGATAGTATCGAAATCACCTTAAACAGCAATGCAAAAATCACCGCCGACCTAGCTATACTATCCATTGGGGTAACCCCAAATACTGGTTTCATAAAAAACAGTGGAATAAAACTTGGAACAAAAGGTCATATATTAGTTGACGGTAAAATGAAAACAAATATTGAAAATATCTATGCCGTGGGAGATGCTGTTGAAGTAGTTGATCTGGTCAACGGGCAAAATACTGCAGTACCACTGGCTGGACCGGCAAATAAGCAGGGAAGGATAGCTGCAGACAACATAGCAGAGTTAAATTCAACATATAAGGGTACCCAGGGCACTGCAATAATCAAAGTTTTCGGTCTAACTGCCGCAAGCACGGGAAATAATGAACGAACTTTAAAGGGACTTAATATACCGTATAAAGTTATATACATTCATCCGGCTTCCCATGCATCATATTATCCAGCTGCCCTTCCCATGTCCATAAAGCTTATATTCAATGAATCCGGTAAAATCCTGGGTGCTCAGGCTATAGGATATGACGGTGTTGATAAAAGGATTGACGTTATCGCTGCAACAATGAGGCTTGGTGGCTCGGTATCAGATTTGACGGAACTGGAATTATGCTACGCACCCCCATTTTCCTCAGCAAAAGATCCTGTGAACATGGCGGGTTTTGCAGCTGAAAATGTTCTTTCAGGTAAAGTGGATGTTATCACTCCAATGGAATTTTTGGATTATAATAGAGAAAATACTACTCTACTGGATGTACGTTCAGAGATAGAATTTAACAATGGTCATCTTGAAGGAGCTGTAAATATACCTGTAGACAATTTAAGAGAAAGACTTGAAGAATTGGATAAAAACAAGGAGATCATTGCATACTGTCAAGTTGGGCTAAGAGGATATATTGCAGCAAGAATACTTTCCCAGCACGGATATAGAGTCAAAAACATAACCGGTGGATACAAAAGTTTATCCCTTTTAAACTTTACCCCTGAAATTCATGATACACAAACCTTAAAATCCGAAATAGCTTTAGATAAATTAAATTACGACAAAACTCTTGATGCCTGCGGGCTTTGCTGTCCCGGGCCGCTTATGCAGGTTAAAGCAAGTATGGATGATTTGGCAGAGGGGCAGATCCTAAAAGTGACTGCCTCCGACCCAGGTTTCTACGAAGATATAAATGCATGGTGCAGAAGAACATGCAATGAACTTATTGATTTAAACAAAGATAAAAGCAATATCACTGCTCTTATTAAAAAAAGACAAAATAATAAAGATGTAATAAAAAATCCTGTAAAAAACATTTCATCTATGGGGGACAATAAAACCCTGGTAGTATTCAGCGGAGATTTAGACAAGGCTATAGCTTCCTTCATCATAGCAAACGGAGCTGTATCAATGGGTAAAAAAGTCACTATGTTCTTTACATTCTGGGGATTGAATATTTTAAGGAAAAATGAAAAAGTGCCTGTAAAAAAGAGCTTTATGGATTCCCTGTTCGGATTTATTATGCCAAGGGGAAGTAAAAAATTAAAGCTGTCCAAAATGAACATGATGGGTATTGGTACTAAAATGATAAGAAGGGTTATGAAAGATAAAAACATAACATCTCTTGAGGAACTGATCAAATCAGCTTTGGACAATGGTATACAGATAGTAGCTTGTCAAATGTCAATGGACGTTATGGGCCTTAAAAAGGAAGAACTTATGGACGGCGTCAAAATAGGGGGTGTTGGCTACTATTTAGGTGAAGCTGAAGATTCCAATGTAAATCTATTTATATAAATCAGCCGTAAAAAGCCAATAGAAAATTACAAGGCTGTTGATAAACATATTTTGTCAACAGCCTGAAAGTATTTGAGTATAACTATTTGCCTTATTCTTGATGATGATTACAAACTACATTTTTATCTTTTAAATTTCCATTGATGTATTCTTCAATAACCTTTATATATTCCCCTGATGCTCCTTTTATTACCTTAAGCCCATTATTCTGTAAACCTAAAAGGGCCCCTCCTCCTATACCTCCAGTTATAACTACATCAGTTCCATGCTTTACAAGTAAATCTGCCAGCCCCTGATGCTGATGTGCAAGATCTTCGGAAGATATTTTTTCAATTTGTGTAATTTTTTTATCTTCTATTGTGGCAATAATAAAGCTCTTACTTTTTCCAAAATGTTGATTCACCATATCTTCATTATTAGGTATTGCTATTTTCATATTATTCATTCTCCTTGATTTCACTTAATAAGAAATACTTATTAAGTTTTTATTAGCATATGCCAATTACATTATATAATGGATATTCTATTATTGTCAAATGCCAATAATAAAACCTTATTTATGTCCATTTTTAAATGATTTATTACACATCTTATTACAAAAAACACTTTTCTTATTGCATAAAACTTGCCTGGAACCGCATACTGGACAAATATTTCTATCTTCTTCATATTTTATTTCATATACATTCCCACAGTCCATACACTTAAAATTACAAACATTTCTAGTATAATTTCCACCATTTATATTTATTGCTTTTCCTGCTACAATAGCAGTTGCAATCTTTTTCCTTGCACTATCAATTATATTTTGAAAGGTTTGCCTTGATACTTGCATCTTTTTAGCACATTCTTCTTGATTCAATTTTTCAATGTCCTTGAGTCTTACTGCCTCAAGCTCCTCGACTTTTATTATTATATCCTCAATTTCACATTTTCTTCTACCCACTGGTACAAAATATGTATATCGGGGTAGTCTTTCTATTTTCCTATATTTAACTGGCCTTGGCATAATCTATCCTCCCGTATACCTAATAATTGCAAACTATATCTTTTCAAGTAATTTATATTAAATATCGTAAAGTAAATGGCTAATCAAGTCAATATTATATGAAGATTCAAAAAACAAACTATCCTGTATGAAAATGTTTTTCAAAAATTTAGGAAATACCATATTTGGCAATTCCCTTTGAGAATAGTATATTATATATAGACAACGCCAAATATTTAAACAACAGCCCACTAGCAATAAATTCCGGTATTTTAAGGAGGAAATTTTTATGTCCATAAAATTAATAGCAACAGATCTTGATGGAACCTTACTGCAAGGTGATCACTTAACCGTATCCAAACAAAATATTGATGCCATAACCCATGCATCTGAAAAAGGAGTGCTATTTGCAATAGCTACCGGGAGAACCTGGGGGGTTATGTCAAACATAGCAGGGCAAGTACCTGTAACCAATTATGCTGTTCTGTCCAATGGTGCATCAGCATATGACATAAATTCCAGGAAACTGATTCCGTTGAGAGAAATGCCTTTTAAACTTTGGCATCCCATTTACATCTATTTAAAACAAAACAACTGTATTCCTGAAATATACTACAACGGAAAAAGCTATCTGGAACAGAACTTATTATCCAGCTATAAAAGTCCATATATAAAAGAAGACTTTACCAATGAATTAAAAAGCCATTTAACAGCAGTGGATAATTTGGAAAATTATCTTGTAAATAAGCCCATTGAGAAAATCAATGTATTGTTTACTCCAGAGGAGAATTGTGGACAAGTTTATGATACTTTGAAAATCAGTGAGGATATACACATTACTTCTTCTCTTCCTGGGAATATAGAAATCACTTTAAAAGGTGTAAACAAGGCATATGCTCTTAAAAGGCTCTGCCTTGATCTTGATATTTCCAATGAGGAAGTAATGGTTTTTGGGGATGCGGATAATGATATAGAGATGCTCAAATGGGCAAAATGGTCTTTTGCCATGGAAAATGCCGATAAAAAGATCAGAAAAACAGCTCACTTTATTACAGACTCAAATACCAAAGACGGTGTTGCAAAAGGAATTGAAAAATACATATTAAAATAGGAATGCTCTGCAAGCCGAAAGCATCTATAAAACTGATAAAAGGCAGATCCGTAAGAACAAAACATGAACAAGACTGGTAAGGTTCTTGCGGGAGATTGCCTATAGCTTGACTCATTTTTATATACTATACAAGGGGTGTATTATTGATTGTTCTGCCATCAATGGGCAAAAAATAAATAAATTTACCTTAATCTATAAACTTGAATTTTTTCACATTAACTAGTCCCTTATCCGTAAGACGAATCTCTGGAATAACGGGAAGTGCCATAAAAGAAAGTGTTATAAATGGATCAATCCCTTCATCTACCCCCATATTTTTGGCAATATCAATCATTATTTTAGTTTTTTTCTGTACCTCACCTGCTGATAAATTGCTGATAAGGCCCCCAATTGGAAGAGGAAGACTTTCAATTACTTTTCCTTCTGATGCAATTACATATCCTCCCTGCAGTTCTTTCAAATAATTCATAGCAGTTATAATATCTATGTCATTGTCACCGGCAGCTATTATGTTGTGTGAATCATGGGATACCGTAGTTGCAAGTGCACCATTTTCCATTCCAAATCCTTTTAATGGAGCTACTCCAATATTGCCGGTTTTTCCATATCTCTCTATCACACAGAGTTTATTGTATTCCCTATTGGGTACGAAAACATCTCCACTGCCTGGAATTTCTTCAAAAAGATGCTCCGTTGTCAATTGCTCTCTTACAATTTCCATTACGTGGTTTTTCTTTTTCTTTTTAAGTATCAGTCTGTCTTCATTTAAAGGGTTGAAAACAACAGTGTTCAGCATTTCCCTGTCCTTTATTTTATACTTGAAAAGAGACAGATAATCATTATCTACAATATTGCCGGATTTTAGAACAAAATCAATGTTTACCTGATTCAGATCTTTTAAAACTGCTATGTCCGCCATATATCCTGCGGCAATAGCTCCATGATTTTTGAGCCCATAAAATCCTGCTGGATAATAAGTTGCCATTTTAACTGCTTTAACAGGGGGAACTCCAAGGCTTATGGCCTTTTTCACATTAAAACTGATATGCCCTTCTCTTGCAATATCATCCAGATGCTTGTCATCGGTACAAAACATGCATTGTTCAAGAGGGAGATTATTACGGATAAGCCCCTGTACAATGGTCCCTAAATTTTTAGCTCCACTGCCCTCTCTAATCAAAATGTAAAATCCCGCTCTCATTTTCTCCACTACTTCACTGAAGTTGGTACATTCATGATCATTATCAACTCCTGACATACGATACGCCTGTATTTCTTTTCCCAGTATTCCAGGTGCATGTCCATCTATAATTTTGTCTTCAAACAGATCAATTTTATCCATTATCTCTACCTTATTCTCTATTACATCACGAAAACACATGACTTCCCCAAGGCCTAGAACTCTTGGATGATCTCTGTACTTTTTCATATCACTTGCAAGGAACTTTCCTGCTCCATTTGTGTCAAATTTTGTAGCCGGTACAGATGAAGGTATCATTATGTATATGTTGAGTGGCACATTCTCCACTGCATCCAGTAAAAAATCCAGTGCTTTTTCACCTTTTACATTGACTATCTCATGAGGATCTGCAATCAGGGTAGTTGTGCCCCATTTGAGAATTGATTTCGCCAGTTCATTTGGCATTACCATGGTTGATTCAATATGCATATGTGCATCAATAAATCCAGGTACAATATATTTTCCAGTGCAGTCAATCTCCCTTTTTCCTCCATAATCGCCCACACCTACAATAGTATCTTCTACAATTGCCACATCCTCTTTAATTATCTCCTCCGTAAATACATTGACTACATTTCCTCCCTTTAATACTATATCTGCTTTTTCCTTTCCAATCGCAGCCATTTGTTTTCTAGTTCTATTTTTCATTGGCTTTCTCCTCTCCACACTAGAAAAAGGTATAAAAAACAACTCCCGAAAGTCAATTATATTATGCCAATTTCTAAGCATACTTATAATCAACTGTTTACGGCAGCTGGTAGAAACGCTCAACCTCATTATGAGCTTATACAAGTAATGTGTTTAATTTTTATATAATTATACTATATGGGGGTTCTTTGTCAACAGATGTTTTATTTATTGTAGCCTATCCAAGTTCTTATAAAACTGAAAATGGTGAGAAAGGGCGACAATTTGTAAAAAGCATTTACATACCACATAGTTCTTA
>NZ_JAHHUY010000021.1:0-56695 GCF_019144085.1 Clostridium tyrobutyricum
AAGTTTTTCTTCGTTCTGTTCTATAAGAGGGTATTTTTTATTATTATTGAAACGAATAAACACTTTTTATTGATCTCTTAACTGACAATGTAGATTTTTTAAAATCCAAGTATTTAGAAGTTATCAACAGTGTGCATAAAATTGAAATTTGGGATTATAAACTTGTAATGGTCAATCATTTTTTAACATAACAACCTAATCTTTTAGTTTCCATACCTTCCCTCAAAGTGAGTTAGTCCATTATTGTATTTTTGTGTTCTTATATGGTTATATATGGACAAAATTATTTTTTGATTTATTCAACTACTCTTTTCCAGAAATCAGCGCTGCCTGTTTTAAAATATCATTCTTCGCAATAATAAGTTGTTTATTTTTCTTAAGCAGTTATATGGACTTCTGCTGGTTCTTTTCTACTCTGATCATTCTTTTATTTAGACACTTTCATAGTTTCAGACTGCATTATATATCTATTCACCATTGATTAAGACATGATTAATTTCTTCTTTTCCATAATTATACTATTATATCATTTCCTTAAAAAGTTGTTCTATTTATTGAAGCCTATCATCCAATCTGTACTCATTTATTTTATAAAGTCCACTTGACCTTGGTATTATACCAAAGTATATAGTAATTATTATAATAAAAAATTACTTCTTTTAGGAAGGTGATATTTTGCAAAATTTTATATATTCCATTCCAACGAAAGTAGCATTTGGAAAGGGAATGATAAATAAACTTCCAAAGTTTATTAATAAGTTTGGCAGTAAAGTTTTATTGGTATATGGTGGAGGAAGCATAAAAAGAATAGGATTATACGACCGTATTATTAAACTTTTAGATGATAATGGTATTAATCACTATGATTTATCAGGTGTAGAACCTAATCCACGTGTAAACATGGTAGAAAAGGGAATCAAGATTTGTAGAGAAAATAGTATTGATGTAATTTTACCTATCGGTGGTGGAAGCAGTATAGATTGTGGAAAGGCTATAGCAGCAGGGTACTATTATAATGGAAAGGTATGGGATTTGGTGCTGGATAATAGTTTGGTAAAAGAGACTCTTCCAATTATTACTATACTGACTTTAGCAGCCACTGGATCTGAAATGGATTGTTTTTCTGTAATTTCTAATGAGGAAACTAATGACAAGATGGAAATTGAAAATTATTTGTTATATCCCAAGTATTCCATTTTAGATCCGGAAAATACGTTTTCAGTATCAGCATATCAGACCGCTTGTGGAACTGTTGATATTATTTCGCATTTATTTGAAGTATATTTTAATGGTGTAAAAGATACATATTTTCAGGAACGTATAATTGAAGGAATGCTAAAAACTTGTGTTCATTATGGTCCTATAGCATGTAAAAAACCTGATGACTATGATGCCAGGGCTAATTTAATGTGGACAGCAAGCTGGGCTATTAATGGATTTATAGCATGTGGAAAAATGGGACCCTGGCCGGCTCATGCCATGGAACATCAGTTAAGTGCATATTATGACGTTACACATGGACATGGACTTGCAGTAATTATTCCTGCTTTAATGAAATACATTTTAAATGAAAAAACGGCATTAATATTTTTAAATTATGGAAAAAATGTATTTGGAATAAATTCAGATCTGTCTAATATGCAAATTGCAGAGATAGCTATAGAGAAAACCAAAAGATTATTTAAAGACATGGGATTAAAGTGTAGATTGAGGGATTTAGGCATTAATACAAGGGATAAATTTGAAATAATGGCTGAAAAGGCTTGCGAATCAGGAACTGAAGAATGTATGGTGCCTTTATATAAAAAGGACATTATAAAAATTTATAAATTATGCTTTTGATTTTGAATGGATGGTGTAAACAATGGAAAAAAGGATTGAATTTTTATATTTAAGTGAAGAAGATATGATAGATTCTGGTGTTTTGGAAGCTGAACGTTGTGTAGAAGTTATGGAAGAAGTAAACATCTTATTAAGTAAAGGTGATTATTTAATGGGAGGTAGAGATAACAATGAACATGGTATTGAAGTAATATTTCCTAAAAAATCTAAGATAAAGGAATTCCCAATTGCAGATACAAGGGATAGACGTTTTATGGCAATGCCAGCTTATCTTGGTGGAAGATTTCATCTTACAGGAGAAAAGTGGTACGGTTCCAATGGAGGCAATAATGAAAAAGGATTACCACGTTCTATATTGCTAATGATATTGAATGATGTAGAAACAGGTAAACCATTGGCAATTATGTCGGCTAATCTGTTAAGTGCAATGAGAACTGGTGCCATGTCTGGAGTTATAGCAAAACATTTAGCTAAAAAGAATTCAAAGGTTATTGCATTAGTTGGTGCAGGAGCAATAAATAAGGCTTGCATTGTAAGTATTCTACCATATTTTAAAGATATTGAGAAGATTAAAATAAAAGGCAGTTCTATAACATCAAAGACGGCTAAAGATTTATCAGAATTTATTTGTAAAAATTACTCATGGATAAAGAGTGTAGAAGTTTGTAGTACTTTACAGGAAACAGTAGAGAATGCCGATATTATTAGTGAAGCTGTATCTGCAAAACAAGGTGAATGGCCTGTATTTGACAGTAATTGGTTAAAACCAGGCTGTATACTCATTTCTTCTGGAACAATGGAAATAGATCGAGAGTTTATTTGTAATAATATGACTAAAGTAGTTGATAATATTCATATGTATGAAAATTATATTACTACTTATGAACATCATGATAATAAAACTGGTAAAAGGATATCTACTGGTACACCGGGAATGTTTTTTGTTGATATGATACAAGATGGTAAGATAAGCAAGGATGATGTTCGCTCATTAGGTGATATTATTCGAGGTGTTACCCCAGGAAGAATGTCTGAAGATGAGATGTTTTTAATAAGTTCTGGAGGTATGCCAATTTTAGATATTGCATGGGGATACGAATGTTATAAAAAAGCATTGTTGCTTGGAAAAGGAGCAAAACTGAATTTATGGAATGAGCCTCATTTATTTTAGATATGTATTCAAAATTCAACTGTCTCTTGTTTTTATATGAGACAGTTGAATTTTTTAATTTATATTTAATTTTACACGCTTTTTTAAAGGCTTTACAGGTATTTGTATCTCAGTTATAAATTCCTCTTCGTCCAAAGTTTCATAGCAGTCTATATGTCCTATTTCAATGGGATGTGAAATAACATCAAGGTTATGTTCTTTCGCAAAATCAAACATTTTAGGGATATATTTTCTAGTCTGTTTCAAGTCACCTCTATAAAGTAAAGATAAATATTTCCCAGCAGGAAGAAAATAGTTGCCTGCATAATTGGAATTTTCGGAGTAGAAAAATACATTTTCTGTTTTATAATAATCCGAATCTGGATTGCTATTTTCTAGATCAAGAGTATAACAATCACAGGAACCTATTATAGGAAATTTTTGTTTTGTTTTGTGCATATATTCTGTGGCTGCATATGTAACCATGCGATCTGGAAGATTCGTTTCACTAATCATAATACAGGATCTTTCTGGAAAACTTAAAATCTTGATTTGGTAAAACTCAATGGAATTCTCAAGAATTGTTTTAATTGAAGACAGCCTGGCATTTAAGCTTTCCTTGATTTGATATAGATTTACAATGGATTCATTTACAACAGTTATTTCATGTTCTAATAATTCCATGGATGTGCTTAAATTTCTGTTCTTGCCTAATTCTTTTATTTGTTTTGATGGAAAACGTAATTCCATGAGTTCACGAATTATAGCAATTTCACGAATATCATCAAGAGTATAAATACGGTAATTGTTTATAGGGTCTCTTTTTGGAGATAAGATTCCTACTTTTTCATAATAACGCAGGGAATCTAGCCCTATGTTGAACAACTTGGATATTTCTCCGATTTTATAACAATTTTCATTGACCATAAAATAATCGTTCCTTTCACAATAAGATGGTATTATACTATGAATTTTAAAAAATAGTTTTAATATATAGATTATCAAATATATTTTAATTTACAAATATAATAATTAAAAATTGATTAATTATTATTTTAAAGCATATATAATTGATAATTTAATAAATAATATATCATAATATACTATTTTGTCAATAAGTTTTATTCTAAAACATGATATTTATTATGTTTATATAAATACATTTAATGTTGTTGACACTAGTATCATACTAGACAATATAATGTAGGCATATAAGGAAATACAACTTAAAGCGGTGTTCATATAAGACATAAAATTATAAAAATAATTTGAAGTGCATAAAAATCGGAGGAGATATTTATGGAAAGTACTAAAATTGATTTTTTGTATCTAAACGAGCAGGATATGATAAAAGCTGGTGTATTGGATGCTTCTATGTGTATACAGGTAATGGGAGAGACAATGGCATTGCTTAGTAAGGGGGATTATATAATGGGGGGTCCTAATCATAATGCGCATGGAATTATGTTGGAGTTCCCTAAGAAGTCTTATATTCCGAATTTTCCATTAAATAATTCTAGAGATAGACGATTTATTGCCATGCCTGCTTATCTGGGAGGAAGATTTCATATAGCAGGGCAGAAGTGGTATGGCTCTAATGGAAGAAACGCTCAACGTGGTTTGCCGCGATCTATACTGATGGTTTCCTTAAATGATGTAGAAACAGGGGTCCCAATAGCATATATGTCTGCAAATCTATTGAGTGCAATGAGAACAGGAGCTATGCCGGGACTTGCTGCCAAGCTTCTTGCTCGAAAAGATTCCAAAGTATTATCTATTGTTGGGCCTGGTGCCATTAATAAGGCATGTACAATGGCGATTATGTCATGCTTTCCGAATATTGAGACTGTGAAAATAAAAGGAAGTTCACCTGAATCAAAAACAGCCAAAAAAATGAAAAAATTTGTTGAAAGTAGATATTTTAATGT
Source organism: Clostridium tyrobutyricum (assembly GCF_019144085.1). Classification (GTDB taxonomy): domain Bacteria; phylum Bacillota; class Clostridia; order Clostridiales; family Clostridiaceae; genus Clostridium_B; species Clostridium_B tyrobutyricum_A. The sequence goes on from NZ_JAHHUY010000021.1 coordinate 4,921, forward strand.
AAAAAACATTAAAATTTGCAGTACTTTGGAAGAAGCAATCAGAGGTGCAGATATAGTTAGTGAAGCTGCCTCTGTTAAAGAAGGACAGTGGCCAAAATATGAAAGGGAATGGTTCAAGCCGGGAGCTGTAATTATTTCAGCCAGCACTTTTAATATGGAACATAAAAGTATTATGGATATCAAGAAAGTAGTGGATGATTATAGTATGTATGAAGATTATTCCAATGAAGATCCTGTAGTATTCGATAAAAATTTAAATAGAAAGCCAACTGGATGTATGGGTGAAGACTTTGTAAACATGGTTAAAGATGGTTTGATAGAGAGAAAAAGTATTATTAATTTAGGTGATATTGTTACTGGAAAAGCTCCCGGCAGAACATCCGATGATGAAGTTATACTTGTGGCAATTGAAGGACTTCCTATAGAAGATGTTGCATGGGGATATGAGTGTTATCAAAATGCATTGAAGAAGGGTCTGGGTATAAAACTTAATCTTTGGGACAGGTCAGCTATAATTTAAATGATTATAAAGAAGGAGATAATTATATGTTTAGAATAGACAAGCATCCGATTTTTGGAGGGAATACAAAGAAAAAAAAGATTTCATTTACTTTTGATAAAAAAAGTTTGGAAGGATATGAAGGGGAGCCTATTGCAGCTGCATTAAAAGCTGCAGGAGTTATGGTACACAGATACACCAAAAAGAGACATGAGCCAAGAGGAATCTTTTGTGCTATTGGCAGGTGTACCGATTGTGTAATGATTGTAAATGGAAAACCTAATGTTCGCACATGCATTACTCCCCTTGTTGAGGGAATGGTAGTACAGACACAGTATGGTGTGGAAACAGAAAAAAGTTCATTTGAGGAGTGATTGATATGCAAAGATATGATTTAATCGTTGTAGGAGCAGGTCCGGCAGGTTTGTCTGCTGCTATAGAAGCTTCAAAGGCAGGTATGACAACAATTGTTTTTGATGAAAATGCAAAACCAGGAGGACAACTTTTTAAACAGATACATAAGTTTTTCGGCTCAAAAGAAAACAGGGCAAAAGTTCGAGGATTTAAAATAGGAGAAGAATTATTAAAAAAAGCAGAAGAATATGGAGTTGAGGTAAAATTAAATGCTGTGGTAATCGGTTTGTATCCAGAAAAAGAAATTACAGTCAAAATGGATGATGTAGTATTTCATTATAAAGGTGATGCTATTTTAATTGCAACAGGTGCCAGCGAAAATGCATTAAATTTTAGAGGGTGGACTTTGCCTGGAGTAATAGGTGCAGGAGCTGCACAGACAATGATGAATTTACACCATGTTAAACCAGGAAACAAAGTACTGATGGTTGGAACAGGCAATGTGGGTTTGGTTGTAAGTTATCAATTGATGCAGGCAGGTTGTGAAGTTACTGCATTAATAGATGTATTGCCTAGAATAAGCGGATATGGTGTACATGCTGCAAAGATAGCAAGATGTGGAGTGCAATTTTATCTCTCTCATACAATTATACAGGCGGAAGGCAAAGAGTGTGTGACAGGTGCTGTAATTGGCGAAATAGATAAAAACTGGAAAATCAAACCTGGAACAGAAAAACATTTTGATGTTGATACCATTTGTATTGCAGTAGGCCTTTCACCAATGTCACAGTTGTTAAAACAAGCTGGATGCCAGATGAAGAGCACTAAAGGCGGGTATATTCCTGTTTGTAATGAATATGGTGAAACTTCTATTGGCGGTATTTTTGCTGCGGGAGATGTTTCATCAATTGAAGAAGCCAGTTCAGCTATGATTGAAGGGAGAATCTCAGGAATAGATATTGCATATACTTTAGGTTATTTAAGTAATAAAAAAAGAGAGAAATATTATACAAAATTGAAGTGCGACCTGGAAAATTTGAGAAAAGGTATGTTTGGTCCGGAAAATCGCGGAAAATTATTAAAGAAGACAGATGAGAATATTGATATATCCATGAATCTTTTGCATAGAGGTTACATATCAGATGATGAAATTTTTCGTTATCCAGGGATAGTTAAAAAATCAGGCATACATCCTGTAATGGAATGTACGCAAAATATTCCGTGTAATCCATGTCAAGACGCATGTCCCAAAGGGTGCATAACAATTGGCGAAAATATAACGTCTTTGCCAATTGTTGATTTAGACAAGATATGCATTGGTTGTGGTATGTGTGTATCCTCGTGTCCCGGACAAGCTATTTTTTTAGTAGATGAAGATTTTGAAGAGAAATATGCAAGTGTAATGATTCCATATGAATTTTTACCACTGCCTGAAAAAGGTGAAAAGGGAAAAGCGATGGATAGAAGTGGAAAAGTAGTTTGTGAAGCGGAAGTAATTGGAGTTAAAACTGCAATGCTATTTGATCATACAAATCTTCTTACAATAAAAGTACCTAAAAATATGGCAATGAAAGCAAGATTTTATAAAACGGGGAGGTCCTAAAATGTTTGATATAAGTGAAAACTTGAAGAGAATTGGAGACTACGTTCCAGATGCAGATGATGATATTGTGGTTTGCAGGTGTGAAGAAGTGACAAAAGGTGAGATAAGAAAGGCAGTTCATCAAGGAATTTTTACAATTGAAGAGATGAGACGGTATTTAAGAACAGGTATGGGATTATGTCAGGGACAGACTTGTGAGAGATTAGTAAAATCTATAATGGCAAAGGAACTAGAAATGCCTTCACTTGAAGTCGAGCCAGCTGTCTCACGAGCTCCAATGAGGCCGATGGAGATGAAAATATTAGGAAATGACGGAGGAAATTTGTGATGAAGAAAAATGCGGATGTTGTCATAATTGGCGGTGGTATTGTTGGAAGTTCAGCAGCATATTACGTTGCCAAGAGAGGCATTAAAAATGTAATTGTACTTGAAGAATCAAAAAGTATAGGACATGGAGGTTCAAGCAGAAATGGGGGAGGAGTCAGGCAGTCAGGCAGAGATGAACGTGAACTTCCATATGCAATATACAGTGTTGAAAAATTCTGGCCTAATTTGTCGGAAGAACTTGGGATGGATGTAGAGTATTTTCAATCGGGCAATTTAAGGCTTGGCAAGACAGAATCACATATGAAAAAACTGCAAAATCTCGTGGATAAGGCACAAAAACTGGGACTTGATGTAAGAATGATTGATGGAAAAGAAGTAAAAGAATTATGCCCGTATTTATCTGATGATATTATTGGAGCAAGTTGGTGTCCTACAGACGGCCATGCAAATCCAATGCTGGCAACTCTGGCATATTACAAGAGAGCAATTGAATTGGGAGTTGAATTTTATACAGAAGCTAAAGTTACAGCAATTAAAAAATTCCATGGGAAGGCACGTCAGGTAATATTGGAAGACGGTACAATTTTTGAAGGAGAAAATATTATTTTAGCTGCAGGCTATGAAAGTCGTGAAATAGCAAGAACAGTGGGAATTGACATACCAATGACCAGATATTTTGAAGAGGCACTTGTAACTGAAATGCAGATTTCAATGTTTGATATGATGCTTGGAACAGCCGATGCAGATTTTTACGGACACCAATGTAAGCATGGATCTTTTGTATTTGGCTCCGAGTCTGGACTTGAGGAGGCAAACGACATGAAATTGGATGACTTGAGGACGTCTTCTCTTACTATGTCTGCCGGTTGCCGTGCCGTTATGGGATATATTCCTGTTTTAAAAGACGCAAATATTGTAAGAAGCTGGGGCGGTTGGTTAGACTTAAGCATTGATGGAGTACCGGTTATCAGTCATATCGATGAAGTACCTGGATTGATACTGGCATGTGCATTTACAGGACATGGTTTTGGAACAGCTCCTGCAGTTGGATATATGCTTGCACAAATGGTAGAGGGTAAAAAGACAGCAGTTGATATTACAGCACTAAGATATGACAGATTTAAAAGTTTACGATAGATAAAATATTGTATTGACCATGGTATTATACAATAGTTTATAATCATCATTATAAAAATAAATGTAGAGATATTATTAAGGAGGTAGTGCTATGAAAAAAATTGAAGTGATTATTAGACCGGAAAAATTAGATGATTTAAAAAAAATTTTATCTAAAAATGAATATAGCGGTCTTACAGTAATGTCTGCTATGGGATGTGGTCATCAAAAAGGATTTAAAAACCCGGAGTTTGAAAAATTGGGATTAAGTATTAATTTGCTTCCAAAGTTATATGTTATGACAATTGTCTGGGATGAAGATCTGGAGAGCATATTGTCTCAAATGGTAGAAAAATTGTCAACAGGTAGTGTTGGAGATGGAAAAGTATTTGTATCAGATATAGAAGATGTAATGAGAATTCGTACAGGTGAACGAGGCAGAGACATTTTATAAATTGGTGTTAGTCTAATAATATAAGGAGTGGTTTATGTGGATTATGAAAATGCTGTTCCTATTGTACAAATAAAAAATGTGAGCAAATACTTTGGAGACAATCAGGTTTTGAAAAAGATAAATCTTGATATTTATAAAGGGGAATTTTTAACCTTGCTTGGATCATCAGGTTGTGGCAAGACTACAACTCTCCGTATTATAGCAGGCTTCGAAATTCCAACAGAAGGAAGCGTTGTAATTGCGAATAAAGATGCAACTAACTTGCAGCCATATAATAGGGATGTAAATACAGTTTTTCAAAGTTATGCACTATTTCCCCATATGAATGTTTTTGATAATATAGCATTTGGATTGGTAGAAAAAAAGATAAAAAAAAGTGAAATTAAGAAAAAAGTTGAAGAAATTTTGGAACTGGTACAATTAAATAATTTTGAAAAAAGGAAGCCAAGTGAAATGTCTGGTGGACAAAAACAGCGTGTTGCCATAGCAAGGGCTCTTATAAATAATCCCAAGGTACTGCTCCTAGATGAGCCATTGGCGGCACTCGATTTAAAACTTAGGAAACAAATGCAGCTGGAGTTAAAACATCTTCAACAGCAATTAGGAGTTACTTTTGTTTATGTTACACATGACCAGGAAGAAGCTCTTACTATGAGTGACCGTATTGGAGTTATGAACAAGGGTATTCTCGAACAGATTGGAACTCCAAAAGAGATTTATGAACAACCTAAGACAAAGTTTGTAGCAGACTTTATTGGAGAATCAAATATATTTGAAGCAACAGTTTCAAAGAAAATTGGAAAAAATCTTGAACTTGTTATAGAAGATGGATCTGTATCAGCAATTGGAAATGAATTTAATGAGAATGAAATAGTCAGTATATCGGTTCGTTTAGAACATATGAAGTTGTCAAAAGAACCAATAGAAGGGTTTTGCTTAAATGGTGTTATTAAGGAACATATATACACAGGCTCCAATATAAAGACAGTAGTTCAATTACCTAGTGGAAAGTGTATAAAATTAAATAACCACCCTGATACGGAGCTTAATTCTAAAGGTACACTTGTAAATGTTTATTGGGATTTGGAAAAAGCAGTTGTAATGCATACTAAAGATGACTCACTTTATAATATAATTAACGACGCAGTATTTAAGTAGAAGGGGGAAGACATATGGTTTTACAAAACAAGGAGAATAAGGAAAGTAATAATAAATTGACAATATTATCCATGATAGGTCCTACAGGAATATGGCTTTTTTTATTTCTCCTGCTGCCTCTTATCTATGTGCTTGCTATAAGTTTTGCAACACGTAGTCAATATGGAGGTGTAGAATGGAAGTTTTCTCTAGACAGCTACAAGCAGATATTTAACCCACTATATATGAAAGTAGTATGGAAGTCTATAGTTTTAGCATTTAATAGCAGCTGGATATGTCTTGTTATTTCGTATCCTTTTGCATTTTTAGTAAGTAAGGTAGAACCTAAAAAGAGGGCGTTTTTGCTTCTGCTTATTATGCTTCCATTTTGGGTAAATGGTTTAATAAGGTTAAATGGTTGGGCAAATATATTAAGGGATTCTGGGATAATAAATAACATATTAATGAAATTTGGCATAATTTCTTCCCCAATTAAAATGCTATATACAGATAATTCTGTATTGTTTGGTATGATATATGAATTTTTTCCATTTATGATTTTGCCGCTTCAAACATCTATCTCAAAAATAGATTCTACTTTAATAGAAGCTGCCAATGATTTGGGGGCAAAAAAAGTGCATACGTTTTTCAGAGTTATTTTTCCTCTGACTTTGCCTGGTATTTTCGCAGGTACAATTCAAGTGTTTATTCCAAGCCTGGGAGCATTTTATGTATCGGATGTCATGGGTGGAGGAAATTCAACTTATCTTGGAAATCTAGTTCAAAATCAATTTATGGTGGCACGTAACTGGTGTTTTGGTGCAGCATTTTCCGTATTATTAATTGTGTTTACTTTGGTGATCATAAAATTGTATTCTAAAGTTGGAAATATGGATGAATTGGCATAAGGGGGAAGATAATGAAGAATATTAAGCGAAAAGAAAAGAAAAAATTAGGATTTTTCTCCTATACTATTATGTTTTTAGTGTATTTGTTTTTGTATCTTCCAATTATAATGGTAATAATTTATTCATTTAATACAAATGACAGTAATATTGTATTTAAAGGCTTTACATTGGAATGGTACAAGCATTTATTTCAAGGAGATCAATTGATAGACTATATGATTTTAACAATAGAATTGGCAGCTGTGAGTACGATCATTTCAGTTGTTTTAGGTACACTTGCAACTGTATGTATGTACAGATATGATTTTAAGTTGAAAAAATTTATTGATAGTCTTCTTTATATACCGATTGTAATTCCAGAATTAGTAATAGGTATAGCCTCTCTGGCAGCATTTACATTAATGGGCTTTAGCATGGGATTTGCCACTTTGATTTTTGCACATGTTACATTTTGTGTGCCATTTGTAATTATTACTTTGAGGGCTCGTATTGCTGATTTTGACCGGTCAATTGAGGAAGCTGCAATGGATTTAGGAGCCAATCAATGGCATACATTAAAACGGGTTACACTTCCAATGCTAGTTCCAGGTATTATTTCAGGGGCATTTTTGTCAATAACATTATCTGTTGATGATGTTATTATAAGCTATTTTGTTTGTGGAGCTGGACAAATTACATTCCCAATTAAGGTATATGGCATGGTAAGAGGAAAAATATCCACTGATGTATATGCACTATCTTCACTAATTATGTTTGTAATTATATTTACATATTTAATGTATTTTTTAGTGAAGAAGGTATTTCTTAAAAAAAGGGAGGCTTGACTATGAAAGCAGATCTTATTGTGAAAGGAAAAGTATTTACTGCAGACAAACTGCTGCCGCTGGCAGAGGCATTTGCAGTAAAGAATGGCAAAATAGTATTTGTTGGAAAGCAAAGTGAAATTTCAAAATATTTTGGAAATAACACCAAAATTATCGAAAATAAAGAGGGAATTATCATACCCGGAATGACTGATGGCCATGCACATGTTACAAGTACTACTGATCTTGTACTTGGAGTAAATCTTCATGAAGTAGAGACTGCTGAAGAATACCTGGAAAAAATAAAACAATTTTATCAAAATAATGATGATATTAATATAATTTTTGGTCAGGGATACCAAAATGGGGTTTTTGATGAAATTGGACCTACAGCAGCTATGCTGGATAAAGTTTCAAATCAAATTCCAATTATAATGGTAAGTGAAGACGAGCATACTTTTTGGATTAACTCTAAAACTATGAGTATGGCTGGAATAGATGAAAAAACTCCTGAAATTGACGGGGGAATAATAGTAAGATATCCATGTACCAGAAAACCTACGGGATGGCTGAAGGAACTGGCAGGAAGTTTAATACAAAATATTATGCCGGCTTATACCAAAGATGATTACAAAAAAGGTATATTGGCATATCAGAGTATGGCGCTTTCTACAGGAGTAACTAATGTATTCGAACCGATGCTTGACAAGAGAAAAGATTATGATTTGAGATATGAAGCTTATGCAGAACTTGCCAGGGAAGGAAAACTAAAAATTACCTTCACAGAGGCGTATACATTAGAACCAAATGATGATTATGAAGAAGTATTTAAAAAAGCAAAGATTCTCAAAAATAAAATTAATTATGACAAAGTACGTCTTACAACATTGAAAATATTTATAGATGGTGTAGTTGAAGCTCATACTGCTTTTTTAAGAGAAGAGTATAATGATGCACCAGGAGATTTTGGAGAAAGTTTATTTGATCAAGATCAGCTTAACAAATTGGTAACAAGGGCCATAAAAGAAGGATATGTAGTCCATACACATGCGATAGGAGATGCGGCACTTGATTGTATTTTAAATGCGTATGAGTATGCACAAAATAAAACGGCAATTTTTGATAGGAGAAATGCAGTTACACATTTGCAAGTTGTTGAAGAAGAACAAATAGATCGTATGAAACAGTTACACATAGTAGCAGTAATAAATCCATATTGGCATTTTAAAAATCCAATTTATTATAGAAACCTGGAGGTTCCATTTCTTGGACAAGAACGTGCAGACAAGGAATATCCGGCAGCTTCTTTCATAAAAAAAGGTATTGTTACAAGTCAGGCAAGTGATTGGCCAGTTACCGTTCCTGCAGATACAATGACAAGTCTTCATCTCATGGTAAATCGTGTTGAAACTGGCAGGAAAGGAGTGGAAGCACTTAATCCTAACGAAAGAATTTCTGTAGAAGAAGCACTTATGGTGCTTACAGTAAATGGAGCTTATGAAAGTAACCTTGAGAGTAGGAAGGGGACAATTTCAGTTGGAAAAGATGCCGATTTTGTTGTTTTGGATAAAGATGTGCTGTCTATCGACGCTTTTGAGCTTTATAAGACAAAAATATGTCAAACATATATAAATGGAAAATTAGTATTCAATAAGGGGGAATAATTGTGAAAAAGAAAACTTTGGTTGTTCTAATATGCTGTATAATTCTGGCAGCACTTTTTTCAGGATGTCAAGATTCTAAAGCAAAGAAAAATGGATATGCAGATAAGCTTTATCTTTATAATTGGTCTGAATATATGACACAAGATGTGCTTGATGGTTTTAAAAAGGAATATGGAATTGAAGTTGTACAGTCCACATATGAATCAAATGATGAAATGATGGCTAAATTAATTGCAGGGAAAAAAGGACAATATGATATAGCTGTTCCAACCAATTATTATATCAGATCAATGAAAGAAAAAGGATTTCTTGAGCCTTATGACAAAAATGCAATCACAAATCTTAAAAACATAGATCCAAGTTATAAAAACTTACAATATGATAAGAACAATCAATATACGGTACCATATATGGGAACTGTAAGCTTGTGGGTTGGAAATAAAAAAATGCTGGATAAATCAGGTGTAGCTATAAATAAAATGAGTGATTTAAAGAATAATGTATTGAAGAATAATATTGTTTTAACAGATGATCCACAGGATGATATATCTATTGCATTAACTGCCATGGGTAAGGATCCAACAGCTCATGATGTAAATACAATTAAGTCAACAATAAACTATTGGAACAATATGAAAAATTATGTTAAGTCCATTTCAGATGTAAGTGATGCTAGGACAATGCTTGCAAGAGGTGAAATCTCTGTGGCTAATGTATATAGTGGAGATGCACTTCAGGCAATGGAACAGAATAAGGATTTACAAATTGTGATGGATAGTGAGAAAAAATCGTTTTCCATTGATAATTTTGTATTGCTCAAAGGAAGCAAACATAAAAAGGAAGCAGAATTATTTATTAATTATTGTTTAAGACCGGATGTATCAGCAAAACTTACGGAGGAATATAAATATGTATGCTTGAATAAAGCGGCAGTTTCACATCTACCTGATAGTCTTTCAAAAAATACAGCTTGTGTATTAACGGATAAAATGAAAAAGCAGTTGTTTTATATTAATGATTTTGACGCAAATTCAACATCTGCAATGGTAGATGTTATGACAAGGGTAAAGTCTTCAAGATAAAGTTAAAAAATCGGGACTATTACATTTGTAATAGTCCCGATTTTTTAGAAAGGAAACATTATGGATAAAAATATGAAGGCTAAGGGAATTGAATATTTATTAATTTGCAGTTTAATATGGGGAAGTTCCTTTGCAGTTGTAAAAGATTCTCTAAAATCATTGACTCCAATTTGGAATTTAGCAATACGATTTATATTTGCTTCAATTTTTATGATTTTATATTATCATAAAGGTTTAAAGGGATTTTCAAAGAGAAGTATAAAAAATGGAATAATACTGGGGAGTATTCTATTTTGTGCAATGTTTTTTCAAAGTGAAGGGATTAATAGAACAACTGCGGGGAAAAGTGCATTTATTACAAATATATATGTAATATTGATTCCATTTACTGAGTTCTTTTGGAAAAGCAAAAAACTAAGTTTGAAGGATATAATTGCTGCAGTTATCTGCATGTCAGGTATTGGGTTTATTACTTTGGATAAAGGAATTGGTATTAGTTCAGGTGATATATTGTGCTTGATTTGTGGAATCATTTATACAGTTTATATTATAAAAATTGATGATATTCCAAAACAAGTACCATCAGCAGGAATCCATACGATTCAGATTCTAACATGCGGTATTTTGGCGATTATTTTTGCTTTTTTATTTGAACCTTTCCCAAAAAGCGTAAGTGGAAAAGCTATGTTTGGAACTTTTTATTGTGGGGTTTTTGAATTGGGAATAGGTTTTTTATTCCAATTAAAGGGGCAAAAAATTATTTCGCCTGCAATATCAAGTTTGATCATGTCTTTGGAAAGTATAACAGCATGTATTTTTTCTTATTTTATATTAGGGGAAAGTGTTTCTTTTGCGATGATAATTGGTTGTATTATGGTTTTAATTTCAATTTTAATTCCGGATCAATCTAATTTTAAGCAAACTGGAAAAAAGAGCCCAAATATATGACTATATTATGTAATATGTAAACTTATTGATATTTTAATAAATTTGAATATTATATAAATACAAAGTTGTTATCTGTATAATCTACAACTGTTGATAATTTTCTTACCAAACAAAAAACTAAGAAATGAAAAAAGTAAAATTTAAAAACAATATAGATAGAATTTAATAGCAGTTTTGTATAAATAAAGTTATTTTGATTTTCATTACATTCCAACATTTGGACTATTGCCATTAATTATAATATTATGATATAGTAAAAAAGACTATTCGAAATTGGATAGTCTTAATTTATGTAAATAAAGGTGGAAAATGGAGATGAGTAAGGCTAAATTCAAGAAAAAAATTTTTATAATTATATCATTGTTTATAGCACTTATGGCAATAGTTTTTGGGATAAATAGATATAATGAAATTCAATCCTATAATGAATTGATAAATGCAGGAAATAAATACATGGATTCAGGTAAATATGATGAAGCTATAGCTCTATATAAACAGTGTTTAAATTATAAGCAAGATTCAAATATTAAAGATAGTATTAACTTTGCTAAGAGTTTAAAACAAAATAAAATTAAAAACTCAAATAATAGTTCAAATAATAAGCAAAATGATAATTCAAATACAAATAATAAGTCTGATGGCAAATACGCAAGTAATATCAATGAAAACAATTCAGAAAAGCAAATTTCATACATATTTTATAAAAATGAGAGATATGGATTTTCTATAGAATATCCGGATATATTAAAGATAAAATTGGAATCATCGGAAAATGGGGATGGTATTTCATTGGAAAATTCTGATAATAGTGCAAAATTTACTGTATATGGCAGTAATAATGTATCAAATGATACTCCTATGTCTATATATAATGATCTGATTAAAGAGCATCCAAATGCATCATATAAAAAGAAAGTAGATAATGAAGTTGTATTTTCATGGGTTCATGGAGATAAAATAATCTATAAGGATATAGTAGTTGGGGAAGGTTCTAAAAATACTTTTACTATTGAATATCCAAAAGATAAAAAATACTACTACAATTCTGTTGTATCTCATCTGTATTCAAGTTTTAAAACTCCGGATATTGCTCAAAGTTATTAACTAAATAATCAGTTAATAAAATGGGCACATTATCGTAACAAAAGCAATATACAATAGAATATGTAAGAGATAAAAAAGTAACATAATAGTTCGCCATTTAAACGTCAATTTCTATAAAGTGTTTCAATATACTACCATAAAATGTTAATATAAAGTGTAATAATATTTTATGAAGATTGAGGTGTTGTAATGATTTTAAAAAAGTTAATCCCAAGTAAAGTCCCTTTAGTTCCAGATGAATTAAAAGACAAATTTGAAATATTTACTGCATATGCTTTAAATGATAATGAGGCCAAATATTTTTCCATCGCTTTGCAAGCTATTGTTAAACAATTAAATTTTGAGCATAAAAAATATTCAGAGCTTATGAGAATAACGGCTGTTATTACAGAAGAGGGTAGTCTTTCACTGCGGATGGAGGATGATAGTATTGGCAATCAATTCTGCCTAGCAGTTTATGCAGTTAAACGATGGAGAGATTTAAAGTTTGAAGAATCTCAAATAATTACTATTATACTTGAAGAATTATGTCATCAATATTGGAACATTGAAGATGAAACAGAAGTTCAATATAAAGTATATGACGTGCTAAAATGGATATTTCCAAATACAAAAATTGAACAGTTTTATAATATGTAATATATAATTCTAAATATAGTATTTAATACTATAAAAGTGCAAATGTAAGCCTGAATTTTGGCAAGCAGTGCACTTATTTTTTTATTTCCAAGATATTACTTCTTTCTTATACTTATTTAGGGAGGGAGGTAATATGATGTCAAAAATTGAGAAAATATCTTCAGATTTAGAAAATTTGAGGATAAAATTAAACATTTTGATTGCAGAAAAGAAAGATTTGCTTGATCCAGAAATAATTATTGCAAGTCAGATGCTCGATTCAGCCTTGAATCGGTATCACAAAGTAATAATTAAGAAAATGAGTAAGTAAACGGGGAGGGACATTTCGTCCCTCTTTGATATTTAAAAATTAAATAAATATATAAATGAACAAAACATAATAAAAATTATAAAAAAATAGTTGATTTTTTAATAAAACAGTATTAAAATGAATATAACATCATTAATTTCATAAATAGTTACGCGTCAAACATTCCTTTAAATGTTTAAATGAAGAGATAAGTATTTACTGACTCCAAATGCATATCTCTTCATTTAATAATTTAATATCTAGTTATTATCTTCATCAATATTATTTTTTAGAGTTGATGTCCATTGATTGTCTGTAGCTGTTTTTTTCTTCCTATGCGCAGCACCTAATTGTTCAGCTGTTTTCTCAGGTGTTGATGTCCATTGATTATTTGTAGCTGTTTTTTCTTTTTTTCTCATCTATTAAAACCTCCCTTATATTTATTAGTGTGATTTTAAAGAACAATTTTAATACAAGGAAATAAATGTTATATAATATATGTGTTATGACTTATCTTTTGAACTTTTATCTATTAGAACAGCTCTAGTTATAATTGAAAAACCATATTTATTCCTTATGCTGCTAATAACATCTTCTATTTTTTCAGATTTATTTGGGATTTCTGTATCATGTTTTATTTTAGGTAATTCAAATATAGATATCTGTTTAGCACAACTATTTTCTTCTGAAAATCCACTAAGACTTATTCCAAGAAGGCGAATAGGTGTATTTGAACTCCAGTTGTTTTTAATTAATTTAATGCTGGCTGAGTATATATCTTTTACCAAACAAGTTTCAGGTATAGTTGCCCTTCTTGTAATGGCATGAAAGTTGTAATATTTTATGCTTAATTGGACTATACGACCATTTTTGTTATATTTTCTTGCTGCCATTCCAACTGCATCACAAAGTTTCATTAAAACTATTTTTGCATATTCCATATCAAAAATATCGTTAGAAAGTGTAATAGATCTACCAATGGATTTTATATCATCATGAGAATGGGGTCTAACAGGTGAGTCGTCAATTCCATTGGCAAGTGCATAGAGTTCAGAACCCATTTTACCTAGCTTTTTTATAAGAATATTTTTATTGAAAAGAGCTAATTCACCAATATTTTCAATCTTTATATTTTTAAGCTTTTCAGCAGTGTGTTTACCAACTCCATACATATAATTAATGGATTGAGGCCAAAGTTTGGTCTTAATATCTTTTCCCCAAAGTTCTGTAATTCCAGAAGGTTTTTTCATTTCAGAAGCCATTTTTGAAAGAAATTTATTTTCAGATATACCAATAGAGCAACTTAGCCCTAATTTATTTTTTATGCGTGTTCCAATAAGTTTTGCCGATTCTTTTGGATTTCCAAATATTTTTTCACAGCCTGTCATATCAAGCCATGCCTCATCAATACTATTTTGTTCAATTAATGGAGTGTATGATGATAAAATATCAATAACTTCTTTAGATTTTTGTTTGTAAAAATTTCGATCCGGGGCAATAATAATTAAGTGTGGGCAAAGTTTTAAGGCTTTGTTTAATAGCATGGGTGTTTTGATACCAAATTTTCTAGCTTCATAATTTGCAGTCAATATAATACCTGAACGTTTTTTAGGATCACCAGCTACTACAGCAGGATTGTTTAAAATTTCGGGATGACGTGTTGACTCACAACTTGTAAAAAAAGCATCCATGTCTACAAGAAAAATTACTCTTTTCATAAATAATACACCCACCTATTTTGAATAAATTATTATTCACATATTATGTATTATTTTATCATAAAAATAAAACACTAGCTAAATAAACTAGTGTTTTATAACAGTGAGTAACATTTTAAATCTTTCACAAGCTTGAAGTGAATGTGGAATATTTGAGGGCATTATTATAGATTCTCCTTCTTTAACAGTGAAAGTATTATTATCTATTGTAATCTCCGCTGTACCATCTAGAATTTGTACCATTGCATCTCCTGCAGTTATATGTTTACTTATCCCCTCATTTTTATCAAGAGAAAATAAAGTAATATTTGCATTAGGTGTTTGAGCAAGAGTTCTACTTATAACTTGACCTTCTTGATATGAAACCAGTTCTTTTAAATTAAGTACTTTGGAAAATTCTATATTTTTGATTAGAGTATTCATAATTTTAACCTCCATATATTTTCTAAATATATTATATCCTTTTTGATAATAAAAATATGTATCTAATGTTACCAGCTTAATAAAAAATTTGATTATATTCGTCATATAGAAATTAATGCTTGATTTTACAATAAATTACATATATAATAGAACTTGTCCTAAGATTGAGACTTAGAGGGGGAAGTAGGCATTTGGATGATACCAGATGTTTATTTTCTTATATTATAAAGTTATCCACAACATATTGTGGATAATGTGCATAACTTACACTATATAATGTATATTATGCACATTTTTTATATGCAATATTTAAAATGTTAGTAGAAAAATCTAAAGGGATATTGACCGTATTGTCTAGCCTTTTTAAATTGCATTAAATAAACATATTTTTGAAATCTTGAATTCAACACATTCCAGTTTATGTTTTTTATAAATTCAGAAATATATTTTTTCCTATCTGTTCCGAAATCCATAAAATAGGCATGTTCGTATACATCAAGTATTAATATTGGATATGAAAGCCAAATCGCCCCTTTATCATGTAGGTCACTTCCTATTATGTGGAATTTGTTGTCAATTGAATCAATAGTTAGAACAGCCCATCCTCTCATGGATAATCCTACATTTGTAAAATAAGATATAAAATTATCATAAGATGAAAATTGATCTATTATAGCATTAAGCACAGGTCCATAAGGATTTTTACTGCCACCTGTCATATTTTGAAAGTAGAGCTCGTGGAGTTTTACACCATCCAGTGAATAGGTTTCTCCAAGTTTCAAGCTTCGCATTTTTGAATAAGTTGGATTGCTGTCACTAAAATTATTGGGAATATACGGCGTATTCCAGATTTTATTTAGATTGTCTACATATCCTTTATATAATTTATAATGTTCATCAAGTTGTCTTTGGGAAATACCTTTTACGGATCTAAAATCAAAAGTTTCAGGTTTTAAATTATACATTGAAAACACCTCTATAAAATATACATTAATATAGTATGCAGAATGATTAAAATGTGTACAACTATTTATAAGATTTTTAGTTGACATTAATTGTACCTTATGCTATATTTAATACAATAAAATATTACCTTTAAATGAGTCCAGAGAGGCTTGGAAGGTGTACTTTGTAGTTTATATAGTATATTTATGCCTTCTTTTTATGAGGGCATTTTTTATACCTTTAAATTTAGCACTGAGAGGCTAAGAAGGAGGAGTTATAAATGTTAAATGGAAGGCATCTTATAGATATAAAAGATTTTTCTAAACAAGAATTAAACGAGATTTTTGATTTAGCAGACCAGATAGTTAAAAATCCTGAAGATTTTTCACATTGCTGCGATGGAAAGATTTTAGCCACATTATTTTATGAACCAAGTACTAGAACAAGGCTTAGTTTTGAAACCGCAATGCTTAGATTGGGAGGCAAGGTAATAGGGTTTTCAGAACCTAACTCTACTTCTGTGTCCAAAGGTGAAAATATAGCTGATACTATAAGAATAATAGGTTGTTATGCTGATGTAGTGGCAATGCGACATCCTAAAGAAGGTGCACCCAAAGTGGCATCTATATACTCGAAAATACCTGTAATAAATGCAGGGGATGGTGGCCATCAGCATCCTACACAAACACTTACAGATCTCTTAACAATTCGATCTATTAAAGGATCATTGTCAAATCTAAAAATAGGCTGCTGCGGCGACCTTAAGTTCGGAAGAACCGTACATTCATTTATAAAAGCTATGTCCATGTATGAAAATAATAGTTTCACTCTAATATCTCCCCGCGAACTTAAAGTACCTGAATATATAAAAAGGGAACTAGATAAAAATAATGTAGTATATAAGGAAACTAAAAAGCTAGAAGAGGTTATAGGGGAACTGGATATACTCTATATGACAAGAGTTCAGAAAGAGAGATTTTTTAATGAAGAAGAGTATATTAGGTTGAAAGACAGCTATATCTTGGATAAACTTAAAATGCAGGAGGCTCCTGAAAGAATGATAGTCCTTCATCCACTTCCAAGAGTAAATGAGATTGCATGTGAAGTAGATGATGATCCAAGAGCATGTTATTTTAAACAGGCCCAATATGGGGTTTATGCTAGAGAAGCACTTATAATGAAACTTTTAGGCTTGGAATTATAGGAGGGGATTAGAATATGCTTCAAATAAATAGTATAAAAAATGGAATTGTGATAGATCATATAAAAGCAGGCTACGGAATGAAGATATTCAATTATTTGAAATTAAATAATGTGGATTATTCAGTAGCGTTTATAATGAATGCTCAAAGTGGAAAATTGGGAAAAAAAGATATAATAAAAATAGAAAATAAATTGGAAATTGATTTTACTATATTGGGATTTATAGATCCAAATATAACTATAAATATAATAAAAGATGAAGTTATAGATAAAAAGGTAAAATTAAAATTACCAAAGAGTATAAAAGGTGTAATTAAATGCAAAAATCCCAGGTGTATAAGTTCAGTAGAAAAAAATTTACAACAAGAATTTTATTTATCCGACGAAGAGTTAGGAGAATATAGATGTAATTATTGTGATGAAATTTATACTGATGCGGATTTTCCTGTTTAGAAAGGTTGTATTTTATGATAATAGATGAACTATATGAAAGTGTAAATAGTAGAGGAAATGTATGTGTAGGTCTGGATACTGCAGTTGAATATATGCCTGATGATATTGTAAAGTCCAGTGAAAATATTTGTGATACTATATTTGAATACAATAAAAATATAATTGACAGTACTTTTGATGTAGCAGCTTGTTTTAAAGTACAAATTGCATATTATGAGGCTCTTGGAATTGAAGGCCTGAAAGTTTATTCAAACACACTAAAATACATTAAGAGTAAAAATTCCATAGCTATTGCAGATATTAAAAGAGGAGATATAAAAAAGACGGCAGAAATGTATGCAAAAGCCCATTTTGAAGGTGACTTTGAAAGTGACTTCATAACTTTGAATCCATATATGGGACTTGATACTATAGATCCATATTTGCCATATGTACAAAAGAAAGACAAAGGAGCATTTGTCCTTGTAAGAACATCAAATGATGGAGCAAGAGATATTCAATACATAGATACAAAATCAAATGGAAAAGTTTATAATGTTTTAGGACAAAAAGTTAAAGAATTGGGAGATAAATATCTTGGCCAATGTGGATATAGTTCCATTGGAGGAGTTATGGGATGTACTCATCTTGAAGAAGGTAAAGAGCTTAGAAAAAGTTTAGACAGTATGTTTTTTCTAATACCGGGATATGGAGCACAGGGCGGAGCTGCCAAAGACGTTGCCGTATATTTGAAAGACGGTAATGGTGGTGTAGTAAATTCTTCTCGAGGAATTTTAATGGCATATAAAAAATATGATAATTACACAGATTATGCAGAGTGTGCAAGATTAGAAGTAATTAAGATGAGAGACAGTATATTAGAAGAAGTAAATAAAAGTTTATAATATATTTTTATATTATAGAAATGGAGAAGATGCATTTGGAAGATAAATTAGAGTATATTGCCTGTAAAGTAGATAAAAATACTAGAATTAAAGATAATATATATGAAATTGAATTTAAAGGTAATTTTAATGGAAAGCCCGGACAATTTTATATGTTGAGATCATGGAACATGTATCCACTTCTCTCAAGACCTATAAGTATATGCTATCTGGATGAAAATAAGATAACTTTTTTATATCAGGTAGTTGGAAATGGAACTAAAAAATTATCTTTATTAAATCAAGGTGATGAAGTTAAATTAACAGGTCCCCTTGGAAATGGATTTGATATTGATAAAATAAATGGCAAGATTTCCATAGTATCAGGGGGAATAGGCATTGCACCCATGCTATACCTAGTAAAAAATATAAAGGAAACTTTAAATAAAGGAAATATTCAAATAGACCTTTATGCAGGATTTAAAAAGGATACTTATATATTGGATAGATTTGAACAATTTGTAGATAATATCTATTATTCTGTAGAAGTTGGCAAAGGCAAAGAAACAATAGGATATATAACTGATATTTTTCACCCGGAAAATTATGATATGGTATTATGCTGTGGTCCCGAACCAATGATGAAAAAGGTTGTAAACATGTGTGGGGACAAGATAATTCCTTTATATGTTTCTATGGAGAATCACATGGCATGTGGGGTTGGTGCATGTTTAGTGTGTACTTGTAAGACTAAACATGGTAATAAGAGAACTTGTTGTGATGGACCTGTATTTTCAGGTGAAGATTTAGTTCTTTAATGCATAAGGAGGAGATTTATGGATATATGTGGAGTGCATTTTAAAAACCCAGTATTGGCAGCTTCAGGTACTTTTGGATTTGGAAAGGAATATAATAGATTCTTTGATGTTTCAAAACTTGGAGGTATATGCTCAAAGGGACTGACTTTACATGAGAAAGCTGGTAATGACGGGGAAAGGGTTTTTGAAACTGCATCTGGAATGTTAAATAGTGTAGGACTTCAGAATCCAGGAGTAAAACACTTTTTAAAGTATGAACTTCCTGAAATGAAAAAATTTAATACTGTATCAATAGCAAATTTAGGTGGGGGAACTTTAGAAGATTATATAGGCGGAGTTGAATTGCTTTGTGATTCAAGTGTAGATATGATTGAATTGAATATATCATGTCCTAATGTTAAAAGTGGAGGAATGGCATTTGGAATAAAATCTTCTACTGCCTATGAGGTTGTAAATAGTGTAAAAAAACATTGCAGTAATAAACCATTGATAGTAAAGTTGTCTCCAAATGCAGAAGATATTGTAGATATGGCGGTTAAATGCTGTGAAGCTGGAGCTGATGCAGTTTCACTTGTAAACACATTTAAAGCCATGGCTATTGATATAAATAGAAGAAAACCAATATTCGAAAATATAACGGCAGGACTTTCGGGACCGGCTATAAAGCCAATAGCACTTAGAATGGTATATGAGGTGTCAAAAGCTATAGATGTGCCTGTAATCGGACTTGGAGGAATATGTTCATGGCATGATGCATTAGAATTTATAATGGCAGGGGCAAGTCTTATACAGGTTGGAACTGCAAATTTTATCAATCCTACAATATGTTTGGATATAATAGATGGATTGGAAAATTACATGAGAAATCAAAATATAAACAGTTTGAAAGAAATAACAGGTATAATATAAATTATATGAATATTAGGAGGAAAATATGGATAATATAGTTGTAGATAAATTAAAACAGGTTGGAGCATTGTTGGAAGGACATTTTTTACTATCTTCAGGCAAACATAGTGATAGATACTGTCAGTGTGCCAAACTACTTCAGTATCCAGATAAGGCTAGTGAAGTATTGAGTATAGTAGCGGATAAATTAAAAGAAGTTGATTTTGATAAGATAGTTGGACCAGCAATGGGTGGAGTAGTAGTATCATATGAATTGGCAAGACAACTTAAAAAGCCTGGAATATTTGCAGAAAGACAAAATGGAGATATGACTGTAAGAAGAGGTTTTGAAATAAAAAAAGGTGAAAAAGTCATAATATCAGAAGACGTTATTACTACAGGAAAATCATCTCTTGAAGTTGCCAAAGTTATAGAGTCACTTGGAGGAAAAGTAGTAGCATTTTGTTGTATAGTAGACAGGAGAGCAGAAGGTGTAGAAATTCCATATCCGGTTTATAGTGCTGTAAAATTGAATATAAATACATATGACCCAGACAATTGTCCACTTTGTAAAAAAGGTTTAGCCTATGAAAAACCTGGAAGCAGAGTATTCAAGTAATTATATTAATTCTATATTTAAAAAATAATTCCAGACAATTAATAGAACGCCTGGAATTATTTTTTTATTGACTTCTATAAATTCATAAAAAGTTAGTATTATTTCATTAGTATTTGAGTTATAATAAAAACTGAGTTTTGTGATAGTAATGCTAATCATTATGAATTATATTAATAAAGTGAAAAGAAGGGAGGCACTGCTGTTAAACTGAAACAGCGGAAATATAGTGAGAAAAAAGCCAAGTATTTTTAGTAAGGAATATGAAAAGAAAATGAAGCAGAGAAAAATACGAATTTTTGCCATAACTGTTATTTGTATAGTTGTTATAGCACTGCTCTGCATTTATTTAACAGGTGCTTTTAAAACTGCTTTAAAAGATGTAAAAAATGAAAAACAAAGTGCATCTATACAAAATAATAATACAAAAGATATATCTAAAAAACAGCAAGCTAAGAGTACAGAGTCTAAAGCTGAAAATAAAAGTAATAACTTGAAATATGAAGTTAAATTAAGTAGTGGAAAAAGTGTAAATTTAACATATGAAAACGACAATAATAACAAGACTTTTAAAGATGTTACCCCTAAAGATGCTAATGTAGCCTATAGCATAAGTCCTTCAAAAAAGAATATAGCTTTATTTGATGATAAATCGCAGAGTATACTGTTGTTTGATATTAATGGAAATAAGCAGGACATAACTAATTCTCAATATGTATCTACTAATGGTACAGTTGTAACAAAGGAATCTCAGCTATCATCAAATCCAAGTTATATATGGTGCAGTTCTCCAAAATTTATAGATAACGATAATATTGCATATATAAGTCAGCTTCCATGGATTGGCAAGACTTCTAAATATGTGTGGATTCAGAATTTGCAGAACAAGAGCAATGTTATGGTCCAATCCATAGAAGGAGAAAGCATAAAGTTTGGAGATGTTACAGATAAAGGACTTACAGTTATTTCAGATGGAACAACTGTGTATCTAACAGCAGCAGGTGAAGTTAGCCAATAAAACTTAAGGTTTATTGGCTTTTTCAATGCAAAAAATTACAAAGAGCAAAAATAGTAATTTATAGGAGGTTCTTATGATAATAGGTATGTCATCAGCTTGCTTTTATCCTGATGTAAATACAGAAAACAGTATAGAATTGATGAAAACCATTGGATTTAATACAGGAGAATTGTTCTTAAATAGTATTAGTGAGTATGAAGAAGATTTTGGAAAATTAATTTTAGAACAAGAATTGATAAATGATTTTAAAGTGAATTCTATACATGCATTTTCAGCTTCTTTTGAACCATATTTATTTGACAGCTACAAAAGAAGAAGAGATGATTGTTTTACATTGTTTAAAAAGGTATGTAAAGTAGCAATGACAATAGGAGCAAATTGCTATACTTTCCATGGAATGCGTTATCACAATATGGATTCTATTAATATGAATATGATCATTGATGTATATGATAAACTTACATATACTGCTGCAGAGTATGGAATAAAACTATGTCAGGAAAACGTATTTTGGTGTATGTCAAATAGTATTGAATTCTTATATAAAATTAAGGAAAAGTGTAAAGAACCTCTATATTTTACTTTAGACATAAAACAAGCATATAAAGCTGGAAAATTACCAGATGATTATATAGAAGTAATGAAAGATCAATTAGCTAATTTTCATATAAATGATAGAAGTAAAAATAGTATATGTCTGCTCCCTGGTCAGGGTGATGTAAATTATAAAAAAATATTTTGTAAATTAAAGGAAATAGGGTATAATGGAATAGGCATAATTGAAGTATATAAAGAAAATTATAATGAATACACTGAACTTATAAAGGCTAAAAAATATCTTGATAAGCAAAAATATTGAAAAACTAAAAATCTGCTATAAAATTTGTGATTTTTGGTATATAATTATAATATAGTTTTTAGACGATACAATTATAATATATGGTGTAATTTAAAAAATTACTGATGGTTAATTTGTATGAATGTATAATGATATATGATATAATATCATGGTTAATGTTAATATAAGTGTATAGTGTAATTTAGGAGGAAATGAATAATGAACGTTAAAGTGGAAAAAGTAGAAAACAATGTAGTAAAAATGGAAATAACAGTAGAATCGGAAAAATTTAATGAAGCAGTTAAAAAGGCATTTGCTAAAAATGCTAAAAAGTTTAATATACCTGGATTTAGAAAAGGAAAGGCTCCTATGAACATAATAAAGAAATATTATGGTGAAGGAGTATTTTATGAAGATGCTATAAACTTTTGCTGCGATGACACATATCCAATAGCTTTAAAGGAAAATGATATTAAACCAGTTGATTATCCTAAAATCGATATAGTACAAATTGGTGAAAACAAGGATCTTATATATTCAGCTGATGTTACAGTAGTACCTGAAGTTGAACTTGGTGAATACAAGGGAGTAGAAGTTAAGAAAAATACATATGAAGTAACAGATGAAGAAGTAGAACAGGAATTAAAATCAAGACAGGAAAAGAATGCTAGAATAGAGACAAAAGAGGATGGAACTGTTGAAAAGGGAAATATAGCAGTAATAGATTTTAAAGGATATGTAGATGACAAGGCATTTCAAGGCGGAGAAGGAAAAGACTATGAGCTTGAAATAGGAGCTGGAACATTTATAGATAATTTTGAAGATCAACTTATAGGATTAAAAGTTGGAGATGAAAGGGATGTAGAAGTTACATTTCCAGAAGAATATGGTAGTGAAGAATTAAATGGTAAAAAGGCATTATTCAAAGTTGCAATTAAGGCAATAAAGATAAAGGAACTTCCAGAATTAGACGATGAATTTGCTAAAGAAATTTCTGAATTTGATACATTAGATGAAGTAAAAGCAGATATAAAGAAAAAGAAACAGGAAGAAAATGAATTAAGAGCTAAGAGAGAATATGAAGATGCAGTTATAGATGCAGTTAGTTCAAATGCTAAAATTGATATTCCAGACGTAATGGTAGATAAGGAAATTGATGCTATGCTTAAAGATTTGGAAATGAGATTGAAATATCAGGGACTAGATCTTAAGTCATATTATAAATACACAAATAATACAGAAGAAAAAGTTAGAGAATATATGAGAGAAACTGCACAAAAGAAAGTTAAAACAGATTTGGTAATTTCTAAAATTGGCGAAGTAGAGAACATAAAGGCAGAAGATGAGGAATTATTGAATAGAGCTACTGAAATGGCTAAGCAATATGGAAATAATGAGCCAGAAAAGACAGCTAAATTAATTCTTGATAGTCAAAAAAGCTATCTTGAAAGTGATGTAATAAATGAAAAAGTTGTTAAAATGTTAGTTGACAATAGTAAATCAGTAGCATAATATGATGTGTAAGAATTAATTGCTGGAATTTTTCTGGCAATTAATTTTAAATAATAATATTTTTATGTCTTGTAGAAACTAAATTTTATGTATAATAATCATTTAAAATGGTTATAAAAAGGAGGAGATAGTTTATGAGCTTAGTACCAGTAGTTGTTGAACAGACTAATAGAGGGGAAAGATCCTACGATATTTATTCAAGGCTTCTAAAAGATAGAGTAATAATGTTGAGTGAAGAAGTTAATGATGTTTCAGCAAGCCTTATAGTAGCTCAATTATTGTTCCTAGAAGCAGAAGATCCTGACAAGGATATACATTTATACATAAATAGCCCAGGAGGATCAATAACCTCCGGTATGGCAATTTATGATACAATGCAATATATAAAATCAGATGTATCTACTATATGTATAGGTATGGCTGCTTCCATGGGAGCATTTTTACTTACAGCAGGTGCAAAGGGAAAAAGATTCGCACTGCCAAATGCTGAAATAATGATACACCAACCTTTAGGCGGTTTTCAAGGTCAGGCAACTGATATTGGAATTCATGCAAATAGGATACTTAACATAAAGAAAAAATTGAATAAGATAATTAGTGATAGATCAGGTCAACCTTTGGAAGTAATTGAAAAAGATACAGAAAGAGATAACTTTATGTCAGCAGAGGAAGCTAAAAATTATGGATTAATAGATGGGGTTATTGAAAAGAAACAATAACCTTAGGTGAGGTGTAGATATGGCCAAAAATGATGATAGAAAACAACTCAAGTGTTCATTTTGTGGTAAAACACAAGACCAGGTTAAAAGACTAATAGCAGGACCTGGAGTATATATTTGTGATGAATGTATAGAACTTTGTTCCGAAATAATAAGTGATGAATTTGAAGATGATGTTCAGACAGATTTAACGTCTCTTCCAAAACCATTGGAAATTAAAAACTATCTTGATCAATATGTAATTGGTCAGGATGATGCTAAAAAATCATTATCAGTAGCAGTTTATAATCACTATAAGAGAATAAATTCAAACAGTAAAAATGATGATGTAGAATTACAGAAAAGTAATATACTTTTACTTGGACCTACAGGTTCAGGTAAAACTCTTTTAGCACAGACTCTTGCTAAATTCCTTAATGTACCATTTGCTATTGCAGATGCAACTACATTGACAGAAGCGGGATATGTAGGAGAAGATGTTGAAAATATACTTTTAAAGCTTATACAGAATGCTGACTATGATATAGAAAAGGCTGAACATGGAATAGTCTATATAGATGAGATAGATAAGATAGCAAGAAAATCTGAAAATCCATCTATTACCAGAGATGTTTCTGGCGAGGGAGTACAGCAGGCACTCTTAAAGATATTGGAGGGAACAGTTGCTTCAGTTCCACCACAGGGTGGTAGAAAACATCCTCATCAAGAATTTATTCAGATAAATACTACAAATATATTATTTATCTGTGGAGGAGCTTTTGATGGAATAGATAATATAATAGAAAGAAGAACAAGAATAAGTACTTTAGGATTTGGAGCACAAATACAATCCAAAAAGGATAAGGACATTGGAAAGCTTCTTAAAAATATAATGCCTGGAGATCTTATGAAATTTGGACTTATACCAGAATTTACAGGAAGAATTCCTATTGTTGTTACGTTAGATGCATTGGATAAAAAGGCGCTTATTAGTATACTTGAAAAACCTAAAAATGCACTTGTTAAGCAATACAAAAAGCTCTTTGAACTTGATAATGTAGAATTGGAATTTAAAGATGAAGCCTTAGAATCAATTGCAGATGAAGCTTTAAAGAGAAATACTGGAGCAAGAGGACTTAGAGCCATTATAGAAGAAACTATGAAGGATATAATGTTTGACATACCTTCAAAAGAAGAGATATCAAAAGTAATAATAAATAAAAATACCATAGCAGATAAAAAGCCGGAACTTATAACTGTTGAAAATGGGAAAAGGACTCCTATAAAAGTTAAAAAACCAAGAACTAGAAAAGGGCCTGAAACTGCATAGGTGTAAGGGGAGTACTGAATTTCAGTGCTCCTTTTTATATATGAAACATAGAAACTCAATAATTGAAAAAAGCATGTTTTATAGTTATAATATACTAGTCTGATTATATTATAGATAATTTTTGTAGAATTTAAACTTTTTAAGTAAGGAGAGAAATATGGATAAAAATTTAAGGGTTATTCCTCTAATTCCATTAAGAGGTATCACTATATTTCCATATATGGTTTTACACTTTGATGTAGGTAGAGAAAAATCAAAGACTGCATTGGAAGATGCAATGCTTAATGGACAAAAGATATTTTTATCATCCCAGATAGAGTATATGGTTGAGGAACCTAATAAAGAAGATATACATACTATAGGTACAGTTTGTAACATAAAACAAATATTAAAATTACCTGGTGATACAGTAAGAGTACTTGTAGAAGGGGAAACTAGAGGTATATTAAAAGAATATATTCAGGAAGAACCTTTCTTTAAAGTGAATATAGAGTTAGTTGATAACAATAAGGAAATTTGTAAAGATATTACTTGCAATGCTCTCGTAAAATCAGTGATGAAAAATTTTGAGGAATATTTAAAATTATCAGGAGAATCAACCAAAGAATCTATAGTAAGTGAAAATGATACCAAAAATCCAGGAAGATTAGCTGATACCATAAGTTCATATATATTTATAGAACAAGATAAAAAACAGGAACTACTAGATTGTTATAAAGTTGAGGACAGATTAAATAAGCTATTGTCTATACTTATGAACGAACTGGAAATTTTAAAAGTAGAAAAGAAAATAGAATCTGAAATAAAGAAAGATATAGACAAATCCCAAAAGGAGTATTATTTAAAAGAACAGCTTAAAATTATACAGGAACAGCTAGGAGAAGATGGTGAAAACAGCGAAGAAATAAAAAAATATAAAAATAAAATGGCAAAAAAGAAATTGCCAAAATACGTAAAAGATAAAGTCCTTTATGAATTGGACAAATTAAAGAGTTTAGGAAGTTATTCAACAGAAAATGGAATAATAAAGACATATCTTGATTGGATACTGGATATACCGTGGAATATTAAAACTAAAGATAATTTGGATATAAAAAAGGCTAGAGAAGTATTGGATGAAAATCACTATGGATTAAAAGATGTTAAAGATAGAATAATTGAATATCTTGCAGTTAAAAGTACAAATAAATCCTTAAAGGGACCAATCTTGTGTCTTGTAGGTCCTCCTGGTGTAGGTAAAACCTCAATAGCAAAGTCAATAGCCAAGGCATTAAATCGAAATTTTGTGAGAATGTCATTAGGTGGAATAAGAGACGAAGCTGATATTAGAGGACACAGGAGAACTTATGTAGGTGCTATTCCAGGAAGGATAATATATAGCATAAAACAGGCTAAATCTATTAATCCATTATTTTTATTAGATGAAATTGATAAAATGGGTGTAGATTTTAGAGGAAATCCTGCAGATGCACTTTTGGAAGTATTGGATAGTGAACAGAATAATACGTTTAGAGATCATTACATGGAACTGGATTTTGATTTATCAAAAGTATTATTTATAACTACGGCTAATAGTCTTGAAAATATACCAAGACCGCTTATGGACAGAATGGAAATAATACAAGTATCTGGTTATACTAGTGAAGAAAAATTTAATATATGCAAAAAGTACATAATACCTAGACAATTAATAGAAAATGGAATAAAAGATGATAAAATTAAATTTTCTGATTCATCCATATATACTATAATAGACAATTATACTAGAGAATCAGGTGTTAGAAGTTTAGAGAGAAAAGTATCATCTATAATAAGAAAATCAATTACAGAAATTATAGAAAAAAATAAAAAAAATATATTTATAAATACTACCAAAGTTAAATCTTATTTAGGATCTGATATTTTTGTTTATGATAAAGCCGACAAAGAAGATAAGGTAGGAGTAGTAATGGGAATGGCATGGACAGCTTATGGAGGAGATACCCTTCCTATTGAGGCAGTAATTATGCAGGGAAAAGGAAGACTTGAACTTACGGGACAACTTGGAGATGTAATGCAGGAGTCTGCCAAGGCAGGATATAGTTATGTAAGAGCAAATTATAAAAAATATAGCAATATAAAAGAGGATTTCTATAAAAATTGTGATTTACACATACATGTACCTGAAGGAGCTATTCCAAAAGATGGACCATCAGCAGGGGTTACTATGATTACAGCTATAGTTTCAGCACTTAGCAATAAAAAAGTAAAGCACAATGTAGCTATGACTGGTGAAATAACCTTAACAGGAAGAGTTCTGCCAATTGGAGGACTTAAAGAAAAAAGTTTGGCTGCATATAGAGCTGGAATAGATACAGTTATAATTCCTAAAGATAATGAAAAAGATATAATGAAAATACCTAGAAGTATTAAAAATAAAATGCATTATATACTAGCAGATAATATAGATACAGTATTAGAAAATGCTTTAGTTGATTGATTAAAATAAATATTTTTCTAATGGAAGTTAGGAAAATATTTATTTTAATATTATAATGTAAATTTATAACATAATATATATAGTACGTATTATTTAAAGAAGAGGTGATTGATTGTGGAAATAAAACAGGCTGAATTTATAATATCAGCTGTCAAAAAAAATCAGTATCCCAATGATAATTTTAAAGAAATAGCATTTGTAGGTCGATCCAATGTTGGAAAATCATCACTTATAAATACTATTGTAAACAGAAGAAAGCTTGTTAAAGTCAGTTCTAGTCCAGGCAAGACGAGACTTGTAAATTTTTTCATGATAAATAATGAATTCTATTTTGTGGATTTACCAGGCTATGGATATGCCAAGGTTTCAAAATCGGAAAAGGATAAATGGAGCAAGATAATAGAAACGTATCTTGTTGGCAGACATCAACTAAAAGCTATAGTGTTACTTGTAGATTCGAGACATAAACCAACTAATGACGATATTATTATGTATAAATGGATAGAGTATTATAAATATAAAATTTTAATTGTAGCTACAAAAGTGGATAAAATATCTAAAAGTCAGTTAAATAAAAATTTGGATATTATAAGAAATTCATTTGGATTAAAGCCTGATTATAAAATTTTAACATTTTCTTCTTTGAAAAAACAGGGAAAAGAGGAGCTCTTAAATAAAATTGAGCATGTAGTAGAAGGTGATTAATTGATTAATCTTAATTTAATTAAAAATATAATAGTATTTTTGATAGCATATATTCCGCCAATTATAGTATTTGATAAACATTGGATTCAAATCAAGAAAAACAAAGTAGTTCTTTTTATTATAAATATTATATTTATAGGGATTTCCATGTATACCCAAAATATAGTTCCGTTTATATTTGTAATAATAAATATAGTATGGATTAGATTTACAGATGATTTTTACAAATTCAATATTAAAAAATTTAATCTTCTTGATGCACTGAGATTGGCTGCAATATCATATTTAGTTGTTATAATAATACTTTTATTGCAGAATGCAATAGAAAATAGTTTAAAGATAAAATTGGATCAACAGGAGATTGTAACTAATATGACAAATATGTCATTAAATAAACTTGTTTTCATGGTTCCTGTAGTTGTAATATTTGCACCGGTGCTTGAAGAATTCGTATTCAGATGGATATTTTTTGAAAAAATATTTAAGAGCAGGTTGGGAATATTGGGAGCAGCACTCTTAAGCAGTTTGATGTTTTCATTAGTTCATTTTAACATAAATGTATTTTTTATAATACTTTGGATAGGGATATATAATTGTTATCTGATTCATAAGAAAGGGTATTGGTATGCTGTGCTCAATCATGCAGTATTTAATTCTGTGACTATGATTTCTCTTATTTATTCCAAAATATAATATTCAATTTATAATAAAATAAAGGCACTGAGAATATTGAGACAGTGCCTTTTGAGAATTATTAGATTATTTATGTCTCTTATTGTTTGAGATAAAATTATTTAAATATTTGGCAGCATCAGGTGATTTTTGTAATTCTCTAACTTTTTCCAGTAGATCATTTTGCATCTGATTTCTGTTTTCTAAACTTGAAAGCCTTTTTTCTAAAGAAGAAAGTTTAGATTTTATATTGGAATCATTAAAGTTACCATCCTCACTATTTCCACCATTGCCTAAATCTCCAAGATTTAAGTTGTTTAAAACTGAACCAATATCATTCTTTGACCCGCCACCTAGTCCACCCATTCCACCCATTGATGATAAGATGGACATAAGTTGTGATATATCTATATTTTTCAACAGATCCCCTAAATTAAAACCGTTATTTTCATATTTACGATGATGTTTGGACATTTAAAAACCTCCTTAAGATTTTTATTTTCTCATCTTTATGTGTATAATTTTCTATTCGATAATAAACATATATACTATATATTATTCAATATCATATTATTTGACACAAAAGAAAAATATTTTAAGGATTATGTATAAATTATTTAAAATTGGAGAGCATAATAATTGTAACCGGAGATACATTCTCCTAGTATCAAATAATTATTTATTTGATACAATAACCCCCCATCCCCCTTGGGACCGTATAAGCGGTCCCTTTTATATTATATTAATATATAGATACTATTTTGAAATAATTAGATGAGTTGCTGTTTTTATCAGCATCGAGAATTATATTAATAGAATAATTTTTTATTATTGAAGTGTCGGAGTTTGAAACTCCTTTGAAATTTAATATCCATTGCAGTTCTGCACTGTTTCCGTTTTTATCAGACTTTTTTTCTTTGAATATAGCATCTTGAAATGTATACGAAGTATTACTCTTGGCTAACTTATCCAATACATACATATCATCGTTGGATATATTGGAAGAAAATATATTGTTAGGTGCATATGGTCTGCTAGATGGCAGTGATTGGATAAAATTTATAAATGAACAGACAGTGTCTTTTCCAAGAAAAGCAGGATTATCTTCTAAATTATAGTTTTTAAATTTAGAATTTGAGAATATGTAATTTGTGAGAAGCATAATATCTCCTTGAAATCTACCTGTTATAACTTTAGGAGTCCTGTTATTTGTACAATCTATAAAACCCAATATATTATTTGAATTTGAAATTATATTTTTGAAATTATTTCCATCAAAAACAAAAATTCTTTGAACCGAATTTTTGCCAAGAGATCCCTGAAGAAATATTTCAGGGATTCTGTCTCTGGATATATCCATTAAAGTAACTCTAAGAGGCCAGTATGTATAGTAGTTACTTAAAATGGAGCTCTTATCATCTGTATTTATATCAAATATCTTATCCTTTACTTTGACCTTTATTAAGTATTTATTATTGGATTGTTTTACATACAGAGAATCTTTTATTCCATCTCCATTTAAATCTGATCTTAAAATTGCGTCCTTTGATATAGTAGTGAAAGTTGATGAAGTCGTATAATTCCTGTATATTATGAGCATCAAAATTATCAAGAACAAAATTAACGGCATCAAAAAAAACAAATATTTCTTTTTTAGAAATATTACTCTTAATTTCATAAATTTCACCTCCAATAAATTATATAAAACAATTATATATTTAATTAATATGCACAAAATAAATTTATATGAAATAAATTTTAGTCTTGTACAAGGAGGTTAGTAATATGAACTGCAAGAAGATAGCAGCATTTTTTTTAATACTAATTCTTCCATTAAATTTTGTTGCATGTTCTTTTAATACTCAAAAGTCAAATGATAAACAGCTTAATATGTATATAGGTGTAAAGGACAAGGAATCTTTAAATACAATAAAAGTATTAACAGATGAATATAGAAAAAACAACCCTGATGTAAAGATCAATATAAATAATATTATAGGAGATAAAGTAGATGACAATATTGTTAATGAAACTGATATAGTTTTTATAAATAGATCGGATTTACTTAATCTAGCACCAAAAGGCCTTATCTCAGATATGAAAAATTATTATAAAGAAGATAATATTACAAATAGATATTATTCAGTAGTAAAGGCTTATGGAAGATTTAACGATAGGTATTATGGAATACCTATAATTCCATATAGTTTAGAATTTTTATATAATAAAAAGTACTTTACTGAGTCAAATATAAAGACACCAAAGACTATGGAACAATTTGACGATATCTTAAAAACATTTAATAGTAGTTCTAAAAAAATACCAGTATTATTAAATGAAGATATGGATATAAATAGTGCTATATTTTCTTTGATTGGTAATAAAAAGTCTATTTCTATGATAAATTTGGAGAATATATATGGCAGCAATAAGGAGAAATATGAAAAATTAAAATATATGCAAGAAATATTTAGTGATATAAATAATCTAGTTAGAAATAAAGTTATAAATAAAAATACATTTGAAATAGGGAATGAAAGTACATTGGAAAAATTTAATAGAGGGGAGATACCTATAATTTTACTATCTTCTTATTATATTAAAGATATAAAATCCCAGGATATATCCTCTATATATGAAAACATGAAAAATATTAAGGTCCCAGTAACATCTAATACTTTGATAAGTATCCCAAGTAATGCATCCAATGTAGAATCAATAAGTGATTTCATAAAATTTGTTTTTGGGGATACTATGCAGAATAAACTTTTAAAAATGGGATATGTTACTGGAAACAAAAAAATAAATAGCAAGAATACAGGTATAAAACAAATTGTGTCGTCTCATATAAAAAATAGTAGTGCTGACAATATACCTATTGTATATAATATTCCCCCCAAAATGGTAAGCGGTATATCATCCAAAATAGATGATATACTATCAGGAAAGTATACAGGAGACGAATGGAAAGATGTAATAGATAATGATTATTAAATCTATATAATAATCTAGAGCAGTAATTACTGCTCTAGATTGCTACTTATTTAGTTTATTCTGACAGTCATAGCATATTCCATAGAAATATACTTGATTACTCATAACTTTATAATTGACTTTATCTTTAATTTTGTCATTTAAATCAGAAAAGCAAATTCCAGTTACATCATCTACCCGACCACATTCCAAACATTGAATGTGTGAATGAACTGCAGTATTACCATCGTATCTAAAATTACCTTCACCTACATTTATCTCTTGTATAAGGTCAACTTCCACTAAAGTTTTGAGTGCTTTATAAACAGTAGCTAAGCTCATTGTGGGATAGTCAGATAGAAGAGACTTGTATATTGTTTCCGCAGAAGGATGCTCATTAGTAGATTTTAGATATTTGTATACGGCAATACGCTGAGGGGTTAACTTCAGTTTCTTATCTTTAAATATACCTGTTAAGTTATCCATATACACCATCCTTAATATTTATTGTTCAATTATAACTATATAATAAATATTATTAACTGTCAAAAGTAATTTTATAGTAGTTACTTTAAAAGATACTATTTTTTAGTTTTTTTAATAAACTACTTGATTTATATGTATATTGTGATAAAATTAATATGTTAATAAATTAACAATATATTCGTTTCTCATTCATTTTAAGAGCAGAACAACTGCTCTTATTTTTATAGTTTTTTTTCAATAAAAATATTATAATTAATGTGGACGTTAAAAGCAAATTAACAAACTTATGGAGGATATTAATGAACTTATATTTTGTAAGACATGGAGAAACTAAAGCAAATTCAAAAAAATTATATTATGGAAGAATGGATATAAATTTAACACCAAAAGGTATATGTCAAGCAGAAAGATTATCAGGTTTGCTTGGAAATATAGATTTTGATAGTATATATGCAAGTCAAAAAAAAAGAGCTTTGAAAACTGCTAGAATAATTGTAAAAAATGTTGAAAAAAAAATAATAGTTGACAAAAGAATTAATGAAATGGATATGGGTGATTTTGAAGGAAAGAGTTATCAGGATATAGAAAAATGTTATCCAAGAGAATGGAAGATGTGGTGCAGTGACTGGAAAAATGTTATACTACCTGGAGGCGAAAGTTATACTCAGTTTTATTTAAGAGTCAAAAGCTTTATGGATTATTTAAAAACATTAAATCGTGAAAATGTATTGATAGTAACGCATTCTGGAGTTATAAGATCCATTTATTGTTATGTGCTCGGTGGAAATATGGACTTTTTCTGGAAATTTTCTTCTCATAATGGGGAAGTATCCCTTATAAAATATGAATATAATAATCTATATATTGATAATATTGTATGTATGGATTCAATGGATAAGTGGAAGAGGTTAGAAAAGTGAAAAACATAGCAAATAATTTTTTGTTGATGATACAATTTTTGACTAGAATTAATATTAATAAAAATCTTGATTGTAGGGAAGAAAATTTTAAGTGGGGCGCTGTATTTATGCCCGTTATAGGTCTTTTAATAGGTGGAATACAGTGGATTGCCTATAAAATTTTAATAAATGTACTGCCTGTCAATGTATGTGTAGTAATAGTTTTATTGATTGGCATAATGTTGACTGGAGCCATGCATATAGATGGACTTGGAGACATGTGTGATGGATTTTTTGCATTTAAAGGAAAAGACAAAATAATAGAAATCATGAAGGACAGTAGGGTAGGCACATATTCTTGCCTAGCTGTTGTTCTAGATATGATTTTTAAATACAGCCTTCTATGTTTTATAGTGCCTAGATTTTCCATGGCCATAATATCAGCACCTGTATTGTCTAGAGTATCTACTGTATTTATTGTTACTATTGGTAAAACGGCTAAGGATACAGGAACAGGAAATCTTTTTATAGGCAGGGTAAAAGTACCTCAATTTTTAATAAGTATAATAATTACTGCAGTAATATTATTATTTGTACTTAAGATGAATCCTTTATATTCAGGTGTATTGACTTTGTTAGTTATTATTACGTCATATATTTTTAATTTATACTGTAATAAAAAAATTAATGGGTTGACTGGAGATTTGCTTGGAGCCAATAATGAGATTATGGAGATATTTATGCTTATAATTATGGCTGCAATAGTTAATTTATAATAGAGGTGAAAATGTATGGGAAAAATAATTTTGGTAACGGGGGGAAGCAGAAGTGGCAAGAGCAGTTTTGCCGAAGATATGCTTTCAAATGAAGATGAGGTTCTCTATATAGCCACATCTATAGCTACAGATAAAGATATGGATGAAAGAATAAGAATACATAGGGAACGTAGAAACCATAGATGGAATACTTATGAGGGATATAGAAATATTGGCAATATAATAAAAAAGAGCAGTTTTAAATACATTTTTTTGGAGTGTATTGGAACCCTTGTTACTAATATAATGTTTGAAAATTTTAGTGACTTCGACAAATTGAATTCTAGTGAAATAAATGAGCTGGAAGATGATATATTGAATGAAATAAATAATATAATTTCAGAGTCCAAGAAAAATACTGCTGATATAATAATTATTACAAATGAGGTTGGATTGAGTTTAGTACCTGGATATAGATTAGGTAGAATATTTTCTGATATACTTGGAAGAGTAAATCAAATTATAGCAGAAAATAGTGATGAAGTATATATATCATTTTGTGGAATTCCATTAAAATTAAAGTAGTATATTTAAATATGATATAGTTTTCAATATTGTTCTAGTGTAGTATTATATTAAGAGAGGTGTTAACCGACTATTAAATTATAAGATTATAAGAGGATTAAAATAATGAAAAAATTTATTATTGGTATTTTGATTTTTAGTATGATTCCTTTATATGGATGTTCATATGAAAAGGATACAGAACCAATTTCAAAAACAGAGTATATGCTTGGAACTATATGTACTATAACTCTATATGATGATAAACCTGAATCTGTTATCGATAAAGCTTTTAATAGAGTTAAACAAATTGAAGACAAGATGAGTGTAAACAAGTCTGGTACTGAATTGGATGCAATAGCAGAAGGTTCAGGGAAAAAGTATGTTAAAGTATCAGATGATACTTTTTATGTGCTTGAAAAGGGAAAATATTATTCTCAACAATCAGGAGGAAGTTTTGATATAACAGTTGGACCTCTTGTAAAGCTCTGGGGAATTGGAACAGATCATGCAAGGTTGCCATCACAAAAGGAAATTCAAGATAAAAAAACTCTTGTAAATTATAAGGACCTATTACTGGATAAAAAAAATAAAAAGGTTATGCTTGCCAGAACAGGTATGTCTCTTGATTTAGGAGGAATAGCTAAAGGATATGCTGCAGACGAAGCTGCAAGGGTACTTAAGGAAAATGGAGTCAAGCATGCTATTATAAACTTGGGAGGAAATGTATTGGCTTTAAACAGTAATCCTCAAGGTAAACCATGGAAAATAGGTGTACAAGATCCTTTCCAAAGTAGAGGAAATGTAGTAGCTTCACTTGAGGTAACCAACAAAACTGTAGTTACTTCAGGAATATATGAGAGATATTTTAAAAAAGATGGTAAGATATATCATCATATATTAAATCCATTTACAGGATATCCCATGGACAACAATTTGGCCAGTGTAACTTTAATTACAAATACTTCTATAAATGCGGATGCTATGACTAAAAATGCATTTTATCTAGGAATTAACAAGGGACTGGATTATATAGATAGTATATGTGGATTACAGGGAATATTTATAACTAAGGATAAGAAAGTATATATAACTAAGGGATTGAAGAATAATTTTAATATAATAGACTCTAATTACAAATTAATGAATTGATATAAATTATTATATAATGTAGTAATATAGTATAGTTTAGAGGTATTCAATAATAATCCATTTATAACAGTAAAAAACTAGGTAGTTGCCACTTGATATGTAATAATTTTAGTATTATCATATACTATATATCTATAAATGTGATTTAGTAGTTATATTTATATTAGCTAAATCTCATAATTTAGAATATAATATTAAATAGAAATGAGGTTGTATATTATGACTAAAGTCACTAAGGATATGACTATTGGAGAAGTTCTTAAAATTAATCCTGCATATGGAGAGACATTGATGAGTTTTGGAATGGGATGCATTGGATGCCCAGCATCTTTAGCGGAAACTGTAGAAGAAGCTGCTATGGTACATGGTATAGATGTTAATGCACTAATGGAAACATTGAATTCAGAAGCTGTTGAAAAATAAAAAATTGATGGACTACTGTAGTAGTCCATCAATTTTTTTTATCATATCCACACAATCTTTTTCATCCGTATGTTGTATATTATGACTCAGATTACAATTCTTACAATTATTATCACAAGATTCTATATGAATCATTGTTTCTGTACTCTTCAGTTTTTGGGATATTTCATCTTCTATTTCATCACATATATGATGTGCATCTTTTACATGGGTATCTCCGGGAAATACAAGATGCAGATCTGTATATCTTTTGTTACCTGATTTTCTTGTTCTAAGTTTATGAAATCCACAAAACACAGAATTATATCTTGATATTATATTTTTTATAGTTTGAATTTCTGTATCTGACAATTTTACATCTACTAAAGGTTCAAATGCTTTTTTCAATAAATTAAATGCTTCTTTTAAAATAAATATGGAGACTACTATAGCTATTACTGGATCTAATGCTTCTAATTTAGTAATCCAGATTAAGAAAAGTCCAATACCTACACCTAAGGAAGTATATACGTCAGTTTTTAAATGAATAGCATCTGCTTCGAGAGCCATTGAATCTTCTTTTTTTGCTACCTTAGATAATTTCATAGATACGAAGAAATTTATAGCTGATGATATAAACATGACTAAAAATCCAATACTGGATGAGTGAATCTGCTTTGGAAAAATAAGTTTATCTAAAGCTGCTATAATTATCCATATGGAAGCAGCAAAAATTAGCAACGCTTCAATTACTCCAGATACATCTTCAAATTTACCATGTCCATAGGGATGCTCTGTATCTGCAGGTTTTGAGGATATCTTAACAGAAACAAATGATATTAAAGAAGCAATTAGATCTATAGTTGAGTGAATAGCTTCAGAAATAATACTTACAGAACCTGTTGATATACCTACTATTAATTTCATTATTATCAGACTGCTGTTGGAAAGAATAGAAAGACTAGCAGTTTTTATTTTTTGATTCATAATAACATCTCCCATAAAATTCAAACTTTATCATTTGATAAAGTATAACAACTATTATAATAGTCTAATAATCCATATAAGTCAATAGAAATCAGATATGATATGTATTATCAACTGATAAAGAAAATTAGTATAAAAATCAATTGCAAATTAAATTTATTTTACATGATTATAATAGAGTCTTGATCAAAATTTTGTGACACATTTATGCTTATTAAAAATTTATTTTCAACTATAGTGTATGAGAATCTATATATTTCAAATAATAAACAAAGACATATATTTTTAAATTTGATTGAGGGAGTGAAGTTAAAATGGAAAAAAAGATGAAAACCATGGATGGAAATCAGGCGGCTGCTTATGCCTCTTATGCATTTACTGAAGTAGCTGCAATATATCCTATTACGCCATCTACACCTATGGCAGAAGCAGTAGATGAATGGTCATCCCAGGGAAAGAAAAATATATTTGGTGATACTGTTAAAATTAGTGAAATGCAGTCGGAGGCAGGTGCTGCAGGTGCTGTACATGGTTCATTGTCAGCAGGTGCATTAACAACAACATATACAGCTTCTCAAGGGCTTCTTTTGATGATCCCCAATATGTATAAGATAGCAGGAGAGCATCTTCCAACAGTATTTCATGTAAGTGCACGTGCACTTGCCACTCACGCACTTTCCATATTTGGAGATCATCAGGATGTTATGGCATGCAGACAGACAGGTTTTGCACTGTTGGCATCATCCAATGTTCAAGAAGCAATGGATTTAGGATTTGTATCACATTTAAGTGCTATTAAGTCAAGAGTACCTTTTCTTCATTTTTTTGATGGATTTAGAACTTCTCATGAATACCAGAAAATAAATGTAATTGACTACAATGAAGTTAAAAAACTTGTAGATTATGATGCAATAAATGAATTCAGAAGTAGAGCACTAAATCCCGAACATCCAACTGTCAAGGGAACTGCTCAAAACCCTGACATATATTTTCAGGGAAGAGAAGTATCCAATAAATTTTACGACAAGGTTCCGGATATAGTAGATCAATATATGAATGAAATAAACAATATAACAGGGAAAGACTACAAACCTTTTGAATATTATGGATGCAAAGATGCGGAAAACATCATAGTTGCAATGGGTTCTATCTGTGACACAATAGATGAAACTGTAGACTATCTTATGGATAAAGGTGAAAAAGTAGGAACTATAAAAGTACATCTTTACAGGCCATTTTCAGAAAGATATTTCTTCAATGTCATGCCTGACACAGTAAATAAGATATCAGTTTTGGATAGAACTAAAGAACCAGGCTCCGTTGGCGAACCTCTTTATCTGGATGTATGTAAAATATTTTATGAATCAGATAAAAGACCTGAAATATTTGCTGGAAGGTATGGTTTAGGCTCAAAAGATACTACACCTTCACATATATTGTCAGTATTTGAAAACATGAAATGCAATAATCCAAAAAAGTATTTTACTATAGGTATAGAAGATGATGTAACACATATGTCACTTAAACAAGGCGAAGAAATAGAAACTACCCCTTCAGGAACTATAAGTTGTAAATTTTGGGGACTTGGTTCAGATGGAACTGTAGGAGCAAATAAATCTGCAGTAAAGATAATTGGAGATAATACTGATTTATATGCACAAGCGTATTTTTCTTATGATAGTAAAAAATCAGGAGGAACTACAGTATCTCATCTGAGATTTGGAAAGAAGCCTATTAAATCACCTTATCTAGTAAATAGTGCAGATTATATAGCTTGTCATAATAGATCTTTTATATATAATTATGATATTTTAAAAGGACTTAAAAAAGGTGGAACATTTCTATTGAATTGCCATTGGAGTGAAGATGAACTTAATGATAAATTGCCTGCAGAAATGAAGAGATATATGGCAGAAAACAATGTGAATTTTTACATACTAGACGGGGTGAAAATTGCCAGGGATATAGGTCTAGGTGGAAGGATCAATATGGTAATGCAGTCTGCATTCTTTAAACTGGCCAAGGTAATACCTATAGATGATGCTGTGAGATATTTGAAAGATTCTATAGAGAAGACATATGGAAGAAAAGGTGAAAAGATTGTTGAAATGAACAGGCAGGCTGTAGATAAAGGTATAGAGTTGGTCAAAAAGGTAGATATACCTGATTCATGGAAAAATGCAGAACAAAAATCACAGAAATACAATGATAATATAGAGGAACCCGATTTTGTTAAAAATATTCAGAGACCAATGGAGAAAAACGAAGGGGATAATCTTCCTGTAAGTGCATTTTTAAATATGGAAGATGGTACTTATCCTGTAGGAACTTCAGCATATGAAAAAAGAGGAATAGCTGTAATGGTACCAGAATGGCAGATTGATAAATGCATACAGTGTAATCAGTGCTCATATGTATGTCCTCATGCAACTATAAGGTCATTTCTTCTAAATGAAGATGAGATAAACAACTCAACAGAAAGTTTCAAGAGCAAAAAGGCACTGGGAAAAGGACTTGAAAATTTGAATTTTAAAATTCAGATAAGTCCTATGGATTGCACGGGCTGTGGAAATTGTGCAGATATATGTCCTGCTCCAGGCAAGGCTCTTATTATGAAACCATGGGAAGAACAAGTAGATGCTGAATGTGAAAATTGGAATTATGCCATAAGTTTATCTAGAAAAGAAGACTTAATCAATAGAAATACATTAAAGGGAAGTCAATTTATAACTCCGCTGCTTGAATTCAATGGCGCTTGCCCTGGATGCGGTGAAACTCCTTATATAAGGCTTCTAACTCAATTGTTTGGCGAAAGAATGATGATAGCCAATGCAACTGGATGCTCATCAATATGGGCTGCCAGTGCGCCTTCTATAGCATATACAAAAAATTGCGAAGGAAAAGGGCCTTCATGGGGAAATTCACTATTTGAGGATAATGCAGAATATGGTTATGGAATGTATCTGGCAGTAAAGTACATGAGAGATGGAATAAGAAAACTCATGCTGCATTATATTGAAAATTCCAGAGAAAAAAGTGAAGAAAATGATATAATAAAATCCTTTAATGAATGGATAAATACTATGGATGATGGAAGTCTTTCTAAAGTAGCATCAAAAAAAGTTGTAGATTCAATTATGCAGTCAAATGATTATGAAACTGACAGCATATTAAAAGAGATAATAGCCAAGAAAGATTTTCTAGTTAAGAAGTCTCAGTGGATACTAGGTGGAGATGGATGGGCTTATGATATTGGATTTGGAGGAGTAGACCACGTACTTGCTTCAGGTGAGGATGTGAATTTGTTTGTAATGGATACTGAAGTATATTCAAATACTGGAGGACAGTCTTCTAAATCCACACAAACGGGAGCAGTAGCAAAATTCGCTGCACTTGGAAAACAAGTAAAGAAAAAAGATTTAGGACTAATGGCTATGAGCTATGGCTATGTATATGTGGCACAGATAGCTCTTGGATCCAACATGAATCATGCATTGAAGGCTATAGTGGAAGCTGAAAACTATAGAGGACCATCTCTTATAATAGCATATGCTCCATGTATAAATCATGGTATAAAAACTGGAATGGGAACTAGTATAGCACAGGAGAAGAAAGCTGTAGATTCTGGATATTGGCAATTATATAGATTTAATCCTGTATTAAAACTTGAAGGTAAAAATCCATTCTTGCTGGATTCAAAAGAGCCCAAGACTTCATTTAGAGAACATATAGATGGTGAAATAAGATTTTCATCTCTTAAAAAGATATTTCCTCAGAAAGCCGAGCAATTATATAAGACATCAGAAGAGAATGCAAAAGATAGATATACTATATATAAGAGATTATCAGAAATAAATTATGAAAATAAGAAAAAACAGTAGAAATATAAAAACAAACCTTGTGTCTGTATTGGACACAAGGTTTGTTTTATTAATAAAATTTATTTTTGATTTTCTTCTACCCAGTTTTTGGCATTATCTACATCTACTATGTCTCCAACAGGTACATTTGATACAGGCTTTGTTTTCTTTATATTTGCCCAGGCAGCTGTTTCGTGATTTTCAATAGGTATTTTTTTCTGAGATTTTTTGTTGTCTAACATTTATAATCACCTCTATAAATATTATTTTCAAAATACCCTTAATATATAAGTGGAAAAATTTAATTAAGTTTTTTTCTGATATTTTTTGCCGCCAATACCATATTTATTAAACTTTTTTTAGCTTCATCAATACCTCTTGTTTTTAATCCACAATCAGGATTTATCCAAAGCTTGTCACAATCAATTTTATCCAGCATAATTTTTATTGATTTTTCGAGTTCCTCAATGGATGGAATTCTTGGAGAATGAATATCGTATATTCCAGGTCCTATTTGGGATTTAAAATTATTATTTTTTAAAAAGTCAAGTATTGAAAAGTCTGAACGTGCAGCTTCTATTGAATATACATCTGCATCCATATCTTTAATTTCTTGTACTATACTTGAAAATTCACTATAGCACATATGGGTATGAATTTGAGTTTCGCTCTTAACTTTTGAGTTGGTTAAACGAAAAGCAGGTATTGCCCAATCTAAATATTTTTTATGCCAATCTTTAGTTCTAAGAGGAAGTTTTTCTCTTAAAGCAGCTTCATCAATTTGTATTATTTTTATTCCTTCAGATTCTAAATCCAAAACTTCTTCTCCAATTGCCAAACCTATTTGATAGGCTATTTGTTCTAAGTCAAGATCTTCTCTTGGAAATGACCAGTTTAAAATTGTAATTGGCCCTGTTAACATACCTTTTACAGGTTTGTCAGTTTGATCTTGAGCAAATTTAATCCAATCTAATGTCATAGGAGCAGTACGCTTTACATCTCCATATATTATCGGTGGTTTTACTGCTCTTGTTCCATAAGATTGAACCCAGCCATTTTTGGTAAACAGAAAACCATCTAACAATCTTCCAAAGTATTCAACCATGTCAGCACGTTCATATTCTCCGTGTACTAATACATCTAAACCAATATCCTCTTGAAACTTAAGTACTTCTTTAATTTTTTCTCTTATTTGATTTTTATATTTTTCCTTCGTAATAGTATTCTCTCTTAAATCTTTTCTAAGTTTTTTAATCTCATGAGTTTGTGGAAAAGATCCTATGGTAGTTGTAGGTAATAAAGGTAGTTTGAAAATATTATTTTGAACTTTTTTTCTATATTCTAAAGAGTCGTTTCTTGTAAAATCTTCTGGTTTTAAATTATTTATATTTGTTCTAATTTCTTTATTATAGCATAGTGGATTTTCTCTTTTCCTTTTTAGTATATTCTGATTTTTTATATATTTGATTTGTTTTTCATAATTTTTGAATTCCAGCAGTTCTTTTATTTCTGAAAGTTCACTTAATTTTTCTTCCGCAAAAGACAAGCTCTCTATGTATTCTGACATATTTATAAGATTATCTACTTTTCCTATATTTTTGTCATCAATATGACCTTCAGGTTTTACAGTATAAGGTACATGCAGAAGAGAACATGAAGTACTTATATAAATTTTATTTGTATCAATATATTTACCAATATTATTTATTAGTTCAATGCTGTGTTTGTAGTCGTTTCTCCATATGTTTTTTCCATTGACTATTCCAGCTATTAATATCTTGTTGTCGGGAAATCCATATTTTTGTAGAAGCGTTATATTTTCTTTACCTTCTACAAAATCCAATCCTATTTCATCAAATTTTAGGTCTTGTAAATTTTCGTATATATCTCTTATATCTCCAAAATATGTTTGGAGCAATGTTTTAAAATTATATTTTTTATTTAAGATTTTATCATACACATTTTTAAATAGTTCTATTTCATATTCAGTTAAATCTGTTACTAGAATTGGTTCATCAATCTGCAGAGATTTAATGCCTTCTTGTTGGAACTTGTCTAGTATATCTATGTATACATTTGCAAGTTTATTCAAACAGTGTTCAAATTTAGTATTACCTTTTAAATTTGAGAGCTTGAGAAAAGTGAAAATACCTATTATTACCGGCTTGGTTTCCATATTAAATTCTTTTGATTCTCTATATAGATCAAAAGGTTTAGTATCATTAATTGAAAAGCTGGTATCTTCATCTATTTCAGGTACGATATAATGGTAGTTTGTGTTAAACCATTTTTTCATCGGCAAGGCTTTTATATCTTTGGAGTTATTTTGATAACCTCTAGCCATTGCAAAATATGTATCCAATGGTGAAAGACCGAGATCTTTGTATTTTTGTGGTATAATGTTTAATAGAAATGCCATATCCAACATATTGTCGTAGTATGAAAAGTCATTTGACGGTATAATATCCAATCCACTTTCTTTTTGTTTGGACCAATATTCCTCCCTCAATTTCTTTCCTGTGGAAAATAGTTCATTTGAATCTATATTTCCATTAAAATACGATTCTACTGCAAATTTTAGTTCTCGATTAGCACCTATT
The DNA here is from genome assembly GCF_019144085.1 of Clostridium tyrobutyricum. Classification (GTDB taxonomy): domain Bacteria; phylum Bacillota; class Clostridia; order Clostridiales; family Clostridiaceae; genus Clostridium_B; species Clostridium_B tyrobutyricum_A. The sequence goes on from NZ_JAHHUY010000021.1 coordinate 49,705, forward strand.
CTAGGGTAACCTACGATAGTTGATTTGTTCATATAATTTTCCTCCTTATCTTCAATCCCAAAGATTCAGTTTTACATAAAAGGCAGGTCTCCTGGCTTATCTTCATCCTAATTGTTTCCCTTCCCGTATATAAACAGTGGTTTAGAAACTTTCGTCCAAATTACAGTAGTGGGTGCTGCTCAAGATTATAACTTGATTCCCTATTATCTTTTACAAATGAGTAAAAGCACCTTATATGTTAAAGAATTCTTTTTTAATTATGAATTGCTAAACTAAATTATAGCACATAAATATGCACTTATAAAGAAGTTTATGTTCGGCTAAATAAGATTCAGCCTCCTAGTGTTACATCTTGATTGTCATACCATTTTAATGCATCTAAAAGATGCTGCTCCCTGAAATCCGGCCAGTAATCATCTACTACATAAAAGTCGGAATACACTGATTGTACTGGAAGAAATCCACTTAATCTTGTTCTGCCACCCCAACGTATTATTAGATCCATTCTACTTATATCATGAGAGTTCAAACTTGATATGATTGAATTTCTATTTGTGGAATGTGAATTGCTTAAATTATTTAAATCCCAATCCCATCCATAATTTACAAGAAAATTTATTTTAATTCCACCTTTTCCAATATCTTTCCTTTCAGTATATGGAAGAAGTATTTTCGGAAACATTGGAGAATCTGAATTACCAACTACCAGAAGAGATGCATTCTCTTTTGACAATATGTCTACTGCGTTAATACAAGCTTCAGTAAAAGCTTTGGTCTGTATTTTAGGCCTTTTTGTGTTATCTACTGTAAAACCATAATATGTTAATTCATTAACACCTAGTTTTTTACATAGTCTGAATAATTCTATGCCTGGTTTTAAACCTGCCCCATAACCCTTCTCTTTACTCATTTTGTTTTTTGATGCCCATCGTCTATTTCCATCTGGAATTATACCTATGTGCTTTGGAATTCTCATAAATTTTCCCCCTTTATATTATGATAATTTTAATTATATCCTAAAATTAAATTACTATTCTAATATATTGATATTGGGATATGTATGTAAAATGTACTTAATATACTATTATATAATAAACGACTAATTAAATAAATATGAACCTTCAGATAATATCGAAAGTCCATATTTGGCAATGTGCTTATATTATACTTGAAAAACCTTCTCCAAGTACTTCATTTACCTCATTTACAGTGATAAATGCCTTAGCATCTATTTTTACTATATATTCTTTAAGCTTGAGAAATTGTTTTCTATCCAGTATAGTTGTTATAACTTCATTATTGTTATTATTATAAGCACCTTTTGCATAGTATATTGTTGCACTTCGATCTAGTACGTCGACTATATAATCTTTTATCTTTTTGCCATTTGAGCTTATTATAGCTACTTGCTTGTAAGTATTTAAATTTATAATTACTCTATCTATAATTGTTGCATTTAACAGTATTCCAAGCATTGCGTACATACCTTTGTCTATTCCAAGCACGGCAGAAGCGGCAATAGCTACGACAATATCAGGCATCAATATACATTTGCCTATGCTTATTTTTGTATATTTATTAATTATTTTAGCTATTATATCAGTTCCACCTGTAGATGCATTTTTATTAAAGACTATTCCCATACCTGCACCGCATATTAATACTCCGAATATAAGTTGCATTAAAGTATCCGAACTAAAAGGTTTAACTATGGGATATATCTTTTCCATCAATAATATCATCAGTGATATAGAAAAGCTGCAAAATATTGTTTTACCACCGAACATAGGTCCTATTATTATAAAACCTATTATAAATAAAAGTATTTCTACACAAATCATAAACAGTCCTATAGGTATATTTGGAAAAATAATATTAACAATTATACCTGCACCACTAATTCCACCTGCAGCTATATGACTGGGTGCCAGAAAAAAATAAGTTCCAAAAGCAACTAGAAGACAAGCGAAAAGCAGCATGAATATATCTTTTAAATTTTTAGTCACAGATAATTCCTCCTATCTCAATAATTTTTTATACACAGCTAAAAAGAGCACATAAAAACCTAAGTAAAATCCTTCTCAGATTTATATATGCTCAAATTACATACAAATTAAACATTGTATGAATTTCTTTTTATTGTTACAAAAATATTATATAGTTTGTAATTATATTATGTCAATATATCAATTTGGTCAATTTTGTAAATGCTTTATTTCTTCCAGAAGTACTAAAGCAGCTTTTTTAGGACCTGTTTTTTCTTTGCCAGATATACCAAGGCGAGTTCTAAGTTGTCCTACTTTTACACCAGACTTAAAAAACCGATTGAAATATATATTTAATAGTTTGCCTGTATCTTCAGATTTTTGAGCAGGACCAAAAGGATTTGCAAAATAGGTTTTAACAAGGCCTTTTTCTGATGTAGTTCCTTTGGCCATTCGGGCACCATCTTTAAATACTTTTATAGCAGTATCACAATTATTAAAAAATTCTAGTTCAGAGCCCTTATCTTCATAATTATTGGCATATAAAAATAAATTAACAGGATATCCGGTAGTTATTTCAGTATAGCTAGATACAGGAATAACTAATCGTGCATTTATTTTATCTGGATTCATGAAAATACTTCTGTCTATTTCTTTAAAAGCGTATCCACTGTCTAGATCATCTAATCTTACAAAGGCACCTATTTCAGTACCATAAGCTGATATGCAGCCTTTTTCATCAAGTCTGACAGTTCCCATATCATCGAATATTATTTTCATGTCACTTATATATTCATCCCCAAGTTGTCTGAATGCTTCCAGAGTTTCAGACTTACCGGCACCACTATCACCCATTATAATTATATTTGCAGTTTTATTGTCTTTTGTGACTATATTGACCATGGCTCCATGAATAGGAAGATATTCTCTTTTTATCATTATAAGATTGTGAAGTGTAAGAGTCATTTTCTTCATATAACCAAAATAATCTATGGACTCATTGTAATTTATATATCCAAGCATTATATTATTTTTCTTATCATCGTAAAAAATCGTTCTCATTTGTTTTGAAGAATCTCTTGCTCCAAATACATAGACTATATCCGGTTTTTTATTTGCATATTCACTTTCTTTTGCTATTTCAAACAGATTGCAAAGAGTTATGCCATGAGCCATAAAATCCCTATGAAAATATATATAGGCTAGTAGGTCTCCGACTTTGGCAGGATAACAAAACCAGTGGTCATATTTTATAGTGCATTGTTTCAAGGGATTTTCAAAGCATTCTGTAAACATACCTGTTCGGGTATTCATTTTAGGATAAGTTATAAATGGAGGATCCAACATAATTGATTTAATAAAAGGAATGTTTTGAAGACATTTATAGTCTTCTGAATATGAATGTGGTAAATCGTTTAATATTAGACCTGCATTTCCACCAGCAGGAAGTTGTCTATATATTTGAGGCTTGTGTGATATAATATTTTCCTCGATTTTTCTATAAGTATCCAATATTAATTGAGAAAATGCAATGTTTGAATCTATAAAACTTGCATCCTGAAATCCTTCACCTGGTTTATTGTCATGTATAATTGTATATCTTTCAATTTTTCTCCAAAATCTATATAAGTCTTCTACAAATAATATAAGTTTGTCTTTGCTGTCAAAAATAGATTTAAGATTTATATCTATTTTTTTAATATCTTCTGCCTTGAATACCATTAGCAATTTAAATAAGTTTGCTATGCTATAAGTAAGTTGATCTATTTCAGTAATATTAGTTTCATGTTTAATATATTTATAGATAGAAGTGTTCTTTCTCTGTGATTTTTCTAAATATTTTGCTAAAAGAGTTTTAAATGCTGAACTTTCCAATAATTTTTCTGATGTGTCACAGTATTTCTCAGTGAAATTTATCATTATTTTCCCATTTTTAAGATAAAATTCTTTTCTCATATTAATACCCCCAAGGTTAAAATAATTGCTGTCATTAACATGATTATATCATAATGGATAAATTTACAATAATTTAAATTATAACAAAGTAGTGTATTGTCATAATTTAAACACACAAGTAAATTCCTTGTATTATCTTATTGGTAATATTATAATGGTATAGTAAGAAAACTTGTATACATATTTTTAAGAGTAATATATTATAAATTTAGAATAGTAGGTGGTTTTATGCAGAATTTAACATTAACAGAATCAGGTAAGAAAAAATTAGAAGATGAACTTGAATATTTAAAAACAGTTAAAAGAGTTGAAATTAAGGCTGCTCTTAAGTCTGCGCGTGCGCAGGGTGATTTGAGTGAAAATGCAGATTATAGTGCTGCAAAAGATGACCAATCTATGACTGAAACGAGAATACAAGAACTTGAGGAACAACTTAAAAGTGCTATTATAATAAAAAGTTCTGATGATGCAGATGTATTTGATGTCAATAAGACTGCAGTAGTAAGATTTTATGACATAGATGATACAGAAGAAGTTACTTTGGTAAGTTCTGTAGAGGGTGATGTTAAAAATATGAACATAAGCATAGACTCTCCTTTAGGTAAGGCTTTATTTAAACTGAAGGTAGGTCAAAAGGCTACAGTTGATTCTCCAGATGGAAATTATGATGTTAAAGTAGAAAAATTATTGTAGAATAACTTATTCTACAATAATTTTATTTCTTCCTTTTTACAGAGTAGCCAAATTTACCACTTGGTTTTGAAGAAATTTTAAAATATTCTCCATGAGAATAGCAGACAAGATTAGCTTTTTCTAGATGTATTTTGCCGCTTTTTGATATGATATTTTCATCTACATTAACTGATAATATATCAGATAAAAAAAGGTGGTGACTACCTAGAGGAATTATGTTCTTTACTTTGCATTCTAAATTTACAGGACAGTTTTCAATATAAGGTACATTGATTTTCGTACTATCTTTTAAATTGAATTTACAAGCCTTTATTTTATCTGTATTCCTTCCAGATTTAACTCCACAAAAATCTAATACCCGTGTCATTGACGAACTAGGAAGATTTACTGAAAATTCTTTAGTCTCTTTTATATATTCATATGAAAGTCTTTCCGGCCTTATGGATATTGAAATCATAGGAGGCTTTGTACACACAGTTCCAACCCAAGCAGCAGTAAACACATTTATCTTTCCAGACTTATTCCTTGAAGTTACAAGCACCGCAGGAACAGGATTTAGCATGCAGCTTCCTTTAAAAGCAATTTTATTCATCAATTCACCATCCATTTTTAAATTTTTATAATAATAAGCCCACAAAATACATTTGTGGGTATTGAATAATTATCTGTTTTTAGAGTTCTTGCTCTTTGCGACTTCCACAGAAACTCTTCTTCCCTGGAATTTTTTACCGTTGGTCTTTTTTAATATAACTGAACCAATACTTTCGGATGCGTTTATGAATGTAAATTTGTTTAATATATCTATATCACCAATTTCATGCGCTTCAACTGATGATGTTTCAGTTATAAATTTAATTAGCTTTCTTGGAGTTATATTATCCATTCTTCCTATGGACAAAAACAATCGTATTTCTTCATCTATATTTTTATTTATAGAGTTTTCTTTATAGTCAAAACTTATTTCGTTGTCGAAAACCATTTTCATAAGTGCAGCTGCTACATCAACTAGATTATATTCTTCATCTAATTCAGTTGCTATAGGAATAAAGTTTTTAAAATTGTTTTCACTTAATGTAGTCTTTATTTTTTCTGCAATATGTTTATATTTAGCTTCAAATATGTCATCAACTGTAGGTACTTCTTTTCTTTTTATTTTGCTCTTTGTATATTTTTCTATTTGTTTTAAAAGTATATATTCTCTTGGAGTTACAAGGGAATAGGCAATACCTTCCTTATTAGCTCTTCCAGTTCTTCCTATTCTGTGTACATAATATTCTGTATCTTGAGGCAGGTCATAGTTTATAACGTGGGATACATTTTCTACATCTATACCTCTTGCAGCTACATCCGTTGCAATTAAAAACTCTAAACTTCCATCTTTGAATTTTCTAAGAGTGTTCATTCTTTGATTCTGATTCATATCACCATGCATACCTTCTACATTATAGCCTCTTGCCTGCATGGATTCTACAAGTTCATCAACACCTCTTTTTGTCTTGCAGAATATTATAGCACTGGAAGGTTCATCTACATCCAGTATCCTGCACAGAGATTCAAATCTGTCTTTATGTTTAATCTCATAATAATATTGTTTTATTTTTTCAACAGTTAGTGTACTTTTTTCTATTCTAATATATTTAGTATCTTTACTCATATACTTGGATGCTAATTTTTTTATTTGATTTGGCATAGTTGCGGAAAATAACAAGGTTTGTCTGTCAGAATTGGTATTTTTTATTATACTTTCTATATCATCTATGAACCCCATATCCAACATTTCGTCAGCTTCATCCATTATTAAAAATTGTATTTTACTCAAATCTATTGTGTGTCTTCGTATGTGGTCTATTATTCTGCCAGGAGTACCAACTACTACATCTATTCCTTTTTTTAAGGATCTTATTTGTCTATCAATAGGTTGACCGCCATATATTGGCATAAGACGTATTTTACTGAATTTAACTAGTTTACTTAATTCATCATTTACTTGAATTGCAAGTTCTCTTGTAGGTGTGAGTATAAGCGTAGATATATGGTTGCTATTATGATCTATTTTACTTAGCATCGGAGCACCAAATGCCAGAGTCTTTCCAGTACCTGTTTGTGCCTGACCTATTACATCGTGTCCTTCCAATATTACAGGAATGGATTCCGCCTGAATTTGAGAAGGCTCTTCAAATCCTAAAGCATCTATTGCCTGAAGTATTTTAGGATCCAAACTTAAATTGTTGAAATTCATATTACTCATTAAAACTCCTCTTTCTTTTTTATATTACAAAACAAATCTTATCATAACATAGTATTGTAATATTATCAAATCTTAATTCATATTTTCTTCAATTCGTAATATAAAAAAT
>NZ_JAHHUY010000022.1:0-52169 GCF_019144085.1 Clostridium tyrobutyricum
TATATTCAAATTACGAATTGAAGTCATGAACCATTAGTATATGTTAATTATTAAAGATAGGATTTATAATTGAAAACTCTATCTTTAATAATCATTCAAATTTTATAGAGAATTTATTATATCCTTAAACTTATTACCCCTCACTTCAAAATTAGGAAACATATCAAAGCTTGCACAAGCAGGTGAAAGAGTTACAATATCACCTTTGACAGCAATCTCTTTAGCCTTTGAAACTGCTTCTTCAAGTGAGTTAACTGAAACTATTGGCACATCAATATTCTTGGTAATTTTCAATTTTTCAAATGCCGCCTTTATTTTATCCTTTGTATTACCCATTAAAATAAGAGTCTTTATTTTAGAATATCCTTCTTCCGCTAATACGCCAAAAGGAATTTTTTTATCATATCCACCTGCTATAAGTATGACGGGCTTTTCAAAAGCCTTAAGGCCAGCTAAGGTTCTAGTTGGACTTGAGGCTATTGAATCATTATAATATTTAACTCCATTTAATTCTCTAACAAACTCACATCTATGCTCCACACCTTGAAAAGTGCTAGCGACTTTCCTCATACTATTAGTACTTGCATCTCCTTGTACAGCACAAAAACCAGCTAATAAGTTAGCAACATTATGCATACCTTTCAATTTAATATCTTTTATTTTGCATATCTTATCTTCATCTATATATAAGTTATCATTTTTTAGATATCCACCATAATTTAATTCTTTCTTTATGCTAAACTGTTTTACTTTTCCCAGAGCTTCATCTACCATGGAATCAGTGTAACTATTGTCTTTATTTAATACCAATAAATTATCATTTTTTTGATATCTAAATATATTCTTTTTAGCATCAACATACTCTTCCATATTCTTGTGTATATCAAGATGATTGGGACTTATATTAGTTACCACTGCTACATCAGGTGAAACATTCATAGTCATGAGTTGGAAACTAGACAGCTCAAGTACAACTCTGTCATCTTTATTTATTTCCTCTATCTTTGAAAATAAAGGCACTCCTATATTTCCTCCAACCCAACACTTATATCCTTCCTCAACAAGGATACTATATATAAGCGTTGTAGTCGTAGTCTTACCATCACTTCCTGTAACTCCATATATTTTTGAAGGGCAGTATTTTACAAACTCCTCAACCTCAGAAGTTATATATGACCCTTGAGATTTTGCTTTTAAAAGGGCTGGACTATCTATTCTCATAGATGGAGTCTTAAATATAACATCAAAATTATTTAAATTGTCTAAATAATTTTCTCCAAGTATAAGCTCTACTCCTTTACTCCTTAATTCTTTTGATGTTTTCCCTAATTGACTTTCACTCTTTTTATCAAATGCACTTACTCTAGCACCTAATTTTAATAAAAAATCTATTAACGGTCTATTACTAATTCCTATACCTACTATGGCTGTTTTTTTACCTTTTATAAAGACTTTAAAATCATTAAAGTTATTCTCCATCTAAAAACCCTCCAAAATAAACTATCTATTATGATCTTTATCAGTTAATTATATCACTTATAATTCCATATTGTTATATTTTTTTGTGTGCATTATTTGAAGTTTTATTGTATTTGTCAGCGAATAAAGTCGAAATTGTGAGAAAATATTTAATTTAACAACTTTACACTTGTATATTGAAACTTATTATTATTGTATGCTATACTAGATTTGTGCCGTAAGGAAACATTAATATAATTCCCCAAGTTTTAATTAAACATATAACATATCCCCATGATTAAACCCTAATTTACCGGATGATAGCATCCGGTAAATTTTTTATCCATAATTATTACAGTAAAACTATATTATGTATTTTTTTCTAGTTTTTTTATAATCATATAAATGATATTATTATATCAATTTACAAAAACAGTATTTATATCAACTAAAATAGCATATAGCTATTTTACCAATAACCATATGCTTTATTTATATTGTATTTAAAATTCAACTTTTTCTTTAAGGAAGTCATTAAGCTTATCTATACTTATTCTAAATTGTTCCATAGTATCTCTATCTCTTATAGTAACAGTATTATCTTCAAGTGTATCAAAATCAACCGTTATACAATATGGTGTGCCTATTTCATCTTCTCTTCTGTATCTTTTTCCAATACTACCCGCTTCATCATAATCTATGTTAAATTCTTTTCTTAAAACATCATATACCTGAGAAGACTTTTCTGATAATTTCTTACTCAGTGGAAGCACTGCTGCTTTAAATGGAGCTATAGCCGGATGTAAGTGCATAACTAACCTTGTATCTCCTCCATCAAGCTTTTCTTCATCATAAGCATCAACTAAAAAAGCAAGTACAGCTCTATCTGCTCCTACAGATGGCTCTATACAATAAGGAATATATTTTTCATGAGTTGTAGGATCAAGATAACTCATATCTTTACCTGAATGACCTTGATGCTGTTTTAAATCATAATCAGTTCTATCTGCAATGCCCCAAAGTTCTCCCCAACCAAAAGGAAATAAATATTCAATATCTGAAGTTGCATTACTGTAATGAGAAAGTTCTTCTTTGTCATGATCTCTAAATCTTATATTTTCCTTTTTTAATCCTAATGAAATTAAAAAGTTCCAACAATAGTCTTTCCAATAGCTATGCCATTCTAAATCTGTACCTGGCTTACAAAAAAATTCTAGTTCCATTTGTTCAAACTCTCTAGTTCTAAACGTAAAATTGCCTGGAGTTATTTCATTTCTAAAAGATTTTCCTATCTGTCCTATCCCAAAAGGTATTTTTTTTCTACTAGTTCTCTGAACATTCTTAAAGTTTACAAATATTCCTTGAGCTGTCTCTGGTCTTAAGTATATTTCAGATTTCGAATCTTCAGTTACTCCTTGATAAGTCTTAAACATAAGATTAAATTGTCTTATGTCGGTAAAATTACTTTTTCCGCAGCTAGGACAAGCTATGTTATTATCATCTATATATTTTTTTAGTTTTTCATTGCTCCAACCATCTGCACTAGCCTTTTGAATACCTTGAGATGTCATATGTTCTTCAACTAACTTATCTGCTCTAAATCTTGATTTACAATCTTTACAATCCATAAGTGGATCAGAAAAATTTCCTATATGTCCTGAAGCTGCCCAAACTTCATTATTCATAAGTATTGCACAGTCTATTCCAACATTATGCTTATTATCATGAATAAATTTTTGCCACCAACATTTTTTTACATTATTTTTTAATTCTACCCCAATTGGTCCATAGTCCCAAGTGTTTGCAAGCCCTCCATATATATCTGAGCCTGGATATACAAATCCTCTATTCTTAGCTAAAGCAACTATCTTATCCATATTCTTATCCATATTAAACTATTCTCCTTATATAATTGAATTTATTTTTTACATAAAAAAAGAGCACGTTTAAAGGGACGGATTATATCCGCGGTTCCACCCTTTTTAGCAGATGCTCATCTTTAAATAATAATAGTTCAAAAGCTCCATTCGTAATAAAATCTCAGCCGCTTACACCATTCACAGCCTCTCTGTTGAAATAAATATTACTACTATACTTTGTCATAACCTATTATATTGAATTGTTATAAAATAAATAGCTCCATGAAAATAACCAAGCTCAAAATTTGTTCTAAGTTACTTACCATAGAGCAACTTAAATACTATAAAAATAATATTATTTTAATGGTTTCATAGTAGGAAATAATATAACATCTCTTATTGAAGATGCATTTGTCAAGAACATTATAAGCCTATCTACTCCTATTCCCAATCCTCCAGTTGGTGGCATTCCAATTTCAAGAGCATTGATAAAATCTTCATCCATCATATATGCTTCATCATCACCAAGTTCTCTTTCCTTTAACTGCTGAACAAATCTTTCTTTCTGGACTATAGGATCATTTAATTCTGAATAGGCATTACATATTTCTCTGCCATATATAAATCCCTCAAATCTTTCAGTAAACTTGTCATTTCCTCTTTTCTTCTTAGTAAGAGGTGATATTTCTACAGGATAGTCTAATACAAAAGTTGGCTGAATAAATTTTTCCTCACAAAATTCCTCAAACATAGCATCTAATATATCACCTTTTGTACAATCTTTTAATTCTTTTTTCAGTTCAATATTTTTTTCTTTAGCTATTGCTTGTGCTTCACTATCATCTTTTATTTCATTAAAATCAACACCAGTAAATTTATTTACAGCATCAACCATAGTAATTCTATTCCATGGTGGCTTGAAATCTATTTCAGTATCTTCATAAACTACTTTTGTAGTGCCAAGAACTTTTTCGCATATATAAGCTATCATATTTTCTGTCAATTCCATCATGTCGTTGTAATCTGCAAATGCTTCGTATAGTTCTATACAGGTATATTCTGGATTATGTCTTACATCCATACCTTCATTTCTAAAGTTTTTGCCTATTTCATAAACTTTTTCAAAACCACCTACAATAAGTCTTTTTAAATATAATTCAGTAGCAATTCTAAGATACATATCCATATCAAGAGTATTGTGATGAGTTATAAATGGTTTTGCTGCTGCTCCTCCAGCTATTGTAGATAATATAGGTGTCTCGACTTCTAGGAAATCCCTTTTATCTAGATATTCTCTCATAGTTTTAACAATAGCTGTTCTCTTTAAAAATGTATCTCTTACATCCTGATTTATTATTAAATCTACATATCTCTGTCTATATTTTAAATCTGGATCTTTTAATCCATGCCACTTTTCAGGTAACGGTTTTAAAGATTTACATACAAGTTTAAAACATTCAATGTGAATTGTTATTTCACCAGTTTTTGTTTTAAAAACTCTACCTGTAACAGTTAATATATCACCTATATCATAAGTTTTATATTCTTTTAGTTTTTCTTCTCCAACATCATCTATTTTAATATACATTTGAATTTTGCCATATCTGTCATATATATCAGAGAACCCAGCTTTTCCATGTACCCTTTTGGACATAAGTCTTCCTGCCACAGTAACAGTTTTTCCTTCAAGAGACTCATAATTATCCCTTATCTGTTCTGAAGTATGTGTTCTATCAACCTTATATACCTCAAATGGATCTTTACCTTCATTTTGTAGTTGAAAAAACTTTTGTCTTCTTTCTTCTATAAGGGCATTAAACTTTTTCTCTAACTTATTAAAGTTTTCTTGCTTTGTCATTAAGTTTATCCTCCAATTATTTTCTTATACTGAGTATTTTATATCTACTTACTCCATCTGGAATTCGTACTTCAATTATATCATCAATTTTTTTATTTAATAAACTCTTTCCAACTGGTGATTCATTAGATATTTTATTATTAATAGGATCCGCTTCTGCAGAACCTACAATATGATATTCTACCTCTTCATCAAAATCATAATCTTTAATTTTAACAATTGAACCTACACTTACTATATCTGACGGAATTTCACTTTCATCTACTATAGTAACATTTTTCAACATATTTTCAAGTTGTACTATTCTTCCTTCAACAAATGCCTGTTCATTTTTCGCATCATCATATTCAGAATTTTCACTTAAATCTCCGAAAGAAAGGGCGGATTTAATTTTTTCAGTTATCTCTCTTCTTTTAACTGTCCTTAAATTTTCAAGTTCATCCTCAAGTTTTTTTAATCCTTCGTAAGTTATTAATTGTTCTTTTAATTCGCTCATCTTAATCTCCCCTTTTATAAATAATATCCCAATAATTTTTATAAATAATATTTTAAGTAATTATAAAATAGCATTATTTTAATGTCAATTAAAATTTATTACATTGTCATTAAATTTTATATTATTTAAAAATACCCCATTGTATTCTAATGATTTATCTATATCCTTTTCATCCATCTGATTTAATATGGAACCTAGAACTTCAAAATACATATTTCCATCTTTAAAATTCCAGGGCGCCTTATAAGTTACATCATTAATATTTAAATTGTTTTTTATGCCTTCAACAAAGTTATTACAAACATGCCATATGCATATATCTCTATTAATAACTAAATTTCTGGATGTTATTATAAAATCAGCATTATCAAAAGAAAACTGTTTATCCAAAGTTACTACAGGTGTTACACCATAGTTTGCTATAATATATTCTCTAATCTGGTTAGCTTTTCTAATATTTTCTGAAAGTAGAACTATAAATTTTGCTTCTTTTGCAAAAAAACATATTGTTCTAAATAATATAGAATCTGATGCATCATAAACTACTATACAACTATTTTTTACGTTTTTTTGTATATTTTTAAGTATCATCTGAGTACTTTTATAAATACTAAAAGCCATAAGATCCTTTTGAAAATTATTATATATACTATAGTCTAAATCTCTATATATTTTCGGTGCCAATTTTATATCATTATTTCTACACAATTTTTTAGCTCTTAATAAATTATTATAATAGGCCTCTTTGTTTATATTAGGTGGTAATTCTATATCAGTAATTTTAACATTAAGGTCCTTTATAAAATACTTCTCTTTAATTCTTATTTTAAATCGGTCTTTCATTCTTACAAAAAAGCCATTATCTTTATATACTTTATTTGAGTGAGAATTTGCATATACAACTGGTTGCATTGTACTCTTCCTATAAATTGCTTACATAATATACTATTACGAAAGTTAAATTAAGATTACTTCTAATATAAAAAATTTTTATATGTTTCTAAAATTTCTATAACTTTTTCAATGCTGTCTTCACAATTTATTTTATCTTTTATTTCCTTACTTGCCTTAAGTCCTTTTAAATACCAGCTCATATGTTTGCGCATCTCTAACAAAGCTCTTCTTTGACCTTTATAATTTATAGATCTTCTATAATGATCAATACATAAATTTATTTTTTCTATATCAGTTGGATAATCAACTGTTTTGCCTAATCTTTTTTGTTTTATCTGTTTAAATATCCATGGATTTCCCATAGCTCCTCTACCAATCATAATACCATCACATTTAGACACATCAAGTCTATATTGAGCTTCATCAGCTGTTTTTACATCTCCATTTCCTATAACTGGTATATGTACCATGTTTTTAACTTTACTTATAATGTCCCAATCTGCCATTCCTGTATACATCTGTTTGCTAGTTCTTCCATGAACTGTTATTGCATCTGCTCCTGCTTGTTCAATTCTTTTAGCAAAATCCAACACATTTATATGTTCAGAGTCAAATCCTATTCTCATTTTTACTGTAACAGGCTTTAAGGACTCTTTCTTTACTGCCTTTACTATTTTTTCTGCTATATGTGGATTCTTCATAAGAGCAGAGCCGTCACCATTTTTTACTATTTTAGGAGCCGGACAACCCATATTTATATCTACTAAGCATATATCATCTCTAGAATTAAAAATTTCGCAGGTCTTTGCCATTATATTAGGCTCACTTCCAAAAATTTGCACAGCACATGGTTTTTCTTTTTCTGATATATCAAACATATGCTCAGTTTTACTATTTCCATAAAAAAGAGCCTTTGAACTTATCATCTCTGTATAAACTAATCCACATCCCTGTTCTATGCACAATTCTCTAAAAGCAATATCTGTAACACCTGCCATAGGTGCGAGAAACACATTATTTTTTAACCTGAGATTTCCTATTTGCATTTAAGTATATACTCCTTGTTTTTATAGTAGATAATCCTAAGTCCTGTAAGAGTTAATATTGGATCTATCATATCTATAGAACCAGATTCTTCATTTATAAGCTTTGCGAGTCCCCCTGTAGCTACTACAAAAGGTTGCTCTTCTCCCATAGCAATCATTTCCTGCTTCATTTTTCTTATTATATACTCAATCTGCCCAACATATCCATATATTATTCCTGCCTGCATACTTGTAACAGTATTCTTACATATTACACTCCGTGGTTTTACTAATTCTACACGTGGAAGCTTAGCAGCTCTTTCAAATAATGCATCTGAAGATATTTGTACTCCCGGGCAAATAGTTCCACCCAAATAATCTCCATTAGCAGTAAGTGCACAAAAAGTAGTGGCTGTACCAAAATCTATTATAATTGCTGCTTTATTATAAATTTCATGAGCTGCTACTGCATTTACTATTCTGTCAGCTCCTACTTCTCTTGGATTATCATATTTTACATTTATACCTGTCTTTACTCCAGGACCAACTACAACTGGTTTAACTTTAAAATATTTTACTATCATATGCTCAAGTGAATACATTATATTGGGAACTACAGAAGATATTATAGCCCCTTTTATATCCCCAATTTCTAAATCATTTTTTGCAAAAAGCTGAATTACCTGTATACCATATTCATCTGCTGTTCTCTTAGAATCAGTAGATAATCTCCATACGGAGACAAGGTCATTATCATCATAAATTCCAATTACAATATTAGTATTTCCAACATCTACAACTAAAATCACTATGTAACACCGCCCTTAGAAAACTAATCAAAACACTCTTAAATTAATATTACATAATTAAAGAGCAGCTATATAAGGCTGCCCTAATTTACATTACATTGTCAATTAATACCTTTATTTTATCAATAAAATATGATTTGTCAAGAGCTTTATATACTATAAAAATCTAAACTTTACTAAAATATTATCATGTATAATACAAATCAATTTTTATTTAACTATTTTTTAGTTTTTTCCATAAAGTCATGACTATTTACTATGAATCTTATATGAGATCCCTTTCCTATTACTCCTTTATCATCACTAGCTTCTACTTCAAAAAATAATTTTTTTCTATCAATTTTAGTAAGTACAGCTTTGCACTCTATGTTTGCACCTACAGGCGATGACTTAACATGTTGTACATTCATTTCAATTCCTACTGTTGTGCAATCTTCAGGTATTTCCTTTGCAACAGAACTTTTAGCTGTATTTTCCATAAGAGCTATCATGGATGGTGTTGCATAAACTTCTAAATCTCCAGATCCCATTTTTAGAGCAGTATCATTTTCAGTAACCTTTACCTTCTTAGTAAATACAGTTCCCTCTTTTAAATTAAATTCCATTTAATCATCTCATTTCCCATAATTATTTTAAAAACTTAAAGATTATTTATTTTTTAACATACTTTTATAGTACTAGAAATTATTTTATATTTCAAGTACTATATAAATTTAAAAATACACTCTATAGATTAATCTATAGAGTGTATTTTTAAGCTTGATTAAATATTTCTAAAAATTCATCAGCTTCTACTTTTTCTTTTTCAAGCAATCTCTTAGCTACAGCATGAAGTTTATTTATATTGTCTGTTAATAATTTCTCAGCTTTTTTATATCCATCATCAATTAATTTTCTTATTTCTTTGTCTATTTCAAAAGCTACTTCTTCACTGAAATTTCGTCCTTTGCCTAAATCTCTTCCTAAAAATACTTCGTCATGCCCTGAACCAAATGCTATAGGTCCAAGACCACTCATACCATAATCCATAACCATTTTTCTAGCAATAGTTGTAGCTCTTTCAATATCATTTTTGGCTCCAGTACTTATATCACCTATTATAATCTTCTCAGCTACTCTTCCTCCAAGAAGACCTATTATTTCTTCTTCTAATTTAGTTTTTGACATATAAGAGGTATCTTTTTCAGGCAGGTGCATAGTATATCCTCCAGCCATTCCTCGTGGTATTATACTTATCTCATGTACTGGATCTGATGTAGGTAAAAGCTGCATAACTACCGCATGACCAGCTTCATGATAAGCTGTAAGCTTTCTATCTTCCTCATCTATTACTCGACTCTTTTTCTCTGGTCCTGCAACAACTCTAGTTACTGCTTCTTCTAACTCTTCCATTTCAATTACAGTTTTGTTCTTTCTAACTGCAAGCAGTGCTGCCTCATTCATAAGATTTTCCAAATCTGCTCCTGTAAATCCAGGTGTTCTTTTGGCGAGAACCGCTAATTTCACTTCATCTGAAAGATGTTTATTCTTGGAATGAACTTTAAGTATCTCTTCTCTTCCCTTTACGTCTGGTGCTCCTACCAATATTTGCCTATCGAATCTTCCTGGTCTGAGAAGTGCTGGATCCAATATATCTGGTCTATTTGTAGCAGCTATCATAATTATACCTTCATTTTCACCAAAACCATCCATTTCAACTAAAAGTTGATTCAAAGTTTGTTCTCTTTCATCATGACCTCCGCCAAGGCCTGCTCCCCTCTGTCTTCCAACAGCATCTATTTCATCAATAAATACTATACAAGGAGAATTTTTCTTTGCCTGTTCAAATAAATCCCTAACTCTCGAAGCACCAACACCAACAAACATCTC
The DNA here is from genome assembly GCF_019144085.1 of Clostridium tyrobutyricum. Taxonomy (GTDB): domain Bacteria; phylum Bacillota; class Clostridia; order Clostridiales; family Clostridiaceae; genus Clostridium_B; species Clostridium_B tyrobutyricum_A. The sequence continues at coordinate 10,269 of NZ_JAHHUY010000022.1, forward strand.
CACAAAGTCAGATCCTGAAATACTAAAAAAAGGTACACCAGCTTCACCAGATATAGCCTTTGCCAGCAATGTCTTACCTGTACCTGGAGGTCCTACAAGAAGAACTCCTTTAGGTATCCTTGCACCCATTTCAATATATCTTTTAGGCTGCTTTAAAAAATCGACTATCTCTGCAAGTTCTTGTTTTTCTTCTTCTGCTCCCGCTACATCATCAAAGGTAACTTTTTGCTTATCAGGTGTTGCCATTTTAGCTCTGCTTTTACCAAAATTCATAACACCACGATTTCCTCCACCGCCTTGAGATTGCTGCATAAACATAAACCACACCGCAACTAACACAAGTACTAATAAAATTGTAGGTAAATACTGAACCCACATAGGAATTGTAGCTGGTTTTGCATACATCTCCTGTACCTGACCATCTTTAGGATGCTGTCCTATAAACTGAAATAATCTCTCAGATGGAACTACTGTTTCATATTGGGTACCATTTTTTAAACTTCCTCGTAATGTCATTTTGTCTTCTCCAAGTTGGAAACTCTTTATGTTGTTGCTTAACCAACTTTTTTGGAATTGATTAAAGCTAATAGCAGTTGAACTCTGATTAGTTCTTACAAGCAATAGTGCTACTAGAATTACTAATACAAAAATTACCATCCAGGCCGTTGCACTTGAAATTTTCTTCATTAAAGGCCCCCCTCTCTTTATGGTTTTACTCTGTAAAATTGTATCATATGCTAAATTTGTTTACAACGGATTTAACTATTATTTATAAACATCATCTTTTAATACTCCCACATAAGGAAGATTTCTATATTTTTCTGCATAGTCCAAACCAAAACCTACTAGAAAGTAGTCTGGAACCTGAAAACCTATGTATTTTGAATTAACATTAACTTTTCTTCTTTCTTCTTTATTTAGAAGGCAAGCTATTTCTATACTGCTTGGTTTTCTACCTTTCAAATAATCTACAAGATATGAAAGAGTAACACCTGAATCTATTATATCTTCTACAATAAGTATATGCTTATTATGTATCTCAAAGTCTAAATCCTTTAATATTCGTACAATACCAGAACTTTTAGTAGAATTTCCATAACTGGAAACTGCCATAAAATCCATAGTGCATGGAATAGTTATCTGCCTCAATAAATCTGCCATAAATGGAACCGATCCTTTTAAAATACCAACAAGCATTAGCTCTTTTCCTCTATAATCTTCACTAATCTTCTTCCCTAATTCCTTAACTTTCTTGTTAATCTCATCATTACTGATAAGAATTTCCTTGATATCATCACTCATATCATACATAACTATATTTCCTCTCCTTCAAACTCTATAGCTAGAATTTTTTTAGTATGTTTATCTATTTTAAAAAGTTCTCCAATTCTGTATCCAACTACCCATGCTATATTTTCTCCAAAACATATAAGTGGAATATCATTTCTTTTTCCCTTTGATATTTTTAGATCTATAAACATATTTTTAAGTTTTTTACTTCCTTTCATTCCTATTGGTATAAATTTATCTCCTTCTTTCCTATTGCGCAATATTATATTTCCCTTTATCTTATCATAATCAAAGTATTGTATAAATTTATTTGTATTTGTATTTTTAATACCTTCATTACAATAAGATTCTATATAAATTGTACAATTATTAGAAATATTATTTATGCCATCATGAAGTACATATATGTCATTTGACATCTTAGCTTTTTTAATATTCTTGCTTATAATCATATTGCCATAATCATTTGAAACTATTATCCGGTTTGGAAGCATAATCTGTTTTCCAGTAGAATGCTTTTGAATACGCATTATGTCATAAATGTGTATCTTTTCAAAGTCGTATAGATTGCCACATACTTCTCTTAGTGATAATCTTAAAATTCTGGAAACTATTGATTCATTTTCTAAAAATGCCTCTTTAGATATTATAACCTTTTCTGGGCAAGTATCACAATATTTTTTAAATTTTTCTTTACCTATACTATCTAAATAATTATTGTCAACTTTTATAGTATCAGATAATCTATTTATAGTATTTATAATATCTTTATTGAAGTTTTTTTCTATATAGGGAATAAGTTCCAATCTTATCTTATTTCTTGAATATATAGTTTCAAAATTTGTCTTATCTATTTGTGGATTTAAATTCTCTTGGTTACAATAATTTTCAATTTCACACCTGGTGGTATTTATAAGGGGCCTTATAAATTCATGATCACGTACAGCCTTTATGCCCGTTAGGCCCTCTAATCCAGTACCTCTCATAATTCTCATTAGGACGGTCTCAGCCTGATCATTTGCATTATGTGCTATAGCTATCTTTTGTGCTTCAACTTCCTCTTTGACTTCATTAAAAAATTCATATCTTACTTTTCTTCCTGCAGTTTCACAAGAAATATTTTGTTGATGTGAAATTTTATTTATGTCAACTCTTTTACTTCTAAACTCAATACCTATATTTTGACAAAAGTTCCTAACAAACTCTTCATCCTCATCTGATTCTTTTCCTCTAAGACAATGGTTTAGATGTGCCACATACAAGGTTATATCAAGTTCTTCACTGAGTTTATACAAAATATCCAAAAGGCAGAGTGAATCAGGTCCTCCAGATACAGCTACTACCACTTTATCTTTTTTACACAACATATTATTTTCTTTTATAGTATTAAGTACAGTTTTTATCAAGACAAACACTTCCTGAAAATAGTTTATTTTAGAAATAATATCTTATATTATAGCATAATTATGTTAGCATTTGTGGTGAAATGCCCTATACTCTTACTTAATAAAGACTATACACTTTTTCAACTATTACTGTCATATCGTCTTTTATCTTTCCACCAGAAAGCTCTTTTGCCTTCTTAATGATCTTTTTACTCATCTCCTTAGGATCATTACAATTTAAATCTTTAATGAAATTTTCCAGCCATTCCGAAGTACCGGCAACCTCACTATTATAATCCAATATTCCATCGCTGACCATTATTATAAAATCTCCATTTACAACTCTTTTATTTATTATTTCTATATCTGGTTTATCAAGTACACCTATTGGCAGTGTCTTTGATCTTATTACATCTATAGAATCTCCTCTTTTTATAAAACTTGCTACTGCCCCAACCTTTATGAAGTCTACTTCACCCTTATATAAATCTATACTACTTAAATCCAGTGTCGAAAATTTTTCATCTTGTGTAAATTTAATACTCATGATGGAATTTACTGTATTTATAGCTGTGAGTTTATTAAACCCTGATTTGGTAAATTTCTCTATAAGCTTTACTGATGCATCACTTTCTTTATTGGCTTGAGGTCCTGAACCCATTCCATCACTTATAATAGTCATATAGCTTCCATCAGGAAGTTTTCCATAAGTATAACTATCTCCACTCAGCTTTTCACCATTTTTACATGTCCTACTTACATAGGCTGAAATATGATACTTTGGTGTCTCCTCAAAAACTATACTGCAATTTTTCATTTCTGAATCTATATTGCATCCATCATCACTTACACACATAAGCTTTCCCGCAATATTATTTATAAGAGGTAGTACTTCTTTTATACATTTTTGTTGGCCTCCACATGCCTCCATAGACATTTTTACAATCAAATGATTGTTTTTGTCATTAAAGCAAAATATGTCTTTATAATGTATTTTATTCTTAGTAAGTATTCTTCGTATTCCATTCTCTATTTCAGGATTAAATTTTATATTCATATTAAATTCATCAACTATTTCTGATACTGATGTACTCATATTTCCTATTTGCCCTGCAAGCAGTTCCCTGCACTCACTTAATCTATTTCTCCACATTTCACTTATTATATAGTTATTTACAATATCTTGGGTATTATCCATAAGTATTGTTCTCTTTATACATTTTTTATCTAAACTTTTAGGAATAACCTTTTTATTTGCTTGATAATTCTGTATAATCTCTGAAAACATATTATAAGTGTTATAACTTTCCCTTCTCCAACACAATGTTTTCATAGAGCAATTAGAGCAAACTCTATCTGCTAAATTTTCAACTAGAGCACTACTTTTATTTTTCATAGCCAGTTTATCATTATCGGCTAGCTTTCCCAGAGTAAGGGACATATTAGATAGTACATCTACAAAATTATTAAGCTTTTCAACTAAAATGCCTTTAATTTTTTCCGCATAATTTTCTCTTTGATATTCCCTCTTTTTTTGCCAATCCAATTCTACTTCCATTTGCTGGTATACCTTTTTAGGTACCGCTATAAATATAGCACAACCTATTAATATCTCAGGTATTTTAAATTGAGGCCCTATATTGGAATATAGCTTCAATATTATAAAGGCTACAATATACGAAGATGCACTCATATATTTTCCTGTTTCTCTAAAAATTCCTGAAATAAGACCACACAAGCCATATACGGCAACATAAACAAGCATTTGGTTTGAAGTTATTCCTATTATTGCTCCCATAGCTACCCCAGATGCTGCTCCTTGAGCACTTCCTTTTACATATCCAAGTATAAGTATAAGAGTTAAAGCTGCTATATTTCTAAAAGATACCCCATATATAGCTATACCCCATGTTCCAGATATTATAAAAGATGCAGTAACGGCCATGCTTATTATTTCTTCATTACTATAAAGATGTCTGGTTTTTAATTCTCTAAAGCATATTATTGAATAATTAATAATAAAATATAATGGAAAGATACATAAAACTTCAAAAAAGGAGTTAAAAAGGGATACTGTAAATGAAAACTTCACGATCAGAAATTTATAAAATAGTATTTCAGCAAAAATTGAAGAAAATATCAAAATAGATTTTTTCATTTTACTTATTTCACTGACAATATATCCTATAACAGCTATTGTAGCGCTCACTGTACAATACATAGCCAAATATCTTATATTTCCATACGTGGAAATATAACCAAATAATGTTCCCAATGCTGACAAAACAATGATTTTCCTTTTCTCAGATACTATAATAGCGGTAAGAAAAGCTATTCCAAAAGGAGCCATTAAATTTATCATCATGACTCTGCCAACTAAAAACGCTGCTAAGAAATAAGATGCAAGTTTCACTATATCTGATAATTTTTCAGACCTATTTTTCTTTTCTGTACTTTTAAGCTTCTCCGTTCTCTTAAAAGGAGATACTTCTACTCCATATTGCATTATAAATCACCCACCTCATAAAAATAACTGTTTTTATTATAACAATACTTGCTGGAAATAAATGTCACAAGCTGATAGAAGTTCATATTTTTTTTAGGACATTTATTACTACGTTTTTTGTTGATTTTTATTTTAGACAATTATTTTTATAAAAGTGAGTTTAATTATTTTTATATGTCGTTTATAGAGTTTACTTACAGAGAGTTCTAAAATATCCACACATGCCTTATAATATTATCCACAATGTGACTTATTTTATTTTAAAATTGTTAATAACCAAAAGGACTTTACTATAATCGAGTAAAGTCCTAAAAATATAAAAAAAGCTGTTAAACAACAGCTTTTAAATACACTATAAAATTAATGGTTGCGGAGGCAGGATTTGAACCTGCGACCTTCGGGTTATGAGCCCGACGAGCTACCAACTGCTCCACCCCGCGTCATAAAATGGTGCTGAATACTGAAATGAACCGATACGAACTTTAAAGCCCGCAGGATTTTACATCCTGTGTGTCTGCCCGTTCCGCCACTCCAACATCTCTTAATATACAAATTGGTAGCGGAAATAGGAATCGAACCTACGACACTTCGGGTATGAACCGAATGCTCTAGCCATCTGAGCTATTCCGCCATATAAAATTAATGGTTGCGGAGGCAGGATTTGAACCTGCGACCTTCGGGTTATGAGCCCGACGAGCTACCAACTGCTCCACCCCGCGTCATAAAATGGTGCTGAAGACCGGAATCGAACCGGTACGGGTTTTAAAGCCCGCAGGATTTTAAGTCCTGTGCGTCTGCCAGTTCCGCCACTCCAGCATCTCTTGATTGCTCAACTCAGCAACATAAATTATTATATATCATAAACTTCATAATGTCAACTGTTTTATAAAACTTTTATTGATTAAAAGAAAGAGGCTACTTAAGCCCCTTATAATAACAGGTCTAATAATTAGAGGATTTCTTATATCCTCTACCCTTTGAATCTTGATGTTTTTTAATATCCTGAAATCTTTCCTCACTATCTTTCAAAAACTTAGATAATCTATCTTCAAAATTTCCCTGTGTCTGTTTACCCTGCTCTTTATTCCAATCTATCTCCATAGGTCTTGAACTTTTCTTATTAGATTTAGCTTGTTTAATGGACAAACTTATTTTACCATTGTCATCAATGGAAATAACCTTTACTGTAACTTTATCCTTTTCCTTTAGATAATCTCTTATATTTTTCACATAGGTATCAGATATCTCAGATATATGCACTAATCCAGTTTTACCATCTACTTCAACAAAGGCTCCAAAATTAGTTATATTAACTACTGTGCCTTCCAGTATGCTTCCTGCCTTTAAGGTCATATTAAAAAGACTCCTCCTTAAAAATAATATATAATAATAAAATTTACAAACTAAGTATTAATTTTTCGTGTTTATTACAGGAGTTTCACCTTGTTTGATAAAACCCAATTTTTCTCTTGCCAATTTTTCAATGTACATACTAGATGTAGACATATTAACTTCTTCCTGTAATTTTATACTTTTTTGTTTCACTCTTTGCTCTTCAAGATTTTTATTACTTATTTGCTTTTTTATATTTCTAATAGTTATTTGCTGATTTACAAATATGTAGCCTGCATATAAAACCAATAACATAACAATTATATTCTTAGCTTTAAATTTCACTTTCATTTGTATCACCGTTTTCCCCATCTTCTAAATATACATAGAATACTTTAACTTGTGTAATCAACTAAAACCATCTTTTATTAATCTATAATTATATTGTAATTTGATTTTCAATTTTATTCAAGTTATTTTTTATAATTTCTATTTTTTTTGAATTTATTTCGATAAATAATAAACTGAACAGGATATAAAATAAAATTTACCGTTACCCTAATCAGCCTTCCACATAATTCAAATATTTTTTTTTCAATATTAAAAAGAGTTTTACTAAGTATTTTAAAATAAATATATATACCTGAACCTATCCACAAATAAACATAAGCATCTGTATATGCATAGTTGGTGTACAGCAAAAATACAAAAACAGTTGCTCCTGCAAATATCCAAAATAAAATATCCTCAATAAAAATAACTATTTTACTTAAAACAGAAACTCCCCTGATAATTCTATAAATGTCAAATAGAATTCCTGTTATAATCCCTGCAATAAAACTAAATATTATAAGTCTAAGTTGAACACTTATTGACATAATCATTAAATAAAACCACCTTTAGGACAACATAAAAATAAATTTAGGTATTATTCCAATTTTATTTAAACATCTTTGAAATTATACTTTTCTTCTTTTTCCTAGGCTGGTTATTTGTATATATGCAAGAATTTATAGTTCCCATTATAACTACCTGCCCATTTTGGACATCTAGTTTATTCATCTTAAGAGATGATCCTTTTACATTTAATGATCCTAAATTAGTATTCAATAATATTTGTTCTTCATTGAAACTAATCACTTCAATTATTCCTGTAATAATCAATCTCTTTCTATTTTCAAGACTCAGTGAATTCTTCTTACTATCTAAATTTGTTTCTTTTCTCTCCATAAAACATCCCTCCACCTATAATAATTATATGTAGGTGAAGTTGTATATATTCCCTATTATATTTGTATATCCTATTTTTCTAAAACTATTTCATACATATTTTGGGCATCTTCTTTAGTGACATGTTGTTTAACATCCAAAACCCTCACCTTTAATGTGCTATTTGCATACCTAATTTCAACTATGTCCCCTTCTTTTATCTCATTACTAGGTTTAGCAATTTTTCCATTTATACTTATCCTATTACCCTCACAAGATTCTTTTGCTACTGTTCTTCTTTTTATTATTCTCGATACTTTGAGATATTTGTCTAACCTCACAATACACTCTCCTTGTTAAAACAAAAAACCTAGATTTTCACCCAGGTTCTTTGAAAAAATAATTTACTTATTTACCCTATCTTTAAACTCTTTGCCAGCCTTAAATACAGGGACTGTTGATTCTGGTATAGTTATTTCTTCCTTGGTCCTTGGATTTCTTCCAATTCTTGCAGCTCTCTTTCTTGTCTCGAACGTTCCAAATCCTACCAATTGTACTTTATCACCTTGTTCGAGTGTATCTTCAACACTCTGTATAAAACCCTTCAAAGCTGCTTCCGCATCTTTTTTAGTTAAATTTGACTTCTCTGATATACTTGCAATTAATTCTGATTTATTCACCTTTTTTACCTCCTTAATAGTTGAATGCTATACCTTGGTATATTAGCATATTCTTCATTAACTCAAAAAATCCTTCTTTTTTTGCACATTAAAGACTAACTTTATTTATTTTTAGATTCTTCCCAAAATTTATTCATCTGCTCAACGGTCATATCTTTCATATCCAATCCTACAGATTTAGCTTTGTCCTCTATGTATGCAAATCTTTTTATGAATTTCTCTATAGTATAATTTAATGCAAATTCAGGGTCTATGTCAAGGATTCTAGCAACATTTACTCCCGCAAATATCAAATCCCCTATTTCTTCTACTATTTTTACCCTTTCATTACTTTTATATACATATTTTACCTCATTGTATTCTTCCAATACTTTATCCAAGGCATCTTCTACTTTATCAAAATCAAATCCAATTGAAGATGCCTTTTTCTGAACTTTATCTGCTCTAATTAATCCCGGTAAAATTTTTGCTATATGTTTTAATTCATCTGTATAAGTCTTTAATCCTTGTTCCGATTTCTTTATTTTATCCCAATTTTGAATTACATTATTTGAATCTTTTACTTTTACACTTCCAAATACATGAGGGTGTCTTTCAATCATTTTCTTACATATTCCATTTATCACATCATTAATATTAAATGAGTCTTCTTCTTTGGCTATTTGAGAATGAAAAACCACCTGAAATAATACATCTCCCAATTCTTCTGCCAATGATCTATCGTCTTTTGCTTCTATAGTCTCTATGACTTCATAAGTCTCTTCAATTAGAGATCTCTTCAAACTTTCATGGCTCTGCTTCTTATCCCATGGGCATCCATCATTGCCTCTTAGTCTATCCATTATATTAAGTAAATCCCTAAAATCATATAATGCCTTTGAACCTTTTGGTATGTAAATCGAAGTAAGATAATCTATATCTCCCTGCCTGTCGAGATCATATAGTTTTATTTTCCTTATTGATTCAAATTCTTTGACTCCAGCAGCTCTTATAAAATATATATCTATGTTTGGTTCATAGTACTCCATCAAAGCTAACTTAACATCTGAAGAAATAAATTTATCATAAACTTGAGTTATTATAAGCCCCGTTTTATTATCCATATTATGAGACTTTATATCAAATGAATCTATTATCTTTAATCCTTCAATAATGTCTATTTTTAAGCTTTCAAAAATGGCATCTATAAAGCTTACAGATGGAACTATATCTATATCTACAGAATTTTCCTTACATATTTGCAAAAGCAATATAACAGACTTTTCTGCTACGAGAGGATGTCCAGGCACTCCATATACTATGTTTCCAAATTCTTTTTCCTTGTCAATCAAATCTTTAGCTATAAATTTGTATACATCCTCAAAATTTTCCGCATTATCATATACAGTATCATAAGTTTCAAATTCTATATGCTCACTTTTCAAATATTCTACCGTAGGATGTTTTTCTGTTCTTAAATAAATTTTAGATGAATTTCTTAATATATTTATTGTTCCAATAGTAATTGACTCCAAAGATCCTGGACCTAATCCTATTACTTTAATCAAAGCCACCTCTCCTTTATTTTTTTATGATCCTATTTTTAATTTCACTATATTTAAATATTTTAAATATAATTAATAGGATCATATATATAATCATTCCCAAAAATATAGCAGCAAAGCAGGCAAATCTACTACTCATTGTATAATTATAGACATTCATATAAATAAATACAACTGCAATTATCATTAAAATAGATGCAAATAATGGTTTAACCAACACTTGAAAATAATTTATACTTATATGCAATTTTCTCTTTAACATAACTATATTCAAAATAGCTGCTATAGCATAGCCAATTGTACTTCCAAATATGGCTCCATATATATTTATATGAGGAATAGGAACTAAAGATAAAGTAATAATTATTTTTATAAAACATCCTATCGCCAGATTAACAACAGGAAGTATATAATATCCTGAACCTTGTAGTATTGCAGTTGAAGTCTGTGCAATTATTATAAATATAATTGATATAGATGAATATTGTAATATATTAAATCCATTTGATTGTCCTGGAAATATTAATTCTAGAATAGGATGAGCAAGAGTATAAAGTCCAAACATACATGGTAAAGCTATTACCGTAGAGAGCTTAAATGCTAGATCAACTTTACTTATCAATTCAAATTTTCTATTTAAAATATGATATTCTGCTATTATAGGTACAAGTGAAGCGCAAAGAGCCGTTGATAATGTCAATGGAATATTTATAAGAATAAATGCTTTACCTGTAAGTTGTCCATATAATATTGTCGATTGCTTGAATGTATATCCAGCCTCCAAAAGTTTTTGCGGTACCAAAGCTGAATCTATAAGACTCATTATACTACTCACTGCAGCTCCTATAGATACCGGAATTGCTATATATAAAAGTACACTCAACACATCTTTATTATCTGGAGTATGTTTTATATGTATATCCTTTCTTACATCAAAATATTTCTTAATTAAATATAGCCCTCCAAATAATCCTCCTGCTGCCGCTCCAAGTGCTGCTCCTCCAGCTGAATATTCTATACCCCTTGGCAACAGTATATATGCCAGTCCTACTCCTACAACAACTCTTCCTATCTGTTCAATTACTTGAGATACAGCAGTATAATTCATATTTTGCATGCCTTGAAAAAATCCCCTAAATGCACTCATTATAGATATGAACATGGGCGCAAATGCTATAGCTACCAGTGAATAATATGATTTATTATCCCATCTAAGAAAATGTATTATAGGTCTTGAAAAAATTAATAATATTGCAGAGAAACCTGTTCCAAGTATAAACATCAATAGTATTGATTTTCTCAATATCTGTATTACCCTTACATAATCTTCTGTTGCATAGCTTTCTGATACCATTTTAGAAACTGCTACAGGTATTCCTGAAGCTGCAGCTATAAAAAACATATATAGTGGAAATGACATTTGATAATATCCTACTCCTTCATCTCCAATAAGCATTTGTAAGGGCCATCTAAAAAACAAGCCTAAAAATTTACAAAGCATACCTGCTGCCCCTAAAATAATAGTTCCCCTCATAAGTGATTGTTTTATCATAAAAATACCTCCGAATGACATGATTCAAATCATTTTAAATAATAGTATATATGTTTATAATTATTTTAAATGTATCACTATTATTACTTACGGTGAGTATTTTTTATATTATTGTCAATAATTTATTAATGAGTGAATAATAAAAAAATGTAATGGCAGTTTTACTGCCATTACATTATTCCTCCATTTGTTTTCCTAAGAAGGATGATGCAGTTTCAGCTAACTTAATTTCTACATCGCCAAAATTCACATCTTCTTTTGAAGCTATTATAACAGCTCCAATTGCATCTCCTCCTGCTATAATAGGTGATATAACTTGAGCCGAATATTTTTCTATTGCATCCTCGTCATCATATATATCAATTATTTCCTTTTCCGACAGAGAAATCAATTTTCTATTTTCAATAGCATCCTCCAACTCCTGACTTATTTTTTTGTCCACATATTCTTTTCTAGGAGCACCACTTACAGATACTACACTGTCAGTATCACATATTAAAACTATATTTCCTATAGTTTGTTCAAGCGATTCTACATATCCTTTAGAAATCTCGCTCAATTCATCAATAGGTGAATATTTTTTTAAAATAACTCCTCCCTCCCTATCTGTAAATATCTCAAGAGGATCTCCTTCTCTTATTCTAAGAGTCCTTCTTATCTCTTTTGGTATAACTACTCTACCCAAGTCATCTATACGTCTAACTATTCCAGTTGCCTTCATACGATATTCCTCCTTAAATTGTGTGAGTGTATTAATATTATTTTTCTAAATATGAAATTTTATACACAATTGTTACTAAAATTATGAAAAATAAAAATAACCCCAATTAAATTTGATAATTAAGGTTATTTTTATTAGTTATTATAGTATATTTTTTTCTTTTTTGGTTATTTTCGCATCTTTTTTCCATTGGGTAGTTTTTTCATTTATTAACTTAGTCTTTGAATCACTTTCCAGTTGAGTCTTTATAGTGCTTTTTACCTCTGAAAGCTTTTTGACTGGATATGTTATTTTATTTGTACATTTTATTATATGCCAACCAAAACTACTTTGTACTGGATCTGATGTCTGTCCTGCTTTCAATGCATTAGCTCCAGCCATAAATTGAGAATCATAATTGGTGTCATTAGCTTTTATGGTTCCTAAATCTCCACCTTTAGTCTTAGTAGCTGTATCCTGAGAAACTTCCTTGGCAACAGTATCAAAACTTTCTCCCTTATCAAGCCTTGACTTTACTTTTTGAGCATCAGCTTTAGTTTTTACTAATATATGTTTCAAAGTCATCTTATTAGGCAATTCAGTGTATTTATCCTTGTTTTTATTATAATAATCTTCAATCTGCTTATCTGTAATCTTTATATTTTTTGTAAGATACTGACTTATGCTCTCCTGTACTTCTTGACTTTTAACTTGAGATATATACATATCCTTAAAAGCTTTTTCCGTAAGCCCCTGTTGACTTAATGCTGCCTTAAACTTGCTCTCGTCTCCTGAAAAATATTGCTTTTTCATTTTATCTATTTGCGTCTGTGCATCAGAATTTATTTTAGAATCACTAGGCATAATATTTAATTCCTTTGCCTTTTGGCTTAACACTAATTGAGTAATCATATTATCTAATATCTGTTCTTTTTGAGATTTAATTATACTTGTAGCTTCTTCATTGCTTGAATAATTATCTCCATACTGCTGTTTTGCCTGGGCAATTAATTGAATTGTATTTGGATCTTTATTCAATTGATCATTTGTTATCTTTTCACCATTAACTACTGCTACTGCACTATTGGCTATGGCTTCAGGTGTTTTTTGTATCATACTACATCCTGAAATTGAAACTGCTACCACAGCTGCAGAAAGAACACTAAATATTTTTTTCTTATTAATCACTTTTACTCCTCCACTCTTCTATGTATTAAAAGTTTGTGTAATCATTGATTTTTATTTATATAATATAAACTAATCTTATCATAAATATCCATCTATGAATATTAAATTTTTTAATCGTTTTTGTCTTGAGCTTTCAACATAAATTCTGTCATCTCTTTTACTTTTAATATCAAATCTTTTCTTTTAATATCCTTAATTCTGTATCCAAAACCTGGTTTACCACTTAATTTTAAAATTATATTTCTCCCAAAGTGCTTTAAAACAGATTTTAAGACATCTTGGTTAATTCTTCCTTCATTCTGGAATAGAAATACCACTTCATCTTTATTATCCTTTATTTCCTCTATTCCAAGCTTTTTACCAACACTCCTTATGTACGATATGTTCATAAGATTATAAACTGATTCTGGTATAGTAGAAAATCTATCTTCTATTTCTTCTTGTATATCAATCATATCATCATATGAATCTATGGCGGCTATCTTCTTATATATTTCTATCTTCTGTACTTCATTGTTTATATACTCATTAGGTATATATGCATCCACTTTGAATTCTACTGCAGTCTCTACAGGTTCCTCCTTTATCTCACCTTTTATCAATTTAATGGTATCCTCAAGCATACTGCAGTATAGATCATATCCTATAGCTGCCATATGTCCATGTTGAGATGATCCCATCATGTTACCTGCTCCTCTTATTTCTAAATCTTTTAAAGCAATTTTAAAACCAGATCCCAATTCTGTAAAATCTTTAATAGCTTTAAGTCTCTTTTCTGCAACTTCCGTTAATATTTTATCTTTTCTATATGTTAGATAGCAATAAGCTATTTTATCTGTTCTTCCTACTCTTCCTCTTAATTGATATAACTGAGATAAACCCATTTTATCTGCATTATAAATAATCATTGTATTTACATTTTGAATGTCCATTCCTGTTTCTATTATAGTAGTGCACAACAAAACATCGGATTCATTATCCATAAATGAAATCATAGCAGTTTCAAGCTCTCTCTCCTGCATTTGTCCATGAGCTACAGTTAATCTAGCCTCAGGTACCAGTTTAGTAATATAGTCTGCCATCTTGCTTATACTCTCTACTCTATTGTATACAAAGTATACCTGGCCTCCTCTACCTATTTCCCTTAACAAAGCATCTCTTATTAATTGATCGTTATATTCAACTACATAAGTTTGTATTGGTCTTCTCTGCTCTGGTGGCGTTTCTATGACGCTTATATCCCTTACCCCTACCAGAGACATATGAAGTGTCCTAGGTATAGGTGTAGCACTTAATGTCAATACATCTATATTCTTTTTTATTTTTTTTATTTTCTCTTTATGAGTAACTCCAAATCTCTGCTCTTCATCAATTATAAGAAATCCTAGGTCTTTAAATTGAATATCTTTTTGAAGTATTCTATGCGTACCTATAAGTATATCCAGTTCTCCACTTTTTAAAGCCTTTATGGTTTTTTTCTGGTCTGATGTTGTCCTAAATCTACTTATCATATCTATTTTTATAGGAAAATCCGAAAATCTCTTTACAAAATTATTATAATGCTGTTGTGCAAGTATGGTTGTAGGGACTAAAAAGGCTACCTGTTTTCCATCCATAACAGCTTTAAAAGCAGCCCTTACCGCTACTTCGGTTTTGCCATATCCTACATCTCCACATAGGAGTCTATCCATAACTTTATCTGATTGCATATCTGTCTTTATATCTTCTATTGCTGACAGTTGATCTGGCGTTTCTTCATAAGGAAATTCATCTTCAAATTGTTTCTGCCATACTGTATCTTTGGAATATTTATATCCTTTAACTGTAGATCTTACTGCATATAATTTTACCAAATCTTCTGCTATTTGTTCTATAGATTTTTTAGCTTTTCTTTTAGCCTTCGCCCAATCTGCACTTCCGAGTTTATTTATCTTTGGATTTTTACCTTCATTTCCTATATACCTTTGTACCATATCCAACTGTTCTACTGGTACATATAATTTATCATCTGAATAGTACATAAGCTCTAGATAATCTTTTTTATGTCCTTGAACTTCAAGTTGTTTTATACCCTTGTATACACCTATACCATGATTTACATGAACAACATAATCTCCAGGTCTAAGTTCAGTAAAGCTTGTTATCTTTCCTACACCTTTTCTTGGAGATTTTTTTCGTTTTTTTCGTTTTGATACACCAAAAGCATCCCTGTTTGATATAACGGAAAGGTTTAAATCAGGATACTCAAAACCATTTAATTGACTTCCAAAAGTTATTACTATCTCACCAGATTTAATTTCATCTACATTATCCTTGTAAGTACTTTCTATATCTCTATCCCTTAACGTTTGAGCTAATCTTTCTCCTCTAGGTCTTGTACCTGCTAAAATCAAAATTCTAAATCCATTTGATTTTTTTTGTTTTACATCCTCAATAAATAAATCCATTTGATCTTTATAATTATTAAGGGTTATCTCGGAAAATTCAACTTTAGTTTTAGGAACTAATTCCTTATTGGATTTAGGAATAGCATCCATGGTTATAATATCTCTATCTTTTAAATTTTCCAATATTTTAGACTTATCTACTATTAATTCAAATTGTTTTGGTAAAACACTTCCCTTGTCAAGGGTATTTCTATAATTCTGCTCAAATTCAAAATACACACTGTCCAATTTGCCATTACATCTATTTACGTCATCTAAAATCACAAAATAATCTTTCGCATAATCTAGAAACAAAGATGGATTATCATAAAAATAAGGTAAAAAACTATCTATAGTTTCAAAGCTCCAATTTTCTTTAAGAGATTCTAAATCTCTGTTTATTATTTCACCTATATTTTTTTTGGTGTCATACTCTTTAGCATTTTCTAGTTTTTCTACAATCAAATTTTTATCTTTTTCTATGGCTTTATATCCGTTTTGAATTTTTTCATTATCAAGTATTATCTCCTTGGCAGGAAATATTTCTATACTTTTAACTTTTTCAATACTTCTCTGTGATTCTGTATTAAAACTTCTTATAGATTCAATTTCATCTCCAAACAACTCTATCCTATAAGCTTGTGCCAAAATAGGTACGTATATATCTAATATTCCACCTCTTATAGAAAATTGTCCTTTAGAATTTACAACATCAACTCTTTCATATCCACTTTGAATTAAGCTTTTGCTCAACTCATTTAATTCAAGATTTTTACCTACTGATAATTTAAAAGTATATTCTTTATACAATTTTACAGGTATATATGTATAAGATACTGCTTCTATACATGTAATTATTATTTTTTTACCTTTATTTAACATATGCCTGATTACTTTAAGTCTTTCCCATCTCAAGTCACCAGATATAGCTTCTATATTGTAATTATAAAAAACTACTTCCTTGGTGGGGAAGTAATATACTTTTGTTTCATAAAAAGATAGATCCTCATATAATTTCCTAGCTTCCATATCACTATGTGTAAGAATCAGAAACGATTTATTTAACTCATTATATACAGAATCAATTAAATAACTTCTTCCAGATTCTGAAATTCCAACTATCCCAATAGGATAATTATTATCTGCCACTGAATTCATAATGTTTTTAAATTCTTTACTACCCGTAATTGGCTTTATAAGTCCATTTAGTCTCATTTTAACAACCACCTAAAAATTCTGAGTTATAAATTAACGCACAACAACCGTTAATCCCCTACTTAGATTAGAGATTGACGGCAAATACTACTATTTTTTAAATATCCATACCATTAAATTTATTCATAGCTTCTGGTACACCTTCAATTATAATGCATTTAACTACATCTATTACAATTTTAAAAACCTTTTCTATATGTTTTTTATCGTCCTTTTCAAATTTTCCCAAAACATAAGATACTATATTCATATTTGGCTGACCAACGCCTATTTTTATCCTCACAAATTGATCAGTATTTAGATTTTGTATTATATTTTTTATTCCATTGTGTCCTCCATGACTACCTTTCTGTCTTATTCTGATTTTTCCTATGGGAAGACTTATATCGTCCTGAATCACTATTATATTTTTACTGTCTACTTTATAAAAGCTTGCTAATTCACTTACACTTTCACCACTTAGATTCATATAGGTGCTTGGCTTTAACAACATGACTTTATTAGAATCTATCACACCTTCTCCATAAGTACCCTTAAACTTATTCTTGCTTATACTTATATTTTGATCCTCACTTATAAAGTCAAGTACATCAAATCCTACATTATGCCTGGTGTGATCATACTTATCTCCAATATTCCCTAATCCAACTATCAAATACATTCTTCTACCTCAATCCCTTATAAATTGCGATGGAAAACAAGTAACTATTTTCCATATATTATAGAATAACCCTGCTAATTTTATGTATGGAAGTTCTAGCTTAACAGATATTTAAAGTTAAACCTTAATTAATACTATTTAATTAATACTAAAGTTAATAGTATAGTACAATATAATACTATACTATTAACTTTAAATAATAAAGGTATTTTATAGTGTTTTATTTAAAAATCATTTATCTTGTGGCATTTTATATAATATTACCTCTAATTCTATAGTATTTCCGTTTCTTAATATTTTACACTTAATTTTATCTCCAATTTTATGAGAATTAACAATTTCAGATACATCGCTTAAACGAAGAACTCTCTCGCCATCTAATTCCAGAAGTATATCTGTGGGTTTTATGCCTGCCTTAAAAGCTCCGCTATCTTTTAAAACTTCCTGTATATAGATTCCAGACAATTTATTATCTGCTGAAGTTACTCCTTCACCATATATTCCAAAATAAGGTTTCGCAACTTTTCCGCCATTCATAAGTTGTTTTATTATACTTTTCACCTCATTTATAGATATTGCAAATCCTATTCCTTCGGTATTCTGTCCTGATCCAAATTTAAAACTATTTATACCTATTACTTGACCATCTATATTACAAAGCGGTCCCCCACTATTTCCTGGATTTATAGCTGCATCAGTTTGTATAACCTTATATACTAATCCATTATATTCTATTTTTCTATTAAGAGCACTTATTATTCCAGCTGTAACTGAACCCGAAAAGTTTTCTCCCAAAGGATTTCCTATTGCAACTGCAGTATCACCTATTTTAACTTTAGATGAATCACCTAATTTGGCTTTTGGCAGATTTTGTGCATTTACTTTTATTACTGCTAGATCTGACTTTTCATCTGTACCAGATATAGATGCATCTAATATTTTCCCACTTGAGAGTTTTACAGTTACCTTATCCGCATTTTCAACAACATGATAATTTGTAACTATATAGCCTCCTGAATCTATTATTATACCAGAACCAGTCCCTGTATCCTGCATTCCAAAATACCCCTCTGACTTGTTGCTTATGCCAACCACTGTAGGTCCAACTGATTCTGCTACTTTAGTCACAGGGTTTTCCACTTGAGAATTACTATTTGAAATAACTTTTTTATTATCTTTTTTAGTTTCCATTAATGTCTGATTATTGGGCGTATAAGTAGTATTAGATTGTTTTTTATTTGCTGTATATGCTCCTGATATTCCACCAGAAATTACAGCTAATAGTATAAATGAAATAAGTTTAATAATCTTTTTTATATTTGATTTCTTTCTACTACTAATAAATTTTATTTTAGATTCACCATTATTTACTTGTTTCCATTTTGCATCTTTTACGCCATCATATTTATTATCATCCATTAATTTACTCCTTATAATCCTCGAATTTAGAAACATTATAATAAATCTTTTTTACATAAATATGAACATACTGTAATGATTTCTTAAATCCTTTTTAGTGTAAAAGTAAATTCTACTCCTCCACTTTCCTTATTTTTTACCCAAATATCTTCACCTAACTGGGTTAATATGCTTCTTACTATTGACAATCCCAAGCCAGTACTTACCTTGACTGTTCTGGATTTATCTCCTTTATAAAATCTATCCCATATATGCTTCAAATCTTGTTCACTTATAGAAGGTCCATCATTAAAAATTGATATAATAGCTTTGTTTGACTTGGATTTAGTATAAACTTTTATATTGCCACCTTCATTTACATATTTTATAGCATTATCTACGATATTTGTAATTATTTGTATGGTTCTGTCCTTATCTGATAATACAAATAATTTATCATCTTCCATATACACATCAACTTTTAATTTTTTATTCTTTATTTTGGATTCAAATTTTATTATACACAATCGTATAGTTTCATTTATATCTAATTTTTCAGTTTTAAGTTTGAACTGTCCTGCTTCTATAGAAGACAAATCCAATAAACCATTTACCAATCTCGTGAGCCTTTGTATTTCAGAATAAGTTAGTGAAAGATAGTATCTTTGTTTATCCTTGGGAATTACTCCATCTAAAATACCACCTATAAATCCTTTTATTGATGTTATTGGGGATCTTATTTCATGAGATACATTGGATATAAATTGCCTTCTGTTTTTATCCACGGCTTCAAGAGAATTTGCCATACTATTAAAAGATTTTGCAAGCACACCTATTTCATCCTTGGAGTCTATGTAAACTCTTTTTTCTACATCTCCTTTTGATATTTTTTCTGCAACATTATTTATTTTTCCAAGAGGTCTTATAATTATCCTCTGAGAAAAATAATATATTACAATACAAGATATTATAATGGCCATAGCTGCTGATGACCATATTATTTCATATACTCTCCTCAATGGTTCTTTTAATTCACTTAGGGATGTATGCATCATTATAGCTCCCCTAAATGTATCATTTTCAAAGATAGGTATTTCAAATGTATGAACTGGTGCAATAAATACATCTGAATAAGTTCCCCTTTTATCTATAGTTTTATTTTGCCTAAGTTCTGCCAAGTCACTAGTAACTATTTGTTTAGAAGTGGCTATTAATTTTTTATGTTGGTTTTTTGATACCGAGTATACATAACCATAGTTATCTACAAGCCATATATCTGCCGATAGATAATTTCCTATGTAAGTTATAGTATTATTTATATCATCGGAGGTTATATTTCCATTTAAATATTGAAGTGCTCTTACTTTTATAAGTTCAGACTCTCTAAGTAATTCATATTTTCTTTGATTAAAATAATAGCTTTCAAACCAATATGATAAAAATGCAGATGTCATAACAAAACTTACTACAATTATTGCAGTAAAGGTCGCTACAAGTTTTGAAAATAAACCTTTCTTCATGCTTATTTCACCTCAAACTTATACCCTACACCCCATACAGTCTCTATCTGCCAATTATATCCTCCTTGAAGCTTTTCTCTTAATCTTTTTACATGTACATCAACAGTTCTCGAATCTCCTGGATAATCATAACCCCAAACTTCACATAAAAGCTGTTCTCTTGTAAATACTCTATTTTTATTATTTGCTAAATAATACAATAATTCAAACTCTTTAGGTGGCATTTTTATTTCATTGCCTTTGTATACAACTGTATAAGAATTTATATCTATAGTTAAATACTCGAATTTTAATACTTCCTTATTTTCATTATCTGAACTATATCTTCTAAGTACTGCTTTTATTCTAGCAAGCATTTCTTTTGCTTCAAAAGGTTTAACTATATAATCATCAGCCCCCAGTTCAAGTCCAAGCACCTTGTCAAAAGTTTCCCCTTTAGCTGTAAGCATAATCACAGGAGTATCAAAATCTTTTCTTATCCACTTCAATACATCTATTCCATCTACATTCGGCAACATTATATCCAATAATACCAAATCAGGCTTATAAGTTAAAAAGATGTCTTGTGCCGACTTTCCATCATGAGTTACATTAACTTCGTAACCTGCACTTTCAACATACATCTTTATTACTTCACATATATTTTCATCATCGTCTACAATTAAAATTTTACCAATGGATCCATCCATCATGTTACCCCCCTATAGGCGTATTAGTTATATAATATTAATTTAACACAAATACACTATAATATAATAGTATATATTTAAAATGTTACAAATAAGTTACATATATTTATTATAAATAAAAGCATGTAGAAATATTTCTACATGCTAATCAATACTATTCTTGAAGTAGTTTATCTACTTGAATATCATCAAATAATTTACTTACTGATATATCCTCATATATTCTTCTTATAGCTTCTGCAAATACAGGAGCTACAGACAATATCTTGAATTTATCAAGCATCTTTTCTTGTGGTAAATTTATAGTATTCAGCATAACCAATTCTTTTATACATGAATTTTCAATTCTTTCAATAGCCGGTCCAGATAAAACTGCATGACTACAGCAAGCATAGACTTCCTTTGCTCCCCTTTCAATTAGGGAATTTGCTCCATTTGTTATAGTACCTGCAGTATCTATCATATCATCTACCAATATAACTGTTTTATCCTTAATATCTCCAATTATATTCATAACTTCACAAACATTAGCCTTTGGTCTTCTTTTATCTATAATAGCTATTTGAGTATGAAGCTTATCCGCAAACTTTCTAGCTCTAGTTACACTTCCCAAATCTGGTGATACTACAACTACATCTTCTCTATTATCAAAACCATTTTCGACAAAATACCTAGCAAGTATAGGTACTCCAAGTAAATTATCCAATGGAATATTAAAATAACCTTGAATCTGTGATGCATGTAAATCCATAGTAAGTACCCTGTCTGCACCTGCTGCAGTTAATATATCTGCAACAAGTTTTGCTGTAATTGGATCTCTAGCCTTAGCCTTTCTATCTTGCCTAGCATATCCATAATAAGGCATTACTGCAGTTATTCTTCCTGCTGATGCTCTCTTGAATGCATCAATCATAATCAAAATCTCCATTAAATTATCATTCACAGGATTATTTGTTGATTGAATTACAAAAACATCCCTTCCTCTTACGGTCTCATTAATATCAACCGATATTTCGCCATCGCTAAAAGTAGAAACTTTTGACTTTCCAACTTCCATTCCTAAAATATCTGCTATTTCTTTTGCTAAACCTGGATGAGAATTACCCGTAAAGATTTTAATGTTTTTACCATGGGTTATCATTTTTGTAAAGCCCTCCTAAAAAATTTTATTTATTAAGTCCTTTTTTATATACCCAGTCTTTCTTGTTTACTTGCTTAGCCCTTGCTATTGCTAGAGCCCCATCAGGGACTTCATTTGTTATAGTAGAGCCTGCAGCTATGTATGTATTATCATTAACCTTAACTGGAGATACCAAATTTGTATTACATCCTATAAATGAATTGTCTCCAATTATAGTTTTATACTTCTTCTTGCCATCATAATTAACTACTACTGTACCACATCCAAAATTACATCCAGAACCCACTTCAGCATCTCCTATATATGTAAGATGCGATACTTTTGTTTTGTCTCCTATTGAAGACTTTTTAACTTCAACAAAATCTCCTATTCTTACAGAATTGCCAATCACACTTTCAGGTCTTATATATGCAAAAGGTCCTACAGTAGTATTACTCCCTATTTTACTATCAAGTATTACTGAACTTTGAATTGTAACATCTGACTCCACAATACTATTATCTATCCTGGATCCAGGATATAAAACACAACCTTTATCTATCTTAGTTTTACCCTGAAGTACATTTTGAGGATAAATCACAGTATCATTACCTATCTTCACATCAAAATCTATATAAGTAGTATCAGGATCAATTAAAGTTACTCCATTTTCCATATGTTTCTCATTTATCCTATGCCTCATAATTTTTTCAGCTTGGGATAATTGTAATCTTGAATTTACACCTTGGGTTTCTTCAAATGGAACTGGAAGTGCACCAACTTTTTTTCCTGATTTTTTTAATATCTCTATAACATCAGTTAAATAATACTCCCCTTGAGCATTATTATTATCTATTTTATCTAAACTATTCATTAAACTCTCTATGTCAAAACAATACATGGACGAATTTATTTCATTGACCTTTATGTCTTCTGAAGAACAATCCTTATGCTCTACTATCTTTAAAACCTCTCCATTTTCTTCTCTTATAATTCTGCCATATCCACTGGGATTCTCAACTATGGAAGTCAATATAACTGCACTATAGCCACCTTTGTTATGGAAGTCCATGAGTTTTTTAATACTTTCTTCCTTTATCAAAGGTGCATCCCCTGTAAATACCATTACAGTACCTTTTTTGTCCTTTAAAAAATTTTCAGCACAGATAACCGCATTTCCTGTGCCTAACTGTTTTGCTTGAATTGAATATTCAACATTTTTTAACTCTGTAGCTTTTCTTACCTTTTCTGATCCAGTACCTATAATTACATCTATATTATCCACTTGTGCTTTTCTAATTTCATCTATAACTACATTTACCATTTCTTTTCCACAAACTTTATGAAGTACTTTTGGTGTAGAAGATTTCATCCTTTTTCCTTCGCCAGCTGCTAATATTATAGCACAATTATACATTTAAACACCTCTTTATAGCTTTAAACTACAACTTTATAACTTATATTACACAAAACATCCATTATTATTATATTTTATATATTGACTATTTGCAACATCAGGAATAATAAAAAGGAGTATTTCTACTCCTTTTTATTATTCCTGCACCTTATTTGTAATAGTATCTTCATTTTTTACTTTCTCATACTCATCAAGAATAGCTTTTTGTATCTTCTCTCGAGTTTGAGTATTTATTGGGTGAGCAATATCTTTAAATTCCCCATCAGGAGTTTTCCTACTAGGCATTGCAATAAAAAGACCATTTTGACCTTCTATAACTTTTATATCGTGGACAACGAATTCGTTATCAAAAGTTACGGAAACAATAGCTTTCATTTTACCCTCAGCAGCAATTTTTCTAACTCTAACGTCTGTAATTTGCATATAATCCACCTCCAAGATGCTTATGTATATATTATTCTCTAAAATTTATATTTTTCCTCCTTATTTTTTTAAAAATTTAAAAATTTTTTGAAAGTTTTATTATTTGAAATTTTCGGAAGGAAATAACTGAGCTTCTCCATGTTCATCAATCCCTTTAAAGTCAACTATAGAAGTATATTCACGTACTAACTTCTTTGGAGTTTCTACATTATCTATAAGTACTCCAATACCCACAAGTTCACTTTCAAATTCTTTTAAAAGATTAATTATGCCGTTTGCTGTACCTCCTGCTCTCATAAAGTCGTCAATAAATATGCATTTACTTTTCGTTTTCATTGCTTTTTTAGATAATGACATATTTTGAATTCTCCCTGTGGAACCCGAAACATAATTTATAGTAATAGTAGACCCTTCAGTAAATTTTGTTTCTCTTCTTACAACTACAAGTTGAATTCCAATCATTTTTGCTACTTCATAGGCAAGCGGTATTCCTTTTGTTTCAACAGTGACTACATAATCAATCTTTTTGGATATAAATGCAGATGCCAATATCACACCTGCACTATATATAATTTGAGGATTAAACATGATATCAGTCATATAAAGAAATTCTCCTGGTATTATTCTTTCTCTATCTTTTAAAATAATACACAACTTTTCAGCAAATCCCTTACTTTTTTCATATGATATTCCACATACATATTTAATTCCCCCAGCTGCTCCTGATACAGTTTCAATTTTTCCCATGTTAAGTTTAGTAAGAGTATCTCTTACCATAACTATATCTTCACTAACCGTAGACTTTGCTATATTAAACATTTCAGTAAAATTATTTAAACTTATTATCTTGTTGGGGTTTTCAAACAAGACCTTAGTTATAGCTGCTATTCTATGGTTCCTACTGAACTTCTGCATTTTATCACCTATTCTATTCATAAAAATTTACGAATAATTTGTTAAAATTTTATTCTATTATTCATATTGTATTCTAAAAAAATAAGTTATTCAACTATTATCTGCGAATAAAATACAGATTATAAAAATTTTTTAATAATAACTTCTAAAATTATGTTTTTTTGATTTATTTTTGTATATAATTATTTAGGAATGCAATATTAAGAGGAGTGATCTGTTTGTTATTTGACTTTATAAAAGATAGAAATAAGAAAATATATTTTATCGGTATAGGTGGCATAAGTATGAGTGGGCTTGCAGAAATTCTTATAGAAAAGGGATTCTCGGTATATGGCTCAGATATTAAGACTTCACCTATAACTGATAAATTAAAATCTCTTGGTGCTAATATATTTATAAATCAAGTTAAGGAAAATATAACTTCTGATCTGGATTTAATAGTATATACAGCTGCCATATCAGAAAATAATCCGGAACTGGTAAGAGCAAAGGAATTAGGTATTTCTCTTATGACAAGAGCTGAATTTTTAGGACATATAATGAAAGGACATAAATATAATGTAGCTATTGCCGGAACTCATGGAAAAACTACAACTACCTCCATGATGTCCAATATATCTTTAACTGCTAATTTAGATCCTACTATATTGGTGGGAGGCCAATTGGATATAATAAATGGAAATGTAAGAGTTGGAAATAGTGAATACTTTATTACAGAAGCTTGTGAATACAAAGGTTCATTTCTTAGATTTTTCCCATATATAGGTGTGATTTTAAATATAGATGCAGATCATCTTGATTATTATAAAGATATATATGATATACAAAATGCATTTATAAAATTTGCCAAATTAATACCTGAAGATGGATATCTTGTATGCTGTAGCGACAATGAAAAAATTGCTAAGGTTATTTCAAGTGTAAGCTGTAAAATAATTACTTATGGCTTGAACAGTGGAAATGTAACAGCCAAAAATATATGCTATGATGAAAAAGGTTGTGCAAGTTTTGATGCCTATAAAGACAATAAATTCATACTATCAGTAAAATTAAATGTTCCAGGAAAACACAACATATTAAATGCTTTGGCAAGTATTTGTTCATCATTAATATTAAGTATTCCTGAGGTAAAAATTTCAGAAGGATTGAATAATTTTAAAGGTGCCCATAGAAGATTTGAAATCAAAGGTAAAAAGAATGGAGTTATAGTAATAGATGATTATGCTCATCACCCAACTGAAATCAAAGCCACATTAAGTGCAGCAAAAAACTATCCTCACAAAAGAATATTTTGTGTGTTTCAGCCACATACTTTTTCCAGAACATTGAGTCTATATGATGAATTTACAAAAGCATTTGACAATGTAGATGAATTGATATTAGCTGATATATATGCAGCTAGAGAAAAAGATACACATAAAGTTAGTTCAGCTATGCTGTCAGAGGATATATCCAAGAAAGGAGTAAAATGTAGAAATATCCATGACTTTAATAATATAGTATCCTATTTAAATGATACTCTAAAAGATGGTGATGTACTTTTTACCATAGGTGCAGGTGACGTATTTAAAGTAGGAGAATTATATTTGAAAAAATAAATTTATATAAAATGTGTAAAACCTCTGAATATAGTAAATACTACAAGTAATTACTATATTGGAGGTGTGTTAATTTGAAAAACTTTTTAATATCAGCTGGAGTAGATATTGTATTGATTTTTATTGCTTATTATCTATTCAAAAATATACTGAATGGACCTATAAGACATAAGATATATGAAAAAATATTTAGTTCTATGGCCAAATTTATAATATACGTGTTTTTAATCACTATAAGTATAAATGCTATTATAGCCTTTTCATTATATAGGACTTCTTATATAGCATATATAAATATAATTGCTCCAGCTGTTGTATCAATATTGGTAGGTTTCCTAATGTCCACAGTTCCAACTAGAGGTACAGGTGACTCATCAGTTTAAACAATATTGTTTATTTACTGATATATAATATGATATAATAAGTGTAATAAAATACATTATTTGCCGAGGAGTTGTTTGAAATGAAAGAAAAATATAGCCAGCTATTTAAGGTTATACTAAAATCATATTATAATGGAAATTTCGAACAAAAAATAAAAGAAATTTTATCAGAAAGCACTATTGATAAAGAAGAACTATGTTCTGTAATTTCTTCACTTTGTGGAACCAATATACCATATAGTAACAATTTTACATCCGATTTAAAAAATACTATAGAAAACTATAATAAAAACAATAAAATAGTAAATAAGACTAAACTCTGTTCTCTAGATTGTAAGAATGCAAATGGTGCTATTGCCTGTGTAAAGTCTTGTCCTTTTGATGCTATACTTGTAGATAGCAATAAAAATACAACTTATATTGACACGGATAAATGTACAGATTGTGGAATATGCGTGGAAGCTTGTCCGTCGGGTGGTATAATGGATCAAGTTCAATTTTTACCATTAGCAAATATATTAAAAGATAACTCTCCTGTAATTGCTGCAGTAGCACCAGCAATAATAGGGCAATTTGGCAGCGACATAAAAATAGGTCAACTTAGAAGTGCTTTTAAAAAAATGGGTTTTACTGACATGGTGGAAGTAGCATTTTTTGCAGATATGCTCACATTAAAAGAATCCATAGAATTCGATCATTATGTAAATAGTGAAGATGATCTTATGATAACCTCATGCTGTTGTCCTATGTGGGTTGGTATGTTAAAAAGAGTATATAAGGATTTGGTAAAATATGTATCTCCTTCGGTTTCACCTATGATAGCTGCAGGTCGAGTTATAAAAAAATTAAACTCAAATTGCAAGGTTGTATTTGTTGGACCCTGTATAGCCAAAAAAGCTGAGGCAAAAAATAAAGATATAGCAGGAAGCATCGACTTTGTACTTACATTTCAAGAATTAAAGTATATATTTGAAGCTTTTAAAATAAATCCTTCTGAACTTGAAAATGATGAATCCTCCGAGTATGCTTCAAAAGGTGGAAGACTCTATGCTCGTATAGGTGGTGTATCCATTGCAGTAAACGATGCAGTAGGAAGAATATTTCCTAAAAAAAAGAATTTATTAAAAGCAATTCAAGCAAATGGAATAAAAGAATGCAAGGAAATTCTTTCAAAAGCCCAAAATAATGAAATGCATGCTAATTTCATAGAGGGCATGGGATGTATCGGTGGTTGTGTAGGTGGACCTAAAGCTATAATTTCTAAAGAACAAGGCAAAAAACATGTAGATGAATTCGCAAATAATTCAGATATCAATGTAGCAGTAGACAGTGTATGCATGAATACCATATTGAATAAAATAGGAATCAATTCTATAGATGACTTTAAAGATCCCGAAAAAATATCCATATTTGAGAGGAATTTCTAAACTACATAAAAAATATTATTAGTTTGACATAAATTTTATTTTATGTCAAACTAATAATTGTATAATTACTTATAAAAATTAATAATATGTTATAAGGTTCAATTTAATATTAATTAATACTAGATTGATTAAAAGGGAAGTTGAGTGCAAATCTCACACGGTCCCGCCGCTGTAAAAGTAAAGTCTTTATTAAATATCACTGAAAAATCGGGAAGATTATAAAGATGATGATGCTTAAGTCAGAATACCTGCCTATAATATTAATCCATTAACTCTACGACAGATAGGGAGGGTTTTCAATGTGTCCTAATTACGATTATATTTAAACCCCTCAGTGTTTTTTTGCTGAGGGGTCTTTTACTGTAATTATACAATTGTAAAAAATTTATTTTGGAGGCTTTTTATGCATATAGAAGATGGTATACTTTCACCACAGTCCTGGGGTACTTGGTACGCTATTAGCGCAGTATTTCTTATTCCTGGTGTTAAAGAAATAAAAAGGAGAGTAAAGGAAAATTTATATTACAAACCTTTTCTAGCAATGATGGGAGTAGCAGTATTTATTATATCGGTAATGCACATTCCCGTACCTGTAACAGGTTCTTCTTCTCATCCCTGTGGCACTGCCCTGGCAGCAATAATAGTTGGCCCCTTTGCAACTACAGTAATTTCGGCAATAGCTCTGTTTTTTCAGGCAATATTTCTAGGACATGGTGGTATAACTACCCTTGGAGCAAATAACTTTTCCATGGGTATAGTTGGGGGAATTTCAGGATACTTGATATGGAAAATATTTAGATATTTTAAAAGTCCTCTATGGCTTGCTGCTGGCGCAGCAGGAATTGTAGGAGATATATTAACGTATTTAACTGCAGCTTTTGAACTTGCATTAGACTTACATGGCAATATTCCATTTTTTAAACAATGGATGGTATTTTTCTTCGGATATGGACCAACTCAAATACCTCTAGCTATAGCAGAGGGTGTTTTTACTGCAGTAATTATTCAAGTTTTAGCTTCTAGAAGACCAGATCTTATGCCTAATGTTTTATTTAAACCAAAAGACAAGGAGGCTATTTAACATGAGTTCAAATATTGAAAATAATAGTTCTAGTTTAAAGTTCTTAGATAAGTTCACCAAGGTAATGTTAGGCATTGCATTTATTATCCTATTATGCATATTTGTTTCAAGCAAATATATGTACAACCATAAAATGAATGCTGGTGGAACAGATGACTTAGTAAATACAATGGCCTCTAAGACAATAAAAGCAGAAAGTCATCCTTTTGTTGAATTACCTGGAGATGCACAGGTAGGTGCTTTTACGGTAGCTGGATTTTTTTCTGGTATAATTATAGGGCATCATTGGGAAAAGCTTTTTGCTAAACCAGAATTAAATAAAAAATCTTTAAAGGAAGAATAAAAAATGGAATTATCCAATTTTAATCATTTCAATAATTTAAATACTCCTATACATCGTATGGACGGAAGAATAAAAACAGTGTTATTTCTCAGCAGCATAATAATTGCTGCTGTTTCTTCACACTGGTATTTTATAATTTCTCTTTTTTTAATTTCATTAATATGTTTTAATACATTAAAAATACCCTGGAAGAATTTAATAATCAGACTTATTCTGCCATTTTCAATAGCCTGGTTAGTTTTTTTAAGCAGTTTATTTACTAATGGAAGTCATATATTAACTTGCATTTATCTTGGTTCCGTAAAATTAACTATTTATAGAGAGGGTCTTCACCTCGGAGTTATAATTCTTTTAAGAATTATAACTGCCGTAAGCTTAGCTTGTATTCTATCTTTTAGTACTCCCATGATAGAAATTTTAGAAACGTTAAGACTACTTAAGATTCCCTCTATAATAATTGATATAGCCAATATGATGTATAGATATTTATTCATAATAGAAGAAACTGCACAGAATATGAAAAAAGCTCAACTTAGTCGTCTTGGTGATTCATTAAATTGGATAAATAAAATAAAAGATTCTGGGAAAATTGCACTTTATATATTGATAAAATCTCTAGATAAAAGCACTAGAATATATAAAGCCATGCTTAGCAGAGGATATAATGAAACAAGTAATACAATAAACTTCTTTAATCATCCTATACCAAAATTTGATCTATACCTTGGTATATTTGTAGAAATTATTTTAATAATTATGCTAATTTTAAATATATTAATCTAAAAAAGGGTGATAAATATGGAACTTATAAACTTATCCAATGTAAACTATACTTATGTTAACGGAAGTACAGCTCTTAAAAATATAAATGTGAATATAAATCCACAAGAAAGAATAGCAATACTTGGACCGAACGGAGCTGGAAAATCTACTCTATTTCAACTTTTTAACGGACTCTTGACCCCTACTTCTGGAAATATTACCGTAGATGGAATGACTGTCTGTAAAGAAAATTTATCTAAAATAAGACAAAATGTAGGGATGGTATTTCAAGATTCAGATGATCAACTTTTCAATTCCAATGTACGTCAAGAAATTGCCTATGGCCCTATGAACATGGGAATTAAAGGCAAGGAGCTGGATCAACGTATAAAATGGGCTTTAAACTCAACTAAAATATCTGAATATGAAAATAGAAGTCCTAATAATTTAAGTGGTGGTGAGAAAAAAAGAGTTGCTCTTGCCAGTGTTCTGGCAATGAAACCCAAAGTTCTTGTATTGGATGAGCCAACTACAGCTTTAGATCCTATTGGTGTATCCGAACTCATAAAATTGTTAAACTCTATAAATAAAGATTTAAAAATTACCATAATATTTTCTACCCACGATGTTGATATAGTTCCTCTTCTAGCAGATAGAATATTTGTTTTAAACAAAGGTGAAATAGTTCTCCATGGATCAACTGAAGAAATATTTTCAAATGTAGATACACTTAGAAAAATAAATTTAAGACTTCCTAGAGTAGCTCATTTAACAGAAATTCTAATAAAAGATGGATTTATAAAATCAGACAATCTTCCTTTAACTATAGGACAGGCTAGAGAACTTTTTAAGAAGAATATGATTAAATAGCTTACTTATGTTAAAATTATTATAAATTTACTATGATTAATGGAGATAAATATATGGATACATCAAAAGAGAGAAAATTTATAGATCTATTTAAAAATATTAATGGTGCTATTTTTGATTTAGATGGTACACTTATTAATTCTATGGGTATATGGGATGATATTGACAGAGAATATTTATGGAAAAGAGGATTAAGCATTCCTAAAAATCTAAAATATGATATAGAAAGTCTTAATTTTACTGAAGCAGCTAAATACTTTCAAGATAAATTTAGCTTATCTGATAGTATAGATGTTATACAAAACGATTGGTATGATATGGCCTTTTATAAATACTCAAATTCTATAATGCTTAAACCTTATGCACTTGAATTTTTAAAACTTTTGAAATCAAAAGATATAAAAATAGCTTTAGCTACAAGCAATTACAGGACCTTGGCAGAGGCAACCTTAAAGAAAAATAACATATATGAATTATTTGATGTAATTACTACGACTGAAGATGTAAAGCATGGAAAGAATTTTCCTGACATATATATTATGGCATCAAAGAAAATTAAAGTAATTCCTCGAAAATGTGTTGTATTTGAAGATTCACTTAATGCTATTAAAACAGTTAAATTATCAAATATGAAGATTATAGCAGTAAAAGATGCCTATTGTCCTCATAATTGGAATACTCTATTACAATATTCAGATTTAGGTATCACGAACTTTTCTGAATTAATCGGCATATTTTATAAATATATTAATATAATATAATTAGTACAATTTTAGGAGTATATAATTATGATAGGTTTCTTGTTTTTTATACTTATATCTGGTTCATTAGCAGCTTTTTATTATTTAAAGAACAAAATTTCAGCTCAGCGAAAACAAATTTTACTTTTAAAATATGAAAATAAAAAATTAAAACACAAAATCAAATCACTTAAGAATAACTAATAAATAAGAAATGATATTATATATTAATCTATAATATCATTTCTTATTTATTATTGATCCATTTTCATATTCTGGAACTATACTAACAATATCTTTTTGACAGCAATATTCCAAATCTTTATCTAATTTCAGATTTTTAATCACTTTATAATGCTTTGCATATTTAATAAAACTTATTATAGTTTTATTATTATCATATATATATTTAGCTGTTGTTGCTATATCTGAAGTTATTATACTATCAGTAATACGCATAATATTTTCTATAATATATCCAGCACAAATGAAGTCATCTATAGAAAACTGTCCATTAGTACCTGCATTGACAATAACAATATCATTATTCAAATCTACCAATTTACTAGCCACTGCCTTTGCATTTATCATAGCTCCTATTAAAATATTTTTAGCTGCACTGCTATTTTTAATAGCTTTAGTACCATTTGTGGTTGTCATAACCAAAGTTTTATCTTTTACTACATTGGACTTATATTCAAGTGGCGAATTAGAAAAATCAAAACCTTTTATTTTAACTGCATTTCTCTCTCCACCTAATATATACTTGTTTCTATTTGAACTAACTATATCAACAGCTTCATCAATATTTAATACAGGGATAACTTCTTTACAACCATTATTTATAGCCGTAATTATTACGGAAGTTGCCCTAAGCATATCTATAACTACCACAGATTTATTCTTTATATTATCCTCTTTTATATCATCCGCTGATATAATTATATCTATATTCATAAAATGCACTCCCATTTTGTTTATTATTAACTTAAATTAATCCCTTGATAAATTCTTTCATCATTTAATTTTTTATCTATTGCATTTAGTATCTCCCATTTTTTCAAACTCCATTTTGGTTCAATCAACATATTTCTAGGAGCATCCCCCGTAAGCCTATGTATAACTATACTAGAATCCATATTTGCAACTGCTTCACATATCAAATTTATATATTCTTCCTTACTCATAAATTTTAACAATCCCGAATTATATAATTCAACTAAAGGTGTATGCTTCATTAAATGCAACAAATGAAATTTTACTCCCTTTACTTTTATATTAGAAACATATTTTACAGTATTCATCATGTCCTGATATTTTTCATATGGCAATCCAAATATAACATGAGCAACCACATCGATATTTCTAAGTTTTAACTCAGTCACTGCTTTTTCAAAGGTATCAAGTTTATACCCTCTATTTATCTTTACAGCAGTAGTTTCATT
Source organism: Clostridium tyrobutyricum (assembly GCF_019144085.1). GTDB lineage: Bacteria > Bacillota > Clostridia > Clostridiales > Clostridiaceae > Clostridium_B > Clostridium_B tyrobutyricum_A. The sequence continues at coordinate 44,088 of NZ_JAHHUY010000022.1, forward strand.
GGATGTCTGAAGTCCAAGCTCAACCCATGTATATAATCTTTTGCTATATTCATGAATTAAATCCAAAACATCTTTATTTAGACAATCAGGTCTAGTTGCTATAGCAAGTCCAACAACCCCATCCTCTTCTACAGCTTCTTCATATTTCTTCTTAAGCACCTCAATTGGTGCATAAGTATTGGTGTAAGCTTGAAAATACGCAATATATTTGCCGGATTTCCACTTATTATTCATAACTTGTTTTATATCTTGAAATTGATGATGTATGGAAAATTTCCTATTTCCAGCAAAATCCCCAGATCCTCTATCACTGCAAAATGCACATCCTCCCGTACCTATCGTACCATCTCTATTAGGACAGGAGAATCCTGCATCTAAGGATATTTTAAATACTTTACATCCGAACTTATTTCTCAGATAATAATTTAAACTATAATATCTCTTATCTCCCCAATGCACTAAAATTCATCCTCCAACTTATACATATTAATTAACAATATTATATCACATTCTAATTGCTTTAAATTCCTTAAAATCTAACTGCCATTTACCTATAATATCATTTATGGAATCATCTTGCTTTGATTTTGCTGTAACATCAAAATTCAATACATCTTCATCAAAAGAAGAAAACGTTACATTAACCTTATCCATTGGGAAATTTTCTTCAAACTTATATTTTACCATATCTCCTCCATCTACTTCATAAACTCTAATACAACTATTAACACTGTCATTTGAATATTGTAAGGCCAAAAATTTTTCATCTTTGGAGAATCCCATAAAATTAACTTTAGAATTTTTCAAAATATCAATTGAAGTTATTTCTTTGCCAATTGAAGTCTCCATATCATCTTGACTTTGACTGGTATCTTCATTTCCTCCACCACTTTCCTGATCCCCTCCTGACTGTCCTTGAACTATCAGTGAATCGTCTATACTTATTATTCCTATATAAGTATTTGTATCTACACTAGTAATTGCCAGCAAATTGCCATTATATGAAAAATTCATCATTCCAAATCTACGTCTAGGTACTTGTATCTTATCTATATTTGCTTTATCATCCTTTGAAAATATATAGTTTGGTAATCCCCTTAGGGACATAACTAAATTAGAATTGGCATCATTTTTATTTTTTAACCTTATTTTATTTTTATATATAAACACTTCTCTTTGAATTATATTATTAGTTTCTGATATCTTATAGTTATTTCCCTCCTTTATTATTTTTATTGAATATTGATCCAAACTTGCAAATGATTTTTCCTTGCTTGATCTACAAACATTCATTATAAAAATTCCTGATTTTCCAACTTGACTGCTATTGGCTAAATTATATCCTACTATATTTAAATTTTTATTTTCATTTTTTGTTGGTGTATTTAAAAGTTCTTTTGAATACAATTTCTTTATGTTGTCCGTATCATCTTTTACAAGATAGTTCATATATGATTCAGCTACACTTGAAGCAGATTTCATGTCAAAATTGTTTTCAGTAATATAAGACCTATTCTTTGAATCAATTTGACAGCCTGTAAAAAATGCCAAGAATGAAACTATAATACAAAACAATTTTATTCTATGTTTATTCATGCATTATCATCCCCTTATATTTTTAATTTTATTTTTCCCTTAAATAAAAATTTAATTTATAATACATTATTTAAATTTAATTTTATATATTATAATAATGATACTTTTTTACATAGAAATGGGGGATATATATTGAATAAAAAATTACTAATATCTTTACAAATAGCAGCTGTTTTTATAGGTACTGTAGTAGGTGCTGGACTCGCATCAGGTCAAGAAATAACGCAATTCTTTACTATATATGGCTATAAAAGTTTTTTTGGTATACTATTGTGCTTTTTCATATACATATTAATGTCATTTTTCATAATAAATATAAGCTCCAAGTACAAATTAAATTCTTATGATGGATTAATTTCACTTGTCAGTCCTGGAATTTTAGGGATCATAATAAATTCATTAACTACATTTTTTTTAATAGGAAGTTCATCTATAATATTAGCCGGAAGTGGTGCTCTAATACATCAATATTTTGGAATATCTAAATGGATTGGAATAATAGTAATGATATTAATTTCTCTATTTGTATTATTTAAAGATACTAAAGGATTAATAAAAATAAATTCTTTTATAGTACCTTGCCTTATAACAATAATACTTGCAATATTTGTAATATATATATTATTTTATAGAGAAATCAATATACCTCAAATAAAAACTATCTCAGGATTTAAAAACCATTGGGTGTTTTCTTCACTCATATATGGATGCTTCAACATATTATGCTGCAGTGGTGTACTTGTACCATTATGTAAAGAAATTAAAAATACAAATTTACTTATGAGAGGTGTACTATTAGGTTCATTAGGACTCACATTGCTGGCTTTAATAATAAACTTCCTGCTTATGCTAAATATACCTTATATATTCAAATATGAAATTCCTCTATTATACATAGTTAATAGATTTGGAAAATCTCTACAAATATTATTGCTGTTTGTAATGTGGCTTGAAATGTTCTCAACAGAAGTTTCAAATATATATAGTACTGCTAAAAATTTTGAGGAAGTGTTCAATTTGCCTTATAAGCGAGCCTGTGTATTAATAATCCTTATAACTATACCTATATCTCAAATAGGATTTACAAAATTAATATCATTTTTATATCCTGCATTTGGTATAGTAAGTTTAATATTTATATTACAGTGCTTAATATTTTATATAAAAAGGCCTCATTAAATAATTCTATGTTATTATTAAAATATACTATTACATTGATTGGAGTGCCTTTAAATGTTAGATAAATTACAATGCTGCAAATTATGCTTAAGAAACTGTGGTGTAAATAGGCTAAAAAATGTACTTGGATTTTGCAAGGCAGGAGAAAAAGTTAAAATAGCAAAAGTATCCCTGCATAAATGGGAAGAACCGTGCATATCCGGTACTTGTGGATCGGGAACAATATTTTTCTCAAACTGCAACCTAAAATGTGTATTTTGCCAAAATTACAATATAAGTTCTAAAGGGCTTGGAAAAGAAGTCTCTATAAAGAGATTAAGTGAAATATTTTTAGAGCAACAGGAAAAAGGTGCACATAATATAAATTTGGTAACTCCTACTCACTACATACCTCAAATAGTAAAAGCATTGGATATGGCCAAATCAAATGGGCTTCAATTACCAATTTTATTTAATACTAATAGTTATGCTAATTTGGAATCAATAAAATATTTAAAAGGATATATAGATGTATATTTACCAGATCTTAAATATTTTGATGATAGATATGCTATAAAATATTCTAGTGCACCAAATTACTTTAAATATGCCTCTGAAAATATAGAGGAAATGATAAGACAAGTTGGAACTGTTGAACTGGATAAACAGGGCCTTATAAAAAAAGGTGTGATAATAAGACACTTGATGCTTCCCGGATTACTATTTGACTCAAAAAAAATAATAGATTATATTGCAAATAACTTTTCAAATTCAGCATATATAAGTCTTATGAATCAATATACACCTATGTATAAATCTTATATATTTCCTGAATTAAATAAACCTTTAAACCCTAAACATTATGATAAAATGATTGATTATTGTATTTCTCTTGGAATTACTAACGGATTTATACAGGATTCTGGAAGTTCATCTAAAAACTTTGTACCAGATTTTAATTTAAGTGGAATATAGAAGCATAGTTTTAAAATATTCTCTAAAACTATGCTTCTATAATATATGTTCATTAAATTTTATATTTTTCAAGATCACTTTTAAATAATTCAGTTATTCCTTTAAATTCCCCTATACCTTTTACAAGTTTTTTAATTTCATTTGTGTAATTGGATATATTAGCACTTACTTCCTCAGAAGAAGCAGAATTTTCTTCTGCAATAGCGGCCAAAGATTCCACATTATCATAAACACCTGAAATAGAGTCTGCCTCTTTAGTAAGCTCATTAATGGTTTCTATCATAGATGATGCTACACTGCTAATTGATGTTGTTGCTTCATAATTTATACGCCTTACCCCTTCGAGATTGGTAGTTTCACTTTGAAGCACATTAAACTGGGATTCTATTTTATGTACAAGTTCTTTTATCTCTTCTACAAATTTATTAAGATTGGAATTAATCTCTTCCACTGCATCTTGTGACTGCTCTGCCAGTTTTCTTATTTCCTCTGCTACTACAGCAAATCCTTTTCCTTGTTCTCCTGCTCTTGCAGCCTCTATAGATGCATTTAAAGCTAATAAATTAGTTTGTTCTGAAATTTCAGAAACTATAGAAACTATATTTGTAATATTTATTGCTTTAGATTGAAGTTCTGACCCCTTGTCCTTAACTTGTTGAAAACTCTCCAAAGTATTCAATATATTATTGCTTGTACTATTTACATTTTCATAACTGTTGTTTATTTTATCTATGGCCTTCTCTAATTCAGACTTATTATTGTTTTCATTATCTACTATATTTTTAAGATTGCCTATATTTTCATTTAATATCGATGCCACGCTTTCCGTATTTTCTGCCTGATTTACCGCACCATCTGCTACCTGTTCTACTACTCCTGATATATCATTTGATGTGCTGCTCATAGAACTGCTTATTTTATTTATATTGGTAACAAAAGTTCCCATTTCATCAGTAACACCCTTAAAACCAACAAAGTCAGATCTAACAACACCTTTGTAATCTTTTAAAGATTTATATATATCTTCAAAGAAGTCACTTGTCTCTATATCACTATCTTCAATATAACTGTTATTCTTTATTTCGGATATACTATCTAATATTAACTTTTTAGGCCTTACTAATAAAGAACCTGATATATACGAGCCAATAAAAGCTACTGCAGAAACAACTAATATCTTAACTATGTCATGCACTCCAAATAAAAAACCAGATACAATAAAACATAAGATAAAATTAAATATACCGACTTTTGCGCCTAAATTTTTTATAAATCCTAATGAAAGCAATTTACTAAATCTATAGATTTTTTTATAATATATATCATTTTCGAAAGTAAATTTAAACTTCATATAAGAATCATTTTTTTCAATTTGTTCTATCTGTAATTTTTCATTAAAAAATTTCGCACTTCCCTCTATCATTCCTAATAGATAATCAAACATTCCCCTTTTAGATTTATATTCAAATATAGCCTCTCTATTAGATATAGGCTCTATAGTTACTAAAGGAGGTTTGGCACCGGGAAATTTTTTAGTCATGACAACATGAACATCAAACATAGATTTAAAAAATGAGTAAAGATTTTCATGCTTAAAAAATGCTGGGTAAACTTTGTAAAACTGCTTTATATTATCTAATCCAATCTTTTTCCATACTACTTCAATTGGATCATTGCTTAACCTTGATACAGTCTTAATTGTTTGCTTTACTTTTTCATCATCTACATCTTCCACAGGAAAAAATATTTTAGATGGACTCCACCCAACTGAACTCATAGCATTATCTGCAACTTTATCGCCATACAACTTTCTACAAGTTTTTATCCACGTAGCAACAACAGTACCTTTCATTCTTTTCCCCCTTTACATATTCATTATTAATTTATTATAAATTTATCTCAAGTCTATCCAACTTTAAAATAGGTTTTAACTCTTTTTCTTCTTTAGTTTCTGTTCTCAAACTACCGGAATTACTTATTAAAAGTACTTTACTTCCACCTAATCTTTTAATTTGTCTTACAACCCTGTCGCCATCATATTCTAAAAGTAATATGGCATTGTTCTCTATTTCCTGAGTTAAATGTCCAAAAGCCATATCCCCATTCTTTATTCTAAATCCTGACATATCGTCATCTGATATCTTTAAGTATAGAACCTTATCTTTGGAATAACCTTCAACTTTATTATGTATAACAGGGAGTTGTTTAAAGCCTATTGATTTATTTAAATCATAATTATATATTGGAATGTTTTTAAGTACATCTGATAATGCATCACTCCACACATCGTTTACTATTTTTTTAGAGTTTACAGGTTTAATTTGACTCTTTTTTTCCTCTTTATATACATTTTCTTCAAATGACATAGTTATATCATTTATTTCTTTGCCTAAAATTTTAGATAACCTATCAATTATATCCTGATTCGCTATTCTCTTCCCTATTTCTACTTCATTTATGAATTTTTCAGAAACACCTAATTTTTTAGCAAGTTGTTTCTGGTTCATCTTCTTTACCTGCCTTGCATTTCTTATCTTGTCTCCTATTCTACTCATTTAGACCATCTCTTTCTAGAATATACTTATTTTTTCTTTTGTTGCTGCTGTTTTTTAAACCATTCTCTTTCCTGCATCAAATGATTGATTAAATAATCAAAAGTCCAATCAACAGATGTTTGCGTAACTACTGCAAAAATGGGGCTTGTTGAAAACCCACCTTTAATTTTCTTCATTGAACTACTTAACTCATCCTCAGTTAAATTGTTGAACAAAATTATCTTTTCATCAGGTATTTTAACTGTCTTGATGATATTTGTACTTCCAATTATTATATCTTTCAACTTCATTCCAGTCATTGATTTCTCAATTATTTTATGATTAGAAAAATTTTTATTGTTAGATATTTTATCTATAACTTCATTTTCTTTATTGTCTAATCCGTAAGTTATTATAAATTTATTATTTTTTAGTGTCATTAAAATCACCTTCCTAAATATTTATTTTAAAAATTATATGTATTTATTGTGATTTCAAAAGCTTATAACTTAATTTTATTATATTATCTGTATTTAAAGAGTTAAAAATATTTACATTTCCAACTCTATTATTATCCAAACACTTAATATCATATTTTAAAAGTTGCCTTTTAAGTTGATTTACTGTTCCAATACTTCCATCTATTATAGAAACTTTTTTATCCATTTCATCTAATACTTTTAATAATGTGTTTTTTATAAATGGATAATGTGTACATCCTAATACAACTGCTGCTATTTCATTTTCCTTAAAAGGTAAAAATTTCTCTTTTAAATATTCCTCTACTCTTTCTCCACAAGTTATTCCTTCTTCTATAAGTTCAACTAATCCAGGGCAAGGCATTTTTTGTATTTTATGTTTATTGTTATATTTTTTCATTAAGTTGTTAAATTTGTCTTCCAGTAGAGTTACAGGAGTTGCCATTATAATTATCTCACCTTGAGACTTGAACTCAACTGCAGGTTTCAAAGCCGGTTCAATACCAACTATAGGCATTACCTCTGCATATTTTTTTCTTAAATCTTCTATAGCAACACTAGTAGCAGTATTACATGCAACTACCAATGCCTTTACATCCTTATTTAATAAAAATTTGACAGCATCAAAAGTAAGCTTCTTAATCTCATCATGGTTTTTTACTCCATATGGAGCTTTAACTGAATCACCAAAATATACATAATCTTCATTAGGAAGTATTTCAACTGCCTGTTTTAAAACACTTATTCCTCCAACTCCAGAATCAAAAAATCCTATTGGCTTATTTCTCATGTCCATATAATCACTCCATCATGCTAATAGATACTATTTACACTTTATTCCTATTATATAATATAGATATAAACTATACAAATTGAAATTTAACCTATGTAATCACATTAAATCCTATATTTTATTTTATCATTATTATACTATACATTCTTACAAATATCCCTTAATACTACTACAATTGTATCAAATAAAAATTTCATTAATTTTTATGTCATTATACTGTATTTTGAATTTTTTCCTATTGACATATGCAAATATTAATTATAAAATCAACAATATAACAGGAATATAATTAATTATTTAATATATATTAAACGTAATTATACTCTTTTATTATTTATGAGGGGGCAAACTTATGTCAAAAGATTTAATTTATTCAATATCAAAAGAAAATCATTCGGAAAGTGATCTAAAACAAATTGTAACTTCCCATCCAGAAATAAAGTTCGTATCTGCTGTAGGAGTAGATTTATCTGGAAACAACACAGATGAAAAAATTCCTATAAAAGTATTTCTTGATGATATATATGCTTTCCTAAAAGGTGCTGTA
>NZ_JAHHUY010000023.1:0-49548 GCF_019144085.1 Clostridium tyrobutyricum
ATATTAAAGATTTCTTGACGTTGATACATAGAGATTTCCTCCTTTTAGTGTTTTTATTATGTTGTATTTTAAAAATTCGACAAAAGTTGGGGAAATCCTATGATATAAATTTTAGTGATAGAAAAAAATAGCCCTTATCGGGCTAGAGAAATGAGTGTCTTAGAGTTATGCTCAAGGCTATATTTATAAATATTTAAAAGGAGGTGGTCTTATGAGCCTAACTAACACACCCAATAGATTAATAAATGAAAAATCACCATATTTACTTCAACACGCCTACAATCCAGTCAACTGGTTTCCTTGGTGTAATGAAGCATTTGCAAAAGCAAAATCCGAAGATAAACCTGTCTTTTTATCTATTGGGTATTCTTAGTAGGTCACTAAATCTACTTGCCACTGGTGCCATGTAATGGAACATGAAAGCTTTGAAGATATAGAAGTAGCTAAAATATTAAATGATGACTTTATTTCCATAAAGGTAGATAGAGAGGAAAGACCTGATATTGACAGTATTTACATGAGTGTATGTCAATCCCTTACAGGAAGCGGTGGATGGCCTCTTACAATTTTTATAACTCCAGACCAAGAGCCATTTTTTGCAGGTACGTACTTTCCTAAAAATAAAAATCTTCATGGAATTGGATTAATTGAAATTCTAGAATATATAAACAATTCCTGGAAAAACAATAGAAATGAAATATTAAAAACAAGTCAAAGCATATTAAATACAATAGATTCTTCAAATAGAAATTCCAGTATTGAATTTTCTGATGATATATTAGATAGAACTTTTATAAAGCTAGAGGAAAACTTTGACCCACACTATGGAGGTTTTGGAATCTCACCAAAATTTCCAACGCCACAAAATCTTCTCTTTTTGTTGAGATACTGGAAAAACACTAAAGATGACTACGCTTTAAAGATTGTAGAAAAAACACTTAAATCCATGTATCGTGGAGGTATATACGATCATATAGGTTATGGTTTCAGCCGTTACTCCACAGATGAGAAATGGCTTGTACCTCACTTTGAAAAAATGTTATATGACAATGCATTGATTGCAATTGCATATTTGGAAACCTTTCAGGTCTCAGGTAAAAAAATATATTCTGAAATTGCGGAGCAAATACTAACTTATATTTTAAGAAACATGACTTCAAGCAATGGTGGCTTTTATTCTGCTGAAGATGCGGATTCTGAAGGCATTGAAGGTAAATTTTACATTTGGTCCAAAGATGAAATAAAAGATATACTTGGAGAAGAAGATGGAAATAAATTCTGTTGCTATTTTAATATAACTTCCAATGGTAATTTTGATGGTAAAAATATACCTAATTTAATTGGAACTGATATTTCTACTGAAGATAGAGAAATTATAAAAAACTATATTAAAAAATTATTCAATTACAGAAATAAAAGAGTACATCCTCATAAGGATGATAAAATTTTAACTTCATGGAACGGTCTGATGATAACTGCAATGGCAATGGCAGGTAGAATATTAAAAAATAGAAAATACACTGAGTCAGCTGAAAAGGCTCTTGACTTTATTTATAAAAATCTTATTGGAAAAGACGGCCGTCTTCTTGCAAGATATCGTGATGGTGAATCTTCCTTTCCCGGATATATAGATGATTATGCATTTTTGACCTGGGGATTAATAGAATTATACGAAACAACATACAGTTCAAAATATTTAAAGAGAGCGGTGGATTTGACTGAAGACTCATTCAAACTGTTTTGGGATGAAAAACATGGAGGATTCTTTTTATATGGAAATGACGGTGAAAAGCTTATCTCAAGGCCTAAGGAAATATATGACGGAGCACTTCCATCAGGTAATTCAGTATGTGCACTAAATTTAATGAGACTATCACATTTAACGGGTAACTATGGACTAGACGATAGAGCACAAAAATTACTTAAGAGCTTTTCAAAAGAAATAGAAAGTTATCCAACAGCATATTGTTTTTCAATGATGGCACTATTGTTTTCAGAAACTTCTACAAGACAAATTGTCGTTGTATCTGGAAATAACAGTATTGAAACACAAGAAGTACTCAATATAATAAATAAAAAATTTAGTCCATTTACTGTTTCTATTTTATATTCAGATTCAGATAAGTATTTAAAAAATATATGTTCATTTATTGAAAACTACCAAAGCATTGATGAAAAACCTACTGTGTATATATGTGAAAATTTCTCATGCAGAAGTCCGATTACAGATACTTTACAGTTAAAAAAACTTTTTAATTGAAAAGAGTCATTTAAGACTCTTTTCATTATATTAGTTATATTAATAGTCACGTTTCAATTTTAAAAAATACTAAACCCTGTAAATCTTCCTTGAAATTATAAAATAATTATATTCATCAGTTTGACTATTGTATATTATAGAAACATGTGCTATTATAATACACCTTTGATCACCATAAGTACCTTCAGCTCTTACATTAATATCATTATCTAACTTGGCATCGTCTTTAATTTTTTGATATATGTTATTGTAAATCCCACTTTCTGCACTGTAATAAGCCATAGCTCTGTTATATGTACCTGAGAATGTCTTATTATTTTTAACACTTGCATCCAACATATATGCCGACATTGAAAAAATCAACATCATTACGATAATAACAACAATAAGTGCGGAACCTTTCTTTTTCATGTAACATCCTCCATCATTTTATCGTTTGATATTAACAGCAGCAACGGTTTTAACTACAGATGAATATATGGAAATTTCAATAACCTCATTATTATTTGATTCACATTGTATATTAATTGAATCTATATTACTGCATTTGTTACCATTATCATCCCATAAAATCTTCTTTGAAGGATTATAATATACTTTCAACGAAGTTAAGTCCCTATTGTTACCTGTAATATCGGAAGGTGATTCCTTGGAATTTAAATCTATTATAATTTTTTCGTTATTTTTTATTTTGTTTTTAGATGAATCAACAACTATATTTGGACTATTATTTCTTAACTGATCTGAAATCATATTAACAGCCTTGTTTAAATTGTATTGTACTTCTATTTTATTGTTGAAATCGAAGGATTCCCTTATCTGATAGAAAAAAACTTTATAAAGGAATACAGATAGTGTGGCAAATATGGTAAGAGATATCATCAATTCAATTAAAGTAAATCCTCTTTTTTTCATAACATCACCTAATCTTCCGTTTCATTAGATTGAAAAAGGAACTGAGTACTTAATAAAACTGGATCTCCACTATGGTTTACGCTTTTAACCTTTACTGTAATTTCAAAAATGCTTATATTCTTACTTGTAGATGTCCTTTTTGCGAATTGGCTTACATAATAACCATCTTTACTCTTGTAATTATTATTATTATATTTTATTGGATCACTCTTTATCTCTTCTATACACTTCTGTGCTTCCATTATCATATTCTGCCTCTCTATCTGCATATTCATATTTCTGTTTGATGTAATATTAAGTCTAATAATAAATATGGAGAGTACCATAAATACACCTAACGCCACCATAATCTCTATATAGGTAAATCCTCTTTTTCTAATTTTATCATTCATAATATTCACCTTTTAATCAATTCAGAAATTGATTTATATATTGATTAACTTTCTTTTTTATATTGTGATTGTATTGATTAGTATCTAATTGGTTGATACTAAACTTAGATTGAAGTTTAGTATCCATACTCCTTGTAATAATTGAAGAATTATTAAATGTTACATTGCTAAAATTGCTGTCAGTAGGAAAATTTATTTTCCCAGTACAATAAATTATAAAGTTGTTTAAAGTAATATCTTGATTGCTATAATCATTAATACTTCTTTTACTTATATTAATATCTCCATCTATAATCACAAGTTTATATTTATTAGCATCTATATTTTGGGAAGTAAGAACTTCCTTTAAGGTATTTTCATCCGGATTTTTAAGTACGGATACTGCAAGATTAGGATCATTATTATCATATGGATTAACACTGCTATTATAAGAAATATCACTTTTTATAGTCTTTATTTGATATTTGCTTGTAGCAATATCATTTACAAACTCAGGTTCTGGAGTTGAATCTGATTGCATCTCCGGTTCAGGTTTCAAAAATCCTCCATTTCCATGAGAAAAGTTTTGTACATAAGTATTTAACTTGCTCGTCTCTATATCTGCATCTCCATAATTAAAAGTATTTGCCTCTATATAGGTATTACCCAAGGTTGCATTTTGGGGAATATATACCTGGTTTTTACCTTTAAGGTATGTAGTACTAGTTATATTTGTGGCATACCAATCAAACTTCAAATTGTTTCCTGCAATCATGTTAACTGGTACACTTGAACTCAAATTAGTAGAAAAATTAATATCATTTCCACTTTTTATATAGGCATTTCCTCCATTTAAATTTGCATTAATACCTGTATTGTAAAATGTAACATCATGATCAGCAAGAATATAGATGCTATTGTACGTATCAAGATTGCTTTTAATATTCACATCTTTTGCCTGAATATTTGTAATGCCATTGACTTTTAAAGTATTGTTATTGCCAACTCCAATATTCACATTACTTCCATCTCCAGTTCCCACTAGTGTAAGATTTCCTGAAACATCAGTATTTTGTACAAAATTAATTTTCTTCCCCTGAAAATACGCAGAACCATTTATATTCATATTTCCACTTCCATTATTTCCTATATCAATATCATTAGTTATACTGTCTCCAAGTATATTTAGACAATTTGATTGAAAAAGATCTGCAATAGTTTCAGTATTTCCATTATCATCTTCATTATTATCATCTTCATCATTACCATCCGATCCTGAACTTGATGAAGTTGGTAATGCAGGAAACCTTATTAAATAGTGATTAATTATATTTCCGCTATCATCAATTCCGTAGAGTACATAACCACCATTGGTTACATATTTTTCATTTTCTTTAATTGCTAAATCTCCTCCATAGACCACAATTACAGTAGTGCCTCTAATATTATCTCCCTTTGGAAGCAATGAACTGTCATCTAGCTCACTATCTTTTGGTATGTTATCCGAAGAATAGTAGAGAAGAATAGATGACTTTAAAGATGAAGAGTTTTTTGCTGCAGTTTCAGTTTTATTTATAGTCTTGCTCCCGCTAAAAGGATTTATCAATGCATCACTTTCTGAAAAAGTTGAAGTCATATCATTATATATGTTTTCCAACACTCTTTCCAAGGCTTGTGATTTAGTATTTTGACCGTCTAAATAATCTGAATATAAACCTGCATCTTTACCTGCTCTGTTATCAAGATAACTTCTTACTAAAAGTACATTAGTAGATACATTTTTATTTTTTGACTGTAATTTTATAGAGCCAACTTTTGGCACTAAAACTATAGAAAGTAATCCTATAATAGATATAACTATCATAATTTCTATTAATGTAAATCCCTTTTTTGTGGCAGACAATTAAATCCTCTCCCATTCCTTAAATTACTTAAACATATCAGAAATGCTATTTAATCCTTCTTTTTGACTATCATAAAATACATAGTTGTCAGGATATTTACTATTGCCATTACCCTGTATATACTCATAGAATACAATCTCTCCTCCAATAACATTTGAAGTTTTAGAATCTTCAGCAGAACTTATATTTTCAGAATCTGTATTATTCCGTGTATCAATACTGTCATTACCCGTCGAACTGTCATCGTATTTCGAAGTGTTTTCATAATCAGGTAAATACATAGTTATGCTTTTTACATTTATTTTTCTATCTGTAATACCATCAAGATTTTTTATAAAGCTTTCAATTTTTTCTCTATTTCCCGATATCTTTAAATTAATTGTAAGAGTGTGAAAACTATTCCCGGATTGGCTGTCTAACAATTGAAAGGAAATGCTTCTGCCTGTTATGTCAAACTTTTTACAACCCATGTAAAAATCATATATAAGTTGTGGAGTATTGACATTTTTAGGCGCCATGGTATCAAGAACAGCTGTTTTCTGCTTAAGTATCTTTATTTCCTCTGCTTTTACATTAATGGATGCTTGCTTATTCTCAAGAGTATCCAAATCTTTTTGTGTTGCTAAATATTTATTTTCTGCAGAATTTAGATTATGAAGTTGATTTTTTATAAAATATGTGTAGACAGCATAATTAATTCCTATAAAAATTATTACCATCAATATCATCAGATCTCTTTTATTTTTTTTCATTAGTATTCACACCTTTATATGAATCCGATATTTTTAAATTCAGTATGACTTCTTCTACAGTATTGTTAAGATATACATTAGGAAGCTCCACCGGTTTGAATATATGCATCTTGTTCAAAGCAACAACTATTCTTGCTGCATCAAGCGTATTGTTTTTTACTCCAAATACCACATATACATCACTTTTATCAACACTTACATATTTCACGGAAACATTATTTGGAATTCCCCTTCTAATGGTATCGAATATTTTAACATAATTAAACTCATCATTTTCTATTTTTTTTATATTTTCAATCTTATTGTCATATTCAGCTTTTTCATCATCAAGTTTGTCTATTTCAGATTGCACCCAGGACAATGAGGATATTTGAGCATTCATATCTGAAGTATCATATTTTGGCATACTAAATTTTACATAAAATAAAGTTGAAACAGGTATAATAATAGTTATTAAGAAAAGTATAAGGAACTCAATTATAATAATCTTATTTTGATATTGCTTTTTATTTGATTCCGAATTTAAGTCATCTAAAAAATCTATGTATTTATTATATATATTTTTTACATCAATAAAACATCCTAATATATCTGGATATAATTTTCCATCTACAGTACTGTGTTTTATAATTTTGGACTTTTTATCTTCTAATCCTGATATTATTTCTGTATTGGTATGTTCTTTAATATGTTTATACAATTTATGATTATTATAAAATTCACCTAAAACATATATTTTATCAATTTTATCTCCAAAATGTCTTGTAGAATAAAAATTAAGAAAATAATCTAAATTCTCCAGTATATCATCAAAATTTTCTTCATCTTTGCTATAATCTTGATTTGAAATATTTGAATAAAGAAATATTCTATCTTCGTCTAATATCGTCAAAGTACTTCTTCCACTGTTCACATCTAATATAATTTTACTGTTGTCAAGCTTGTCAATAAACAAATTTGCTATATAGTCAGGATATATCCCTATAGACATAGGCTGCAAACCACAATATTTAATAAACTGAGATATTTGTTTCAATTTATCTTTTTGTACAACAGCAAGCATAATTGACATTTTCTTATTTTCATCTTGCTGTTTGTCTATAGATATAACCTCATAATTATAATAGTATTCATCCATATTTACTGCAAAATACTCTTCTATATTATTTTTCACAAAACTCTTAAGTTCACTTTTACTCATTATTGGAGTGTCTACAATTCTAGTAATTAAATTATCCCAATTAAGTACTAAGTATACTTTATTACTATTAGTTCTATATTTTTCTCTTATATTCTTTATTTCATTTAAGTTATATTCACTTGCATATGGTTGATCTTCTATTCTAAATACCTTTTTTATATTTACTTTTCCTAAAAATTTTGAAACAACAGCTACATCTGCATAATTTTCCTTAAAACTAAATACAATTTTTGAAGTCATATAATTACCTCTGATATTTTATTTCATTCCCTGTGTCATCTGCATTACAGGAAGTGCCATACCCAGTATGACTGTGCCAACTATTACACCTATTACAATAGTCAATACTGGTTCAACTAGAGCCATAATTCTTGCCACACCCATTTCAACTCTTTCATCATATATACCTGCTAATTTAAACATCATTTCGTCAAGTTGGCCTGTTTCCTCACCTACTTTTATCATTTCAGTTACAATAGGTTTGAATATTTGTTCAGCCTTAATAGAATCTGCAAGTTTCGAACCGCCAACTATATGGTTACGTGCATTTTCTATTTTTTTAGATACAAATTCATTGTCTACAATGAGTTTTACATTATCCATTATGGTTGTAATGGGAACTGCTGATTTTAAAAATATTCCCATGCTTCTCGTAAATCTGGCAGTTATTATATCCATTTTTATATCTCCAAATACCGGGATTTTAAGCATGAACTTACCTAGCAAAAAAGCTGACTTTGGAACAGTAGTCATATATTTTATAAAAAGTACCATAACAACTATAAAACCAATTATATATGCATATTGACTATTGAAAAAATTTATAACTTTTAACATGAAAACCGTTATTAGAGGAAGCTGCATGTCCGAAAGCATGTCCTTTATTTCAGGAAACACAATAATATTAAAGAAAATCAACATTCCTATTGCTACTAAAAAAATTATTATAGGATATAAAAACGCATTTTTAATTTTATTTTTTATACTTGCTTCCTTTTTATAAAATTCCTCCATACTATACAGTATAGTATCTATATTTCCGCTTATCTCACCAATTGCCACCATATCCGTAAGTAATCTTGGAAATTGTTCGCAAGACTTCATTGATTCATTTAAATTATTTCCTTTTTTTATACTTTTTGATATATCTTCAAGTATTTTACTCATATTCTTGTCTTTAGTCTGCTGTTGAATTATTTCGATTCCATTTAAAAGACTTATTCCAGAACTTAAAATCATGGCAATTTGTCCACAAAATTGGGCTAAAATATTATCGCTTAATTTTCTTCTGAAAAAATTAGATATTTTTATTTTTTCCTTTATATATATAATTTTTAATCCTTTATTTTTTAAACTGTCAATTGCAGAATCAACATCATTTTCTTCAATTTCAGATTTTATTACTTCAAATTTATCATTCCATGCCTTATATACGAAATTTTTCATGTTTTCTCATACCTCAAACTCTATCACCATAAGTAGCCCTCAGCATTTCATCAACTGTAGTTATACCCTTCAACACTTTATTTATACAAGATTTTCTTAGAGTATCCATTCCTTTTTCCTCTGCTATTTTTTCAATTTTGCTATCATTATAATTGGAATCTATAATATTCCTCATATCCTTATCTATTTCAAGTATTTCAAATATACCTGTCCTACCTTTATATCCAGTATCATTACATAGACTACATCCCTTGCCCTTTCTTAGCTTTACAGGATTTGAAAGTCCAAGTAATCTCATTTCACTTTCGTCACACATATATTCTTCTCCACAATTCGGACATATTTTCCTTATAAGTCTCTGAGCAACCACACCTGTTAAAGTTGAAGATATCAAAAATGGCTTTATACCCATATCCAATAATCTTCCAATAGTTCCCACAGCATTATTGGTATGTATGGTAGACAATACAATATGTCCTGTAAGCGCAGATCTTATCGATATTTCTGCTGTTTCATTGTCCCTTATTTCTCCTACAAGTATTATATCAGGATCCTGTCTTAATATATTTCTCAGGCCATTTGCAAAATCAAATCCAATCTTTGTATTAACCTGCATTTGATTTATACCATCGAGATTATATTCTACAGGATCTTCTATTGTTATTATATTCTTCGATACATCATTCAATATATTAAGGATAGAATACAAGGTAGTTGTTTTTCCACTTCCTGTGGGTCCTGATACGAGTATTATACCATAGGGATTATCAATCATTCTATTCAATTTTACCAATTCATCTTCTTCAAGACCGATTTTACCAAGATCAATTGAAAAAACACTTTTATCTAAAATTCTCATTACAATTTTTTCTCCAAGTATAGTTGGAACTATGGAAACTCTAATATCTATGCCCTTATTTTTAACTCTATAACCAATTTTACCATCCTGAGGGACTCGAGTTTCAGCTATATTCAAGTTTGACATTATCTTTATTCTACTTATTACAGGAGCCAGCATTTCTATATCGGTTCTCATAATTTCTCTAAGTACACCATCTACCCTAAATCTTACCCGCATCTCTCTATCATTTGGCTCTATATGTATATCAGATGCTTTGTACATAACTGCATTTTCAATCACAGTATTTATAAACTTTATAATAGGTGCAGATGTATCATCTACAGGTTGTGCAGATGGTATTCTATCCTTCCTTAAAGCCGAATTACTCTTTCTATAAGTCCTGGCTGCCTCCTGAGCCCTGCTTCTTCCATAATACTTTTCAATATTTTGGAGTATACTTTCTCTAAAGGATATTGCAGGTTTTACATTGTATCCTGTAGCTATTTTTATATCTTCCGCAGCAAAATAATTTAAAGGATCACTCATAGTCACAAGTAATGAGCCATTTATTATGTCTATAGGAATTGACTCATACTTTCTGGCAATACTAGATGGCAATATATCTATTATATCCTGACGTACGTTTATATTATCCAAATCTATAAGCGGTATGCCCATCTGCTGTTTTACTGCATTTACTATCTGTTCATCAGTAGTAAATCCTTTGCTTACCAGTACCTGTCCAAGTTTTTCTTCTGTGAGCTTCTGTATTTTAAGAGCCTTATCTAAAACTTCTGATGTTATTATACCAGCATCTATCAGTATCTCTCCAAGACGTTTTCTTACTTTTGCCAAAAAATCACCCCTATATTCATAAAGAACATGAGAATCCCATGTTCTCATGTTCTTTAACTGATTTATTTCACTTTAAGTAATTTGGTAGCTGAACCATCATTATCTATACCATATACTGCATATCCATTACTATACACATCTACAACGACTTGTCCCTTATTATCTGCGCCATTTGTACCAGCTGTTGCACTATCTATTGAGCTTGTACTTTTATCATTAACTTGAATAGCCTGACCATCTTTATCAAAAGGGTTTACTAATTTTTCTTCATTTGAAGTTGAAGAAGGTTTATCATCTTCACCTAATCCAAAAGAGGATCTGATTGAAGTTTGTAAATTTCCAGAATTCAAATAACTTGTACTTCCTTCATTGTTATTAACTTTCGTTTCTAGATATCCCCTCACGGTATTCACATTTGTAGTTACTCCTGCATTTTTGGATTGATTCTTGAATATGGTTGCCTTCGGTATTAGAACTATGGCAAGTATAGCTATAATGGCCAATACTATCATAAGTTCTATAAGAGTAAATCCTTTTTTCTTCTTTGTTACATTTCTAAAATTTTGTGTAATTTCCATAAAATCATTCCCTTCTAAAAATAATATTGAAGTTTAAATAAGCACTCAAAATACATTTCTATTATCTCTATAAATACCAATTTAAAATATTTTGTCCAACAAACACTGTAATAACAGATGCCATTACAACAAATGGTCCAAAAGGTATATAGTCCTTTCTTGATTTCACACCTGACAAAATAAGAATTATTCCTATAGCTGCTCCTATAATAAATGAAAAAAAGAGCATCACAAGCGTAAGTTTAAGTCCCAAAAACAACCCGCATACAAGACATATTTCCATATCTCCCCAGCCCATACCGCCTTTTGTTATAACGATTATAAATGATAAAATTCCTGCGCCAACTATTCCACCATAAATATAATCTATTATAAATTCTCCGCTATAATGGCTTATTAATAAAAATATTATTGAAGTAGCTATTCCCACCACTATAGTTTTAAAATAAACGTCAGTAGTATCAAAGTCTATCATCCCTATAACAATCATAATACTTATAAATACTGTATATTTTATAAGAGCTATGCTTATACCAAACTTTATATATACAAGAAAATACAGTATACCTGTTATAAACTCTAAAATTGGATATCTTATTGATATATTATGTTTACAGTATCTACACTTTCCTTTGAGAATAATATAACTTAATATAGGAACTAAATCATACCACTTGAGTTTACTGCTGCAACTAGTACAATGTGAAGGTGGATATGCTATAGATTGTTGTTGAGGTATTCTATATATACATACATTTAAAAAACTTCCTATCACAATTCCAAAAACAAATACGATTATACCAAAATAAATATACATGTTAAATTCTCCATAATTTCTTTCTTATTTTATCATTAATTTTTTTTAAATACAATACTCTTATACTCTAGAATTAAGTTTTAATTTATACTATAATGGTGTAATCGGGTTTATATTTTGTAAATTAAATTTTTGTATATATTTTAAGGAGGTGAAATATGCAAACAAACTATACATATAATGAACAACCATATATTAGAGCTTTAAAAGGGGCAAACATAGTACTTTGGGAGTGGTGCACAGAAAATCCCAAAATATTTTTTTCAAACAATTTAGTTGATATAACAGGTTATAACTCAGATTCCTTCATAAATCTATTGGACTTTATAGAAAAAATTGTTGTAAGTGATGATAGAATAAGTGCCAAAAATGATTTGACTTTTTTCATAAATGGAAATACTACTACATATCGAAGTGATTTCAGGATTTTAACTAAAGATGGCAAAATCAAATACTTTCTTATTACAGGAAAAACTACAAAGACATCTAAAGAGGGGAAAAAATTCCTATCTGGATGTTTAATGGATATTACTGAGAAAAAATTATTGGAAGAACAAATTAAATATTTAGCATATTATGATTCTCTAACAGGCATTCCAAATAGATTTTTATTTACAAACAATCTTAGAATAATGCTGCAAAATTCTAAAAAAGGTGCCTTGATATTTTTAGATATTGATGAACTTAAATTAGTCAATGATACATTTGGACATGACTATGGAGACTTGCTTCTTATAATATTTTCTCAACTCATGAGCTCGGCTATAAAAGATTGTGGAAAAATATACCGTATGGCTGGAGATGAATTTATGATAATTGTAGATAAATTCAATTCCTATAAAGAACTAATAAACTTATGTGATACTATACTCAACTACTTAAAAAAGCCATTTGAAGTTAAATATGAACAAATATACATAACTATAAGTATGGGAATCTCTATATTTCCTAAAGACAGTAATGATATAAATGAATTGTACAAATATTCCGATCTTGCTTTATATGAATCAAAAATAAATGGTAAAAACAATTTTACTTTTTTCGAAAAACAAATATTTGATTTATATAATAGAAGACTCACTATAGAACAAGAACTTAAATCTGCTATTAAGGACAATGAATTTCATATGTTATATCAACCCCAGGTTAATTCTAAAAACAATGAAATACTAGGATTTGAATCCCTATTGAGATGGGAAAATCAAAAACTAGGTTGTGTTTCTCCAGCTGAATTTATACCTATAGCTGAAAAAACTGGACTCATAGTAGAAATAGGTGACTGGACTTTAAATTGTGTTTGTAAAGTGATACATGATATGAATATTAAAGGAATCAATATAAAAAAGATGGCAATTAATGTTTCACCTATCCAGCTTAGGAAACCAGATTTTATATACAAGTTTACCAATACATATAAAAAATATAATATTTCACCTTCTATACTTGAAGCTGAAATAACAGAAGGTACATTGATAAACCTGTCTGCAACAAAACTTGAAACGATAGATATACTTTTAAAAAATGGAATTAGAGTTTCAATAGATGACTTCGGAACTGGCTATTCTTCATTGAATTACTTAACTAATCTTCCTATAAACACAATAAAGATAGATAAATCATTCATAGATAATATTTACAGCAAAAAAAATAAAGCCGTAGTAAGTTGCATAATTAATTTATCAAAGTTACTAAACTATGAAGTAATTGCTGAAGGTGTGGAAACAAAAAAACAACTAGACTTACTTTCAGAAATTGGATGTACTATAATACAGGGATATTATTTCAGTAAACCACTGCCTATAGGCGAAGTAGAAAAATTATTGATAAAAGGAAATACCCTCGGAGGTGCTTAAATTGGATATTTCAACAAATGATGATATAAATGATGACAACTTTAAAGTATACAAAAGTTCACTTGAGAATTCACAAGATATAATAATACTATTAAACCTATATGGAAAAATTGTATATGTGAATAAAAAATCTTTGGAATACTATGGATATTCAAAAGATGAGTTTTTATCCATAAATATATGTAAGTTAAGAAACATACATAATAATTCCACGGATATGGATAAACATATTAAAAATACAGAGAATAAAAGAATAGAATTTCAAACAGTTCACTATAAAAAAGATGGCTCAAGTTTTCCTGCTGAAATAAGCTGTGTTAGAGTAAATCATAATTCAGAAATACTAATTTTAAATATAATAAAAGATATTACCGATACAATAGAAAAAGAAGAGGAAATGCAACTATTGGCTTCAATTCTTGAAAATTCAGATGATGCTATTATAAGTAAAACTTTAGATGGAATAATTACAAGTTGGAATAGAGGAGCTGAACTTATATATGGATATAACAAAGATGAAATTATAGGTAAAAGTATATCCATACTTTTACCCGAAGAAAGCAAGGAAGACATTTTTTTAATACTAGATAAAGTAAAAAATAATATAAAGATAAATCACTACGAAACTTTACGTGTAAATAAAGATGGTAAAAAATTATTTATATCCATAAGTGTTTCACCAATTTATAATAGTAATAAAGATGTTATAGGTGCATACACAATAGCTAGAAATATTACTGGTAAGGTATCTCGCGAACGAGAACTAAGAGATAAGTACGAAGAACTTACCTCTATATATGAAGAACTCACAGCTACCGAAGAAGAACTGAGAACCAACTATATAGAACTTGGCAAAGCCAAAACTGAAGCTGAAAATGCAAATGCTGCCAAAAGCCAGTTTTTAGCAAACATGAGTCATGAAATAAGAACTCCGTTAAATGGAATTATAGGTGCAGTAGAGCTCCTGAATCTAATGAATTTAAGTAAGGATGAACAGCCCTATATTAAGATATTAAAGAATTCATCAAAACATCTATTGAATATAATAAATAATATTTTAGATATATCAAAAATAGAATCAGGAAATATTGATGTTTCCATAAAGGTATTTGATTTTAAAAATATGATGGATAGGCTTATAAAAGAGATTTCTTTTGCCTGTACTAACAAGCAATTGGAATTTACTTATTTCATAGATCCTCTTATACCTCATAAAATAGCTGGGGATGAACTTAAACTAAAACAGGTACTCATAAATTTATTTAATAATGCTATTAAATTTACTGACAAAGGCAGTATAATGTTGAAAGTAAAATTACAGTCTCAACTAAATGAAAAAATAATTCTTAAATTTTGTATAAAAGATACCGGTATTGGAATTAAAAATAAATTTCAAAAAAATATTTTCAAAAAATTTACTCAACAGGATATATCTTACAATAAATACTATGCAGGTACCGGACTGGGGCTTTCAATTTCAAAGGAACTTGTAAAAATTATGAATGGTGACATATGGTTTGAAAGTACCGAAGATAAAGGAAGCACTTTTTACTTCACCTCACAATTTTTACTTGATTTTAGCGAATCGGCTTATAACTCCTCTAATAATTTAAATACTAATATTACTTTTTCATTAAGCAAATCGGACAAGACAATTTTAATAGTAGAAGACAATGATATTAATATGAAAATAACTTGTGATATGTTAAAAAAACTAGGATATAACTATATATGTGCATATAACGGAAAACAGGCCTTAGAGCTTTTGGAAACCAATAATGTAGATCTAATACTGATGGATGTGCAGATGCCTGAATTAAATGGTCTGGATACTACAAAGATAATAAGGAAAAATGAAATTCATAACAAAAGTCACATACCCATAGTTGCAATGACTGCATACAGCATGTCAGGTGACAGGGAAATATGCATTGAAAGTGGAATGGATGATTACATTGCAAAACCATTTTCAATACGTACAATAAGAACTATAACAGAAAAATTTCTACGATAAAGTATATTATAAATATGTTAATATTAAAAAAAGACGATAAATTCATTTGAATTTATCGTCTTTTAGATACATAATAATATTATGACTTTTCAATAAAAAATATTTTTTAAGAAAAGATATTTTATAACTCATTTATATTATTTAAGTATATGAACTGTTACGGTTCTTCTGCCCCAGTTTTCACAGGCTGACTGTGAAGAGAAATACAGATCTATTATGTTTCCTTGAATAGCTCCTCCTGTATCTGCAGCAATGGCATATCCATAACCATCTACATATACCCTGGATCCCATTGGTATAACTGTAGGATCTACTGCTATAACACCTTCAGCTGCCTGTCTACCTGAAGCGGTATATCCACCTCCAGTATAAGCAGTGGCTTGTACTGTAATTGTGCTTGCCTCTACAGACGGTGTTGATGTTGACGTTCCACGTGATACAGAAATACTATTTTCTGAACTTCTAGAACTACTAGAACTACTAGAATTGCTAGCTACCATTACCCTGCTTGCAACTGTTTTCTGGGCTGAAGCTTGTGCAATTGCATCTGCCCTAGCTTTGGCTGCCTCTTTAGCTCTCATATCTGCTGCAATCAATTCCTTTTCCTTGGCAGAAGCATTAGCGAGAAGCTGTTTTTGCTCTTTTACATCTGAATTTAATTTTGCAAGAGTATTCTGACTGTTCAGCCTTAAAGTCTGTAGTCTATTATTTTCAGCTACTAATTTCTGTTTTTGATTTGATATGACCTGCTGGTCATTCTTCAACTTACTCATAATACCATTATCAAATTTCATTATTTTAGATATTGTATCTACTCTAGACAGAAAATCACCTATATCACTAGAGCCAAATAGCACATTTATATATCCATCTGTACCTGACATATACATGGCCCTTGCTCTCTTGTTAAATAACTGTCTGCTCTCCTCTGTTTCCTTTTGTATACGATTTAATTTATCTTGAGTACTTTTCATATTTTCAGCAATATCATTCATCTGCTTCTTATTTTCATCAATTTTATTTATAACGCTACCAATTTGCGTATTTAAATTTTGAACTTCTACCTGGAATTTTGCTTTATTATCTTGAGTTTGTTTCAAAGTATCTGATGCAGCAAAAACATTACCACTTATCATGACACTAATTATAACTGATGTTATAATCGAAGATAACATTTTTTTACTCAAATTGTTCTCCTCCCCAACCTTTTGTTAAATAAAACTTTGGTTAAAAACATTATGTTTTGTCAACATGTTTTTTATTATAACACTAGATTATGAAAAATTTCAAGCCGATATACCCTAAAATCGTGATAACAAATATTAATTAAAAGTAATTATCGTGATTTTCAATGAAAATTTCGGCCTCAAAAAATAAATTTTCTATACAAAGCAAGTTTTTTAATATCAACGTGTTGAGGGGGAGAACCTATTGAATAAATCAATAACCATATATTTCAAAAAAATTTTTCAAAAAATTTTTTTAGTTTTTTTATAAAATAGAGGTTTTTTACTTAAAATCTTCTATTCTTATAATATTATTAATTGCAATTACGGATTTCAAATTATTAATTTCCTTAACAGCACAATCTACTTTTTCCTTGCAAGTATTATGTGTAATTAAAACTATATTAACTCCTCCTTTGGAATTTTTTTCTCCCTTCTGTATAACCGAACGAATGCTTATGCTGTATTTTCCAAAAATCGTAGTTATTTTTCCAAGTGCTCCAGATTGATCTTCTACAGTAATTCTAATATAAAACTTTCCTGCGCTCTTTCCTATATCATCTATTTTTCTATCCCATAGATTATTTTGAACTGCAGATAAACTTTGTGAATCTACATTTTTTCTCAATATGGCAATAATATCACTTACTACTGCACTTCCAGTAGGCAAACTTCCTGCACCTCTTCCATAAAACATAAGATCTCCAACTGCATTTCCCTTTATAAATATTGCATTAAAAGAATCATATACATTTGCAAGAGGATGATTATTGGGAATCATTGTAGGATGGACTCTAAGTTCAAGCCTTCCAAAATGATCTTTTGCAATAGCAAGCATCTTAACTACCATATTGAATTTTTTGGCATATTTTATATCTATGGATGAAATTTCAGTAATACCTTCCCTATACACATTATCTATGTTTATTTTTGTTCCAAAAGCCAATGATGAAAGTATTGCGAGCTTATACTGTGCATCAAATCCTTCAATATCCGATGTTGGATCTGCTTCAGCATATCCTTTTTCCTGTGCTTGCTTAAGTGCAGTATCAAATCCCATTCTATCAAGCTGCATTTTAGTTAGAATATAATTTGTAGTACCATTTACTATACCATATAGCTCTTTTATTTTATTAGCAGTCAAGCTTTCCTCTATTCCATTTATTATTGGAATTCCTCCTGCAACACTTGCTTCATATTGCAACATTACTCCATTGCTTTCCGCTTTTTGAAATAGTTCATCTCCATTAGTTGCCAGAAGCATTTTATTTGCAGTGACTATATGCTTTTTCTTGTCCATACATTTTAGAATATAGTCTTTTGAAGGTTGTATTCCTCCCATAACTTCCACTACAACTTTAATTGAATCATCTTCCAATATATCATTAAAATCTGTTGTAAGTACACCATCAGGTATATATACATCCCTATCTTTATTTTTATCTCTTACAAGAATTTTTGCTATTTCAACTTCATATCCTGATCTTTTCATTATCTCTTTTCTATTGGAATACAAAATTATACAAACCCCAATTCCTACATTTCCAAGTCCCAACAGTGCTATTCTAACCTTTTTCATAAAAATATTTCACTCCCTGTTTTTATATTCTATTCTATTTTAACCCTGCTTCCTCCAATTCCAGATTCTGCCGGAGTAACTACAAGCTTTACCGGAACTCTATCTTTAATTGATTCCAAATGACTTATTATTCCTATTGACAACCTTTTGTTATGAATTTTTTCTAATGAATCCATGACTATTTCAAGTAAATTATCATCAAGAGTTCCAAATCCTTCATCTAAAAAGAATAATTCAAGAGGTGCCGTGCCTTTTAATTGAATTTGAGAGGATAAAGCAAGTGCAAGTGCCAATGATGCTACAAATACTTCACCACCTGACAGAGTCGAAGCATCTCTCTTTTTCCCCCCATTTTTGTAATCTATAATTAGGAATTTTCCCTCTTCATCAACTTCCAATCCATAATTTCCACAAGTTATGTGTCTCAATCTTTTACTAGCCTCAATGGATATGTATTTCAACTGATTTGCAGCTACAAATTCTACAAATTTTTTACCTTTGAATAATTTATCCAGATCATCCAAAATACTTAATTTATGATTAAGTTTTTGTTTTGATTTCAAAAGTACATTTAACTCATTTAATTTGCTACTTATATATTTTATCTCGGATTCTAATTTTATCCTAGTATTTTTGAGCTCTTCAAATATTTTATTTTTTTCATTCCTTAATTTTTTTATTTCATCCCATTGTTCCTGTGTAATCTTTTTACTGCCTATTTTTTTATTAAGATCTTCCACAGCACCTGTCAACTTAGTTGACAATCTATCATACTCTTCTATTTGACTTTTTAGTTTTTTGATTTCCACTACATCTACAATATTATTTTTAACTTCATCTATACTACTTATATTTTGTTCTTTCAATATATTTTCAAGACTTATTCTGTCCTGAGTACTTCTCTCTTTTAAATTTAGCAAATTTTTTTGTGATGCCATTAAATTGGAATTAAATTTGTTATATGTGGCATCTATGTTATTTTTTTGATTTTCGGCTTTACTGTATTTATCTTTTATCTCCTCTGTCTTGCGTAATATATTCTCCTTGATACTTTCAAGCTGTTCTAAGTTCTCATTGTTTTCAAGCTTATCTTTTATACTGGTTTTTTTCTCCTGTATTATCTTTTCATTCTCAACAAATCTGACTTTATTTTCATTTGATTTTTCTTTTAAATCTGTAAACTTTTCTTTTAGAATCTCTCTATGATCTTGATTTTTTTTCAAATCCAATCTTAAATCCTTTAACTGATTTTCTATAGAAATTTTTTTCTTTTCCCTATCAGATATTTCCATGATTTTCTGTTTAAAGTCATGAACTTTGAGCTCATTTTTCATGTTTTCCAATGTATCATGCATAGTCTTATATTCATTTTCCAATTTTTCAAGTTCTGCTTTCAAATTAACAAATTGCCTTTTGTTCTGTTCCTGAACAGCAAACATTTTTTCGTATCCTATTTCCAATTTGTTTTTATCCTCGATTAATATTTTAATTTCGCTTTCCAGACTATTTTTCCCTGAATTAAATTTTTCAATATTATCTTTCATTAGTTTGAATTGCTGTTTTAATTTATCTACAGAAACCGACTTAAAATCTTCGCATAATTGTTCCAATTCATCCTTGTTTTTTTCTATATTTTTTACTTCTCCATCAATATGTGTCTTTATTCTTATAATCTTTGCAATCAAAAGGTCATGCTCTTTCTGTTTTTCATCTAAATCCAATTTCAGCTGCTTTAAATTATCAGGAGCAACTATCCTTATATTTTGCTCAATATGATGAACTGAACCACATACAGGACATGGCTCACCATGTATCAATTTGCTTCTCAAGGTCTGTGCAAGATTTTCAATATGGATGTTCTCGATTTTATCATTTTTTTCCTTTATTTCTTTTTCCAATACGTGAATTTTTTTATTACATTGGTTCAATTGCTCTTTAAACTCTTCTATAATATTGCTGCTGTTCTTAATATTGGAAGTACAGCTATTATATTGAGTCCATTTATCATCTGTAGAAGATATTTTTTTTTGAAGTTCAAGAAGCATATTTTGATCTCCTGGATAGTTTTTCAACAGTTCATCCAGCATATTATTTTTTTTCTGAAGCAAATGTTTTTTTTCATTTAAATCGTCAAATAATGTCTTACTTTTCTCCTCATTACTTCCAATAATATCTCCTGTGTTTTTTATCTTACCACATAAAACATCTCTTTGCTTTATTAAATTTTCATAATTATTTAAAAGCACTATTGCATCATTGACTTTTTGCTTGTATTGTTCTGAAATTTCAAGCTCATCACATTTTTTTTCTCTAATACTTATACCATTATATATAGATTCAATGTACTTGCTATTATTTTCTATTTCATCTTTAAAAGTATCAATATTACCACTTAATTTTATAATGCTTTCTTTTATTGAATTATTTTCACATATAACTCTATTTAAAATATCCCTTTCCCGTATAGCATCTACAATTTTTTGATGCTGCAATCTCATCTCAGGCAATTTATTGTCATTATCATCCTTGGCTTCAGTTAAAAATTTATATACTAAAGCTCTATTTTCTTCAATCTTTTTCATCTCATCTTCCAAATGCAATATTTCATTTTTCACACTTTTAATCTTTTGGACTGTACTTTCATAATTATCAACATAGGGTTTTGCTTTTAGCGCACTTTCACACAATAAAATCTTATTTTTATAACTTTCTATTTTGGATTTATTTTTTTCAAGTGAATCCTGTTCAACGAGCTTGTTTTTTAAATCATTTTGAAGATCCATCAATTGTTTTCCTTCGTTAAATTTCACTTCAATTTCTGAAAGTTGTTTCTCGTATTCACTGCACTGTTCTTTAATTATTGAGAACTCTTTGGTTTTATTTTTAAAAATATCTACATTAATATTATCATAGCCTTTTAGTTCGCCTTGAAGTACATTGAACTTCTGTTTTTGAAGTCCTACTTCTCTGGATAATTTGGAAGAAAGATCATTACCATACTTCTGAAGATTAAACAATCTCTCAAGCATATCTCTTCTTTCTTTTCCACTCAATGTTAAAAATTCACTGAATTTTCCCTGGGGTAAAACCACTGTTCTGGTAAAATCATCAAGCTGAAGACCTATTATTTCTTCACACTTTTTGTTTACACTTTTTACGCCCTCTTCTAATATTTTTTCACCACAAGTTATATCCAAAATCCTAGCAGATTTTGTTCTGATTCTTCCATCTTTATCTCTCCTGTATTCTCTATCCACTCTATAGGTATTTATTTCCTTAGAGGATATCTGAAACTCAAATCCAACATATAAGCTGCTGCAATTCGTATTAATAAAATTGGAACTTTTCCTTGCAACCTCACCATATAATGCAAGAGTAATACCATCAAGTATTGTAGACTTACCACTTCCAGTAGGACCAAATATGCCGAATAGACCTCTGTACATCAATTTATTAAAATCTATTTCCTGAGTTTCTATAAAACTGTTCAATCCTTTTATTTTAAGTTTAATTGGTCTCATTTTCTTCTTCACCTCCATTCATAATGGATAGCAATGTGTCCACCACTTCCTGGTTAGGTTCAACTTTTCTTTCTTTAAAATAAAATTCTCTGAATATTTCTTCAAATGATTTTTCAGAAAAACTACTTATATCTATTGTGTCCACATTTTCTCCCATTATCTTTGGTACAATCTCAATTATATCCTTTTTATTTGTCTTCATTAATTTTATTGCTTCTTCTCCTATATATGTGTCTGTCATGATTTCCATATATACAAAACAATTTCTATCTTTATTGGTTTTACATTTTTCTATAGCCTCTTCTACACTTTTGCACTTCCATATTTCTATAGGCTTGTATATTTTAAATTCTACTTCCTCCACACTGCATTGTGCACAGGGTTTTACATCTACTATAAAACATTTCTTTTTAAAATTAATTTCCTTTTTATTGTACTGAAGCGGAGATCCGGAGTATCTTACTATACCATTGGTTCCAGGTACTATTTGAGGTTTGTGAATATGCCCCAGTGCAACATATTGAGCTTTTTCAGGGAAACAACTTCCATCTACTATAAAGCTTCCTCCAAGCTGAACATTCCTCTCGGAGCCACCTTCCTGACTCCCCATTGTAAATAGGTGGGAAACAACTAGATTTATGGTATCATCTCTATAATTTTTACTTAGATTGTGAAAAATTGATTTTATTCTGTCATTATATGATTGAATCTTTTTAGTATCAGCATCCATTTCATTGTATAATACTTCATTTAATCTCTTTTCACTTGGGTATGGCAGTGCGAGGATTACAGCTCTCTCTCCATTTATTTCTATTTCAACATATCCGTTTCCAGAATCAACTACTGTATGATCACCATATTTCCCGGGATATACTATAGTTTGGGGAGTACCTATCATAATAATACCGTGTTCTTTAGCAAGAGGGCCTGCCGCTACAAGTCTATCTGGATTATCATGGTTCCCTGCTATGACCAAAGTCATCCTCTTTCCGCCGGATGACAGCTTCTTAAGTGTTTCATAAAACATCTTTTCTGCCCTTGCCGGTGGATTATAGCTGTCATAAATATCTCCTGCTACAATTATCAAATCTATGTGGTTTTCCTCGACTATCTCTATGAAATCTTTAAGAAAAGCTTCCTGTTCATCCATCCTGCTGTAACCTTCCAGGTTCTTTCCAAGATGCCAGTCAGAAGTATGTAAAATTTTCATGTTCCACCTCCTTATCCAGGCAGCTGTTACTTGTAAATTTTTTTATAAGTAACAGCTGCCTATTTTATCTAAATTATACACCAAAAAGTTGGGGATTTTGAAGGCGATTTTCACTTTATATGAGTTTTTCTATTTTTAAAGAAGTAAAGAACTATGGCAATTACAATAAATATAAACATCAATGCCATAATACCTATAAATGTCTTTGTACTTGTATCTGCACTATTAAATTTATCAAATATAGGTCTGGAGACCTCTTTTTTGAATTTGAATGTTTTCAAGTTTCCCAAGTTATCTACAAGAATTGAATCTCCCGTCAACTTCAATACCTGTTTTGAAGAATACAAGAACCCGATTGACTTTGAAAGAATATCCTGTTTGGGAGATGTAAGCATTAAAATAGCTCTTTCTCTATTATATGGTGATACATCAAATTGAAATGAAGCTATATTTGAAGCATATGGTTCCAATAGATACTGTTTTTCATTTCCTTGAAACGAACTATAACTGCTATTGTATTTAAACCACAACTTTGAATTCAGATCTTTTACTACAGTATTGTTGCCAGGAGTACCATATATAATAAGATTTTTACTATAATACTTTTTTGAAAAATTTACTGATTTTACTACGCTTAAATTTCCACTATTATAGTTCATATCCTTTCCCATATATGAAAACATTCTGCTTATTACTTCAATGTCATTTTCTGATAAAGTATCTGGTACAACTATAACTGTATCATTAAATTTTCCATCTGATATAAATGGCTGAGGATAGGTATCAAAACTGTAAAAATCCACTTTGTTGTTTGGAATATATATGTTTGAATCTCCTGTTACAACTGCCCATGGCATCTCTTCCTGTCTAAACTGGCAGAAAGACCCCGGCATTTCAAGATCAAAGGCAATATTTATGTCTAGATAATTCGACTTTTTTATATCGTGAGGTACGGATAACTCGACTTCATCTCCATTGCACTTATCTTTGTAGAGTTTTTTACTTCCTACAGGTATTCCATTTAAATATACAGTTAGAAGAGAACGATTAAAATCCAGATTTTGAGAATACCTCATAAATAATTTTATTTTTGAGCCTTCCGAAAGCACTCTATTTTTAGGAAGAGCATACTGCACTGATGCACTCTGCCTAAAAGGTCCCTTTAATTGAATAGTATCCAATCCCAAATTTTCAAAAGTCAATCTGCTGCTCTGCTCAAAAGGCTTTCTCTCTTCATCAATACTTTTTTCCATGATAAAAGTATCTGAGTTCAACTGACTCAAGAGATTTTTATTCATCAACAGTTTCACGGATTTTTCAAGCATATCCCCATTTTCACTTGCTATAGCTATAATTTTTCCACTTTTTCTTATTACTGCATTGTCGCTATAATTTTGATTTTCCAATCGTGAATACAACTGTTTTACATTTGAAGGGAAACTTTTAATTCCACCTATATATATAGCATTTTCGTCTTTAGGCACTTTAGAATATTTCATGACTACACCATTGTAATCTTCATCTTTGCTCTGATTTCCAAAATAGGATTGAAGCATAAATGCTGCTGACAGTTCTCTTTCAGTATAGTTGTCAGGCACTGCTATTACTGTATTATAAGGGTATGGAAATTCGGATATGTTATTTGTAACGGACTTATAAGTAAATCCCATGGACAGACTTGAATTACCATAAATAGTAATCCAGTTTGCATTATTTACATCATCTATACATGGTTTATCTGATATCCTGCAATATGTTTCAACTTTAAGTTGATTGCTTCCACTTTTAATCAGCCTTAAAGGTATGGATATTTTCAGATTTTGCGTATCTTGTCCGGTCTTGTATGATAATGGAGCTGAATAAAAATTACTTCCATTTAAAGAAAATGTAATAGTTGCATATTTAACACTGCTAACCAGTTGGCTTATATTAAAATATATATCTGCATTTAAAGATTTAATTTGTAAATACTTGTTTGCATCAAAATACATTGAATGGGATGAAAAAACTCCTTTAAGATTAACATCATTCCCAAAAGTAAAATTTTTATATTGCAAATTATCTGTGGGTGCAGCTTTGACGCTTACATTCAATACTGTAGAAATCATAAAAAATATCATCATATATATTATATATTTAAAACAGTTACACTTTTTCATTTCCTTCCTCCTTAAAACCTTTCAGTTTTATACCACTTTGTTTCTCTCTTAAAAATAACATCCTTCAAATAACTGTAAAACCCAAATGCGGCCACTACTCCCCACAGTTTGCAGTATGTAAAATACATGAGCAGTACTACTAAAAAATTTTTTAAATTAAGTTCTCCTGTTTCAGTAGAAATAGCTACCATGATGGAAAGTGAAAACACGCTATATGCCATAATCCACAGTATAATACTGTAGCCTCCTATATGAAATTGGACAGTCTGTGTTAGTCCAATTACAAATAGAAAATCCGACAATAGTACTGCAGATAGGAAGAAAAAATATATCAGAGTATAGTACAATATATCAAATCTGCTGACGCCACTTCTTCTGGAAAACAAAAACTTGAAATTTTTCACAAGTACATATACATTTCCCTTTGCCCATCTGCTTCGCTGCTTGAACCACACTCGCAGTGTCTGGGGTTCTTGTTCCCAGGTTACAGACAGGGGCATGAATTTTATTCTATAACCCATTCTGTAAAGCCTAAAACTTATTTCCGTATCTTCAGTCACAGCATTGGGATCCCATCCTCCCATTTTTTCAATCAAACTTCTCCTTATAACAAAATTAGTACCTGGAATAGTACACAATTTCATAAACTGCCATCTTCCTGCCTGTGCCATCCATTGAAAAGTAAGTGTTTCAATGTTTATAAACTTTGTAAGAAGGTTCTTTTTTCTATTTCTGCATCTGAATTTACCTATAACAGCACCTAGTCTATCATCCGACAAAATAGTTTCCAGCAAATATTTAACAGCCTTTTTTTCAGGA
Source organism: Clostridium tyrobutyricum (assembly GCF_019144085.1). Lineage (GTDB taxonomy): Bacteria > Bacillota > Clostridia > Clostridiales > Clostridiaceae > Clostridium_B > Clostridium_B tyrobutyricum_A. The sequence goes on from NZ_JAHHUY010000023.1 coordinate 26,322, forward strand.
GTATTGTCTGCATCATAAATAACTAAAAAATCACCTTTGCTCTTTTCAAATCCTATATTTAGTGCATTGGATTTTCCCTTTCCACCTGTAGTACTATCAGTATTTATAACAATAAGATTTCTATCTGGATTATCTCTCTTTAATTCATCCAGTATTTCTGAAGAACTATCGCTGGAATTATCATTTATAATTATGATTTCATATTTATCTTCAGGATACTCCAATTGAAGAAGTGATTTTACAGTTCTGCCTATCACCTTTTCTTCATTGTGCGCAGGAACCATGATAGATACAAAGGGAAAATCCACCAAATCTTCTTTCATTTTGACTTTCAATACTTTCAAGTAGTAAATATACCCTCCAATAACCAGTACTACATTTATAAATATTGTTATCCATATGATTCCAAGAGAATATAAAAGTAAATAATCAAATATATTCATAGGCCTACCTCTCTATTTAAAAAATTTTCTAACATCTATCCTTCTACTTATAATGACTATCACTATAAAAACAAGACATACTCCAGAAGTTATTACTATCATCTTTCTATTTGCTCCAGTTATATCAACAACTTTTTCATGAGGTTTAACTGTCCCTGATATTTCTTTTGATTTAAGTGGAACATTAACTTCACTTACAGATTTTCCATTTAAAAATATGTAGGAACCCAGGTTTGTCAACTTTAGTCCTCCCATATCAATATCCATATTCAAATAATCAACATCTCTAAAATGACCTCCAGATTGGATCATATTATTTACAGAAACTTTGAAATCATTTAGTGGTAAATCTACATTGATCCTAAATGCAGTATCGCTTGAACCCTTTTCCACATCTTTTTCTACAAATATATACTTGCTTGAATTTACAAGTTCCCTATAATCTTTTCGTGTGAAAAGTTCCTGGGATACATCAAGTGCCATAGGATATACCCCATAGTCAACATATATCTTTTCAGCAGAATCCATCTTTACCTTTAAATCCTTTCCGGATACATCCTCACCTTGGATTACAGAAGAATGCATTATAATTCTTCCACCTTTACTTTGAGCATATCTGAGTACCTGGCAAAATCGTTTCATGGCATCTAAGTCCTTGTTGTCATATACAGGCATTACACTGCAGATGAATGAAATACCATTGTCATGCAAGAAATCCACCTTTTCTACAAAATCATTCAAATCTACAAATGGATATACCTTATCGATTAACATATAGACATTTCCGCTGCCCGAATTTTTGCTGTTAAATCTGTATATTTCCCCGGCAAGCACAAAATTTCCAATACATTGGAAAGTAATAACTGTAAAAAACAAAATCATGGATGTTAGTACTGTTTTTTTTAATGCCTTAAACATCATAATCTATTTCCATTTCCGCCGTGGACAGGAAAGTCATGGCATCTTCAATATCCTCATTGTAAATACAATATCCAACCTGTATTTCCAATTTCAGATTATTGAATATATCATGTTTATCTATATTTACAGACTCAATATTTTCCTTAAATCTTTTCTTTACAACTTCACATCCACTTTCATCTGATATAAGTATAAATACAAAGGTGTCATTATCTTTTAAAATATATTTTCTATCTTCAATTCTCAGTGAATTTTCCAGTATATTTGAACAATCTGCAATTATATTTTTAAAGAACTTATCACCCACAATGCTCTTTAATTTGTTGTTGTACCTGAACTTGACTACCATAAGTGCAACTGGTATATTATATCTTCTGCTCATGCTCATATATATGGGCAATTCATTAAAAAGAGCCGATGAATTTCTTATTCCCGTAAGAGGATCTATCATGACAAGAGATTTACTTTCTTCATCAACTTTAGCTGACTGAACTTGCAAATCCACTATATATTTTGATAAGAAAGATATCAGCAGAGCAGTAACAGGTATAGCTGCAACCCAGTAGTATACTGAAGGATCTATCGAAACAGCATTCACAATATACATATAGAATTTATAACTGCAGTATATAAATTCTGCCGTCAAAACCACTACAAGTGAAAATGTAACTCCTGTATAATAGCTTATAACTGCCACTATCATAACTACTGAAAGCATTATATAATTTTCAAACTGTCCCTGAACCTGAATGTATTGAAATGACATGGATAAAATAAAAAAATATGCTATAAGCAGTGTCATGAATATGTCTATATTTTTTCTATAATCTTCAATTTTCATTTTTATCTCCTTTCACAGTAAATTTTTTAATAATCAAACAGACAGAATATAAAAACATCAAATCAAAAGTTACATTGAACATAAATACATGTTTTGCAAGATCTGCATCTCCAGCACCTATTATAGAAATAAATATCTGTGATACTCCAACGAGAAATACATACAAAAAAGCTTCTTCAAAGAGCTGACTATGTATATCGCCATTTTTTCTTGTTGCAATATATCTTTTTGCTGCAAATACAAAATATATTCCAAAAACAACTACAGTCAAGAACAGACTGTGCGGTATATAGTTTTCCTTTATACTGCTCCACATTGAAAAAAAGTGGGATTGCCGTCCAAAAGGTTTTCCTTCATTTTTTTCATAGTTTCCTATAACCCTGGGCCTTATGGAGTAACCGTTAATTACAGCCAGATTTATCATCTTTTTCATTGCTGATGGATTTTTCAAATAGAACGTCAGTACATTAAAGAAAGAATATTTACTGTAAAATTCCTTTTTTAATTTTTCACCACCAGGATCTATAATAGGCAATTCATCAAAATATATAGTTCCCTGAAGCATTGAATACTGCCTGTTTATATTGAACTGCTTCATTATATTGTCAGGATTTACCTCATTCAGCAATACCCCTCTTGTCATTGCATGGTATCTATTTATATAGTCAAAATCTCCAGATATTGATCTATATAAATAAAATGAAGATGCCAGTATAATTAAAGATAATACCATTGCAGTATAGCGAAATATCTTCTTATTGTGTTTTATAAAAATCCTGATTAAAATCAATGCTGCAAATATCCCTATTGGTGCAAGCTGTTGTTTGGAACCTATAAAAATAATTGAGGTTATTGAAAATAAAATTAAATTTATGATTGTATATTTTTTGAATTTATAAATATATAGAAGTATTCCAAGACTAAGTAGAAAAAAACTTAGATTTACAGCTTCGGCAAAGAAGGAATTAAAATATGCAATATAACCTGTATCACAAAATATGAACACAAACAGAGCTGTAATCAACAATTTGTATTTATGTGACTTTAAATTAACGGTCATTACATTTACAATTAAATAGGCCGCAGCTGCATACACTATTGTATATAAAAATGCCAATATCCTTATATCAAATATATAGCCTTCAGTTAAAAGTTTTGCTATAAAAACTGCTACTTTTGTAAATATAAGTTGTGTGGAAACTATAATTTTAGCGTTATCATTATTGTATCTATAAATTCCATAATCTTTAGTAAAATATCCTAAAAATCTATTTTTATTGCTACTTGACATATAATAGAGGTCACTCTGACTCATTATGCGAAAGAAATCTCCATTGTCCGCCATTCCAACTATTGGTCTTACAAACAGAGTGATAGCACATATAAATAGAACCATCACAGCAGCAAGTAATCCATAATTCATCTTCTTTTTCAAATAAGTTTTCATAATGAAATCACCTTTAATATTTGGACATATAAAAAACCAACAATTAAATTATTAATTGTTGGTAGGTTGTGCTGTTTTTCATTAAATTATTAATTAACTCATACTTTTTTCCAGCTTTTCAATTTGGCTCTGTTTTCCGATAGCTACAATTATATCTCCTTCAAGGAGTTTGAAATCTGATGGGGGTGAAACATTTATATCATTTTTTCTCTTTATAGCTATAATATTTATCCCATATATAGTTCTTATATCAAGTTGACTTAGAGTTTTTCCTATCCATTCTTTCATACACAGTATTTCAGTAGCTGTATACTCGGAAGACAGCTGTATAAAATCCAATATGCCATTTGATACCAGATTATGGGCAACTCTAATAGCAGTATCCTTCTCTGGAAAAACCACTTTGTCAGCACCTATCTTGTATAATATCTTTGCATGGAGTTCTGTATTTGCCTTAGCCAGTACATGCTTTATTCCCATTTCCTTCAATAGAAGTGTAACTACAACACTGCTTTGAATATCGTCACCTATTCCTATTATGGCTACATCGAAATTGTTTACTCCAAGTGCATTTAAATTTTCTTCTTCAGTAGCATCTGTTTGAACTGCCTGTGTCACATAATTGCTTATACTCTGTACATTTTCATCATTGGAATCAACTGCCAGTACATCATTCCCAAGCTCATACAAAGTCCTGGCTATTGACTTTCCAAATCTTCCGAGACCTATAACCAGATACTGTTTCTTCACCATAAGGTTTACCTCCAAATTAAAAGTTTTATCCGATCAGCATTCTATCATCAGGATATTTTATGGACTTTGGAATTTTTCTGTTTGTCATGGACAATATTATTGTAAGTCCACCTAATCTTCCAAAAAACATGACTACAATTATTATTATCTTTCCCACAGTACTAAGTTGTGCTGTAAGTCCCGAACTCAATCCCACAGTTCCAAATGCCGATACACATTCAAAGAATATAATTTCGGAAGATTCTCTGGATTCAGTCACACCTAATATCATAAAAGAAACTAGTACCAGTAATATATCAATTACCAATATTACAATAGATTTATAGACAAGATCTTTTTTTATAGTCCTGTGATAAATTTCAGTATTCTGTCTTCCCTTTATTACAGATACTACTGTCATTACAATTATAGCAGTAGTGGTTATTTTTATTCCACCTGCAGTAGAGCCTGGGGCTCCACCTATAAACATAAGAATTACAATAAGAGACTTACTGCTTCTCGTCATATCATGGAAAGATATGGAATTGAATCCAGCAGTTCTAGATGAAGTTGATGCAAAAAATGAATACAGGAATTTATGTCCTAAATTCATCTTTTCCATAGTATATGGATTTTTAAATTCAAACAGTAAAAATAGTATGGTTCCAGATACCAAAAGTATTATGGTCATAGTTATACATACTTTTGAGTGAAGGGATATTTTCTTTATGTCCCTAACCCTTCTTAAACCATATATCTCCTTCCATACATAGAATCCCAAACTTCCAGTAATAATCAAGGCACTTATAGTCAGTACAATATCCGTATTATTATGATATGGAACCAGTTCTATTCCAGCATTGCAGAAAGCCGAAACCGAATGAAAAATAGAATAAAACAGCCCTCTGCAAATTCCAAATTGCGGTATGAAATGTATAGAGAGAATACCTGCCCCTATAGCTTCTACCGAAAATGTAAATATCAATATATACTTTGACAGCTTTATAAGCCCCTGTATATTAAAAGAATTCAAAGACTTCTGAATCAGCAGCCTCTCTCTAAGGGTTATCCTTCTTCCTGAAAGCAGTGCCAGAAAAGTTGAAAATGACATAAATCCCAGTCCTCCAACTTGAATTAAAGCTAAAATTACAGACTTTCCAAAATAGGTCCAGTAATTTCCTGTATCCACAATTGAAAGCCCTGTTACACAAGTTGCAGAGGTAGCCATAAATACTGAATCCAAAAAACTTGTATATGTATGCTTTTGTGAAGATACTGGAAGAGAAAGCAAAATCGCACCTATAAAGATTATGAATAAAAATCCAAGTATTAAAATCTGAAGTTCATTTATCTTAAATAATTTTTTATTGAGTGTCATGCAATAGCATCCTTTTTCATTTTTTATATGAGTTGCTATATCTTAATTTTATTATTAGCATATCTCCTTATAGAAGTTTTTATACCTTGATAAACTTTAATGGGAATGAGATGGATTTTTAGACACTATATTTATAGCAAGAACAATTTCTTTTACTATATTTGTATTAAACTGCCTTGAAAGTTCATTTAATTTAGTATATAACATTCCTCTTTCAGTAGATATATATTTTGGTGGAAGATTATTTAAAACTATTGCCTTTATATCATCCAAGCATTTAGGGCATTTACAAATACCATCATATTTTTCCAGAATGCCTGGCATCAATGCATCTACAATATCTTCCATATAATTTTTTACCAACATTTCACCTTCTCAAATATATTTGTATATTTTCCTAGATAGTAGTTACTTGTAATTCATATCCAATAGCTATCTGATCAACTTACCAACTGTATTTTTATCTAAATTTCCACTCTGACAATACAGTGCATTGCCTGCATTTTTAACTATAATATCAGAATTTTCCATAATAGTCCTTGCTTGATACACATCTAACTCTCCCAGAGAGCTCAACCCTTTAGTTGCCATATCCAAAACCATGTCCTGATACAATACATCATTGAATAATCCTGTCATTTGTTTATGTATTTCATTTAAATATTTATCCAATGGTTTTATCAAATTATTTTCTATTGCATTAGTATTTTCAAGTATATCATCTATACTTAAATTTCCTTCTATATGTATATCATCTGTATAATTTTTATTATTATCTTTAGATTTTTTGTCACCGGATTTATCTAGACTTAGACTAAGGTTCATATCTACAATAATATTAGATCCATCACTTGTTTCTGCTGAAACTGTTCTCCCCGAAAAAGCACTTTTATCTCCAAAAGTATTGTTCATTATACTGTTCATGTTCTCAATTATTTCTTTTGCCTGTTTTTCTATAGATTGCTTGTCTTGACTTGTACAATTATCTTTTCTATATTGTATGGACAATTGTTTAAGCTGATTTGACATTTCCTGAAGTGAAGTCACGGCTTTTCTCTTTTCCTGAAGAAGAGACATACCTTCCTGTATATGCTGCTCTGCTATCTGACTGTTTCTAAGTTGAGTCCTCAATTGATCTACTTTAAAGTCATCTGCAGTAAATTTGCCATTTTCAACTAAATTTTTATTTAATTTATCCAATACACTATCGTTTTTTCTGTGTGTATTCATTATATTATGTTTGGTAATTACACTTGAAACAATATTTATCAATCAATTCATCTCCTCTATATGTGTAAAACTTTAAAGTTATGCCTTTATATCCAAATTATTTCCCAAATTTGGGTTTGAAGAAACATTTTCCAACATTTCTGTGATCTGTCCAGCATTTTCGCTGGTGTTGTTCATAGCCATTTTCATTAGTGCTATACCTGCACTCTGCTGAACCTTTGATTGGTTCATAGCAATTGATAATGATGCTATATCCATCTAAATTCCTCCTTTTATCCTGATTATCCAATAACTTTTATACAAACTTTTCTATCCCTTGGACCATCAAATTCACAAAAATAGATACCCTGCCATATTCCAAGTACAAGTTCTCCATTTTCTATAATAACATTACAGGATGAACCCATCAATGAAGCTTTTATATGGGCATGAGAATTTCCCTCTGCATGTAGATATGCATCATTCACTGGAAATTTTTTATTTAACGCATAGAGTATATCCCTTACTACATCCGGATCAGCATTTTCATTTATGGTTACTCCTGCTGTAGTATGTGGAACAAAAACTATTGCAATTCCATCTTTAACACCACTTTTTTTTACTTTTTCTTTTACAAGAGATGTTATATTTATAAATTCCTGTTCCTTTTTAGTTTTTACTTCGTATTTCAAATCAGTACCTCCAAACTTTTAGACTTAAGTATAACTCTAAATTTATAATATCTATATTTTAAGCATTAAATTAGAAAACCTTTTTAAATCATCTATATGATTTTCAATTACAGCTTTTACTATATCCAAATTCACTGTTTGATAATCATGAACAGCTATATTTCTAAATCCAACCATAGATTTCAATTCTTGCACAAGTTTTTTATCTATTATTTTATTATTAAATAATATTTCAAATGCATCCCTACTATTTTGTGGAATTCCAAGTTTTCTTTCTGAAACTATATGCATTGCTAAATCTATGGAAGCTTCACATGCTCTTTGAATATTCAAAACTATTGAATCCTGTTTAGTATAATTTTTTAGATTTTCAGGATTGTTACAGTATTCCTCTTTGATTCTCTTTATACATCTTTCAATAACAGATATCTTATTTAGAACAACATCATTCATATATTTGTCCCCTTTTTTTTATATTGTCTAATATTATTTGTCTCTCCTCGTTTAAACGAGCATATTCCTTATAAGCATACATCTCAAAATATGCCTTTTTATTATCATCACTGCAATATATACAGTTTCCATTAGCTATTATTTGGACTTTAAATACAGTAGACGCTTTGTTTAAGTTAATTAAGTCCACATCTCTTTTCAATATATCTGCAAGTCTTTGAGCCAACATAAATATCTCATAAGATGAAAATTCATTATCACTCATAAAAGCTATATCTATATCACTGTCTTCTCTAAAAATTCCATTTACACTTGATCCAAAAATATAAATCAAATATGGTTCAACTTCATATTTTAAAAAGTCTACTATTTTATCTACATTATCTTTATCTATATTCAACTAATCAACATCTCCTTAAATCTATGATCATTGAATGACATCATAATATGTATTTATTACCTTTATTTTATCAGACTATTCACATATAAACCATACTAAAATTTTTATAAGCTCTTGACTTTTATTCAAAACTAATTATAAAAAAGCTGGTGTAATACATTCATCGTATTACACCAGCTTTTTCAGCTTTATAAATTATGAAAACCATACTCTAAGCTTGGGCATCTAAAACCCTAACTACTGTATCCACTATCTGGTCAACAGATGGAAATATTGAAGGATATTCCTTGTTCCCATTGTCTACAAAAGTAAAGCCATCACCTATTAAAGTCTTTACATTACGCTGCACACTTGGGCTATTGTACATCTTGTTATTAATATGTGTAGCCATGACTTTGGGAGTACGTGTTGACATAATAATTGTTGACAACAAATTGTCTGCAATTCCATTAGCTGCTTTTCCCAAAATATTTGCAGAAGCAGGTGCAATCAAAAGCAAATCCGTGTCTTTTGAAAGAGATTTGTGACCTTTTTCCCATGATTTTGGCAAGTCGAAGGCTTCAATTTCAATCGGGTGATCAACGCTTCTCTGTACCATCAGCGGTGTTATAAAATTAGTTGAATTTTTTGTCATGGCAACATATACATCTGCATGAAGTTTTTTTAATCTGGAAATCACATCCAAAGTTTTTATAGCCGCACTGCATCCAGTAATACCAACTACTATCTTTTTACCATCAAGCATATTTACACATCCTTTATCTTAAGTTTTATAATGTTTATACTATAATTAAATTATAGCATCAAATATCATACATATTGCCAAAAAATCAAAAAAGAACGCATATACGCTCTTTATATTCAACATATTTAAATTTTAAATTTTTTTACCATCTTACCAAGTTTTTGTGCCATTTCCATTTGATTTTGCGCTGTCAGCACAACCTTTTCCATTGACTTTGTATTTTCATTAATATTGTTCTTTATGATTTCCGCATTTCCAGATGAGCTTTGGATATTTTCCGCCATAGACTGAACTGCTTCACTCAATTGATTTACAGTAGAATTAAGTTGCTCTGAAAATACTGCTATCTGACTAGACATTTTACTCGTGTAATCTGAGTCATTATAATAATAATCACCAATATTTTGAAAATTAACAAATTGAGTATTTATATCTTCATCTACAAATCTCAATATTTGGCTAGCAGTATTTGAAAGTGAGCCAAATGCCTTTTGAACTTTTACGATAGTATCCTGGATACTTGAAACTGCCTGTGAAGATTGTTCTGCAAGTTTTCTAACTTCTTCAGCCACAACTGCAAATCCTTTTCCCTGTTCTCCTGCCCTTGCAGCTTCTATTGCAGCATTGAGAGCAAGTAAATTTGTCTGTTCCGCTATACTTGCAACAGTATCTGCCATCATTATTATATCTTCCACAACTTTTCCATCTTCAATTGCTTTCAATATATTTTTTTCTTTCTCCTGATATAATTTTTGGACATTTTCCACTGCAGATTTACCCGTAATTCTCATATTATCGGCCCTTTGTTTAAATTTATCAGCATTTCTGTTTCCTTCATCTGCCTTGCCTGAAAGTTCATTTATGCTGGCATCCACTTCCTCTATAGATGCGCTGATTTCTTCTGATACAGCTCCCGATTCCTGTACAGTATCCGCTATACCATTTACAGCACAATTTATATCTTCAGTTTCTGATGATATATTCTTAATAGCATCAAAAAAATTTTCACTTTCTTTACTCATACTCTGAGAATTTTTCAATATATCTTTAATTAATCCAGTTAATTCCATCCTCATTACACTAAAAGAATTTGCAAGCTGACCTATCTCATCTTTTCTATTTAATAAATAGTCAAAACTATGATCTTCAGTCAAATCAAAATTTGAAGTTTTATTTACTCCTTTTGTTAAAAACAGTATTGGATCTCCTATCTTTTTTCCAAAATACATTGAAACCATCATTGCAAATAATAATGAAGCACTTATTATAAGTGTGAGCCACATAACCAATTTTTTCAGTGGTTTCTCCAATTCATCCTTAGATACCGATAACCCCACTCTCCAACTGCAAGTATTAATTTTAGAAGTTACAAAATACTTTTTTCTAGAATCATAATCCTCTAATAATATTATGTTTCCCTTAAGTACCGGAGAAAAATGTCCATTCATTACTTTATAAATATTTTTAGTTGTTTCTGCTGTAGGTTTAAAATTTTTATTTGGATGAACCATAAAATTATTTTTACTATCCAGCAAAAAAGCATAGCTATTATTTATGGGTTTTGCTTTATCCACAGTATTTATAATTGTATCTAGTTTAATGTCAGAACTTACAACTCCAATTATCTGGTTATTTTCTATTATAGGTTTTGATATGGATACTACCATTTTCTTTGTTAGAGCATCTACATAAGGCTCTGAATAAGTTAAACCTCTTTTTTCAATAGCACTTTTATACCATATTCTTTGAGTGCAATCGAATTTATTATCAGGTACCCAGCCAGAGCCATCTAAATATTTTTTATTCCTAAATCCCATATATACAGCCAGGGAATATGGATTAGATTTTGTTTTTTGTTGTAGATAATTTAAAATTTTCTTGTCATTCGAGATTCCTATTTGTTGTATTCCATCTCCAATTTCATTTAATATTTTTGCCTGTCCATCAATCCAGCCATTAATACTCTCTGCATACTTGTCGGATTGCGCCAAAATTTTATTTTTGGATTCCGTCATTATGGAATTGTAAAATATAAAGTAACTAACACCTGAAGATACCAATAAACTTAATATGCACGTGATTAAAATTATCAATATTATCTTGCCTTTAATAGTTTTCATAGACTTCCACCTTTTGTATGTCAGATTTATAGAATATGCTGTATAGTAATTCATTTTATATATTATTACAAAATATTCTACATTATAAATATCGGGGAATTAAATCTATGCTTTATATAGTAAAAACCATATGCAAGATATTCTTCAAGTTATTCTAACTTATACAATATTTACTTAAACTGATTAGTTAGCTTCATTAAATATACAGTATTTCTTGTAGATGAAATTTTATTATTCATCCTAAATACGTCTCAATAAACAGATAGAGAGCTAATCCAATTGCTCCACAGGCAATTAATATACGCAGTAACTTAGCAGGAATGTATCGTACAATGTATGGTCCGATAAATCCTCCAATAAAGAATCCGACAGCTAATGGTGCTGCTGCCAACCAATAAATGTGTGAACGAAATACAAATAATATAGTTGCCGCCAGATTGCATGCGCCAAGTGAAACATTTTTTAATGCATTATACTCTGTAAATTTTATATCACTTGTTGCCGCAAGCAGTGCAAGCATAATAACACCGCCAGCTGCACCGAAATATCCCGTATATGCTCCAACAAGAAATATTGCCACATACAAACTAACTTTTAATATTCTCTTGTAAGTAATGCTAGAAACAGACTGTTGTTTGTTTCTATTAAAATGAAGTAATTCAGGACGTAATATTAAAATAGCCGATCCTAAAATAAAAAATGGAACAACATGTTCAAAAGCCGACACCGGAGCTATCAACAAAAGTAAACCACCGAAAATACTACCTCCGACTGTAAGTGGCAGTAACCTGAGAAGATCTTTCTTATGACCACTCAACTCACGTTTTGATGATATTGTTGATCCAATACCACTAAATACTAAGGCAGCAGTATTGGTAATATTGGCTAGGACAGGAGGAATACCCACAGCTAACAATGCCGGATAGGAAACAAGTGATGCCAGTCCAGCAATTGAACCAACGATTCCTGCCAAAATACCAGCTGGAAAAAGAATAAATATATGACTCCACAAAATTTGCATTAACACATCTCCTTTTATGCTATAATAGCCGCATCATAACATTTCAGATATGATTTCATGAGTTTCCAGCTAAGTTCAAAAGTAAATTCGAATCTTTGAATAACTGCATCCACTAAAATATCACTATTATCTTTTATTTCACTTGCATCCTTCAATCTAAAAAAAGTTTTTTTAAAATCTATGTATCTATTTTTAACTCTCTCCAGCATCATAAATTACAATTCCTTCCCTCTCAATATTATCTTTCAAACCTTTTTTGGATATATTCTTCATATTTAATACATCAAAAGTAAAAGCTGTATTCAGTTGATTTAATCCATCACAAATAGAATTGAAATCTCTAGATGTAATATCATCTCCTAAAATAGCAATATCTATATCAGAGTTATATTTGTAATCCCCTCTTTCCCTGGAACCAAAAACAACTGCACAGTCTACGTTTTTAAATTTTGAAAATGTTTTTTGAATTTGTATCAATAATTCCTTTTTTATGCCCAATTTTTCTTCAAGTTTCAAAAAATCACCCCATTGACATTATTATAATCCATACAATTATCTCTTTCCACAAAAAAATAGTTAAATATAATAAATAAGACTGGCTTTAGTTTTTACACAAATCCAGTCTTATTTTCTATTTTTGATTATACTTATTTCAAATATTATAACTATCTCTAAATTCAATCTTTAAAATATCTCTCCAGTTCTTCTACTTTTTCCATATCTAATATGCCCACAGCAATTTTATCCAAAGTTTCATCTGATAAATCAGTTATCCTGTTAACATAACTATCAGGCAGTTTGATAAATTTCTTAGCAAGCATTTTAATGATCAATTCTGATTTACCTTCTTTTCTGCCCTCTTCTCTACCTGCTTTTATGCCTTCATTTCTGCCTTCTTCCATTCCTGTCTTTCTGCCTTCCCTTATTATGTTGTCTATACTTTTACCTAAATTGGATACCATGATATCCACCTCCCCTTGACTAGATTTTTCTAATTTAATTTTATCAGAATATTCTATTATACTCCATAGCAAAATATATTTTTATATAGTATTAAATTTGAATTAAAAAATGAGTTTACTGTGGGTGAATTATCTAGATTTGAAGATGTTATAATAAAGATATATAATTGTGATACTGACGAATTTGAAAAGTTTCATATTGACTAGTTGGTTCTATAGAATGGTATAGTGGTGCTAGTATAAAAATGTAGACACAAAAATTCGAACGATATAAAATAAAAGAAAAGGGGTGTCTACACAGTGTAAATGTCAAGTTCAAAATGTTGAAAAGTTCCAACATGAAAATGCATAAATATTTGATAGTAAATTTTAATTAATCATGGGTTCTTTCTTGCTGAATTAATTCATAAACATCTTTTGTCCTATACGAAGGTCCAATAATTTTTACAATATGTGAATGATGCAATATGCCTTTTGACATTATCTACCCAGTTATTTCTTATTCCTGTTTGTTTGCACCGTGGTAGCATTCGCTTTTTCTAACGTTCTTTTACCATCTAAAGAATTGTATCTTCCTTACGTTTGACCTACCATTTCCACGGACTCTATAGTTCTTATCAAGTTTAGCTTCCATTAGTTGCGAATGGGTTAAGTCTAATCAATACTCCGACAGATATGTGGGTAGTTACATATGCACGCCAGAAGTTGCATTTTCCTATCTGTAATACACTATCTAAACGTATCCTATTTATTGCTGCCGTTAACGACGCTTAATCATAGACCGTACCATTCTTTCCCTTGCCCTTGACAATCTCGGATACTAGACCATCAATTAAGCTTTTCCTCATGCAACCCACCACAGAATTACTTCTGACGCAGTTTCGGACGGGAATACCTTTACTACTAAGACAGCAGATACCTCTGCACTAATATTATTACAAGAAAAAGCCACTTTTTGTCGCACTCCCGCATGCGTCTCCGGATTGCTCCCCATATTATCGGCACATTCTAACGAATTTTAATTAAATCATAGATTTTCTTATAAATTCATTTGGGCTCATGTATGATAAGCTACCATGAATTCTTTCTTCATTATAAAATTTTATGTAATCATCAATTATTATATAGCCATGTGTGAAATTTTTAATTTCATTCCAAGCTATACATTCCTTTTCAAGTAAGGCGTGAAAGGATTCTATATGAGCATTATAATTAGGAGAGTTGGTTGGTATAAGCTCATGGTATATATTATTAATCTTGCAGAAATGTTCAAATTTAACAAAAGTGAATTGTGGTCCATTGTCACTTCTCAAAATTAAGTTTTTGGTAACATTATTTTCTTTTAATGCTCGTTCTACAGCTGTTAAGGCATCATTAGTAGTGGCTGTTTTTGTTATTTCTCTGCCTACTAATTTTCTAGTATAGACATCTATTATATCTGTTAGCATTATAAATTGTCCATTCAATGCTTTAACATATTTTATATCTATTTGCCATAATTGATTCATCGAGGTTACTTTTCTTGCTACAGCCAAATGACCTTGTTTTAAGTGTTTAACATATGGCAGAAGTAGTCCTAGTTTCTTTACTAATCTATACACTTTTTTTGCATTAATTCTTAATCCATGTTTTTTTCTAAGAATTTTAGTAATCTTCTTATATCCATAGAATGGGTATTTCTCACAAGTCTCATGTAAAAGCGTCTCAATAACTGAATCATCTATTATGCAATTATTTATACTGTAGGAGTATCCAGGTATAGGTCTACCGACCTTAGCCGTAGGCTTATTCTTACAATGTTTAACTTTTTCATTTGGATAACAGGAACTTCTAGCTATTTGAAGTAATCTACAGGCTCTAGCTAATTTTAATCCTTTCCTTATATACTTTTTTACTAATTCTATTTTATCAGCTACTTTAGGTACCTCTTTTTTTTTAATAAATCCTGCAGCATGCAGCATGTCAAGTTCTAATTCTTTTTTCCCTAAAAGCTCTTTAAGTTTCCTATTTTCATCTTCTAATACTTTTTCTTTAACTGTAGGTTTATAGTTTTCTGGTTCTGTTGCATTTATAACAGCAATTTGCCTTTTGAATGTACTAAGTGTAGATGATGAAACTCCATATTTCTTGCATACTTGTGCATTTGTTAACCCTTTGTTTAATTCTTCTACCATTTTAATTTTTTCTTCTAAAGTGTATTTCTTTCTACCCATATCTATAACCTCCGAATAATACTAATTTTATCATCTTCGTTAGGTTATGTCGAAGACTATTATGGGGTCAGAAAGTCTCCTCATATTATATTTTACAAAATATAGCTAATATTACTTGCTATTTCTGCTATCCTTTCAAGTTTCGTGTACACTTTATTGACTTAGATCCATATATTCTGATTTTTTATATTACGAATTGAAGTTATAATATCTTAAATATTGACATCAATACAACACTCTCAACATGACGCGAGAGGATAGGAAGTACGTCATATCTGAACTTTTCTGAACTCCTGTTTGTGAGAACATATCCACTTCTACTTCTTGCGTTCGTTGAAACATATCCATGCTTATTGCAGAGCCTTAAAATCATTACTGATTATTGTAGACAAATCATCCTTCGTTGGATTTTTGATATTGACAACTCTCCTTGCATGATTCATCACCAAATCATCATAAAGATTTCTTACTAATCGGCCGTTGGCAAAGTTCTCATCCTTTTTAGAAATGCTTTCTTCCAAAAAACCACGAATGACAATAAGTAAATTCTCATCAAGAACATAATCATTATTATCACACAGCGAGATAAGTATTTTTTCCAATTCCTCTACCGCATAATCAGGAAACTCAATAAAAGTGTTGAATCGAGATTTCAACCCCGGATTAGATTTGAAAAATTTTTCCATTGGTTCTGTGTATCCAGCTACAATGACAACCAGATCATCACGATAATCTTCCAACGCTTTTGTTAATTCAGTAAGACATTCTCGACCGTATGAATCACTATGGTCATTTTCCGTAATACTATAAGCCTCATCAATAAACAGAACACCGCCCTTGGCTTTTTCAATTACACTCTTTACTTTAAGCGCGGTTTGCCCTTGATAGCCAGCTATTAAGTCTGTTCTTGAAACCTCAACAAAATGACCTTTGGAAAGCAATCCTATCTGCTTATATATATAGCCAACAATACGTGCAACGGTAGTCTTTCCTGTGCCGGGGTTCCCAGTGAAAGCCAGATGTAAAGTGTTCTTTGAAGAGTGCAGATTATTCTCTCTACGTAACTTCTGAACCTTTTGGTAAGCAATCAAGTCATTGACCTTTGCTTTGACAGTTTCTAAACCAACAAGAGCATTCAGCTCATCCAGTAATTCTTCTAATGTTCTTGTATCCTCTGGTGTTTCTGTATCTGGTTTGCAGACATTTTGTAATGCTGTATAACCATAATATTCAATTAAATTTGAATTCAGCAACTGTGCTATACGTTTTATTTCAATCTTATAATTTTGATTACCAACCACTTCAGATATTTTTTTTAGGAGATATACCGTAGCCGTCTTGCTATCATCCTCGATAATTGAGGCTGCAAGTTTTGTAATCTCGCCACATGAATCCGTAATGGCATCTAATTTTGAAGCACTATTTATTAACGCACTCTTATATTTATACATCATATCACCTTCAAAAGTATAATAACCAATTCAATTAAAGCAAGACCAAGCGTACCGCCCGCAAGTAAATAAGCATACTTGATTTTTTTAGTCAACATCTGAACCGCTGTATCGTTTTTTTCTACCACATCTGCAATGGCCACATCAATGAGTTTCTTATTATTCTGAATAAGATTGTTTGTTTCTTCGCTCTGTTTTTCTAATTTGGATACTTGATTAGAATGTACCTCATTTGAATCCCAGAGTTCATCCATATCCTGCAAATGTACAATGTCACAAAGTTCTTCTTTGTACTTCGACAACTCATCAATATGACTTTGATTGGCACGAACAAGTTCAATCGTATTATCACTTTGTTGAGCCAAACTATCCAATCTATCCGAATGAACCTCTGTCTTGCTCCAAATTTCATCCATATCCTGCAAATGCTCGTAACCAGACAAAGTGTACATAAACTTCAAAAGAATTTCAATATCAGATTGTTGCCTGGTTGCAACACCCCTAATAGAATTTAAATCATTACAGATGTTCATCAATGAACTATGGTCATTAGATAAAGACTCCCACATTTCATCTATGTCATATAAATGGATTATTTTTTCTAGTTCACAAGTAAACATAAGTACGGATTCAATCTGGGCAATCTGCTTATTTAGACACTTTCCAAAATCTGCAATCTTGTCATCTGTAGTTTTTAATGCCGCTTTTAACCCATCAATTTTCTTTGCATTTGCATTACCAGTGGATGTTGCGTTATTAATCGAATTTGATAACGTTGTTATCTCCTTATGCCATTTCTGGCAATCATTCCACATCTTATCGATGTCACCAAGATGGGCATAGTTGTCCAATTTCTGCTTGAATTTTTTTAGAAGCTCAAGCGTTTTCTTTTGGTCATCGACAATCTTTTTTATCTGTTCTTGTGTAGCTTCAATACGCTTACCGGTTTCCTCAGTAGCTTTTATAGATATCAAAATAGCTTGAATATAATCTTTATCTAATGCTTCTAACGCACTATATACCTGCCCAAATTCTTGGATAAATCTTCTGTGCATGGTATTAATGTCTATCAAATGTTTTTGAACTTGACTAGTTAATTCATTTAATTCAGCTCCAGTTACTTTATGGTCAGTACCAATGCCACCACCTTTTAACCATTCACCAAACCACTCACTAACGTCTTTAGATGTATCTACTTTTTTCAAATCCAAATCCGTTGTTGTTTGTTCTGAAAATTCTTTTAAGCCTTTCTTTGCGACCTCAAAATCATAGGTTTTTATCACTAATTCGCTCATCTTTATTCCTCACCTAGTAATTCGTATAATTCATCGGAGATTTGCTCCAAATCACGATTCTTATTTTTATAAATTTTACTTCTCTTACAAATAATTTCACCAGCATCTTTCATAATTTTAGAAACTTCTTCATGTCTAGTAAACATAGTACTTATAGTTGAAGACTTAACATTGCCAAATTCATCACTGCCGCCATAAACATAATTGGGATTTATTATTGAGACGCTGTTACCCGATGAAATATCAGCAGAATCTTCCTTAGGTGCTGCGATAGCATCATCCTTTGGTTTCTTTGTTTTATTCAAAAGTACATAAACAACGGCTCCGGCTATCAAACCAGTTCCAATTATTCCTAATGCTTTTTTCATAATCACTCATCCTCCAATTCATCTAATAACCTATCAATATCATCAAGTGTCGTCTGGATAGACTCATCTTCCTTACAGTTTGCTGCAATATTTTCTAACGATTCACTCATCATGTCAGTCGCTGCTACATGACGTTCTTTTATCGTATTCGCTGCATTTGCTTTATCGTGTTTAAGCTTTACTTCGCTTACAATACGAATTTGATGTTGAAGGTTTAAAACCTCATTACCCTTATTGACTTGAGCCTCGACATTTTCTGATTTTTGACTCTTTTCAATTCTTTTTTCAATAAGATTTATTATAATAGCACCTATAATTCCTGCAACTACAGCACCCAAAAAAATGCCTAGAATATTTGCAAGGCTACCAATTAAAGGTATTTCAACAGCAAATATAGGAATTGTCATCAGCCCTTTTTCGATAACTTCGCCAATCACTAATGCTCCAGCTCCAGTTAATCCTGCAATAATTATTTTACCTGTTTCGAGAAGGAGACGACCAATAGGTTTACCTTTGTTCTCCGGGCTCTTTATATAATTGACAGCATCTTTAAGCGATTTCCAACCTTGCTTTAACAACATCCATACTTTTTTTATGGTTCCAAAAATAGGACCTATAATCGCTGTTGCAACAGTACTAAACACAATATTTCCTGTATTAATCATGTGTGTTTTCATTTTACTGATGAATGAATGAATAGCTTCTTTTAAGCTATCTAGAAGGGTATCTAGGCCCTTTTTAGCGGACTTAAACCACTTAACTAACTTAGCGATAATTTTCTTAACCAAATCAGCAAGTAACTGCATAAGCACCGCTCTGAGTGCTTTTCCTCCAATACGAAACGCTTCTTCCTTTTGGGACTGTTTTCCTGCCTCAATGGATTTCTTCTCAGCTTCTTTTTTCTGCTTTTCATATTCTTCATGAGCCTCTTCGTATTTTTTACGCAGAGCTTCCTCATCAAGTCCAAAATATTCTGACTGCGTCTGCCCATCATCACGTGGATTACCCAACCATTCCTCCATAGTAAGGTCACTTTTGGACTGATTGGCTGCTGCATCCAAATCATTTAGATTAGCATCACTTTTTGCAAAATTCTGACGTGACTTTCTATCCATATGTGCTGCTGCATCCATATCTCTTATTTGCTCTGCGGCAGAGATAGTATGATCTTTCGCAACAGTTTTTGAACCCTTTTGATCTTTAGTTCTCGTGTCAAAATTTTCTCTCGCATCAGACGCTAACTTTTTCTTCCACGAGCCACTTCTAATATCCCAATCTTCCCATACTTTAGTATCTTCGTTATACCTAGTTTTACCAACCCACTCTTGTTTATTTTTATCAAAACGCTCATATGTCTTTGTTTTCTCATCAAAGTGCATATTTTTACTCATTTTGATTTCCATATTTGGATCTGTTTGAAAATCAGCTCTCATTTCATTATATCGCTCTTGATAATCAATCTTAGTATTGTGTGTTGCAATCTTCCCATGTTCAAAATTTTCTGTTGTTTGAATATGAACTTCATTTCGTAAATCAAGTTTGAGGCAATTATTCTCTTTAATAAAATCCTCCCCAGCGGTGACAGCAATTTGATTCATAAACTGCTCCCAAACAACATCCATAATGACATTTCCAAGATTGTCCGGATTTCCTATTTTTTCTTTTTCATTTTCCAAAAATTCCAAATCAGCAAGTTCTTCTTCTAATTGACTTTGGAGTTTCTCTTCCAACTCATCGAAGTCAAAAGAGTTTGCTACATCCTCACTAAGCCATTGGTTTTCATCAAGAAAAGCATTTTCCTTTTCCATAATATATCTATCCTTTCAGCACAAGTTTTTTCATTTCTGCATAATTATGTTTTATTATGCTCAAACAATAGGACACATGCCTGTCCCATATAATATTTCTATAAAACCTTATTTCTATTAATTTAAGCACATAATTATCCACCTATAAATCTATATTTTAATCCAATCTCCTTGACTTCTAAGCCACAAAGGAGCTTGTCAAGCCCGCAGATTCCATGATTCCGATAATAACGACCTGTGCTATCTCCTGTATCTGTTTATTTTCGATTTTTATCCTGCTTTTGGATGGCCTGTTCCATAAATAATATCCACTGCGTGGCACATTGAATAATTTGCACATCTTTGTAACCGAGTGTATGTCACGCTGGCTTTTTATAAATTTATAGATTACCTTCGGTTGTCTTGAACAAAATTACCTAACATTTTTTATCTCCTCCATATGATTATTATATCTAACTCATATGTGTTCATCAATTCGAGTACAGGTCAGTATCCTCAAACAAGTATATAGATATAAAAATAGCTTTTTCAAATAAAATATATTTTATTTGATTCTTTTCCTATACTGCATTTTGCTAACCCTATTAAATTATTTCGTCCTGGATGTCGCGGCTGCCCCTTATTAGTTAAGTTACTATTCCATGTATCTGTATCAAAAGTAAAAATCTTTTTTTCAACTAGATATGACAAAAATTCTATTATTTTAGTTGCCCTACCAATATACTCTTTTTCACTAATTCCTTTTGGTGGGTCACCCCATCCTAGTATTATATTATCTGTTTTAACAATTTGCTCTTAGATCTTATAGAAATTTGTCTTCATTATACTATTATATTTATCCTCGCCCAAAGTAATTTTCAATTCATTTATAATTGATGATAATTCATTTGATTGACTCTTAAAAATAGGATATAAATTTACCACTTTTAACTTTCCAAATATGTATTTATCTTTTAATAGCCTTAAAATACTATTTATTGTATCATCTGATTGATGTGAATCTGCAATACTTGGATTCATCATTATACACAAAACATCATCTTGATTATTGCACATTTTTACTTCTAGTAAATATCTTAAAGAGATATTTTTGCAGCAATACTCCTTTTCACAGAATGGCTTATCAATTATAAACTCTGGATATACTTTCATTATTATTGCGACCCTCCAATATAGCTACTTTTCCCAGGCACTCTTGTATTTTTTAACATTTCACAATTATATAATTCTAAAATCTAAATTCTCATTATGTATTAAAATATATCAATCAGCATCAATTTCACCTACTCCCGGAAGTATTCCTATAAATCTTGCCAGCGACATAATGATCATGATTACTCCGGAGACATGATTTTCAAAAATATAATATCCGAAAGATATGTATAGGATGTATGTACAGCATCCTTTATAGAGCTGCCATCAAGTGTAGTTATACATAAAATATTTGACATTATATAACTTGACCATTTCACTTTATAGGCACTTCCATTATTAAGAATAACTAAAGCAATAACCATAATAGTATACCAAAACATAATTTCAACGTAATTATTGAGAAGTGCCGTAACCATACGGGTTACGGATTTAATCTTATAATCCTTTCTTTTTAAATGATGAAACAACAATACATTTATCTGATATATGATTACTTCAAATACCCTCAATATTGCATATACAACTATAAAATATATAATAACCCTATATTTATTGGATAAATTATACACCAGTAGAGAACTAAGTATAGCGGCGATTAAATTTCCTATTACCCAGCCGTCAACAAAAGCATGAGATTTTTATACTTACTATAATACTTACTATAACAACTACTAAAATACTATGTTTAAGTGTTCTAAAAGTATTTTCATGAAAATTTCCCCTAATCCAATTTTTTAAATTTTATCAAATATATATTACAAATAATAAATTAATTACTATTTTAATCAATTATCGGAAGATTAAATCTACACTTTAGCATTAGAACCTAATTTATATATAAAATCACTATATTTTACAGATAATAATTATATATTTAAAAATAGGATAATAAATATGCCCTTTACCAAAAACATCTCAACATATAACTTATCATAAAGTCAAAACAGATTGGCAATACCAATAAAGAAATTGCATCTATTCTATCCAGAAACTGCTGGGGTATAGTGGATAAAGTTAGAAGATTAAAGATTCAAAATAAAATTTAATTATCTATTATTTATAATCACTCTTAATTTCCTCATCTAAGGCTCTAGCCTGTCCTGCCAAATTGTTAATCTTATAATTCAGATCCTGTATTTCTATTTCACTGAGTTTGGATGTTTTAGCTTTTCCTGCCATACTTCTCATTAGTAAAAGCTTTTTCTCAATAATGTCTAGAACATGAATTCTATATTTTACCCACTGAAACTCCTGTTTTAATTGTTCTATTTCGCTCATACTTTATAACTTCCTTGTTTATTATTTTATGGAAAATGACTTCCACAAAATATAATTAGCAACTTTACTTAAATCATTGATTTTGTTCCAGTTTTTACCTTGATGACCCATATTGTAAGAGTCTGCTGGGGATTGTTGTGAACAGGGTGAGTTTCTTTTGGACAATAAAAAAGGTAACTGCGTTAATAATCATTCGCAATTACCTATTATTTTTATCTATGCTAATTTCTTCCCAGGTGTTTAAACTTTTTTCTGTCAGATCTTGTGATTTGTTATTTCTTTTAGTAGCTATTTT
>NZ_JAHHUY010000024.1:0-45078 GCF_019144085.1 Clostridium tyrobutyricum
CCTCAAGGTAAACCTGGTCCTACCGGCCCTAAAGGTGATCCCGGTCCTAACTGCTCTGCATTTGGATTTGGCACTAATATATGTACTAACAATATAAACATTTGTTCTAATAAGACACTTTTATCATTTCCAAATGATATACAATTAAAAAATATTAAATTAAATAATGATAATAACGTATTTACTATTAAAAAAGGAGGACATTATTTTATAGAATATAATATAAACTGTATTACAGATATTGAGATAAGTTCTAGATTATTAATTAATAGATTACCAGTTAGTGCATCCCAAAGAACTACAAAAAACAATAACTGCAACTTATTATCAAATCTTATAATTAAACTCAATGCCGGTGATACCCTTAGCCTGCAATTATTCAAAAAAGATAATTCTTGTAGTCGCATGTCATATATTAAAAATGCTTCTATAACAATTATAAAATTAGACTAAGCTTATATAGAGGATTGCTCTACAGCAATCCTCTCTTAAATATAGATATTATATAGCTTGCAATATATAATAAATAATTATAATATTTACAATAAAAAAAATCACAACTCCAAGCTTAAAGCATACTATATAGTATAAATACTGTATACTTCTCAGAAGGAGGAAAATTATGTCCATAAATTTTGACAAATTTGTGCCACGCCCTGGCCTTGTAAATAAACAGGGACGTTTACCAGATCCCGCAGAACTAGTTTGTGTTGAGGTACCTAAAGTTTTTGATCAGTGTTTAATAAAAAGATGCCTTTCATATTGTGAAGGACACGATACAGATAGCACTGATTGTGAATTAAGAAGCAATCCACTGGATAACCCAAAAATATTTGTAGGTTGTAGAGGTTTTAAAATAACATTAAAATCTGTAGAACAAATTCCTATTCTTGGCAAAAAAGGTTTTAAAAAAATAATACTCTGCTATGTAATATCATTTTATGCAGATTATATTGATTGCAATGCAGCAAACAAATGTGAGTTTTTTGAAATTAATAGACAAGATATAATTGGCAAATTTTATTGTCCTGATTCAATAGCTCAGGTATCAGATGATCACATAAACTCTAATAAATCGAATGAGTGTAATAAAAATATTATAAAACTTGAAATGGTAGCAGATGCACTGCAGGGCGTGATTACTGAATGCAATAATAAAAAATACCTTGATATTACATTAGGATATTATATTGTAGTTAAGTGTGAAATAACAGTTCAACTTTTAATACCTACTTATGATTATTGTCCAATACCTAAAGAACCTTGTCCACCTGAACCAGAAGAAAATGTATGCGATAAATTTAATAAGTCTCCTATACCTAAATTTTATCCAGAACAAAATTTAAAGCCTCTATTTTCTGATTCCAAACCAAAACCCAAAACAGATGAATATGAAGATGATGAAGAATACGAAGAACAGGATGTAGACAACGACTATAACTAATATACAAGTCGTAAATATATATCATTATTTATAAAAGAAGGAGCACATTAAATTACTCCTTCTTCCTAAATATTTTTGACATAAATGATTGATTTCTCTCAAATTCCAATTCTCCTTTAAGCTTACTGTTTTCTTCCATCAAAGAATTCACTTCTTCTTCAAGCATTTTATTGTCCTTATCCTTTTTATTCAAACTACTTTTCATATTATTTATAAAAATTCTTTGCTTTTTTAGTTGCTTTTTTACCTCATCCAATTCCTTTTGGATTTTTTGTTTGACCTCCATAAAAAAATTGCAGTTTTCCTTTAATCTTTTCTTTTCTTGAAGCATTCTATCAATTTTATCTTCATATTCCTGAACAACAAGTTTCCTATTCCTCATATGAATACTAAAAGAATCAATTTTATCCTTAAGTACACTATTTTCATAACATATTCCTTTAAATTTTTCTTTTATTTCCTCTATACTATCATCATCATTATTTATATCAAGATTATTATTTAATTTATTATTTGATGACATATCAATACTATTTTTAGCTAAATTTTCAAAATAAAATATATATAAGCCATCATCTTCAGTACCATAAATTATATCTACTGTATTTTTCTTTTCCACACTTAAAAAGTTGTAAGCTGCAATTGGTGTTTCCACCTCCTTATTAAACTTAACTACCTTTTCCCACTTTCCAAGCTTATATCGTGAAGAATATATATGATTTTGCTCAAACCATGAAATAAATAGATTATTATCTATATAAAATATAATAGGTTCAATAGGTTCCTCAATTCCACTGTAAATTGTATATTCTTTCATAGTCACATCATCTTCAATTCTTACATATTCAATAGAATATATATTTCCTTCCTTGATTTTATTGATTATATTAAATTCATATGAAGTATTTAGTAATCTAAACATTACATTATCTCCCTGAATTCCGTATAATCTTTTCGTATCAGTCCATGAAACTCCATCATACATACAATAGCTAAAAGACAATTCGTCTCCTCTATTTGAAAGGAAAAAAATATCAATACAATGTTCCTTTTTAATTTGTAGTTCATAATATCTATCAACTTTATCTGACAAAACTATATGCTGAACAGTATTTAATTTTATTCCTTTGCCATTCCAAATACAATGTTCCAAAATTCCACGTTGAGTTCCATCTACTGCAACCATTAAATAAAATAAATGCATTTTACCTTCCAATATTATAGTCTTTAACTCTTGTATTTCAAATTTATCTATTCTTGTATCATAAAGCTCCTCTCCAAACCATTTATTATCCTTCCTGGTGCAATATCGCATCTTATAATCTTTATTTACATATAATATATGAATTATTTCATCTTCTATAGATATAGTAAATTCCATTACTTGTCTGTCAATGATTTTCTCTTCACTCCATTTTTTCCCTTCAAACATTATTTTATATACTAATTCATAAGCATCATTTAAATAAACTTTCCACATATTATTATCAATGGTAAATAGCCATGGGTGTCTTTTCTGCATATATACCAGCTCCTTTATTTACATTTTAATCTTCATAAAATGCACTACAAAAAATCACAATTATAGCAATAAAGCATATTATTATACTGTACCCATTGTATAAGTTTTCTTTATCATAATATTAAAAAGGAGGATAATTTATGTCCATTAATTTCAATAAATTTGTACCACGTCCTGGCCTTGTGAATAAACAAGGACGTCTACCAGATCCTTCTGAATTAGTTTGTGTTGAAGTACCTAAAGTATTTGACCAATGCCTAATTAAAAGGTGTCTTGTATACGATAAAGGACCTGATACAAAGAAAACAGATTGTGAATTGAGAAGTAATACTCTCACTGATCCTAAAGTATATACGGGAAGTAGAGATTTTAATATAAAACTACTATCTGTAGATGAGGTTCCACTTAAAAGTAAAAAAGGCTTTAAAAAAATTATTATTTCTTATGTTATTTCATTTTACGCAGACTTCATTGATTGTAACGGTGTAAATAAAACTGAATTCTATGAAGTTAATAGAACCGATATAATAGGAAAATTCTATTGTCCTGATTCAATAGCTGAAACTTCTGCAAATTCTTCACCCGATGCATCTTCCAAACAATTAAATTCAAATATTATAAAACTAGAAATGGTTGCTGATGCACTAGAAGGTAAATTCACCAAAAATTCCGACGGGTCTTCTGTACTTGATATTACACTAGGCTACTATATTGTTGTAAAATGTGAACTTATTGTACAACTTTTAATTCCGGCCTATAGTTACTGTCCAGTTCCAAAAGAACCATGTGAAGAAGAGCCTGAAGAAAAACCATGTGAAATATTTGAAAAAGCCCCTGTTCCTAAATTCTATCCAGAGCAGCACCTGAAGCCACTATTTCCTGACCACGAAAATAAAGAAAATAACAATGACTAAATAATATATTTAAAGTAGCTTATGTTATCACCTTTTCTCATAATTTTCA
This sequence comes from Clostridium tyrobutyricum, assembly GCF_019144085.1. GTDB lineage: Bacteria > Bacillota > Clostridia > Clostridiales > Clostridiaceae > Clostridium_B > Clostridium_B tyrobutyricum_A. Next base: position 3,930 of record NZ_JAHHUY010000024.1, read on the forward strand.
TATATTATAGTAGAAGCTGATGACAAAATTGCCAATAAACTAATTTTTACTTTTAATTTATGTATACAAATAAGGAGGATTTTATTTATGAATTCAATGTCAAAATATTATAAAGATGATTGTGATCCTTGTAAAAAAGATAAGAATGATGAAAAGGGCTGCCAGTCTATTGTAAAATGCAGTTGTCCTAGTTCTTTTAAGCTTCCAGGCGTTACATTAGCATCAACTTTTACAATAGCTTCTCTCAGATTGAACACTTCTAAACTACACAATCCATGTGTTAAATTAGAGTTTGTAACTAATTTGGACATTGTTGGAGTTACAGTTACTGATAACTTAAAATTTCAATTGTTTAAACACTGTGATGGTTACGGAGAAGCTGTCCCTGTAGGACCTTCATGGACTTTTGGACCAATAGGTGCAGGATCTGATACTTTCTCATTCTTTGTTTGTGATTGCGATTGTGATGATGATTGTGATACTAAGTGCTGCACTTATACTGCAAAGATAACTTCTGCAATTGCCATTACAGCTGGTTCCATTTCATTAACTAATACAACACTAGCCGCTACAGCAACATCAAGACCTACATGCTAATGATCAAATATAATAACTATTACAACTCAAGGTAATACACCTTGAGTTTTCTTTATAAACGGAGGTGGTGTATTGGTACATCATATAACAATTAGTCTATGTATGATAGTAAAAGATGAAGAAAATGTAATAGAAAGGTGCTTATCTTCAATAAAAGATGTTGTAGATGAGATAATAATAGTAGACACAGGTTCTTCCGATAATACTATAGATATATGTAAAAAATTCACTGATAAAATATATAATTTTAAATGGATAGATGACTTTTCTGCTGCAAGAAACTTCTCATTTTCCAAAGCAACAGGCGATTATATATTATGGCTGGATGCTGACGATGTAATATTACCTGAGGATATAAAAAAATTTGAGATATTAAAAGAAGGTTTGGATACTGGTATTGACTCTATAACTATGAAATACAATGTTGGATTTGATGAGTATGGGAATATAACCTTAAGCTACAGACGTAATAGATTAGTTAAACGTTCTAAAAATTTTAAATGGATAGGCTTTGTACATGAGTATTTGGAGGTATATGGCAATGTTATCAATAGTGATGTTTCAGTAACTCATAAAAAGATAGACTTTAAACCTAAACGAAATATTGAAATATACGAAAATAAATTAAAAGAAGGAGTAAATTTTTCCTTGAGGGATATCCTCTACTATGCCAATGAACTGTATGATCACAATAGATTAAAGAAAGCCCTTAAATACTATACTAGATTTTTAGATTCAAATCAGGGATGGTCTGAAGACAATATAAGGGTTTGTAACAAAATATGCGATTATTTTGAATCCATAAATCAAGAATATAAGGCAAGATCATATATATTTAAAAGTTTTGAGTACGACACACCAAGGGCTGAAGGGTGCTGTAGGCTTGGATTTTCCTTTCTAAAAGAAAACAAGCTTCATCAGGCCATATTTTGGTATGAAACAGCTTCCAAATTAGAAAAACCTCAAAACAGCCTGGGATTTTTTAATGATTCTTATTGGACATGGCTTCCCCATCTCCAACTCTGCGTATGTTATGATAAATTAGGGAAACATGAAATTGCCTATAAGCACAATGAAATTGCAGCTAAATTCAGGCCAAATGATAAAAGAATCTTATTCAACAAAAAATATTTTTCAGATATTGGAATAAGCTGATATCAATAATGGAGTTATATAGTTAAGATAACTAATATAACTCCATTATTTAAGTTCTATAATATTTTATTTTCTTCCAATACTTGAATTATATTGGATACTCTTTTCTCCCAACTATTATTTAATGCAAATTCTCTTCTAGAATTAATTAATTGTTGAGTTTCTCCATTAATTGCTATATCTATATTTTTCATGAAATCATTTTTACCTTTTGATATATAGCAAATATCTTGTAATTTTCCTACCTCATATATCCCAGTACTTACTACTGGCTTGCCTAGTGCCATATATTCATATAATTTTATGGGATTACAGCTGTTTGTCATTTCATTTACTTTAAAGGGTATAATACAACAACTAAAATTACTAATATAATATGGAAGATCTTCATATCTTTTTTCACCTAAAAAATAAATATTGTCTTTATTAAAATTTAAATTCACATCTCCATATTTAGGACCGACAAATACAAAATCATAATTGCTGCTTATCATATAATTTACCAATTCCCAGTCTATCCATGTAGCTACAGCCCCAACATAGCCTACAATTTTCCGCTTTCTGGGTAGATCCTGTGGAATTTTATTTTTAGTTAATGGGAAATTATCAATATCAAGCCCATTTTTTATAATGTAGGTTTTATTGTGTTTTTTTGAAAACTTCCTATAAAGAGCATCTGCTGTTACAAATACTATATTTGATTTGTTTAACATATCCTCCACATATGAATTCCAAACTGCAAATTCATGTGAATAGTCATCTACGATATCATATATAACATAATCATGATATATGCTGTCTATTCTAGTTATCTGTTCCGGAGATGAAAACCACAATATTATTGGTCTAGCTAATTTGTTTACATCTATTTTGTAATTCACTCCAACTTCATATAAATTTTCGTTTATTTTTATAAAATAATCTTCATTTATATTATCTATATAATATACAGTATGACCTTTTTCACTTAATTTTCTCATTATTTGCTGAGGCCTTTGATACATTTTATTGTATGGAACTGTAGGCATTTGAATAAAAGTAGCCATTTTCAACCTCCGATAACTTAATTTATTAAACTTATATAACTGTCATATAGCGTATCTATACACTTTTCCCAATTGAAATTATAATTTACATACTTTTTTAATTTACTGTTTTTACTATCCCTTATGGCATATTCAATAGATTTTTTTATACTATCTTCATTATATGGATTACAGTAAATACACATATCCCTAAAATACTCCCTAGAACAGCCCTCTTCTGTAGATATTATTTTACATCCAAGTGAGGCCGCTTCAAGAGATGATAAACCTGGTGTTTCCACAAAGCTTGGCAATATATGTATATCAGCATATCTATAGGCATTGTACAAATTATATCTATCCATAAATCCCAAATACTTGACATTTCTATACTTCATACATTTCATAAAGTATTGTTCATCATTTATGTCTCCAATAAGTACCAAATCATAATTGGAATCTTTTACTATTCTACTCAATACAAGTTGATTTTTTCTATTACATATTCTAGCTGCACATAAAATATACTTTCTTAGACTGTATTTTTTTCTAAAATTAAATTTAGGATAATTTCTATCTTCTAGTTCAATTCCATTGTATACGACTGTATAGGGAACATCCATATTAAAATCACCGCATATTTGTTCTGCCTCCAATATACTGTTAGGATATATCATTCTGCATCCTTGAAGTATTTCTTTCCTGTATATATTACTTTCATTCCATAATTTTATACTTTCTTCATCCTTAACAAAATTATAGTATTTTTTCAGATTCCAATATATAGGAGTCAACACTATGTTTTTTTTGTAAAATCTCGCTATTTTATAATAATTATATGTTTCCCCCATTCTTGTAAGATTAAATAAATGTACAATATCATAATTAGAGTAATCTATTATTGATCCTTTATTTATGTGTATCTCAACATGTCTTTTCTTTAAATATTTTAATGTCTTTATACATTGCATTGAATCCCCTGCAAAATTTTCAAGATAGTCCTTTCTCATGCAAAATAACACTTTCACTCCATAACTTCCCCCAGTATATCAGCGCTTAATATTATTATATGTATATTATAAATTTTAGTTATATATTCAAAACAAAAAGATCCGAACTAATTATCTACAATTAGTTCGGATCTCATTTTTTTTTATCATTTAAAAGAGGATTCTTTCTTTTTCGTTCTTTGGCTAAATTTATCTGGTTTTCTTCCAGTTTATTTTGAAGATCTATAAGTTTATATTTCAATGTCTGAATTTTAAACTTATTTTCCTTATTTTCCAATTTTAATTTTGTATTTTCCTTAACATAGTCCTCAGCTGCATTTTTAGTCATTTCTATTTCTTTTTGTAATTTTTTAATTTTGTCTTCATATTCCTCTTGATGTGTATTTTCCTCATAATCATTTAATTTTTGTTCAAGTTTTGTATTAAATTCCTGTGTCTGTTTTAGCTTGTTTTCATATGCTGTTTGAAATTTTTTTAGTTTTTGTATTTCTTGTTCAAGTCTCTCATTACGTTCCTTGGTTTTGAACATATCGTCTGCTACATTTACAGCTGACAGTATAGCTGCTGAGGAAGTGCTTAATTTATTATTATTTTCCAATATATTTTTTACTTTTTTATCTACATAAGTAGATATTCTATGTAAATATTCCTCTTGCTCGTCCCCTTTTAAGTTATATTCAATGCCATTTATAATAACTGTTACTACGTTCATTTGAACACCCTCTCAGATATAGCTGCTTTCAGTATTATATAAGACTATTTTATCACAAATTACATATATATCAAATAGTATTTAGTTTGAAATTTCAAAATTTGTAAATTATATAATTATTATGCATTTAATTTTCTCTAGCATAAATCATTAAGAACAACATACCGATAAAATCTACTATCGGTATATTGTTTTTACTATATAGTTATCTTAATTTTGCACCAAATTTATTTTCCAAAGATCCTAATATCTTTTCATGAACTTTATTTACTTCTTTATCTGTCAATGTCTTATTTTCCACTCTATAGGATATGGAATAGGCAATAGATTTTTTACCATCTTCTACTTGCTTTCCAGTATATACATCAAAGAGCTTTATATTTTCAACCATATTCCCACCCTTTTTCAATATAATTTCTTCTATATCCTGAACCAGAATATCCTTATCTACCAATATTGCAATGTCCCTTGATACTGCAGGAAATTTTGGAAGTGGTTTATACTTTATGTCTGAGTCAACATATTTATAGAGTAAATCTAAATTTAACTCTGCCAAATAGCATCTTTCATCTATACCATAATTATCCGTTACACTTGGATGTATTTCACCAATTATTCCTACCAAATCTTTCTTTATAAACAAGCTTGCAGTTTTACCTGGATGAAAACTTGGATTTTCACTTTCTCTTTTAAATGAGAAATTATTTATTTTAAGATTATCCAAAATATTTTCAACTACACCTTTCAAATCAAAATAATCAGCTTTCCCATACATACCTATGCTTACTATATTATTTTCTACTGGAAGTTTGTTTGAATCCTTACCTGGTATATAAGTTTTTCCTATTTCAAATAATCTAACGAATTTATTGTTTCTAGAATAATTCCTGCTAAGTGCCTCCATCATTGAAGGAATAGTAGTAGTTCTCATTATACTATAGTCCTCACCTAATGGATTTTTTATAGATACTACATTTCTCAAGCTGCTGTCTTCTGGAAGACATATTTTATCAAAAACCTTTTTACTGTAGAAAGAATAACTTATGGATTGATTCAATCCACTTCCAATTAAAATATCTATAAGTTTATCATCCATCTTCTGCTTTAGATTCTTTCCACCTTTTGTACTTACACTTTCTATCATAGTAGAAGGGACTTTACCGTACCCATATATTCTGGCTACTTCCTCTGCTACATCTTCTCTTATATTTATGTCACTTCTAAAGGTTGGAACGTATATTTTTAATATATCTCCATTCAACCCTGTATTCAATTCAAGTCTATCTAGGTAATTTACCATATCTTCTTTAGATATATCTGTACCTAAAAAACTATTTATCCATTTAGAATCAACCTCTACATAATGAGGTTCAACTCTTTCATTATAAATATCAATATTTTCTCCAATTATCTCACCTGCATTAAGTTCCTCTATTAAGTGACAAGCTCTATCCATGGCAAGTTTTGCGAGACTTGGATCGATGTCTTTTTCAAATCTTGATGAAGCTTCTGTCCTTATAGCAAGTTTTTGACTGGAAACTCTTATATTGGTTCCATCAAAATTTGCACATTCAAATACTATATGTGTAGTATCATTCTTGACTTCTGAATCCAATCCACCCATTATTCCTGCAATACCTATTGAAGTGCTTCCATCTCTAATAGTAAGTATACTGTCATCAAGTTCTCTTTCCTCTCCATCCAATGTAGTGAATTTTTCACCATTTTCAGCTCTTTTTACAACTATATTGTTAGATTTTATCTGTCTTATATCATAAGCATGCATTGGCTGACCAAGTTCCAACATGACAAAATTGGTTATATCAACTATATTGTTTATAGGTCTTACTCCTGCCTCTAAAAGTCTTTCCTGCATCCATACAGGTGACTGCTCAACTTTTACATTTTTTATTTCTTTTGCTATGTATCTTTTACAAAGTGCATCTTCTATATCAACTTTTAATGTATTTTCAGTTTTTTCACTTTCCGACTCGCTATATGTAACATCTGGCATATTGTACTTTGTATTCAAAGTAGCTGCAGTCTCCCTTGCTATTCCTATAACACTCAGACAATCCGGTCTGTTTGATGTTATTTCAAAATCTATGATACTGCTCTCCATCTCCAAAACCTGCTTTATATCTTTTCCAATTGGAGTATCCTGTGGAAGTATCATAAGTCCATAAACTGGTTTATCTCCTGCTATTCCAAGTTCCTCCTCAGAGCAAAACATTCCATTTGATAATATTCCTCTAAGTTTTCCCTTCTTTATCTTCATTCCACCATTAAGGGTTGAACCATGAAGCGCAACTGGAACTATATCCTGTTCCTTCATATTCGTAGCTGCAGTTACAATTTGAATTGGATCTTCTTTTCCTATATCTACCTGACAAACAACTAATTTATCTGCATCCGGATGTGGTTCTATTTTTATAATCTTTCCTGTAACTACATTTTTTATTTCATCTCCTGTAGTAACGACTTCTTCTACTTTTGAGCCACTTAAAGTCAGTCTGTCTCCTAACTCTTTAGCTGGAATATCTATATTAACATAATCTTTTAACCATTTAACTGGAACCTTCATAAAATTTCCTCCTTAAATACATATTGATTTTAGTTATAAAGTTTAAAATTGATTTAAAAATCTCATGTCACTTTCATACATATTTCTTATATCATCTATTCCATATTTCAACATAACCATTCTGTCTACTCCCATTCCAAAAGCAAATCCGCTGTAAACTTCAGGATCTATTCCACAGTTTCTAAGTACTTGAGGATGAACCATACCGCATCCTAAAAGTTCTATCCATCCTTCACCCTTGCACACTTTACATCCCTTTCCATTACATACAAAACAGGTTGCATCCATTTCTGCTGATGGCTCTGTAAAAGGAAAATGATGAGGTCTGAATTTGGTCTTCATTTCACTTCCAAACATCTTTTTAGCAAATAATTCAAGAGTTCCCTTCAAGTTTGCAAAAGTTATTCCTTTATCTACTACAAGTCCTTCCATTTGATAGAATATAGGAGAATGCGTAGCATCTACTGCATCTGAACGATAAACCTTCCCTGGTGATATCATCTTTATAGGTGGTTTTTGCTTCTCCATAGTTCTTATCTGGGTAGGAGAAGTTTGAGTCCTTAAAACTACATTGTCATTTATATAGAAAGTGTCCTGTTCTCCTCTTGCAGGATGATTTTTAGGTATATTAAGTGCCTCAAAATTATAATAGTCCTTTTCAACTTCAGGTCCATCTTCTATAGAGAATCCCATTGAAATGAATATTTGCTTCATCTCCTCTAGTGTTTGCTCGAGAGGATGCCTTTTACCTATAACCTGTTTTCTTCCAGGCATAGTTATATCAATAACTTCACTTTCCAATTTACTTTCACGTTTTAATTTCTTTATCTTGCTTGAAGTCTCCTCTATAGCACTTTCAAGAGTATTTCTTATTTCATTGGCAAGTTTTCCTATTACCGGCCTTTCCTCTTTTGAAAGATCCTTCATTCCTCTAAGTATTTTAGTAAGCTCACCTTTTTTTCCAAGATACTTGACTCTTATATCCTCTACCTGTATATCATCTTTAATGTTTTTCAGTTCATCAATAGCATTTTGCTTTATGTCATCCAATTTTTCTTTTATCATATTGCTTGCTCCCTTCATTAATATATAGACAAGTTCATAAAATTTTCAAAATAAAAAAGTCCATCCTTAACATAGGACGAACTATAACTATCCGTGGTACCACCCAAATTGATATTTTTTAAATATCCTCTTAAATAGATTTAACGATCTAATACGCCAACTGCTACTCTTGTTCACACTTGGGACTCCGGAGTGAACTTCAAAACACGATTAATTTAAGAAAATTTTCAGCTGTAATTTTCTCTCTCTATGAAACAATCAAACTTCTACTCTCTCCATCAAAGTCAATATATAATTTATATTACATGTTTTTAATATTACAATTATTTTATTATATTGTCAACATTAAACTAATTCGAATTCTGTCTTACTATCTCAAACATCATTATAGAAGCAGCGACGGAGGCATTTAGAGATTCTGCTCCTCCCGGCATTGGTATTTTTACTTTAATATCAGACATATTCATTATATCACTGCTTAGTCCATTTCCTTCATTGCCAACTGCCAATATTATTTTATCATTTAATGAAACATCGTAAAAATTAAATTCAGTATCAAGAACACTTGCTACAATTTTAAAACCATTTTCTCTTAAAAATTTAACTTTGTCAAGATTGCAATCTTCAATTATTGGAACATGAAAAATGGAGCCCATGGTAGATCTTAATGTTTTACTATTGTATATATCCACTGTACCTTTTGTAATTATTAACCCCAATGCTCCTGATGCATGTGCACTTCTTATTATAGTACCCATGTTTCCAGGATCTTGAACTCTGTCTGCCAATACATAGAATCCTATTTTATTTTCAACTTCCAACTTTTTATCATCAACTACAGCAATTATTCCCTGGGAATTCCCAGTATCACTTATAATTTTAAATGCTTCATCTGATAAATAATATATTTTACTATTATTCTGATAACATATACTCTTCATAGATTTGTAGTTTTCCCATTTGTCCAATGCATTCTCATTTATAAAAATTATTGAAACATTGAATTGTGATTTTAAAGCCTCTTCTACAAATCTAAATCCTTCTATTAAGAACTTGCCTTTTTCACTTCTATATTTTCTCTCTTTTAATTTCTTAGCTTCTTTAATCTGCAGATTATTTTTACTTCTTATTATATCCATTAAACTTTCACCTGCATCCTGTATTTAAAAATATACTGAATAAATTATAAAAGAGTGTAGAAAACTACACTCCTATGTAAAAACATACTATGCACTTAATTGTTTCTTAGCTATATCAGCTAATTCAGTAAATGCTTTTGGATCATTTATTGCTATTTCTGAAAGCATTTTTCTATTTAAATCTACACCTGCAGTTTTTATACCATTAATAAATTTTGAATATGAAAGACCATTTAATCTTGCTGCAGCATTTATTCTTGCTATCCAAAGTTTTCTGAAATCTCTCTTCTTTAATCTTCTTCCTACATATGCATTTCTAAATGCTCTTATAACGGACTCATTTGCAGTTTTAAATAATCTTCTTCTTCCACCATAATAGCCTTTTGCTAACTTTAATATTTTTTTATGATATTTACGAGCATTTACCGCTCTTTTTACTCTTGCCATTTTTTAACCTCCTTCTCGAAATTCCTAATTATACATAAGGTAATAAATTTTTCATAGTTTTTTCTTGAGACTGTGAAACATATCCTGTTTTTCTAAGATTTCTCTTTACCTTAGAAGTTTTACCTGATAATTTATGACTTTTAAAAGCTTTTGCTCTCTTAAGTTTTCCTGTTCCTGTAACCTTAAATCTTTTTGCAGCGCCTCTGTTAGTTTTCATTTTTGGCATGACAAATTCCTCCTCTCAATATATTATTACTTTTTAGATGATAAAACCATTATCATATTTCTTCCTTCAAGCTTTGGTCTCTTTTCTACTACACCAATATCTTCAAGCTTAGAAGAAAAATTTTCTAATATTTTTCTTCCAGTAAATGAATATTCTGCCTGTCTTCCTCTAAATCTAACAGTTACTTTAACTTTATCTCCTGCGTTCAAAAATTTTCTCGCATGATCGGCCTTGATGGAGATATCATGTTCCTCAATAGTAGGGCTAAATCTAATCTCTTTAATATTTATAACTCTTTGATTTTTCTTAGCCTCTTTCTCTTTTTTAGTTTGCTCGTAAATGAATTTACCATAGTCCATAATTTTACAAACCGGTGGTTTTGCATTTGGTGATATCATTACCAAATCCAATTCATTTTCCTCTGCAATTCCAAGAGCTTCTTTTGAAGATATTATTCCCAATTGACTTCCATCATTTCCAATAATCCTTACTTCTTTTTCTCTTATATTTTCATTTACAAGAAAGCCTTTGCTAATAGTTTTCACCTCCCAAGTAAAATTACCTAAACAGCACATATAAAAAAGAGACGGCACACGCCGTCTCTTAAACTCCAATAGTAAAAGTATAATAAAGGATTTATATTCAAATCCTTGATAACCATACCAGCAGCATTACGCGCTGTAAGGTGAGAAACGGCTAGTTTCTTCTTTAACTCAATGCCCTTATTATACTATCAATATTTCACATTGTCAATAAAATAATTTTAAAATTTCATTTTTTTTACACTGCCCATTTGAAAATGTGCTCCTATTTTTGTTTCACCAAGGCAATAGGAACATATAGCTGATGGCATAGTAAATCTAAGTTTCTTGCCGTCAAAATCTTCAACTCCATCTGCGTTTTTAAAATTCATTTCAAGTTGAAAAGCTCCCTGTCCAGTTATTCCATTTACAAACAAAATTCTGGTCTTGGGATTTGACTGTTTTACATGAAATGAAAATACCTCTCTTTCGGCCTGAGATACAATGTCACCCTTTGTTATTACTACAATATCTGCAAATTTTAACATGGGGCCTATTTTTTTAGGAGTATTTACTCCAGAAAGACAGTCTATTACACATACAGAAAGAACTCCTCTAATATGAGGCGAGCATCTATTGCACAAACCTGCGCTTTCAGTTATCAAATAATCAAATTCATTTTCTATTCCCCATTTGACACAATCTTCTATATTGCTTACATAAAAGTGATCAGGACAAAGACCTCCTGAAAGACCAACTTTTACATCCACTCCTGCTTTTTTATACAATTCATCATCATATGTGGAGAGACAGTCAAATTTTATAACTCCTATCCTATAATTACTATCCTTAAGATTTTTTACAGTCTTCAAAATAACAGATGTCTTCCCTGAAGATGGCGGACCAGCTACAGTTATTAATTTCATATACTCATCCCCTTCTGTTTTAGTCTATTTTAAAATATTTCTTTATGTCAAAATCTATAGTTTCTCCTTCTCTTAATTTGTTTCTTATTCCAACAAGTTTAGCATCAAATTTTTCCAGTATATCAACATTGCTTCGTTCCTTGCTGTTAGTCTCTATTATCTTTTTAATACCACCATTTTTTATAACCATCCTTTTATTACCTATAAGAGCAAGTATAGGATCATGAGTGGACATCAATATTATCTTTTCTTCTTTCATCAATACTTCAATGGCCATTTTTCTATCAATACCTGCATTTTCTATTTCATCAATCAATACAATAGGAGACTTGCTTAAGAGAGCTGTATCTGCAATCATAAGCGCCCTTGATTGACCACCACTTAGCTGAGTTACCGGAACATCTTTTAGAAATTTTTCTCCTGCCAGATCATTGGCACGTTTTATTATGGATTCAACTATTTCTTCAACATTGTCAACCATGCGACTTTCAGCATGCATGGTTATAAATTCCTCTACAGTTACATCCATTACAAAATTCATGTTTTGGGACAGCTGTGCCACCAATTTATTATCCATTGAAAAACGTTCATTTTCTTCTGGTACACTTCCGTTTACAAGTATCTGCCTTCCTGTAGGCGTATCTTTTTGGGCCAGACATTCTATATCTTCCAGTAATCTACTTTTCCCCGAACCAGTTCTTCCAACTATACAGATTATTTCTCCGGGTTTAAATGTAATTTTTACATCTTCCTCTATTCCTGATTTGTCATGTCCTCCAACAACAGTTATAGATTTTATGGTATATCGATCAGTATTTTTTATTTCCCTCATTTTCTCTATAAAAGATAAAAATTCATGTAAAATTTGTTTTTTACTAGAACCTGATTCTTCCAGATACTCTATATCTAGTGTTGATATAATCTGCTTTGCATTCATTGATTTGTCAAAATCTCTAATTCCAATGGATCTAAAAAAGTCGTTTATATTAGGATACTCTTTATACAGACTTTCTATTGCAATATCAGCTTCATTATTTTCTCCGATAAAATTTTTCATAGAATCTCCACCTTACAATCAAATAATATATTCAATTATAATATTAATATGTTAAAAATCAAAGTGTAAACTTTATATTTTATAAAAAATATCATGCTTTTATAGTATAATTTCAATATTTTTATATATAATCCAGCTGGCTTGTTAATCACAACTATATTATCTATAATATAGTTTATAAAGTAGTTGTTTTTTCATATAATTTTATAAAATATTATTATATTTATGTTATAGCAAATTTATTATAAATAACGAGGTGTTTTAAATGAAAAAAGTACTAACTATTGCAGGCTCTGACAGCTCAGGAGGTGCTGGAATACAGGCAGATCTGAAAACCATGAGTGCTTTAGGTGTATTTGGAATGAGCATAATAACAGCAGTTACAGCCCAAAATACAATAGGTGTACAAGAAGTAATGGATGTAACTCCAGAAATTGTAGAAGCTCAGATAAGGTCTATATTTGATGATATAAATGTAGATGCGGTAAAAATAGGTATGGTTTCAAACAGCAAAACCATTTCTATAATAAAAAAGTTATTGAAACAATATGATGTTAATAATATAATTCTAGATCCTGTAATGGTTTCAAAAAGTGGATATTTTCTACTAAAAAAAGAAGCTCAATCTGCTATAAAAGATCTCATAAGTATAGTAGACATAGTCACTCCAAATATTCCTGAAGCAGAAGTCTTAACTGATTTAAAGATAGAAAATCGAGATGACATGATAAAGGCTGCTTTTGAAATACAAAAATTAGGTGCTAAAAATGTACTTGTAAAAGGTGGACACAGATGCAATGATGCAAATGACATATTGTTGTACAATAATAACAAAATATTGGATTTAGAAGGTACTAGAATATATACTAAAAACACCCATGGTACTGGTTGTACACTGTCTTCAGCTATAGCTTCTCATATTGCAAAAGGTTATAGTATAGAAAAATCTGTTTCCCTTTCAAAAAAATATATAACAAAAGCCATAGAAAACTCTTTTCCTATTGGACATGGAGTTGGTCCTGTAGGGCATTTTATAGAGTTGTATAAAAAAGCTGGAATTTCATACGATTAATAAATCTTGGAGGCAATAAAATGACTAATAACAATATGAATAAACTATGCAGTGTATTAACAGAGGTTAGAAAAAAAGTTCCACTTGTTCAATGCATTACAAATCATGTTACTATTAATGACTGTGCAAATATACTGCTTGCCTATGGTGCTTCACCTGCCATGTGCGAGGCATATGATGAAGTATTTGACTTTGTAAAGATAGCCCAGGCACTCTATATAAACCTTGGTACCCTTAACAAAGAACAGGAAGCTTCAGTAATACTTGCAGCAGAATCTGCAAAAATACATAACATACCTGTAATTCTTGATCCTGTAGCCTGTGCTGCAATTCCAAGAAAAATCAATGTTATAAATAGAATTTTTCAAGTTGGAAAAGTTGATGTTATAAAGGGAAATATAGGAGAAATAAATTTTTTGGCAGGTAAATCTTCAAATGTAAAAGGCGTTGATTCTCTAGATAATTCAGAAGGAGCCCTGGATAGTTGTAAAATCCTTGCTCAAAAATATAATTGCACCGTAGCCGCCACTGGAGAAAATGATTTTATAACAGATGGTAAGTCCAGTGCAATAATTAATAACAACACACCTATGCTGACTAAAATAACTGGTGCAGGATGTATGCTTGGTGCCTTATGTGGTGCAACAGCAGGATGCTCTGAAGATAAATTCATTGCAACTACAGCTGCTATACTTTCAATGAATATAGCAGCAGAAGGAGCTTTCAAAGAATCAAAGGCTCCTGGAAGCTTTAGAATAAAATTAATAGATTACATATATGATTTAACTGAGGATAAGCTAAGGAAGGGTGGAAAAATAATATGGCAGTAGATTACAGTCTATATTTAGTAACAGATAGAAGATTTATAGGAGGAAAACCTCTAAAAAAAGCCGTAGAAGAAGCTATAATTGGTGGAGTTACTTTAGTTCAAATCCGTGAAAAATCAGCTTCTACAAGAGAATTTTACAATGTAGCTCTAGAAGTAAAACAAGTTACAGACCATTATAATGTACCGATTATAATAAATGACAGAATTGATATAGCTCAGGCTATAGATGCAGATGGTGTACACCTTGGTCAAAGTGATATGCCCCTTTCCATTGCAAGAAAAATACTTGGCGATAAAAAAATAATAGGTATATCTACAGGTACTATAGAAGAAGCATTAGAGGCGGAAAGTGGGTGTGCAGATTATATAGGTATCGGCACAATATTCAATACGGGAACCAAAAAAGATACAGATAATCCTCTAGGGGTAGCTGGTCTTAAAAAAGTATATGACAGCGTAAATATACCTGCCGTTGCCATAGGTGGAATTAATCATGAGAATTTTAAAGATATACTGTCTACAGGTGTAGATGGAATAGCGGTTGTTACTGCTATTCTTCGCAGTAAGGATATAACCTCTGCTGCAAAACAGCTAAAAATAAAATAATATACTTAAAGTTAGTCTGAATGAATTTATATTTTATTTGGACTGACTTTTTTAATATGTTGATTTACAATTTTATCATGCTAAAGTATAATATCATGTGGGAATATAAAATATTTATTTTATGGGAGGTTACTTTTTTATGAAAAAAAAGATTATACTTTTAACTGCCCTGGTATTTTTGATGGGCACAATATTTACAGGATGTGGACAATCCAAATCCGGAACAGATAATTCATGGAATGAAATAAAACAAAAAGGTCAATTTGTAGTAGGTTTGGATGACAGTTTTCCACCTATGGGATTCAGAAATGACAGCGGCCAAATAATTGGATTCGATATAGATATGGCTAAAGAAGCCGCAAAGAGAATGGGAGTCAAAGTTGTATTTAAACCAGTTCAATGGGATGGTATTATATTGAGTTTAAAGAACAAGGATATAGATCTTATATGGAATGGGCTTACAATTACAGACAAGAGAAAGCAGCAGATTGACTTCTCAAATGTATATCTTCAAAACAAACAGATAATAGTAACAGCAAAAGATTCACCTATTAAAAGTAAAAAAGATTTGGCTTTAAAAGTAATTGGACTTCAACTTGGCAGCAGTAGTGAAACCGCACTTAATTCAGATGCTTCTACCAAAAATTCATTAAAAGATATAAAAAAATATTCAAATAATACAGAAGCCCTGCTTGATCTTAAAAATGGTCGTGTATCAGCTGTAATAGTAGATGAAGTTGTAGGAAGATACTATATTTCCAAAAAACCTGGTATATACAAAGTATTAAATGACAATTTTGGAAAAGAAGACTATGGTGTAGGTATAAGAAAAACAGATACAAGTTTCAAGAATAAATTAAATGAGACTTTAAATTCAATGAAAAAAGATGGAACTGAAGATAAAATATCTAAAAAATGGTTTGGAGAAGATATAATTCCCCATTAGTTAAAAATATATTAGAACTCAAGTTAGGAGTTGATTCATTTGCCTGATATTATGGATATTACAGGATTTATACTAAAGGGAAGTATAATATCCATAAAATTATTTTTAATCGTAATAGTTTTTTCAATACCTTTAGGTATGATATGTGCACTAGGTAAAATGTCAAAAATAAAAATATTGAGATCAGTGCTTGGATTTTATACCTGGGCATTTAGGGGAACTCCTCTTCTACTTCAATTATTTTTTATATATTTTGGACTACCTGTCCTTAATATAAAATTGGATCCTCTGGTAGCAGCCTGTATAGCGTTTATTATAAATTATACGGCATACCTTACTGAACTTTTTAGATCGGGTATTAATTCTGTAGATATAGGACAATATGAAGCTGCAAAAGCTCTTGGAATGAATTATCCTCAGATAATGAAGAGAATTATAATTCCTCAAGCTGTCCCTGTTATACTTCCTTCGCTTTGCAACGAAAGTATAAATTTAATAAAAGATACTTCCTTGGTGGCTTCCATAGGTATTGGTGATCTTTTAAGAGCAGCAAAAGAAATTGTAACAAGTGACTTTACAGTCTACCCCTTTATAATAGCTGGAGTAATGTATTTAATAATAAGTTCCATATTAGTTTTTATATTTAAACGACTGGAAGCCAGATTTTCTATGGTGTGACATCTACTAAAGATAAATTCTATTATTTATTACTGATAGAATCTATCTTTTCTTTTTTATTATTCTTATGACTCGACTCATCAAAACATTCTTCAAGACATTCCTCTATTACTTCTTTGGTTATTATAAAATCATTTTCCATTTGCTATTCCTCCTTGTAATAATTGAGATAATTATTTTGACCATATTTAATATAAATATGCATTTTCATAAACAATTATTCTCTGAATTCAAAATTATTATATTTATATATATATTCATCAAGGAAGCAAATGTGAACGTTTTTAGCTACATTTTGATACTAATTTTACTATGTTTATTATAACTTCAACTGCCCTTTCCATAGCAAATACAGGAATATACTCATATCTTCCATGAAAATTATGTCCTCCTGTAAATATGTTTGGTGTTGGAAGTCCCATAAATGAAAGTCTTGCTCCGTCTGTTCCACCTCTTATTGGAACAATTTCAGGCTCAACAGATGACTGCTTTATTGCTTCATATGCAATATCTACTATATGCTTAACAGGTTCTATCTTTTCCTTCATATTTCTATACTGGTCTTTTACAGCAATACTTACAACTCCACTACCATACTTTTTATTAAGTAGTTTCATATTATCCAGCATGAATTTTTTTCTTTTTTCAAAATTATCTTTGTCAAAATCTCTAATTATATAATAAAGTTCAGTTTCCTCTACCCCACCATTTATAGAAACAAGATGATAAAATCCTTCATATCCCTCTGTTGCTTCAGGTACCTCATTCTTGGGAAGCATTCCAATAAGCTCTGCAGCTATAAACATGGAATTTATCATTTTATCCTTTGCATATCCTGGATGAACATTTCTTCCTTTAATTTTAACTTTAGCTGAGGCTGCATTAAAATTTTCAAATTCAAGCTCCCCGATTTGTCCTCCATCTATTGTATATGCAAATTCAGCATTGAATTTTTTTACATCAAAATAATCGGGGCCTTTTCCAACTTCTTCATCAGGTGTAAAACCTATTTTAATATCCCCATGTTTTATTTCAGGATGATTTACAAGGTATTCTACAGCCGTCATTATTTCAGCTACTCCAGCTTTATCATCAGCTCCAAGAAGTGTATTTCCATCTGTAGTTATAAGTGTTTCTCCCATATAATTCTTTATTTCCGGAAAATTCTTTGTGCTAAGAACTATATTTTTATCTTTATTCAAAACAATATCTGATCCATCATAATTTCTAACTATATTTGGTTTAACATTTTCGCCTGAAATTTCAGGACTTGTATCCATATGGGATATGAATCCAACTGCAGACACTTTTTTATCAATATTTCCAGCTAAAAACGCCATAACATATCCATGTTCATCCAAATTGGCATTTTGAACACCCATTTGCTTTAATTCTTGTACAAGTTTTTTCCCTAAATTCAGCTGCTTTTTAGTTGTTGGAACAGTATCTGATTCCTCGCTGGACCTGGTATCAACAACAACATATCTTAAAAATTTATCTGTTACACTTTCCATGAGATTTCCTCCCCAAATTAAAAATATGTACTATACTTGAATAATATCATCTTTGTGAAATGAATAAATATATCTTTCTTTCACATTTATACCAGTCATATTTTCAAGTGCTTTCGAGTAATAGTAAATCTGAATTTTATATTTGTCTATGAGTTCTTCAGTTCTTTCAACATAATCGGTTTTGTAATCTATAAGCACCAATCCATCATCTTCTTCAAAATAGCAATCTATTATTCCCTGGATGAGTATCTTCTCATCTTTGTATATATCCTTTGGCAAATCTTTATATATATCAGAACTGCTTTCCTGTATATAAAATGGTACTTCCCTGTATACCTTCTTTGAACTTCTCATTCTAATTCCAAGATTCGAATTAAAGAATTTCAATATTTTATAAGATGAAATAGCCTTTTTTTCATCATCTGTAATAAATTGTCCAAGTACAAGATTTTCTATTTGAGTATCTATACTTGATTTGGAATCTGTATTATTTATATCAATATGCTGCATTGCAAGATGCATCAAAGTACCTCTTTGGGCTCCTGACAATTCTGTGTTTTCTTTAATGAAATTAGGCTTTTTAAGATTTACATCCTCAACCAGCTGTGAACTATCTTCCATATCAATCAATGCAAATCTTCTCTTTAATTCAGATACGGAAAATTTAGCAGGTATCTTTGATGCCTCTTCATATTTATATTTCCAATTTAGCCTTCTATTTATTTCTTGAAAATATTCACTTTCATCTTTATTCAGCAATATATTTTTGATATGTTCTATTATATCTATTTCATTATCTACTTGAGAGTTTTTTGAGAAATCTTCCCTTGAATAGATATTGATTTTCCAGTTTGAAATATGTTCTACAGGCGAAAATTTATAATTTTCATATTTCGCTCCTTCTCTTATGATTTTTCCATCCTTATGCCTTGCAACTGCCATACCTATCCATTCTAAATAATTTTTTGCATTTTCCAAAGCATACTCAGGAACTTTATTTCCCTCTACAAGAGAATCGTCACACCATTTTTCAAATGTATCTTCTACGTTATTTATCATTCCAGTTATAATTAATTTTTCCTTTGCCCTTGTAAATGCTACGTATAATATTCTCATTTCTTCAGACAGAGTCCCATTTTTAAGTTTAGTTCTAAGTATATGTTTTATAATAGTAGGATAGTGTATCCGTCTTTCGATGTCTACATACTCAGGACCAAGTCCCAATTCTTCATTAAAAATTACAGGATTGTTGGCATCCATAAAATTAAAATTTTTACCTGCTCCTGCAAGTATTACTACTGGAAACTCAAGTCCTTTACTCTTATGTATGCTCATTATCCTAACTACATTTTCATTTTCACCTAATATTTTTGCACTTCCCATATCTCCACTACTGTTTCTCAACTTATTTATAAAGTTTATAAAGTTAAACAGTCCTTTATAACTGCTCTTTTCGTATTGTTCTGCTTTTTCAAAAAGCATTCTCAAATTTGCCTGTCTCTGAGCTCCTCCAGTCATAGCACCTACAAATCCATAATAGCCAGTATCACTATACAAATACCACAAAAATTCGTCTATAGGCATATATACTATTTTTTTTCTCCATTTATCCATACGATCCAAAAATCCACCGATTTTTTCTTGTAAATCTTCTGTTACATATTCCTCATTACAGCAAATATTCAATGCTTCATAAAAAGTTACCTCTTTATCTACAATCCTTATGTCAATCAATTCTTCCGGGGAAAAAGATGCTATTGGTGAACGCAGTACAGATATAAGAGGTATATCTTGTATAGGATTATCTATTATTTGCAGCAAACTCATAATAGTCTTTATTTCTATAGTTTCAAAATAACCTGTAGATGTATCTGCAAAAACCGGTATATTGGCATTGTTCAATTCCTCCATAATAGTTGGAGCCCAATTCTTAGTAGCTCTCATCAATATTACTATGTCTTTATACATTAAATTTCTATATGATTTTATATCTTTATCATAAACTTTAAAATATCGCTTATCTTCAGGATTTACAATGTCTTTTATTTTTTTTGCTATTAATCTTGCTTCTACTTGAATATTACTTAGATCTTCCTGTTCATCTTCACTCTTTACTTTATCTATTAGATTAACTTCTATAGCATCTCCGCTAAAAGTAATATCAGTTGTATCCGGATAGTTTGCTGCACTTTCAAGTTGTTCTCCTGATATATAATCAAGTTCTCCTATTTTTTTACACATTATCTGACTGAACAAATAATTTACTCCGTCTATTATTTCATGTCTGCTCCTGAAATTTTTAAATAATTTTATTTTTCTATTCTTAGAATTCTCTTCTTCAGAATATTTGCTATATTTTTCAAGAAACAATTCTGGTTTTGCCTGTCTGAATCTATATATGCTCTGCTTTACATCTCCTACCATAAACAGATTTGAAGTTTCATCATCTCTATTTATCATATTTATTATTACTTCTTGAACTCCATTGCTATCTTGATATTCATCTACAAGTATTTCTGCAAAATATTTTCTATAATAAGAAGCCGTATCTGAAGGAATTACATTTCCATTTTCATCTTCACACGTTAGTATATTTAAACAAAAATGTTCTATATCACTAAAATCAAGTATATTTCTTTCTCTTTTTTTATCAGAATATTTATTAGCAAAGTCTATTACAAGATCAGTAAGACATTTCATAACAGGGTACATATCTTTTATACTGCTGTCTACATTATCTCCATAGTCTAATATATTTTCCATTATATGTTTTAACTTTTTCTTTGCATTATCTCTCGTCTTAGTTACTTTTATCTTGATATCTTCATTATAGCTTTCTCTTTTTAATTTGGGAAGCCTTTGAAATTTAAGTTCTTGAATATAATTATCAATCTCATTCCAGGATTTTAACTTTAACAAATAGTCAAATTCACTGACTTCATTTTTAAAAATAAGCTCATACCCTTCAAGTCCATGATTTTCAAGTATCAACTCAAGTGCTCTTTTAAGTCTATCTCTAAGACTTTTTATTTCAACTTTTAGATCTGATATTATTATTTCTGACCAAAGGGATGTTGCAAATTCAAAATCATCAGATAAATTAAATTGCTCTGATGCCTTATCAAGCCATTTTTCAGGCCATGGAACGCTTTGAACGAATTCATAGAGTGATATTACAATATCCTGAACTTTAGTATCATTTTTGTCACCATAAGAATCTATCAGATTTAAAAAACTACTGTCATTTGAATCATATTTTTCTTCAAATAGTTCAAATACAGAATCTCTTTTTAAGAGTATACTCTCTTCATTGTCTGAAACTCTAAAATTGGGATCCAAATCTACCAATTGAAAATTATTCTTGATTATTTTGAGACAAAAAGAGTGCATGGTCATTATATTGGATTGATTTAAGAGCGTTAGTTGTCTTTGAAGTCTTCTCGATTCAAAATTATCTTCCAATAATTTTTGAAGTGCATCTCCAATTCTCTCTTTCATTTCAGCTGCAGCTGCATTTGTATATGTAACTACAAGTAATTTATCTATGTCAATATCCAAATCCGGATCTGTTATCTTACGAATTATTCTCTCTACAAGAACTGCGGTTTTTCCTGCACCAGCTCCTGCAGCCACCAATACATTGGATTTTTCTGTAAATATAGCTTTTCTTTGTTCATCTGTCCAATTTGCAACCATAGTTATCACCTAATTCTTTTTAATAAATTACATTATCTTTTCCGGAATCCTTTGCTCTATATAAATTCATATCCGCTTTTCTTATCAACTCTTCTACATTTTTATTGCCATCCCTGCACATACTTATACCTATGGAAACGGTTATATATGACTTGATATTTCTATAATCGATTGGTGAAGTTTTTATCTTGTCTTTTATTTTACACATTCTTGTGTAAACGTCATATATGGACTTTATATTGTACATATACACTATAATTTCTTCTCCACCATATCTTGATACAATATCTTCTTTTCTCAAATTATTTTTAATTATATTGCTTACCTGTCTTAAAACCCTGTCACCATATTGATGTCCATAAGTATCATTGCATTTTTTAAAATCATCTATATCTATCATAACAATGGCAAATCCAGAACCACAATCTTTTATTTTCTCATATATAACTGTAAAAAAATAACTTCTATTAAAAAGCCCGGTTAGAAAATCTCTTTGTGAATTTTCTTTTATCTTGTTATAAAGTCTGTTATTTTCTATACACATAGCAATTTGATTGCTTATTGCAGTTAAAAGCTTTATATGTTCATCACTTAAATATTTATATATTTTATGTTCAACTACAATGACACCTAGAAGATCTTCCTTTAAATATATTGGCATAAGTATGGCAGAATGTATGGATATATTATCATTTCCCTCATATATATTATCTGGTGAATTTATCAAGGAAGTACTTAATTTATTTATACTTCCATCATTGAATGCATATATACTGTTATGATGAAGGATGTTTTTTAGATTTGATACTTTTAATTTCAACTTTCTATTTTCAATTAAATATACACTTGAATATGTTACTCCTAAAATTCCAATCATTATGTCATTAATGGTAGATGCTATTTCGCCATTTCTAAGATATTTATTTATATATTGACTTATCTCTACTATTAAAGATAGCATATCTAATTTTTTATCTTGTGTAATAATTTTTTTATTCTGCTGCTGCATAGTATATTCAGCCATTTTTTGATAGCCTTCATATTCTTTTTTTAATCTATTATACTGTTCCAATAATGACATTAATTTCTCCCCTAATAAAAAGAACTACTTCACATTTAAATTTATAAATATAGAATACCATAAGTATATTATATTTTCTACAATCATATGGTAAAAATATACAATAAAGTATTGTAAACTAAAGTCAAAACCTATTATTTAACTCCTCTGAAAAATCGTTTAACTCACCTGAAAGTTTATTTATTGTATCCATATTTTCATTAATTGTTACAAATATCTTTTCTATAAAATCAACAACTTTATTTGTGAGATTAAGTAAATTCACCTCTAAAAATAGATAGAGGTGAATAAGATTTACTTATTTAAAAGAAACTGCAAAATTTGATCCTTCATTTCATTTTTTTCACAGGTAGTTTTGTGTATCACATTATTTTTCTTTAATTGCTCTACACCCTTTGGAATTTTTAAACCTGATATTTTACTCATTATATCTACAAGTTCCATATCATTATATTTAGTATATTTACTGTCAAGTGCACTCATAACAGATTTTGTAAACTTGAATGGACTAGCTGTTGAAACTATAATGGTCTTAGTATTATCTCCAGTAGAATCAACATATTTCTTATATACAGCATGTGCTACTGCAGTATGGGTATCCATCAGATAATTATAATTTTCAAAATTATAATTTATTGCATCCAAAGTCTCCTGTTCACTTGCAAATCCCCCATAAAATGAATTTAACTCCTTCTTCATATCTTCTGTAATCGTATATTTCCCATCTTCATTCAAGTTGTTCATAAGTTTATTTACCAAATCAGAATTTCTTGAACTTATATCATATATTAGTCTTTCAAGATTACTTGATACAAGTATATCCATAGAAGGTGATATAGTTACGATAAAATCTCTCATTTTATCATATGTACCGGTACTTAAGAAATCAAATAAAACTTTGTTGTCATTAGATGCACATATGAGTTTCTTTATTGGCAATCCCATTTTTTTTGCATAATATGCAGCTAATATATTTCCAAAGTTTCCTGTTGGAACATCAAAATTTATCTCTTCTCCAAGTTTTATTTCACCTGTTCTAACAAGTTCCATATAACCATAGAAATAATATACTATTTGTGGTACAAGTCTTCCTATATTTATAGAATTTGCAGATGAAAATACATAGCCCTTTTTATCTAATTCACTTTTTAAATCTACATCGTTGAAAATTTTCTTTACTTCGCTTTGTGCATCATCAAAATTTCCGTCTATTCCAATAACCTTTGTATTTGCCCCAGTCTGTGTTGTCATTTGTCTTCTCTGTATTTCACTTACACCGTCTTTTGGGAAAAATACTACTATTTTTGTTCCTTCTACATCTGCAAAACCTTCAAGAGCTGCCTTACCAGTATCCCCAGAAGTAGCTGTAAGTATTACTATATCCTTTTTCAAATTTTGCTTTTTAGCAGAAACTTTCATAAGTTGAGGCAGCAGACATAATGCCATATCTTTAAATGCAAGAGTAGGACCATGGTATAGTTCTAGATAAAATGCCTTTTTGGTCTTTTTAAGTGGAACTATATCTTCAGAATCAAATTTATTATCATATGCCAAATCCAAGCATCTATCAAGTTCTTCTTTTCGTATATCTGTAAAAAATTTACCTATAATAAAAGAAGCCAGCTTCTTATAGCTCATATCTTTACAATCTTCCAATTTATCACCTATAAAAGGTATAGTATCAGGTACAAAAAGACCTCCATCTTTAGCTATACCATTTAATATCGCACAAGATGCAGGTAAATTTTCCTTTATCCCTCTTGTACTGTTGTAACAAATTTTTTCCACGTATATCACTCCTTATAGAATATTAGAATCCTTGTTTTATCTAAGTATATAATAACATAGGAATATAGAACTTGAAAATAAAATTTAATACTTCTAGTATATAATTAAAAATAGTAGTAAACTAGGTTTCATAGAAATTTTTTAGATTTTATTATTAGAGGTGAAAAATTTGGCAATATACTTAGATAATGCAGCAACATCATATCCCAAACCAGATATAGTTATGGATAAAATGTACTATTTCATGAAAAATATAGGTGCCACTGCAGGTAGAGGAGCTTATAAATCTGAAATAGAATCCGATAGATTAGTATATAATTGTAGGAATAATCTATGCAAGCTTTTTAATTTTGATAAACCTTCAAATGTTGTATTTACATATAATATTACGGAAGCATTGAATTTAGCTATAAATGGTATTTTAGAAGATGGCGATCATGTAATTACAAGTAGTTTAGAGCATAATTCCGTTACAAGGCCCTTGAACATTCTTGAAAAAACAAAAAACATACAAATATCCAAAGTTCCATGCAATGCATATGGACTTACAAATCCGAATGATATAGAGAACCTAATAGAACAAAATACAAAATTGATAATATTTACTCATGCTTCAAATGTAATTGGCACCATTCAACCTATAAAACAAATCGGTGAAATAGCAAGAAAACACAATATATTGTTTTTAGTAGACAGTGCCCAAACCGCAGGATCCTATCCTATAGACGTAAAAGAATACAATATAGATCTTTTGGCTTTTACAGGACATAAAAGTCTTCTTGGTCCTACTGGAACTGGAGGACTCATAATAAACTGTAATTCAGACATAAAAACGTTAAAAGCTGGGGGCACTGGAGTTGACTCAAAGTATCCCTATCAACCAGAATATCTTCCAAATAAATTTGAGTCTGGGACACTAAATGTAGTTGGAATAGTCGGTCTTTCAGAAGGTGTAAATTATATAAATAATATAAGTATATCTTCAATAAGGGAAAAAGAGCATATTTTAACAGAGTATGCATTGAAAACACTTAAAGAAATTCCAAACATAATAATATACGGTCCAAAATCTGCTGATAAAATAGTAGGTGTAATTTCATTTAATATTAAAGGCATTCCATGCGATGAAGTAGGCTTTCAGCTTGATAAAACATACAATATAATGGTAAGAGTTGGATTTCATTGTGCTCCTACGGCCCACAGGATTATTGGTACTTATAATACAGGATGTGTGAGAATAGGAATAGGATATTTTAACACAAAAAGCGATATAGATATTCTAGCCGAATCCCTTACTGAATTGTCAAAAACTCCAATATAAAAAACAATAGACAGATGTTTCAGCCTATTGTTTTACTATTAATTTGATTCTTTCCTTCCAGATGAAATCAATTTAAAAATTATAAGTATAATAGCAACTCCCGCTACAGCCGATATAATATATCCTATTATATCATTTGTTCCTGATATGGAATAATCAGAGGCTATAGAATTGAATTTAAATCCATTTTGAAAAGCGGATGGAACATAACCTACAAGATGTTTTATCTGATTCATATCCCATTCTCCCCATGCAGTTCCTGCTGCCAATAATCCTATAGGACATAATATTATAAGTAATATCAATAGTCCATATAATGGTTTTTTACTTGTATAGTCATGTTTATAAACTATTTCAGGTGATACTTTTTTAACATATGCAAGTACTGCAGCAGTAACACCTCCCTCGATAAGTCCTATTAAAAGATGAGGTAAAATCATAGCAGGTATGGCTATTTTCAATCCATAAGGGCAATATAGTGCAGCCCCACTTGCATCTTTAAATAATAAAGGCTGTATTCCAAATTCTATGGAAGCACAAAAAGCCGCCGCAACTATTCCTGCATATGATCCAATAAAAGCTGCTATGTATTCTCCCTTTTCACTTTTAGCTTTTGATTTTATTATTCTGTAAATGGTATACCCTACTATAGGCATTATAAACGCCATATTAAATGTATTGGCTCCAAATGCAAGTATACCTCCATCTCCAAAAAATAGTGCCTGTATGAGGAGGGCAACTGTAACGGAAATAACAGCAGCATAAGGTCCCAGCAAAATAGCTGCCAATGTTGCTCCTACTGCATGGCCAGTAGTACCTCCAGGTATAGGAATATTGAACATCATTATTAAAAATGAAAAAGCCGCACAGACTCCAAGTATAGGAAGCTTTTTCCTACTAACTTCTTGTTTTACTTTTTTAGAAGCTCTCATCCATACCGGAATCATGATTGCACCCATGACTGCACAAGTAGATGGACTTAAATAATTATCTGGAATATGCATATAAAATCCCCCCTTATATTATGTACTAGCAATACTTGTGCCACTTTAGAAAGGTCAGTTTATTCTAGCATTTAAACTTCTTAATATCAAAATGATACTATTTAGTATCATTTTGATATTATTTATAACTTAAATCTCACATTGAAACCTTTAAAATTTTAAATTAATATAATAAAATTATAGCTTTATTAACTTAACAGAATTGAATATGTGCTATAATATGTTATAATATATTCAATTTCTATATTAACAAGGGGGAATTTTTGTATGGACAGTGGTCCGAGTAGCGTTTTATTTGATGTTTTTTTTATCTTTATATTAATCTTATTAAACGCTTTTTTTTCAGCAGCAGAAATTGCAATAGTATCTGTAAATAAATCCAAAATAAAAATCATGGCGGATAAAGGTAATAAAAAAGCTCAATTGCTGCTTGATCTCATGAAGGAACCGAATAGATTTTTAGCAACTATTCAGGACGTAATAACTCTGGCAGGATTTCTCGCCAGTGCACTTTCAGCTACATGGCTTTCAGCGCCTTTAGCTAAATTACTTGAAAAATTCAATATGCCTTCAAGTAATGAAATATCAATAATACTTGGAACATTAATATTATCTTATTTTACATTGGTCTTTGGTGAACTTTTTCCAAAAAAATTGGCTTTGCAAAATTCTGAAAAAGTAGCATTATTTGTAGTAAAACCGCTTTTATGGACATCAAAAGTAACTTTTCCTTTTGATAAAATACTAACTTTATCAGTAAATATGCTGGGTAAAATAACCAAGACCAATATTACAGGTAAAAAGGATAATATTTCTATAGAGGAAATACAACTTATGATAGATGCTGGAGAAGAAACAGGTATAATAAATGAGACGGAAAAAGAAATGATAAATGGAGTATTCAAGTTTGATGATACTCTTGCCAAAAATATAATGACTCCAAAAGTCAATGTATTTGTTATCAATGTAGATACACCTATAGAAGAGATTTTAAGTGAAGTTGCTAAACAGCAATATTCAAGAATACCTGTATATGAGGATTCAATAGACAATATAATCGGCATACTGTATATGAAAGATTTATTTATATCATTTCATGGTGGAACTTTAAATAATAAATCAGTAAGGGATCTCATAAGGTCTGCTTATTTTGTTCCCGAGACTAAAAATATAGATGAGTTATTTGAGGAAATGCAGATTACAAACAATCATATGTCAATTTTGATAGATGAATATGGCAATTTTACAGGTATTGTAACTATAGATGATTTAATAGAAGAGGTAATGGGAAACATTCCAGATGAACATGATAAATGTGATGATGATTCAGATCCAATAAAGAGAATAAACTCCAACACATATATAGTTGATGGTCTCGTACCAATAGACGATATAAATGAAGAATTAAATATAAATCTTCCTTATGATACATTTGATACAATAGGTGGTTTTGTAATAGACCTCTTGGGTCATATTCCAAAACACAATGAGTACAAGACTCTTAAATATGGCAATATAACTTTTAAAATAGAAAGTGTTAAAGAGAAACGAATAGATAAATTGGAAATATTGTTGGATTCTAAGGAGTAATTGTCTTAATTGTGCAAAAACTGATATAGCCATAAAAAACTATATCAGTTTTTTATAAATA
The DNA here is from genome assembly GCF_019144085.1 of Clostridium tyrobutyricum. Lineage (GTDB taxonomy): Bacteria > Bacillota > Clostridia > Clostridiales > Clostridiaceae > Clostridium_B > Clostridium_B tyrobutyricum_A. Next base: position 32,580 of record NZ_JAHHUY010000024.1, read on the forward strand.
ATTTAAATAAACATCAATAAAACTTTTATACAGAAATCATATAGAGTATAGAAAAACTATAAATAGACTTTATTAATAAGTGCTAACATGAAATGTATTATTTTTCTTAATTTCAGCATGGGAAGTCATTTCTTTTACAATATCAAGATATTTTTGTGATACATTGGGACATGCTTCTAATATACTGTCAATTATAAAATCTACATTTGTATCATCAACTTTTTTCAATATAATGTCTTCAGATTTATTTTCATTTTCATCGTCATCTTCTTCAGTGTTTGTATTGAATACAAACTCCTCACTTGTTAGCGAATCATATATCTTATTTGCCACATCAGATTGCATAACGTATGGAGTTTTTATGAATTCTCTTGAAAAATACAATATGCCTTGTATAGCTATGAACTCTCCATATACATATTCTTTTTCAGTTGGCTTTGAGTTGTCACCTTCATCACAAGCATATTTAATATGCTCAACATGTTTTACATCAACTATATAATTCTTATCTTTTCTACCAAGTACACATCTAATATCTAAATCCATCAATCTGTCTTTTACATGTTCAGAAAAGTTCTCTCCTAATTCTGAAATAAACATTTTTACTGATATTGTCTTCTTCATTCTATAATTTTTTCTCACTATAACAGACTCCTTTACATAATTAGTTTGTTTTAAATTCTAGTTTTTAAATAAGAGTTGAATGCAGTTTTATATAAAAAACCACCTTGTAAAAAGGTGGTAAAACATTTAATGTTTATATGAATGCTAAATTCAATAATATCAAAACTTATTAAAGTTTAACAACATTAGCAGCTTGAAGTCCTTTTGGTCCTTCTTCTACATCAAATTGAACTTTTTGGCCTTCTTCTAGATTTTTTCTTGATTCATCGCTCTGTATAGCAGTGAAATGTACGAAAACATCATCTTCGCCTTCAACTTCTATGAATCCAAAGCCTTTCTCTGAATTAAACCATTTTACTGTACCTATTTTCATTTATTATCCTCCTAAAGATAAAACACTTAAAATTGATATATTTATTTGTATATCGGTGTTTCTAATTATACTAGTATAACACAAAAAGATAAAATTAACAAACCTAATTGCCATTTAACTCATTTTGTTACCTTATATTATATATTATACAATAAATTGAATACAGAAGTAAAGTTTTTTTAATCATTACAATCTGAACATTCGCTGCAGGATGAGCACGGTGATTTGAGATTAAAATTCAAATTGCTTACATTAAAGTTGAATTCATCAATATTCAATTCGCTCTGAAATTTATGCATCATTCCATTACTGAAAATAACCTTATTATCTTGAAATTCTATATTTAAAGGTATAACTTCCATTGTATTTTCATTAACTATACTTTTCCTAAGCAGTGGCCTGTACATCTCTTTTTCTCCACTTGTCCTATTAACTGCCTCTATCCTATCTGTACAAGTTATAAGTGATTTTACTTTACCGCATTCTGAAAATTTCAAAGAATTTGAATCCCCATGTATACCTATGACCTGAGTATTATATGCTTTTATAACACCTATTTCAGTATTTGCATCTACAGGGTTGCCCGGTTCAAAAGATTTAAGCTTTCCATCTGGATAAAATGATACACCTATACGGGCTACGACCTGTCCTAAAGGTGACTTTATTTTTATTTTATCTTTACGCCAAAATGTAATACTATTTACAACACCATTTTTATAAAAATGAACAGCAACAACCTTTCTCTTTAAATCACCTATTGAAAGACTTATTTCTATTTCTTTTGAAAGTTTATATTCATCTTCTTCAGTCCAATAAGCAGTTATTTTTCCATTCAATGGAAAAATTCTTTTTATATTTCCATCTTCATAAAACGTAATAAATTCTGCCTGAATTAATCCTATAGGAGACTTTATTTCAGTGGGATTTTGAAGATATATGCTTTTCAAACCACCATTATCATAAAAAGAAAGTGAACCTATATGCTTGCTTCTTAGTCCATCTTCCTTGTATTGTGGAGTTAAAATGCCATAAACTGTTTTCAATTCATTTATGTCATTTAATGTACATTCTTTCACAACACCCTTCTCATAAAATTCAACTCGTGATATTCCTTTTAATTTTCCATACTTGGTATCTATATCATTCATAGTATTTCTCCCCGATTACATATTTTACATTACTATAGCATAAAGTTCAGAAAATTTCATTAGTTTATTTGCAATTTAATATATATTTGTATAAAAAATATATTCTTATTTAAAAAAACAAGAATATATTTAATAATATATTAAATTTTATTTGATCATAAAAACCTTTTGTTGATTGATATATATATTCCAGGGTTGTTTAATATTCTTGATTTTATACCAAAATTCTTTGTTCACTTCCCATTGTATACATTTCAACTTTTCAGGTGATTTTTTTTCTAATATATATAGATTAATCATAACTGTAAATGGGCTTTCACTTATAGAATCAAGAATACAGCTAAAAGTATTTTCCCCATATTCATCATCTGTATATTCAATATAATGTGCTCTTAACCCTATATATTTTGGATATCCCTGTATCTTGTCTTTAACTTTAAGAGTACATCCCCAATCCATCGCTTCTACTGTGTTTTCATCTATTATTTTAATTTTTGATATATTTTTGCATCCTGTAAGTTTAGCACAAGACAGAGTAGGCGGATTGGAAAAAATTTCTTCCCTTTCTCCATATGCATCAACAACTCCATTATCAATTACTACAATATTTTTACAAATACGATATATTTCATCTCTATTATGGGATACAAAGACTGCACTTCCACTGTAAGTTGACAATATACCTACAATTTCTTTCTCCATTTTACTTCTCAAATGGCTGTCTAAAGCTGAAAATGGTTCATCTAATAGTAATATTTCAGGATTAATTGCAAGGGCTCTTGCAATTGCAACTCTTTGCTGTTGTCCTCCTGAAAGTTGGCTTGGAAATCTTTCTGACAGACCCGTAAGATTCATCATATTTATTTTTTCTCTAATTATTTCGCTCTTTTCACTTTTGGAAATATTATTCAGTGCAAAACCTATATTCTGACTTACAGTCATATTTGGAAATAGTGCATAATTTTGAAATAAAAATCCTATCTTTCTTTTTTTAATTGGTATATTTATATTTTTTTCTGAATCATATAGTATTTTTTCATTTAACACTATCTTTCCTCTACTTGGTGTTTCAAGACCGGCAATACATTTTAAAGTCATGCTTTTTCCTGAACCTGAAGCTCCAAGTAAACCTAGGACACCATCTTTAGATTCAAATTTGACTTTTAAATTAAATTCTGGAAACTTTTTTTCAACGTCAACATAAAGTCCCATACTACTTTCTCCTAACTCCATACATATTCTTCTGCTGATGTTCATTCCAATAATTCATAAAAAAAATTACTATAGTTGAAATCAAAACAATCAGCATGACCCATATAAATGCTGTTCCCATTTCCCCATTCTCAGCTGCAAAATAAATAGCTACAGGAATCGTTTGAGTCTTGTTCGGTATATTTCCTGCTACCATGAGAGTAGCTCCAAACTCTCCAAGAGCTCTTGCAAATGATAGAACTGCAGCTGCTGCAATTCCTGGCCATGCCATTGGAATCATAACTCTCCAAAATATTTTCCAGTCAGACACTCCAAGAGTCCTGGCAGCATTTACTACATTATTGTCTATCTGTTCAAAAGCTCCTTTGGTTGTTCTATACATAAGAGGAAAAGCAACAATAGTAGCTGCTACAACTGTAGCAGGCCATGAAAAGATCAAAGTAGTACCCAATTTTAAAAGTAATTTTCCTGCAGGACCGTTTTTCCCAAATATAAGAAGTAGAAAGAATCCGACTACTGTTGGTGGAAGTACGAGTGGTAGTGTAAATATGGTATCCAAAATATTTCTAAATTTTCCATTATAATTTGTCATCCAGTAAGCAACTGCAATTCCAATAAAAAATGTTATTATTGTAGCTAATGATACAGTTTTTATAGAAATCAATCCTGGTGAAATATCAAATCCCATAATTGCATCTCCCCCTATTACATCAATCTGTTATTCTAGCTAAGCTCCAAATTTGAACCCATATTTTTCGAATATTTTTTTTGCATCATTTCCTGACAAATATTTGAGAAAATTTTTAGCTTCATTTGAATTTTTAGTTGCCTTCACTACAGCTGCAGGATATACAACAGCTTTATGGGAATCTTCAGGTGCAGTAGCCACAATCTTAACCTTGTTTGATACAAGTGCATCCGTCTTATACACAATCCCGGCATCAGCATTTCCAGTTTCAACCCATGTTAGAACTTCCTTTACATCTTTTGCATATACAACTTTTGACTGTACTTTATCTGTTAATTTCATGCTTGTAAATATTTCCTGAGCATATTGTCCTGCCGGTACACTTTTAGGTTCTCCAAGTGCAAGTTTTTTAACATCAGTTCCTGTCAAATCATTAAAAGTTTTAACATTGCTTGAATCTTTGGGAACTACGAGTACTACATCATTTTTCAACAAGTTTTTAATAGTATCATTTACAAGTAAATTTTCCTTTTTCAGTGCATCCATCTGCTTTGTTGCAGCAGAAATAAATAAATCTGCCGGAGCACCCTGTTCAATTTGCTTTTGAAGTGTTCCTGAACCTCCAAAATTATAATTAATGGTTACATTAGGATATTGTTTTGTGTACAGCTGTTTTATTTCATTCATGGAATCCTTTAAACTAGCTGCTGCAGATACAGTCAAAGTTACAGGTTTAGCCTGCTCTTTTGTACTGTTGGAATCATTGGTTTCAGATTTCTGTACAGTATTTCCACATCCAACTGATACAATGGTAATAAATACAAATAAAATTAGAGATAAAAATTTTTTAGATCTTTTCATTAATAGCCCTCCCAAAGTTTTTTTAAATTTATATAAAATTTATTGTGAAAACGTTATAACAGCATACAAAACTTAATTACTGCCAAACTTAATGTAACATGATAAAACGTATAATATACTTATTATACACTTAAGTTTTACAATTCTATGTTATACATTATATATTCTATAAAATAAACAATCAAGTGTTTTTTATTAATTTTATAATTTTAGAGGTATATTATTATACAATTGTCAAATATATAGTATCAATTAGTAAATTGCTTAATGGCGATATTGTTTTTAAGAAATATATGCATGATTTCAATATAAAAATAATTTTTTAAATACATATAACATTACAAAATAATTTTTTTATATGCTTTTTATTAATATTTAAACAGATTTATACTATTATATAAGCTTATTTATATATCAATACATAATATAGCGATATATAAATAAATGATATTACACATAATATCATTTTAACTAAAATTTGATTTTCAATGAATTTTTTGTATAATAATATTACGTAAAGTAAATTATAATAATATAAATTTTAACATACAGGAGGAAGCAATTATGAAAATAAGTGCAAGAAATCAATTAAAAGGTAAGGTAGTTGAAATTAAGGAAGGTTCTGTTAATGGAGAAGTTGTAATAGATTTAGGAGACGGAAAAAAAGTATGTTCTATTATAACATTGGATGCAATAAAGAGCCTTGGTCTTAAGGTAGGATCAGAAGCTACCGCAGTAATCAAAGCATCAAATGTAATGGTAATGGCTTAATTTTAATATTGTTTAAAATATTAAATAGCTGAATATCTTTTGAATAAGATATTCAGCTATTTTTTAATTCATAAAATCAGGCAAGTCCCTGAGGTGTCATGAGCATAACATCTGTTGACTTAATTACGACTTTAACTGTTGAGCCAACTTTAAGTCCAAGTTGGCTTATAGATGCAGATGTTATAACAGATGATGCAATATTTCTGCAACCTATATCTACAGTTACCCTTCCAACTACGTCTCCTTCATTCAATTCAACTATTCTGCCTCCGAACTGATTTCTAGCACTTAACATAGTATCACATTCTTCACATGATTTACTGTTTGAAGATTTATCGGACATTATCATCACAGAAGTTGACTTTATAATAGCTACAACTTGTGATCCAACTCTTAAACCAAGCTGCCTTATGGATGCATTTGTAATTACAGATGAAATTACATTACCACACCCTGTATCTACAATTACCTGTCCTACCACATCTCCATTATTTATGGAAACAACTCTGCCTCTAAACTGATTTCTAGCACTTAATACAGGAGATTGCCCTTGGGGCTGTGCCTGTTGAGGTACCGTTTGTGGTTGTCCTTGTGGATATCCATATCTAAAAGGATAACAACCAGTTGGATATGGATAAAAACAGTATTTCATATTATTTTTATTAATCATATACATCCTCCATAAATATATGTTTACAGAATTATTCTATACAATAAATAAAAATTAGTTACAGCTATTAAATTACAAATCATTTACCTGCACGTCTAGCTAGAGCAGTTATAATCACAATTAGTATTATTAAGCCTATATATATTGCCATTCCAGCAGGTTTTCCAGCATTTATTGCCCAACCTATTCCAAACTTTTTCTCAACAAATAAAGATGGATCATCTGGATTATAGTAAATAATATTGCCAAACTTCCAATATTTTCGATCATCTCTATGTGTTTTAGAGATTTTGTTTCCCTTAGTTTCAGCTTCAAACTTTATATTGGAGCCTCCCTGTCCTAATTTTACAGAAAGGAGAATAACACTTAAAAGTGTTATCAGCAAAAATATACCGATTACAATGGAAGAAAACTTTTCACTTATATTAAATACATTTAATATCTGTATAGTTCCCATGGTAAGTACAAGATTAATTAAAGAACAGAAAACTATCATGTATATGGACCAGGTTCTTGTAAATATATTATTTCTTTGCAGATCAAATTTTGAATTTGAGTAACTTGTATTATTTTTGGGACGTCCTATAGCCTTATATATCAAAAAAAATACAACAGTAATAACTATTTGTGCCAATGGCATCTCCCATATTAAAATCATGGACTTCGGTTGAAATCCCGTTATGTTTCCTGAGAAATCCCAATGTGTAGCAACTCTATTTGGTAGTGAATTATAATATACATATCCTAAAACTATATTTATAATAATTATAAATATAGGAATTATGAAAAGCCACGGAGATACCCGCCCATTTACATATTGTTCTTTGATTTTTGAATCATTATTTTTCATAAATTTCACCTACCTTAAAATTATGATGTAAGTCCTGCAGACAATATAAATATCATCAAAATTGGAATGCTGTCACATAATATCCACAGTATTATATGAAGCAGTAATGTAAGTTTCCTGCATCTATTGTATATATATATAATTATATTGTATATAAAAAATAAATTTGTAATTATAAACAACAAGAGTACTGGAACAGGATTTCCAATTCCACTTACGACTATTAAATGTAATATTAAGATCAGCACCAGAATCGTTGCCAGAAACGAAACTATCTTTAATCCATCTCTATTCTTCATACATTTAAATATTTTAAATCCATCATATATACACATAATAACAGGTATAATTGTAATATAAGATAGCTTTTCTATAAAGAAATAAGATGCAATTACCAGTGCAGAAAAGCAGACCAATTTTAAACTAAAATTTAAATTTTTATTTTCCAATATCATATTTAAAATTCTCCTATAATAGTTTTTATACATCTAAAAACTTCATCTATGCTTCTATTACTGTCCACTATATAGTCACATCTCACTATTTTAAATTTATCCCTATCATGTTCTATTCTATTTTCTATTTCGAAATCCAATATGTTGTTAATTTTATATCCATATTTTCTAAGATACATTCTGTTTTTTCTGGTTTTTTCATCACATTTTAAAAATATACAAATACAATTTAATTTATTCTGCTTTAACTCCCTTGAACCTCTTGCATCCAGTACACAAACAGATTTTTCTCCTGATTCATACTGTTCTCTTAATGTCCAATAGTAATTGCCATTAAAAAAAGTCTCTGCAACCATATTTCCACTTTTTTTGTCTTCATTATATTTGTCTATATCTACAAATATATGTCCTTCTTCATTTTCAAATCTCATAGGTCGTGTAGTATAGCTTTCTATATAATTGTATCCTTTTTTTTCAAGTAATTCCGCAATAGTAGTTTTTCCACTTCCACTTTCACCTGAAATACATATTATTTTACTCATAACACAGCACTCTATTCTGTATAAAATTTAGCCTTATCCTTAAGTGTTTTCAATCTATCAATGGCTTTAATAAGGGTTTCATCCTTCTTAGCAAAATGAAGTCTTATAAGATAATTTATATCTTCCTTAAAAAAGCTTGAACCTGGTACAGCTCCAACTCCAACTTCTTTCGCAAGCCATTCACAAAATTTCAAATCATTTTTTACATTAAATTCAGATACATCTACTATAACATAATAAGCTCCATTGGGTTTATAATATTTTAATCCCGCTTCATCCAATCCTTTAAGAAATAGAGTTCTTTTTTTAGTATAAAGATTTTTTAATTCAATATAATATTGATTTGGTAATTTAAGCCCTGCTACTGCTGCTTCCTGAAGTGGAGCGGCTGCACCTACAGTTAGAAAATCATGGACTTTTCTTACATTATCTATTATTCTTTCATTAGCTATGACATAACCCAATCTCCATCCTGTTATAGAATATGTCTTTGATAGAGAACTACAGCTTATAGTTCTGTCAAACATACCTGGAAGAGAAGCAAAATAAATATGTTTATAAGGATCCATTACAATATGTTCATATACTTCATCGGTTATAACGAATGTATCATATTTTTCGGCTAATTCTGCAATATATTTTAATTCTTCAAGTGTAAAAACTTTTCCTGTAGGATTTGATGGATTGCACAATACAAGCGCTTTAGGATTCTGCTTAAAAGCATTCTCAAGTTCTTCCCTGTCAAAAGAAAATTCAGGTGGCTTAAGAGCTACATAAATAGGCTCAGCTCCACTTAGTATGGCATCTGCTGCATAATTTTCGTAAAAAGGAGAAAATACTATTACTTTATCACCTGGATTACACACTGTCATAACTGCTGCCATCATTGCTTCTGTACTTCCACAAGTAACTGCTATTTGAGTTTCAGGATCAATATTTATCCCCATAAATTTAGACTGTTTTTCGGCCAAAGCTTCTCTAAAATTAGGTGCTCCCCATGTAATTGCATATTGATGAGGGCCCTTGTCAGCCGCAATTTTAAGAGCATCTCTTATCTCTTTTGGTGGATCAAAATCTGGAAAACCCTGAGATAAATTAACCGCTCCATATTTATTTGATATTCTTGTCATTCTTCTTATAACTGAATCAGTAAAATTATTCATTTTTCTACTTAAATCAGGCAATAAAAACACATCCTTTCAAAATATTCAATATTATATTGTAGAAAACACCTCTAAAAAATTTTTAGCTACAGAAGACATATATCTTTCCTTTACACATATTGCCGCTATACTTGTTTCCAAACTTGGTTCTTTAATCAGAGTATAGTCAAGATTATATATTTGCATAATATCTATGGCTGATTTGGGAACTATCGCAATTCCAATGCCGGATTCCGCCCATAAGAGAGTAGTTCTTGCATCATCGTCCTTGCAAATTATATTTGGAACAAATCCGTATTTTTGACAAGCTTCTATTATAATTTTTTCAAATCTTCTGTATACAATAATTGGTTTATCAATCAACTCATTTAATTCTATCGGTATATTTCTATCAAAACTTTTCATATCATCTCTAAATACTGCTATCATTGGCTCTTTAGGTCTAAATACAGCATTCAATCCATCTTCGTTAAAAGGAGTCCTAACTATACCAATTTCTATAACTCCACTATTTAATATTTCCATTATTCTATAAGTATTGCTTTCTCTTACTTCAAAATTTACATTTGGATACTTGCAGTGAAAGTTTTCTATTATTTTAGGAAAAAGAGTGGCCCCTGAAGAAGACACAGTACCAATTGACAACGTTCCCCTGATTCCTTCATTAAAATCTTTTAGTTCTTTAACGGTAGAATTCACCAGTTCAAGTATTTGTTCAGCCCTATTTTTAAGTATTTTCCCTGCATCTGTTAAATGAATTTTTCTATTTCCCCTATCCATAAGTTTTATTCCCAATTCTTCTTCAAGCAGTTTTAGGTGATAACTTAAAGGGGGTTGTGCTATATTCAGCTTTTTAGCCGCCCTTGTTATTTTTCCCTCTTCTGCTATAGTAAGAAAGTATTTAAGCTGCTTAATATCCATATATTTCACCTCATCAAGTTTATGCAAACATATGTAATTTTTATATATCATTAACATAGGTTTAATATATTTAATATATTTAATATATTTAATATATAAATATCCTCGCTATAATAATACTTGAAATACAAAATTTATTCAATATAGAGTATTTGTATTTTGTCACTAATGTTATTAAAATTTCTATTAACAACCAGTGAATGGCAGTGGACTATAATATAATAAATTATATCCTTTTCTAAATGGGTTTTTCAATTTAATCTAATTTTAATATTAATTGTATATTATAATAAATATACCTATACTTAAGGAGATTTTTCTATGTCTTTATTGGAATTCAAAAATGTATCATATATCAGCAATAATAAATCTATATTAAAAGATATCTCTGTAGGAATTGACTGCGGTGATTTCATATCTGTAGTGGGACCTTCAGGTAGTGGAAAAAGTACACTTTTTAGATTATGCTGTCAACTTATAAGTCCTTCTAATGGAAATATATTTTATAAAGAAATACCTTATACTGAATTTGATCCTATAGAATTGAGGAGACAAGTAGCCTATTGCTTTCAAATTCCTTCTCTTTTTGAAAGCACTGTTATGGACAATCTAAAATTTCCATTTTCTATAAGAAATAAAAGAGTAGATTCAACAATAATTAAAAAACTATTGGAAGATTTCAAAATGGATTCTGAATATTTACCCAGAAGCATAAATAATCTTTCAGGTGGAGAAAGCCAAAGAATTTCATTAATCAGAACTCTGATTTTTCCTCCAAAAATTCTCTTGTTAGATGAAGTTACATCAGCACTTGATGAAAAAAATACTTTTATTGTAGAAAATATAATAAAATCTTTAAATGAAGAAGGTATTACTATTTTATGGATAACCCATAATTCGGAACAAAGCAAAAGATATGCAAACAAGATTTTATCAATTGAAAATGGAAAATTGAAATCTTTGGAGGTTATAAAATGAACGGAACTGCAGATATTGGCATTTATTCTATTATTTTTTCTTTAATCCTTGTTTTAATTTCTCTTGCTTTCTCCTATTGGCAGAAATTGGGTCTCGAAAAGGATATACTTATAAGCATGGCAAGGGCTTTAGTACAGTTAATTATAGTAGGATATATATTAAATTATATATTTGGATTGAAAAATGTATTCTTTACTACATTTTTATTAATATTCATGATATTAAATGCCTCATATAATGCAGCTAAAAGAGGTGGTAAAATCAAAAATGTTTTTGTTATATCCTTTTTATCAATAACCTTGGGAACATTAGTTACTTTAATCATTCTCATATTTTCAGGAATAATAAAATATGAGCCATATCAAATAATACCTATTGGAGGAATGATAATAAGTAATTCTATGATCAGCTTAGGATTAACTTTTAAACAAATAAAACTAAACTTCAAAGATAAAAGAGATGAAATTGAAACAAAACTCGCCCTTGGAGCAACCATTTATCAGTCATGTTCAAATATAGTAAAAGATTCTATTAAAGTTGGTATGGTTCCTACTATTGATTCAGCCAAAACCCTTGGAGTAGTAGCACTTCCAGGTATGATGACTGGACTTATTTTAGCAGGTACTTCACCTGTTAGCGCTGTAAAATATCAGATAATAGTTACTTTTATGATGCTTTCTGCTACTTCTATAACTTCCTTTACAGCTGGTTATTTAAGTTATAAAAAGTTTTTCAATGATAGAAAACAACTAATTAACAAATAACAATTTTATTTAAAATTTTTCGTTATAGTTATTATAATTAAATCCAAAATCTTTTATTGTAGTATTACATTGTTGAGACTTATATTCTTTATAGGTCTCTTTTATCAAATTTGGAGAAGTAACATATACGTTTATCTTCCCCCTTTTTGACGTATGCTTTTTAAGAAATATTAGAGTACAAATCTACAGGTAAAAAGATTACTTTCAATAGTATTCATCTTGTAACATTTATAATATTTGCATATACTAATATCAATACTAGTACTCCTATAAATATTCTATATATAGCGAAAACCTTCATAGGCTTTCGCTTTAAAAAACTTATAAATTTGTCAACGACAACTAATGCAACTATAAATGAAACTACAAATCCTACTACCAGTGCTATTATCTCTGGAGAAGTCATACTTATTTTTGATTTGAAAATTGCCTTTTCCAATGAATATCCTGTTGCTGCTATCATAGTTGGAATTGCAAGG
>NZ_JAHHUY010000025.1:0-42894 GCF_019144085.1 Clostridium tyrobutyricum
GGCCATTGGTGGACCTCCTGACCACCCCCACTCGTAAGTCATAATAATCACAAAATCAACTATCTCTCCATGGGCCCTATAATCATGTGCTCCATGCCATGAACCTGTTGTAATATCATACGTCTTTGGTGCAAGAGCAGTGCCAACTACATATCCCATAGGATGCAGTCTTGCCACTAATTTTCTTAAAAAATCATTATATTTTTCCCTGTCTGCTGGTGGAATTCTCTCAAAATCTATAACAACACCAGAATAAGATTTAGCCTGCAGCACAGATACAATATTGTCTATTAAATTATTTTGTAGATTTTCATTATTCAATATATTTTGTATTAAATTACTATCAAAATTATCCCCTGATATATTTGTTACAGATAGAAGTGGTGCTGTTCTAAAATTTCTTCCTGTATTCACTGCTACATCATCATTTAAAGGTGTTAAACCTCCATCTTCTGTAACCTGATGACTAAATGGAGTCAAATAGGTCAAATATCTTGCAACACCGCTTACTAAATTTCTATCTCTTTCAGGACTTCCAGGTTGTATGAAAGCATTTGTTTCTATATATCCATAATTTTTTGACTGTCCAGGTATTACAAGTATCATACCTGGATAGATTTGAGCAGGATCAGAAATATTATTTACTGAAATTATGCTTTCTAACGATACTCCAAATCTATTAGCTATATTCCAAAGAGAATCACCTGGCTGTACCATATATGATCTTTCAGTTGCTGGAATTACAAGTGTTTGTCCTATTACTAAACTCTCATTTGGATCCAAAGCATTGGCCCTTATTATGTTTTCTGGATTTACTCCAAACTTTTGTGATATGGACCATATGGAATCTCCCCCTGTTACTACATATATATTCAAAATGGCAGCTCCTTTTTTATTACTATTATATAATATATTCAACTACAATTATTTAGTTAATATTTATGTTATTATAAATTAAAGGATGTGATTTTATGAACTTGGATAAATTATTAAAAGCAATACCAAAAACAGATTTACATTGTCATTTGGATGGTAGTATAAGACCACAAACCATGATAGATATTGCACGAAAAGATAAGATTTGTATTCCAGATTATAATATAAACGGATTAGAAAAATATGTAAAAATATCAGGAAAATGTGATTCATTAAAAGACTACTTAAACAAATTTGATATTCCTATAAAAATTATGCAAAGCTATGATAATATATATAGAATAACATTGGAATTATTAGAAGATGCCGCAAGACAAAATATATGCTATATAGAGATTCGTTTTGCACCTTTCAACCATTTGAAGAAAGGTCTAAGTTTAAAAAATGTAATAAATGCCAGTATAGATGCTATAAAAGATGGTAGAGAAAAATATGGGATTACATCAAATTTAATTTTATGTGCTATGAGACATAAATCTTCAGAAATGAGTAAAGATTTAGTAAATGCGGCAAAAGATTTTATAGGTTTAGGAGTTTCAGCAATAGATTTAGCTGGAAATGAAGCTGATTTTCCTCCTGAAATACATAAAGAAGCTTTTGATATGGCAAAATATTATGGACTGCACCGTACTGTACATGCAGGAGAAACTGGCAATCCTGAAAACATAATAAAATCCATAGAACTTTTAAATGCAGAGAGAATAGGTCATGGTGTGTTTGCATTTAGAGATAACCATGTAGTTGAATATCTAAAACAAAACAACATACCTCTTGAGGTTTGTATTACAAGTAATGTAAATACTTCTGCAGTTAATTCCTACAAAGAGCATCCAGTAAAGTCATATATGGATAATGGAATTATAATAACAGTTAATACAGATAATACAACTGTATCAAATACAAGTATAGTTGATGAATTCAAATATCTTGTAAAATATCAAAATTTCACTTTAAATGATATAAAAAAGGTTATAAAAAATAGCATAGATTATTCTTTTGCAGATAAAAAGGATAAAGAGACTTTGAATTTTAAATTTTTATCATTTGTAAATGCTATGGATATTTAATAAATCAGCTTGTAAATTCCATTTGAAATTTACAAGCTTTATGTTTTATTTTTTAGACATCATACTTGAAAGGTCTAGTTTATCATGTTTCATAAGATATTTTATTAATTTTGAAACTATAAGTTCAACTCCTCCTTGACTATCTGATTCTATATTCAACGGCATTACAGCTTCATGCAATGACAACCTTAACAAAAACCAGCCATCTCCATTCTCTTTATTACAATTTACCTTTATTCCTTCATAATTTTCAGGTTCAATACTCCATCCATTAATTCTTTGCACATATTCCTTTAAGTTGTCCAAAACATTAGAACCATACTCTTTAAAATTATTAAATTTGATTTTCATTCTATATTCCTTGCTTTCACATGGACTATCTAGATCAGAAATCAAATCAGAAAGCTTTCTATTATCGTGATTTTTTAATTTTGCCATTTTTATAAGTATTTTACAAACCAGATAAGCTCCATCATCTAAAAAATAATTTTCCTTCAAGGCGGCATGTCCAGAAGTTTCAATGGCAAAATAGCATTCTTTGTTTTCATTATTAAATCTTATAGCTTCATTAATAACATTTCTATAGCCTCTTTTAAATCTATGATGTATACCACCTCTTTTTTCTATGAATTTTTTAAGACCATTACTGGTAACAGAATCAGTCACTATTATAGATCCTGGATGTTCTTCAAGAACAATTGCAGAAGTCAATGCTATAAGCAGATTCCTATTTATTTCTCTTCCATAACTATCCACTATAGCTGATCTATCCACATCTGTATCAAATATAATTCCAATATCAGCTTTATTTTCAAGTACAGCCTTTTTTAAAGAATCCATAGCTTCCTTTTTTTCTGGATTCGGTATATGATTTGGGAAAGTACCATCTGGTTCGATAAATTGACTTCCATTAGTGTCCGCTCCCAATTGATTCAATACTTTTTCTACAAAGAATCCACCTGCACCGTTTCCCGCATCTACAACTATTTTAAAATTTTGAAGTGGTTTCAATCTATATTCTTTATCGTCTATTCCATCTATTATTTTATTTATTAAAAAATCACTATAGTCTTTCATAAGATCACGTTTGATTATAACTCCTGATTCTTGCACTGTACAAACCTTTTCATTTTGTGCACTATCAATCAATTCATTTATATCCTCCTTGTCAAACCCTCCTTTACTAGTAAAGAATTTGAATCCATTATAATAATAAGGAAGATGACTGGCCGTTATTTCTATAGCTCCATCTGATTTATAATTTTCAAATATTGTACTCATGAACATTGCTGGTGTAGAACATAAGCCACAGTCCATTACAGTACAATCCAATTTTTTCATCTCAGAAATTAAAATTTCTTTTATACTTTCACTAGTTATTCTAGAATCCATTCCTATAGATATTTTAAGTTTACTCAAATCCCTATTTTTTTTTCTGGATAAAAGCACCACAAAAGCTTTCGCTATACTTGAAATCATACTATCTATAAGGTTTACATCCCTTTCGGAATTTTTTATTACAACGCCTCTGATATCCGTACTATTTTTTACATCTTTCCATTTCCCATCCATTTACTTCCCCAGCATAAAACACAATGTAGTTTTATGCTAAAGGGTTCACCTCCTTATATAGTTTATTTTATGTTTTTTATATAATAATATATTATATATTTAATTTTTCAATCATCATCATTATTGTAGCACTTAAAATTGATATAACAGCAGTAGTTAAAACTTTATTAGGAATAAAACAACAAATTACAATTAATATAAATGTAATAACTATAGAATACTTGTTAAGCTGATTTTTGCGTTCACTGCTCTTGATTGGCCTATTAACATTATCTACAGGTGAAAATATGCAAATACAAATAAAAGAAATAATTAATAGTATTAATAAAATACCACTATTAATTGTTATATATTTTCCAACAATAATAATTGTAGAAAATATAATAAAACTCATAATAAAGCATCCCCAATAAGTTTTTGCATGATACCCACCCGAAAATAGCCTAATAGGACAAAAGAATATTAAGGCAATTATATAATATTTTTGAATAGAAAATATCCAAAATATTATATAGTAAGGAATTAATTTCGTAATCTCATCGAAAATACAAGTTAATCCATATTCCATTTTCTTTAACTGTAACTCTGAAAACTCAGGATTTGATTTAGAAATTTTTTCTACTAGATGAGGTATAAAATTTTTCATTTTGTTGATTCCTTTACTTCAAATTTAATTAAAAACTTGGTTATTTCAGAATTACTTTCGAGAGCTATAAATCCATCATTTTGTTCAATTAATTGTTTAGTAATATAGAGTCCGAATCCATGATCACTTGATTTTTTAGTTTTTGTTGAAAACCCTTTATTAAAAATCTTGTCCTGAATATCCTTTGGAATCATATCGGCATTATTGGATATTTCAATATAAAACTTTTTATTTTCAATAAAAGTATCAAAGGTTATTTTTTTATTCTCAATATTAGATCCAAATAGAAACGCTTCAAAAGCATTGTCTATGAGATTACTTACAATACTTATCAACTCATTTTCCTTTATTTTTATCTTACTAAATGGCTCATCAATCATTATATCAAAATTTATATCATTTTTTATTGCATAATTATTCTTAATAGATAGTAATCCGTCTAGATAATCATTTCCTGTATTTATGTACTTAAATGATGAATGGATAGTATCTGAAATTCCACTTACATAAGTCCTTATTCTCTCTACTGTATTTGGTTTATTTAAAGAACATAATCCCCATATTACATTAATGTGATTTGCAAAATCGTGTTTTTCCTGTCTTATTATGCTGATTATTTCTTCCATGTTTTTAATCTGATGTTCTTGAATTTTATAATTTGATTCTATTTTTATATATTTTCTATAATTTTTCAGTTCTTTTAATTCAACTATTAAAAATATAAAATACAAGATAAAAATTAATATATTATATGTTTTGGAATCTTTTATGTTAAGCGCACTAAAATTCATTATAAATACAAAAAATCCAAATATACCAACTTGAATTATTAGACTTGACAAAACTGTATCTTTATGGCTAAACAAATTAAATTTTCCAAATTTTTTGTTCAATTTAAATATAATTACTACAATAAATATCTGAAGTAATTTAGAACTAATTAAAAAAATCAATAAGTATTTTTGATTAAAAAAAAGTTGATTTAAATTTATATTAAATACAAACATCTGTATGATTTCAACTAAATTTTCAGTGATAAAAATCATTGAAATAAACAGGAAAAATATTATAGATGAAATAAAAAATCTTATTTTAGCAATACACGTTAATAACAAAATACAAAATATTGAAAGTACTAATGTATGATAAACTTTGTCAATATAAAATGTACTAAAATAACTAGCAGCAACATAAAATATACAAAAAATAAATGATTTAATTTTATTTTCTTTTATAAATTGCTTGTTATTATATAATATTTCAAAAATCATTAAAAAAAGCACAGCCTCTATACTGTCCAATACTATTTCTCTTATAACTGGCATATTTTTCTCCTATGTATAACAAATTAAGACTCTCCACAGAAATTATATATCTATGGAGAAGCCTAAACTAATTACTTTAATAACTCATCAGGGCATTTTGGTTGATGTCCACTAACAAGTGATGCTGGTACTAAAACTATTCCCCCTAAAAATAATGCTAAGGAACCTATCATTTTCATTGATTTTTTTGTTAAAAAACTTTTCAAAGATTTCATATTAACATCCTCCCCATAATTTTAAAATAATATTACTTCTCTTAAATTAAAACATTCTACAAAGACTTTATTTTTCCTGCATAACATAGAAAAATTTCATGTTAATATAAGAATTTTTATGTTGAACCCTGTTTATTTTAATGCGATTTGTAATAATATACAATGAGTTCATCTAATTTTTGGCTCACTTTTAATATCTCTGCATTTGTATACTCATCTGAATCCACCATTTTATTCAACTTATCCCTCAGTTTCTCCAATACTTCATCCAATAAGTTCTTCATATACTTTACATTACCTACCATTTTCTACTAAATATTATGTGATATGATATAATATTTAGTTATTTAAGTAAATAGTTTAAAATATTTCTAATATTTTAATTATATCGAACTTGTGTTCTTATGTAAAGTATTTTTTGATATAAAACCTGTTATTAACAGAAAGACTGCCTCAATTGATTTTTTTCAATTAAAACAGCCCAAGTTTTATTTTTGTGAGGGAACTTTTTTAGCATTTTTCTTTTTTATGGCTTCATCCAAAGTATGCCATGCAAGCACTGCGCATTTTACTCTGGCAGGCATCATAGAGATATTTTTAAGTGCTATAGCATCTTCTAATTTTTCCAATTGTTTTTCATCTGTAACTTTCTTTTTTATCATACCAATAAATGTATTTACATAATCCATGGCTTCTTCAATAGTTTTACCTTTAATTAAATCTATCATCATGGATGTAGAAGCTTGAGATATGGCACATCCACTTCCTTCATAGGCTACATCTTCTATGACGTCTCCATTGAATTTCAATGAAAGTGTTATATCGTCTCCACAACTTGGATTATGCCCTCTTTCTTTTATATCTGGATCATCTATTTTTCTCTTGTTTGTTGTATCCTGATTATGCTCTGTTATTATTTCTGAATATATAAGACTAAGATCGTCCATAACCTAACCACTTCCTTACCTGTTTGACACTATCTACAAATTTATCTATTTCTTCACGAGTATTGTAAAAATAGAAACTAGCTCTTGCTGATGCCTGTATTTTCAAATGTTTCATAAGAGGTTGTGCACAATGATGTCCGGCTCTAACTGCCACACCATAATTATTTAATATACTTGCAACATCATGAGGATGAACATCTTTTACATTAAATGAAACAATTCCTCCCCTATCTTTAACATCTTTAGGTCCATATACTGTAACATATTCTATGTCAGAAAGCTTTTTTAGTGCATATTCCGTAAGCTCTTTTTCATAAGTTTCAATATTATCAAGTCCTACTGAGTTTAGATAATCTATAGCTGCTGAAATTGATACTGCACCCTCTACATTCTGAGTACCAGCTTCAAACTTGAATGGAAGCTCTGCAAAAGTCGCATCCTGTTCAGTTACATACTCTATCATATCTCCACCTCTTAAAAAAGGAGGCATTTTCAATAAAAATTTTTCCTTTGCATATAGTACACCTATACCCATGGAAGCCAACATCTTATGCCCTGAAAACACAAAGAAATCAGCATCTATATCTTTTACATCAACTTTCATATGTGGTGCACTTTGAGCACCATCTATTAAAACTACTGCACCTTTTTCATGAGCATATTTTGCAATTTCCTTTACCTGATATTTGGTTCCAAGAACATTGGACATCTGTGCTATAGCAACCAATTTCGTTTTATCAGTTATTTTACTCTTGTATTCTTCTTCTGTTAATCTTCCATCTTCGTTTGGATACATGTACTTGAGTACAGCACCCTTTGCCCTAGCTACCATTTGCCATGGAAGTATGTTGCTGTGATGCTCTGAAACAGGAATTACTATTTCATCACCCTTATTTATAAAATTTAATCCATAACTGTAAGCTACTAAATTCAATGATTCTGTAGCATTTCTTGTAAATATTATTTCAGAATCTTTTTCTGCACCTATAAACTCTCTAACTTTTTCTCTGGAACTTTCATAAGCTTCTGTAGATGTAACTCCAAGATAATGAGCTCCTCTATGAGGATTTCCGTTTAATCCTTCATTATATCTGCGAACAGCTTCCATAACAGCCTTTGGCTTTTGAGTGGTTGCTCCATTGTCAAAATATACCAAGTCTTTGTCATTTACTTTTATGGATAATATGGGGAAATCTTCTCTTATCTTTTTAACATCTATATCGGAATTTTTCAAACTCACATTATTCATTTACGAGCCTCCTTCTAAGTTCCTCTGACAGAAACTCTTTTAAATCATCTGCAGGTACTCTATCGAAAATAGGACTAAATCTAGCTTCTATTACAAGCTTCTTTGCCTCTCTGTTATCAAGTCCACGACTCATCAAATAAAAAAGCTGATTCTCGTCTATCTTGCCTACACTAGCTGCATGAACTCCATCTACATCTTCTTCATGGCATAAAAGCATTGGCACAGTATCTGTTTTAACAGTAGGATCCAAAAGTAATACTTCTTCGGACTGAGCACCTTTTGACTTAGAGGATCCCTTCTTAAAATCTATATTTCCTTTAAATATCTTTCTAGCTCTATCTTTCAATACTCCTTCTATAATCATATTGCTCATGCTTTCTTTTCCAAAATGATTAGTAGTATAATAGATATCCTGTCTTCTATCTCCATCTACTAAATAAGCTGAGTATATATCCGCTGAACTGTGATCTCCTTTTAAATCGGAATTATAATTTGTAACATTTATTCCACTTCCGATTTCTATTGTTACCCAGTTGACTTTACCATTTCCTTCTACCAGTGCCATATTTGAATCAAAATGAGTTGATTTGTCATTCATTCTCTGAATTTTTACAACATTTACTTCTGATCCCTCTTTTGCAAATACTTTAGTTAATCCATTATGAAATGCTTCAGTTTCCTTATCCTGTGTAATATAATCCACTACTAATGTAATTTTACTATTTGGTTCAGCTACAATTATATTATTATCTATAAGAGTTGCATTATTCTTGTTTAGATTGAAATTAAGTCTTAAATAAGAATCTACAATCTTGTTCTCCGGAACCTTTATAAATATACCTGCATTAAATCCGTTTTCTGCAAGTCTTACAAAATCTTTTGATACAGAAGGTGCATCATCAAAACTTGAACATCCACAAAGGCACTCACTTCTGGATGCATCCTTGGTAGGAACTATAGTTACCCCATCAAATTCTTCTTTATTAAACTCGATATATTTTTCTTTATATTGCTCTATTTGTGGAAGTCTGTAATTATCCATATTAAAGCTATTTAATCCAAGGTACTTCCATGTAGCAACATATGCTTGATTTAATTTAAAATTCTTTTTATTTTCAAAAGTAGAAATTATATCCTTACTATTACTGTCTATCATACCGTACCTCCTTATCCTATACTTCCCTTTAATTCAAGTTTGATCAAGTTGTTCATCTCTACTGCATATTCAAGGGGAAGTTCTTTTGCTATAGGTTCTACAAATCCTCTAACTATCATACCTCTTGCATCTTCTTCAGTAAGACCTCTGCTCATCAGATAAAAAATAGCATCATCACTTATTCTTCCTATTTTAGCTTCATGACCTACATCAACATTATTATTTGCCACACTTATAACAGGTATTGTATCTGATCTGGATTCACTGTCAAGCATAAGTGATTCACAGGATACACTTGCTTTTGAGTTATCTGCATCTTTAGTAGAACTCAAAAGGCCTCTGTATATTGCAACTCCGCCATTTTTAGATATTGATTTTGTATTTACAGTGGATGTTGTATTAGGTGCTGCATGAACTACTTTTGATCCAGTATCCAAATATTGACCCGAACCTGCAAAAGTTACCCCTGTAAAATCAGCCTTTGCTCCTTCTCCTTTTAATATGCTCATTGGATACAGCATTGAAACTTTAGATCCAAAGGAACCGGATACCCATTCTACATGCGCATTTTTATCTACAAGTGCTCTCTTTGTATTCAAATTGTACATATTTCTTGACCAGTTTTCTATAGTACTATATTTTAGTGAAGCTCCTTCTCTTATATAGCACTCAACACATCCTGCATGAAGATTGTTTACAAAATATTTAGGTGCTGAACATCCTTCTATATAATGAATTCTTGCACCTTTTTCAACTATTATAAGAGTATGTTCGAACTGTCCTGCTCCTGGAGCATTTAATCTAAAATAAGATTGAATTGGAATATCTACTTCTACTCCTGCCGGTACATACACAAATGATCCCCCGGACCATACTGCCCCATGAAGTGCTGCAAATTTGTGGTCTGTTGGTGGAACAAGTTTCATAAAATGTGGTTTTACAAGATCTTCATGTTCCTTTATAGCAGTTTCCATATCCATGTAGAGCACACCCTGCTTTTTAAGATCTTCGCTTACATTATGATAAACAACTTCTGAATCATACTGTGCTCCCACACCTGCCAGTGATTTATGCTCTGCCTCTGGAATACCAAGTAAATCAAAAGTCTTTTTTATATCATCGGGAACATCATTCCAATCATGTTTCATATCAGTATCAGGTCTTATATAAGTAACTATATTTTCCATATTCAATCCTTTTAAATCAGGTCCCCATGATGGCATTGGCATGCTATTATATATATCTAGAGATTTTAGTCTGAATTCTCTCATCCATTCCGGATCGTTTTTTTCATCGGATATTTGCTCTATTATTTCTTTTGTAAGTCCAGAATTTGTTTTATAACTGTATTTAACTTCATTTTTTATATCATAAATACTTCTATGAACATCTTCTATATAAGTTTTATCATTTTCCAAAAAAAACACCTCTTTTTAAGTAAATCTTTATACTAAAGCTTTAAATTGATCATATCCATTTTTCTCTATTTCATCAGCCAATGAAGCATCACCGGTTTTAACTATTTTTCCATCTACAAGAATATGAATATAATCTGGTGTCAAATATTCCAATATGCTATTGTGATGAGTAATTATAAGTATTGAATTATTTGAATTTCTAAGTTTGCTGACTCCCTCTGATACTATTCTAACTGCATCTACATCAAGTCCTGAATCTGTCTCATCAAGCATAGCCAATTTAGGTTCGAGAACTGCCATTTGAAGTATTTCATTCTTTTTCTTTTCTCCACCAGAGAAACCTACGTTCAAATATCTTTGTGCATAACTTTCATCTATTTTCAAAAGTTTTAGTTTTTCCTTTAGCGCTCTTCTAAAAGCTAATATCCCTATATTCTTTCCTGCAACAGCCGTCTTTGCAGTACGGAGAAAATTTTCAACAGTTATTCCAGGTATCTCTTCTGGATATTGGAATGACATGAATATTCCTTTTTTGGCTCTTTCATCAACTTTCAAGTTATTTAAAGATTCTCCTTCAAATAACATTTCTCCATCTGATATAGAATACTTAGGATGACCCATAATAGTATTTACAAGAGTAGATTTTCCTGCACCATTGGGTCCCATAATTGCATGGATTTCTCCTTTGCCAATTTCCAGATTAAGACCTTTCAGTATTTCCGTATCCCCCACTCTTGTTTTCAAATTATTTATTTTCAGTAATTTATTGTCCATTATATCTCTCCTTTATATCCGAGTATTTAACTCTTGTTTAATATTAAAAAAAAACCAAACTCATATAAGTTCAAAGCATATCAGACTTAAACGCTCAGAATTATTTCTATTTACATTCTACTATTTATTTTGATAATAATCAACATTTCAGCAAAAAAACCTCATATTTAATAATTTTGGTTTTCAGTTTCAATATTCAATCCATCAATTGTAACATCCTCATTTAATACTATGATCAGACATTTTCTACCATCTTTATCTCTTATCTGCTTAACTGTGTTCAAATTTCCCGGAGTAATAGTTATATTTATATTATCATTTTCTATCTTAACAGACCTTCTTTCAAAATCAGGCACTATATTTTTAACTTTAAACTCATAATCTCCACCGCATACTTCTTCAAACGCATTTTTTACAAGTTCAGGCTTTTCTATACCACTCTGTGATAATATATTTACAACTTCTTTCATATCTACTTTGGGTTCTTCATCATCTTCATTTTCATACTCAAGTTTTTCGTTTATATTTTCATATATTTCCTGCATGACTTCAGGTTTTATTTCATTTTCCACTGCTGTTTGAATTATAGCAGTAAAACTCTCCTTTTCCTCCACAGCAGTAGGTTTCATATTACAATCCAATACGCCCTGTACAAAAGCATCATTTATTTGTTTTGCCTTATGTGAATAATAAATCAACTTATTTACATCTACATATTCAGAACTAAAACTTGGAAACACAAAACCATCAAGAGGTGAATTTAAATTTATAGTAACATCTAAAATAGAATTCGATTTAAACTTCATCTCAGAATAATCAAACTTTAATACTTTCTTTGGAATATCTACTTTGTTTACACTACAAAGTATGAATTCTATAGCTTGTATATAATCTTCTACATTTTCATCTTGATTTTTGCTTTTTTTATTTCCCCTATAGTATTCACATTTAATAAAATTTATCACTATATCCGTATCATAATTAAAATTGTCACGAATTTTATCAACTATTTTATCGGCAAAATCAGGTATGCTTTTTTTCTCGCTTAGTGCACTGTACAATATATTTTGTGTACTTTCAGGCAAATTTTCTTCAAAATTTTGATTTTTAAAATTGAGTTCAAATATTTTTGAGTCTATTGTACCAGTTACTACCTTTTTAAAATTATTTAAGTATAATTCCCTGGTTTCAATGTCCATCATTTCAAATGGAGTTAATTCATTTGTTATTATCTGTCCATTATCTTTTTTTAAATATACACTGTATACCTCTTTTATTGGAAGTGCATAACTATCAATTTTGAATTCTTTTCTAATATCTGATAAATCCTTTTTATTCATTTTCTCCTCCATAATGTATAAATTTTTCATTATTAACATTATAACAAATACCAGTAGTTGTAAATAGCTATTTCCACTTTTTTGTATTAACAGCATCTATTAATGAGGATATGTATACTTATACATATATTATAAGGAATAATTCACAATATAATTACTACAAAAATCATTGACTATTATGAAATAAAAAATTATAATTTTATTGTATTTACTAATTTATAGAGGTCTTTATAAATTAGTAAATACAAGTATTAATTTTTATAAACTGTATTGCATAATTATTCATAAAGTTTTATAATAATAAATATGTTTTTATAGTTAGTAAGGGGGTAATTAAATCGCTAAAAGTTGGAATAATAGGTGGCACAGGTTATGTAGGAGCAGAATTAATAAGACTTTTATCAAGCCACAGCAAAGTCGAAATATCAGCTATATCTTCAGTCAGTTATAAAGGGAAAAAGCTTTCAAGTATATACCCGAATTTTTATAATATAAATGATCTCATATGTGAAGACGAAGATACTGTAATAGAGAAATGTGATGCAATTTTTATAGCTTTACCTAACGGTTTAAGTGAAAATATTGCAGAAAAAATATTAAATAAAAACAAGATATGCATAGATATGGGTGCCGATTTTAGATTCAAAAATGGACTTACATATAAGAAATGGTATGGAAAAGATTTTAGCATAGCTAATTTACATGATAAATCAATATATGGTCTTCCAGAGCTTAACAGAGAGAAGATAAAAAATGCAAAAATAATAGGAAATCCAGGATGTTATGCTACTTCCATAGAACTTGCTCTTCTTCCTTTGATTTCTAAAAACATTATAGAGGAAAAGGGAATAATTTCAGATTCCAAATCAGGAGTAACTGGTTCTGGAAGAAGTCTTAGTGAATCATCACATTTTACTAATTGTAATGAAAGCTTAAGTGCATATAAAATAGCAAAACACAGACATACACCTGAAATAGAAGAAACATTAAACTCTATTTCAAATAGTGATATAAAACTAACATTTACTCCTCACCTTCTGCCAATAAACAGAGGAATTCTATCTACCATATATACTACTCCAAATCAAAAAGTAGATATGGAAAAAATTCATGATGAATACTGCAAATTTTATGCTAGTGAGCCATTTGTAAATGTACTTCCATTAGGGGAAGTTTCCAAGATAAATAATGTAAGGCTTTCAAACTACTGTGACATCTCTCTTCACTACGATGAGGAAAATGGCAAGTTAATATTGATTTCCTGCATAGACAATATGATCAAAGGTTCAGCAGGTCAGGGAATTCAAAATATGAACATAGCCTTGGGTTTTGATGAAAAAGAAGGTCTTAATTTCGTACCATCTATTTTTTAATAGATTATTTGTACATTAAAAGGAGGATAATTGAATATGAATTTTAAGATTACAAAAGGGGGCGTTACATCACCTAAAGGTTTTAAATCATCTGGTGTCAGTACAGGTCTCAAGAAAGAAAATAAAAAAGATTTAGCCTTGGTGTATTCAAAAGAATCATGTAATTCTGCTGGTGTTTATACTAAAAATGTAGTTAAGGGTGCTCCACTTATAGTTACAAAAGAACATTTAAATAATTCTAAGGCACAGGCCATAATTATAAACAGTGGAAATGCAAATACATGTACTGGAGATACAGGTATTAAAAATGCAGAGGAAATGTGCTCATGTTGTGCTGATCTACTTGAATTAAAAAAAGAAGATGTTCTTGTAGCTTCTACTGGAGTCATAGGAGTCCAGTTAAATATAGATGCTATAAAAAAATCTATACCTGATTTAGTAAATTCATTAAGTGGAGATGAACATAAAAATGCTGCAAATGCCATAATGACTACTGACACTGTACTAAAAACAGTTTCACTGAGTTTCAAAATTGGTGATAAAACTGCAACTATAGGAGCAATGACAAAGGGTTCTGGAATGATACATCCTGATATGGCTACTATGCTTGCTTTTATTACTACAGATACAAACATATCTCCTGCTCTTTTGAACAAAGCATTGAAAGATTCTGTTAAAGTTAGTTACAACAGAATTTCAGTAGATAGAGATACATCAACAAATGATATGGCCCTTATACTTGCCAATGGTCTTGCTGGAAATCCAGTTATAAATGAAGAAAATCAGGATTACCAAATATTTTCACAAGCATTAAATGAAATAAATATAACTTTAGCTAAAATGATGGCAAAAGACGGTGAAGGTGCTACTAAATTAGTAGAATGCAAAGTAATAAATGCTCCGAATGAACATGATGCTGAAATTTTAAGCAAGTCTGTAATATGTTCAAATCTAGTAAAGACTGCCATGTTCGGTGCTGATGCCAACTGGGGAAGAGTATTAGATGCACTGGGATATGCTGGTGTGGACTTTGATATAAACAAACTACAATTATCCATGGAGAGTTCAAAAGGAACTATAGAAGTATTCAAAAATGGATATCCTGTAGATTTTTCGGAAGATCTTGCGAAAAAAATATTATCGGAAGATGAAATTTTAATAATTGTAAATATGAATTGTGGTTCTTTTATTGTTTCTTCCTGGGGCTGTGATCTAACTTATGATTATATTAAGATTAACGGAGATTACAGATCCTAAATAAAAAAAGTGCAAATTAAAGGAGGCATACATTTTGGATCACAATGAAATAGGAAGTGTATTGGCAGAATCACTGCCATATATTCAAAAATATAGAGGTAAAACATTAGTAGTTAAATATGGTGGAAATGCCATGATAAATGAAGATTTAAAAAAATATGTCATAAATGATTTAATACTTATGAAATGTGTGGGCATAAACCTAGTAGTGGTTCACGGCGGGGGGCCACTTATTTCTTCTTATTTGAAAAAACTAAATAAAGAAAGTAAATTTATAAATGGACTAAGATATACAGATGATGAAACAATGGATATAGTTCAAATGGTCCTGTGTGGAAAAGTAAACAAAGATCTTGTTAACTTAGTTGAAATTTGCGGTGGAAAAGCCATTGGTCTATGCGGTATAGACGGTTCCCTGATCAAAGCTAAAAAGATTTGTTCCGATGTAGATTTAGGACATGTAGGAGAAATTACAGAAGTAAACACAGAAGTCATCAAAAATTGTATGGACACCGGCTATATACCTATAGTAAGCAGTGTTGCACTTGGATATGACTCTGAAGTTTACAATGTAAATGCGGATACCTGTGCTTTTAAAATTGCATCTGCATTAAAAGCTGAAAAATTAATACTTCTTACAGATGTTCCAGGAGTTATGAAAGATATAAATGATCCTTCAACTCTTATGTCAAAATTAAATCTAGAAGAAATCAAGAAATTATATACAGACAATATAATAAATGGTGGAATGATACCAAAAATCAATTGTTGCACAGAATCAATCAAAGCTGGAGTAAGAAGAGCACATATTATTGATGGAAGAATTCCTCATTCTCTTCTTCTTGAACTATTTTCAAAACAAGGCATAGGAACTATGATTTATTAGGAGGAAATTTATATGGATTATTTATCTTATTCAAAAAATTATCTTATGAACACTTATGGCCAGTTTCCCGTGGTATTTACCCATGGTAAGGGCTGCAAACTTTACGACACTGAAGAAAAAGAATATTTGGATCTTACTTCAGGAATAGGAGTATCATCTTTAGGCTACGGAAATGAAGAATGGATTAAAGCTGTAACTGAGCAGGCAAAAAATCTAGCTCACATCTCAAATATATTTTTAAATATACCGGAACTTACATTGGCTAAAAAACTTACTGAAGCAAGTAGTATGAGCAAAGTATTCTTTGGTAACTCCGGTGCAGAAGCAAATGAAGGAGCAATTAAACTTGCACGAAAATACAGCTACTTGAAATATGGAAAAGGAAGAAGTACAATACTTACTCTTAATAAAAGCTTCCACGGAAGAACTATAACTACATTAAAAGCTACAGGCCAGGAAAAATTCCACAAATATTTTGATCCTTTTACTGAAGGTTTCAAATATACTGATGTAGATGTAAAGTCTCTTGAAGCTGCCATCGATCCAACAGTTTGTGCAATCATGATGGAGGCAATTCAAGGTGAAGGTGGAGTATATCCTCTACCAAAAGAATTCATAGACAAAGTAGTTGAAATAAGTAAAAAAAATGACATACTTATTATATTCGATGAAGTTCAATGTGGTATGGGTAGAACAGGAAAATTATTTGGATATATGAATTATGAAGTAGAACCAGATATAGTTTCAACTGCAAAGGGATTAGCAGGAGGTCTTCCTATTGGAGCTGTACTATGCAACAAGAAACTTGAAAATACATTTGTTCCAGGAGATCATGGTTCAACATTTGGGGGGAATCCTATTAGTACGGCTGGAGCAAATTGTGTAGTTGATACATTGAAAAAGCCGGGATTTTTAGATGACATAGCTAAAAAAGGCTCTTTTATTAAGAGCTTCTTCAAAAATGCTGCTTCTAAAAATGTATTAGACGTTAGGGGAATTGGACTTATGCTTGGAATTCAGCTAAACTCGGAAAAATCCTCTGAAGTTCAGAAAAAAGCTTTAGAAAATGGTATTCTCGTATTAACTGCAGGACCTAGTGTAGTTAGACTACTTCCTCCTCTTGTTATTTCAGAGAAAGAACTAGAGTCTGCATTGAGTTCATTAATTAAAATTATAGACGAAATTTAATAAAACTATTGCTTTATAATACTATGTATAATATAATAAATTATATCAAACAATATTAATTATTATTCAATATTGTTTTTGATTAAGTGCCAGGGTATATTGCATATCCTTATTTAATCACACTACCCCCTATATATTGTTTTTGTTGACTCATGACAAAATAGAGAATAGATAAATTCTATTCTCTACTTTTTTAATTAAATAACTCTGTATTATCAATAGATTTTTTCACTAATTCATCAATATCCAGAATACTTTCAGCTTTTTTTATTTCTTCAAGACGCGGTTTCGTTTTTGGATGTTTCGGAACAAATATAGTACAGCAATCTTCATATGGAAGTATAGATGTATTATAGGTTCCTATTTTTCTAGCTACGTCCATTATATCAACTTTATCCATGGCAATTAATGGTCTAAATGCAGGTCTGTCTGCAGCATCGTTGCTTACTACAAGTCCCGACATAGTCTGACTTGCAACCTGTCCTATACTCTCTCCTGTAGTTACAGAATCCACATTGTATTTTTCTGCAAGTTTACATGCTATTCTCATCATAAATCTTCTCATTATTATGGTAAGTTCATCTTCCCTGCATTTTTCAATTATCTGCATCTGTATTTCAGTAAAAGGTGCTACAAAAAGATTTATACTTCCTGTATAACTTTTTAATATATTTGCAAGATCTTTTACTTTTTCCTTTGCCCTTTCACTAGTATATGGGTGGCTGTGAAAATAAACACAATTTAATATGACTCCTCTTCTTGCCATCATATATCCAGCTACCGGTGAATCTATTCCACCTGAAAGCATAAGCATTGTGCTTCCATTAGTTCCATACGGCATTCCGCCTTCTGCTTTTATCCTTTCTGAATAAACATATGCATTATCTCTTATTTCTATATTGACTAAAAAATCAGGCTTTTTTACATCTACTGAAATATCTTTAATATTTTCCAATATGTACGCCCCTATCAATCTACTAACTTCCATAGAATTTATAGGGAATTTTTTATCCGCCCTCTTTGTAACAACTTTAAATGTATTTCCACTGCATTTAAGTGCACATGAGAGAGCCTGCTTTTTTATGCTTTCCATATCTCTTGATATCTCATAAGCAATACACACTTCGGATATACCAAAAACTTTTTTCAGCCTATTTACGCCTTCATCTATATTTTCACATTCTATAAACCAGCGGCCTTCATCTTTTACAAAGTCATATTCCACTCCTTTCATGACATTTTTTATATTGTTCATAAGTTTTCTTTCAAATTTTCCCTTATTTAATCCTTTTAAAAATATCTCCGGTGCATATTTAACTAATATCAACTTTCTCATATTTTAATTCTCCTCAAAAATTTTAAAGATTTGTCCAATACTTCCATAGTATAATCAATTTCTTCTTTCGTATTAAATTGACTAAAGCTAAACCTTATAGTACCTCTTATCTCTTTTTCAGTTAATCCAATGGCCTTTAGCACATGGCTTTCCTTATTATCTCTGGCTGAACAGGCAGAACCTGTAGAAACAAATATGCCCTTGTCCTCCATCATATGTAAAAGAACTTCTCCTCTAACTCCTGAAAATGAAACACTTAAAACATATGGTGAATAGATCTGTCCATTGCTGTTTATCCTAACATTGGGAATATCTTTTAGCTTATCTATAAAATAATCTTTTACTTCACTTACCCTTTTAAAATTGTCCTCATATGTTTTATATGTAATCTTTGCTGCCTCTGCAAGACCAGCTATAGCTGTCAAATTTTCAGTTCCAGACCTAAATCCTCTTTCCTGTCCCCCACCGTATATAAGCGGTTTGGGCCTTAATCCACTTTTTAAATAAGCTATGCCTATTCCTCTAGGTCCATGTATTTTATGTCCACTTACAGAAAGCAAATCTATATTACATCTTTTTACATCTATTTTATACTTTCCGTATCCTTGAACTGCATCTACATGAAATTTTACTCTACTGCTCTTTTCTTTTAGAGCTTTTCCTATATTTTCTATATCTTGCAAAACTCCAGTCTCATTATTAGTATGCATTATACTTACCAGAACTGTTTCTTTATTCATATTTTTCAAAAGCTCATCTATGTTTATTCTACCAGTCTTATCTACATCTAAATATGTAACCCTTATACCCTGACTTTCAAGATACTTGCATGTATTTATAACACTTGGATGTTCTATTTTAGTAGTTATAATATGTTTACCTGCACTTAAGAATCCTCTTATAAGAAAATTATTGCTTTCACTTCCACCTGACGTAAATATTATTTCATCCCTGCTGCAATTTAAACTAAGAGCTATTATGTCTCTGGATTTATCTATTTTTCGTTCAGCATTCATTCCAATAGAATAAGCTGAAGATGGATTTGCATAATAATTCTTCATTGTATATGCCATAATATCCATAACTTCTGAATATGGTTTTGTAGTGGCACTGTTGTCAAAATATACTTCCAATTTATTCACTCCTATTTCGTGTTGAATTAAATAAAACTCAGTATAGTCAATAATACATATAATATCACAATTAAACGACATAACAAAATTTATTTTTATTTTTTATATAGAATGTCTAATAATAAATAAATATGTGCAAATACTAAATCCAGTTATAAAATCTAGAAAAAGGAGAGTTTCAGCATGAGACTTAAAAATATTTCATGGTATTTTGTGATTTCACTATTAACAATAAGTATACTGTTTAATCCAATAAAAGTTATTGCAAAAGATAATACTTCAAAATTAATTTATTTAACCTTTGATGATGGTCCAAGTGAAACAGTTACAAATAACATACTTGATATTTTAAAGCATGAGAATGTAAAAGCCACTTTCTTTGTAATAGGCTATAAATTTGATGGAAGAGAATCTGTTTTAAAGAGAATAAAAGATGAAGGACATAGTATAGGTCTTCACACATTCACTCACGATTACAAAAAAATATATGCAAATGATTCCTCATTTATAGATGAAATGAATAAATCGGGAGTTGAGTTGAAAAACATAATAGGATTTTCTCCTAAAATAATAAGATTCCCTTCAGGAAGCAAAGATCATCTAAATCCAAATCTCTTAGATAAATTACACTCATGTGGATATAAAATATTTGACTGGAATTTATGTTTGTCCGACGGTATAAACTATAATACCCCTGTAAACAAATTATATATTGAAGGTACAAAAAAATGTATAAATCAAAACAAGGTATTTTTACTGGCACACTGTAGTGGAGAAAATAAAAATACTTGTGAAGCACTTCCTAAAATAATTAAACACTATAAAGAATTGGGATATGAATTTAGAACAATTACAGAAAAAACTCCTGAATACCACTTTAAAATATCCAGATAAATATTACAAGCTTCAGAAAAGTTTAAACTCTTCTGAAGCTTGTAATTAATTTATGGCATTTAATTTGTCAGTTGCCAGATCCCATTCATATACTTTTCCATTGGATTTGTCAACATAGTACCAGCCGCTAGTAGCAATATGATCCTTCATACTATCAAAACTATGTATAACATAATATTCTACATTATTCCTTGTTGTATCATGATCAAATGCAACTTTAGTATTTGAGTCCTTCTGTTTCAATGATTGTTCAACTAATTGAACTGCTTTATCCTGAGTTATTTTATTGTCTGTTTCAGTCTTATTATCTTTATTATCTTCTTTAACGTCTTTAGTCTCTTTAGCAGTATGTTTAGCACTATCTTTTGTTTCTGGGACATCTGTATTCGTATTATTCTCACTACTTGTGTTTTTATTAGTATTTGTTGACTTGTCCTGTTTTTGAGGCTTGTTTACCTCCATGCTGGTACTCTGAGTACTTTTAGCATTTTCAGAATTATGCTTTTTTGTATTATATACATAATATGCTCCAACAACAACTATTAAAATTATTACTACTGAAATTATTATATTTCTACTCTTATGCACTAAATCATCCTCCATATTAAAAATAACTATTTTTTCGTACATTGCATATATGATTGAATTCGCAAAATTTGCACTTGGATCTATATACTTCTTTATCAAAATCACAATTGAAATCATAAGAATTTATAGTATCTATTAATTTTTTTAAATATTTTTCACCTTCTGAATGTTTATATTCTGAATACTTTATGTTCAAAACATTATCACCATACTGGGGCTGCCAGAAAGTCATGGATATGTCTTCAAATTTTGTATTAATTCCAAATAATTTCTCTGCATTTTCAGATAGTACATATAGATATACAAGAGTCTGTATTCTGTTTTCCATTTCTTCAAGTAAAAGTTTTCTATTTTCCGTCTTCCAGTCATAAATTTCAATTTTACCACCAGGTTTTATTACTATAAGATCATATTTTGCCTGAAGCTTTATAATACCAGACTTCATCTTTATTTCATACTCCGTTAAATATGTATTTTCATCATATAATAAAAATGTTTTCTGCAATGAATCCACCCATTTGGCCAAATTTCGATTCTTATCTAATTTTCCTATAGGAAGTCTTGAAAAATATCTTTCACATATAAGGTGAAAATCTATACCTATATCTATATTATCATAATATCCACTTTCTATAAAGTCATCTCTTTTCCATGATATATTGTCTATATATTTAAATTTAAACTTCATAGGACATGTTCTAAAAATATTTAGGGAAGTTTGACTATAATAAAAATATTCTAATTTTCTAATGTCCAGAGAAATCACCACATTTCTTATATACAAATTCTTTTATTACTTTAAAATATTCAGATGGAAAATCTTGTTTTGATTTATCATAATGTGACATACAGATAAGATATCGTTTAGCCCTTGTTACAGCGACATAAAGAAGTCTTATCTTTTCACATAATATTTCAACTCGCGATTGAACAATAGGATTTGATGTAATTTTATTACCTAATATTTTCTCTATCTCTGCCTTTCCAAGTGCTGTAGGATTTTTAAATTCATCTTTGAAAAAATAGTATTCAGATCTAAATTTACTACTAAATGACGAAGGATAGGTATAATTATTAAGATAAAGTAAAAATACGCAATCCCATTCAAGTCCTTTAGATTTATGATAAGTCGCAACTGCTACTTTTTCAGGATTCGGTTCATATCCATTCACACTATAAATAACTTCAGACATATGTCTGAATACAGAATTATTTATATCTAAAAGTTGGTTTGAGATCATATCAAGAGTAATATTTGGATTTTGAAATCTTTCATACTTTATATAAGAAGCTATTAATTGAAGCATGGCACTATCTTCGGAATTAAACCTAAATACATTTTCTATATATAATAACAGGTTTAGAATATCCTTATTGGAATTTTCCAGAATACTCTTTAACTTATAACAAACATCTACAAAAGTATTGGCCATTTTCTCATCTATCTTTTTAAATTTGTTTATAGTGCTAATTCTAAACTCATTCTCTGAAATCATTTCTTCCACACTTGATTTTGAAATACACTCTATTATTTTATCCTTCTTTTCAATATCTCCATCAATGATTTCATATATGATATCTTTAAATTTATCAATACTATCTGGCTGAGCTAAAAATGCAAGCAATTTACCTAATATATTTGTAATTTTAATTCTTTGACCTGATGTACTAGACAGTTCATCACAATCTATATGATTTTTTATAAGCTCTTGAGATATTTCAGATACATGTTTATTAAATGGTACAAGTACTGCTGTAGTCATATCAGGATGTTTTTTCTTAAAATTAATTATAGCTCTTATAGTAGACTCTTTTTCTTTCTCCCAGGAACTCATACAATAGGTCTTAATCCCATACTCATTCATTTGCGGATTTTTTAAATCATCCATATCTTCCACAGGCTTTATAATTTGATTTTTCAAAGCATTTCTGCAACTTTTTTCGCTACGATGTTTTTGAGTATATTCAACTATATAATTGGCGAGATCTATTATTTCCCTACTGCTTCTCCCTGCCATATTCATAATGTATTTTTTATCAGCTTTATCTATAAAATCTTCAAAATACCTTGGATTTGATGACGTAAAACTTCCCATTATACTCTGATTTAAATCTCCAACTCTAACTAAATTATTATTACTGCGACTTTGGGAAATCAAGGATAGTATCTTATATTGTATCATATTGGAGTCCTGACATTCATCTTCAAATACAAAATCATATTTATTTTGAAATTTGGTTCTTAAATTTTCATCTGTTTTCAATGCACTATATGCCAGAACTATTATATCCTCATAGTCCACATATCCATTTAATTTAAGCAATTTCTCATAATCTTTATAAATATAATTTATAATTTTAACTATACTATTACTCCCTAAAATCTCTAAACTATTGTCTATTTTATCACATGATATAGAATTCAATTTCAACTCACTTATAATTACTTCTATTGCAGAAGTGAAATTTTGCCACCAATATTTTTCCTTTACATCATATTTTTTGGTTCCATAATCATTAAGCAAATTTTTAAATGTCTTTTCCCCTCCTCGCCTTCTCCATAAATCTATACATCTACCAATATAAATTGACTTGTTGATATCATCCAAAACTTTTATATCTTCATCTAATCCAACTACATCAGGCCTTTCCTGAATTATTTTCATAGCCAGACTGTGTATTGTCATTACTTCATAACTCCTACTTGAGTCTATTCCATGGCTTTCCAATACTTGAGAGATTCTGCTTTTGAAATTATTTACTGCACTATTCATATAAGTTACTATCAGAACTTTTCCCTTGTCTGATTTTTTTTCTATTATTTTAGATGCCAAGTAGGCTACAATAAAAGTTTTTCCCGCACCAGGTACTGCCGAAACAGCCATAGTTCCTCCATTATATTCAAGTATTGGAACCTGATCTTCTCTGAATTTCATAATATTCCACCTTTTTTAAATTCGTAATAAGCATCATTCACCAGTTATTAAATTATAAAGGAGCCCATTCTGTTCGTATCCATTCACAGAATATTCACTTCCATACAAGTATATACCTTTGCTGCACTTTTTAATTAGCGCTTTTGTCAACAATTTCAAGAGCTGTAATCTATTTTTTTCTTCTATTTTTTCTGTATATATACATCCGTTTTCCCAGTTTTCTTTAAACAAATAGCTATTTGAAAATTCTTTTATATTTCTTGGACACCACATATTACTTTGAATATCTGTCCATATTTGTACAGAACACTTCATGTTACTTGTTAAAAAACTATAAGGGGTACCTATAATTATTCCTCTATCCTCAATATGCATTTTTTCAATATCATATCTAGAGTAGAAATCCATTGCCTCTCTTCTCACAAAATCTATAAATTTTTGCTGTGGATTTTCTATGGTTTTAAAATTTTTTAAACTTGATATAAATTTTTCTGAAAATTCGCTTAAATTTTTGCATACACCTATATTTTGTTGTGAATTCTCAATGTCTATCAATACATCAAGAAATATCAGCCTTATAATCTGTGATATATTTAATTCATTTTTTTCATATTTATACTTACACTCTTTTATAAAATCCAGTATATGATGATATTTTATACTTGCATCACCGCCAATAAGATTTTTCATTTCATCAGTTAAATCTGTAAATTCTCCAAAATTCATGACATTTTCAACAAGTCTATATGCCTTTATTGCATCTATACCAAGAACGGAAGAAAAAAATCTTCTATAATCATCTTGGGTAAAATCATGATTAATATATCCTATACATTTACACAATATTATTATAATACTGTTAACATATATATTATCAATAAGCATGTTTTTTTTAGAAAGATTTTTTATATTTATTGATTCGGATGCAAATCTTGTCTTCATCTCATAATTTAAAATATCGTCATTTACTGGAGATATAATACATATATCATCGGGAGCAACCCCATTTTCAATAAGATTAAACACCTTTTCCGATATCTTATTAAGCATTTCACTTCTAAATATGGAGGACAAATCTATATGCACACTATCACAATTCATTTTCAATGTATTAGAAAACAAATATAAATTATCACTACACAAAAAATGATCTTCCAATTTCAATCTTTCAGAACTTAACAACTTACATTTATTCAAATATTCTATATCTGCCCCATAATAATTGCAAAATCCTCCTTGTGGATTAAAAAACAAATAGACCTTTTCTGCTCTTCCCCCTATTAGTTCTAAAAGTTTTAGCTGGGCTTTTGATATTTGATCCACATCATCAACAATTAGACATTTTATACTGCTTAAACGTTCTATATATATTTCATCATTTAAAAGATACTTATTGTACAAATAAATAGCTATAGACATATCCATACTCCCCGAAGACAATAGGCTTTTTGTATAATGTTCTATTATTTCATCCATATGTATGTAGTTATCTATATTTTTATTTTCTTTAAGTCTTATTGAAGAATATATTGTTTTTCCTATATTTTTTAATTCTTTTAGAGAAAGTGCTGAAATATTCATGCTATTTATAAATTCTTCTGCAATTTTCTTTGACTGTTCAGCTATATCTAAAAAGTATCCTCTATTCTTTCTAAAATAATCAACTAATATTTCCATCATATATATAGCTGTATCCTGATATACAATTCCAGGTTTTATTATGTATTTCTTGACTTGCTCACAATTCTTCTCTATTACAGGCCAATATTTTGTTAGTTCTTTAATTATAAAATTATTGTATGTATCTATTTTAGACTGTCCCCATAAATCAAATTGCATTTTACCCGTCCAATCTACCTTTTGATGAGAATTGAGTACAAATACCATGATATCTTCGCTTTTAATTTTTTCTCTTTCTATCATATTTATGTACTTTTCCTGGGCAAGAGTGGTTTTGCCGCTTCCACCTGTACCTTCTACAATTAAATTTTTTCTATGAAAATCATTTTTTAAAATCATATTTTTTAATTCATAATATTTTATTTTCATCACCTTCACACTACAAATTCTTGTTTACACAAAAAAATCAGGGTATACAACCCTGATTTTACAATATATTTAGTCTTCATACAATTTTTTTCGTGTCATAGGTAATTCATTGTTCAATCCCTTGGTAAACAGAAATTGGTGAACATCCATTACTCCATAGTGGAATGATGCGGAACAAGCATTTAAATAGAGATCCCACATTCTTATAAATCTCTCGTCTTTAATTTTACTAACTTCGTCAAGAGCATTTTCAAAATTTTCAGACCATATCTTAAGCGTTTTATAATAATGAAGTCTTAAACTCTCAACATCCACAAGATGAAGATCATTATCAGCCATCAAACTTACAAGTTCCCTTATTGATGGAATATACCCACCCGGGAATATATATCTTTTTATCCATTCATTTACTTCTGATTCTGTTTGTGCAGTTATGCAGTGGAGAAGTGATACCCCACCCTGAACAAGCATGGAATTTACGCCTTCCATATAATAATGTAAATTTTTTCTTCCTACATGCTCAATCATTCCTACACTTACTATTCTATCAAATTTTTCTTTATCTTTTACCAATTCTCTGTAGTCTGATAATCTTACTTCTACTTTATCTTCTAAATTATTTTCCTTTATTCTCTGTTTAACTTTGCTATATTGTTCTTCACTTAAAGTTATACCGACAGCATTAACTCCATACTGTTTAGCAGCAGCTATTATAAGTTCGCCCCAACCGCATCCTATATCAAGAAGCCTTTGACCTTCTTTCAAATCCATTTTTTTCAATATATGATTTACCTTATTTATCTGTGCGTCATATAAAGAATCATTTTCATTTTTAAAATATGCACAGGAATAAGTCATAGTTTTATCCAACCAAAGACTATAAAAATCATTTCCTACATCATAGTGATATTGTATATCTTCTCTACTCTTCTTAATTGTATTTGGAATTACCTTGTATAATTTTGAAAATGCTCCAGCACTATGTAAAAAGCTTCCATTACTTTTATAAACGGATTCAATAATTTCTCTAATATTTCCTTTAAAATCAAGTGTTTTATCCATATATGATTCCCCAAGTGTTAAAAATGGGTCTCTTAAAATTTCCTTTTTAGGAATATGAGAATTGAATATAATTTCAAATTTAGGTTGTCCATCACCATAGTCTTCCTCAGTCCCATCCCAATATCTTACTTTAACAGGATCTGAAAATGCTCCCTTAAGAAATTTTCTATAAAATATTTTATCTAAATCCATTACTTTCTTCCTACCTTTCAACTAACATATTACTATCAAATAAAAATAAAGAATTAGATATATATCTAATTCTATTAAGCCAGTACAATTTAAAATTGTTAATAATTGGTGCAGGTGAAGGGAGTCGAACCCCCACGCCATAGGCGCTAGATCCTAAGTCTAGTGCGTCTGCCATTCCGCCACACCTGCATAAAAGTAAAATATAGCATTAATAACTAAAAATATGGTGGCTCACCGGGGAATTGAACCCCGGACAACATGATTAAAAGTCATGTGCTCTACCAACTGAGCTAGTGAACCAAAGTTTGGCTGGGATGGCAGGATTTGAACCTACGAATGATGGAGTCAAAGTCCATTGCCTTACCACTTGGCTACACCCCAAAATATTTTGTGTATCACACATTTATACATTTTACTCCAGGGTACATCTAAAGTCAACACATTTTTGAAAATTTTTTAGCTTAAATAGTAATATTAATGTAAAAGCATCAAATATGTAGTACTATATAAAGGAATGTATAAGGGAGGAATTAACTTTATGATCCGCTACAGTATCGTTGAATCTAAAAACAAAAGAGAAATTGTACTTTTAAAATCATCACCATGCATATGGGGAAAATGTTCCTTTTGTGATTACATAGATGATAATGATTCAGATATCAACAAGGATATTTATTTAAATAAAACTATATTAAAAAATATTACAGGAAAATACAACTCTCTAGAAGTAATAAACTCAGGAAGCTGTTTTGAATTGCCGAAAGAAACTTTAACCGATATAGAGTCTGTATCAGCTTCTAAAAATATAAAAAAACTATTTTTTGAAAGTCACTGGTTATATAGAAATAGACTTCATGAATTTGAGAATTTTTTTAACATTCCCATAATATTTAAATGTGGTATAGAATCCTTTGACAATAACTTTAGAAACAAGTTTTTAAATAAAGGAGCAATATTTTCCAGTCCCCAGGAAGTAGCAAAGTATTTTAAATCCATATGTCTTTTAGTAGGAATTAAAGGCCAGACAAAAGATATTGTAAAAAGAGATATTGAATACTTGCTTAAATACTTTGAATATGGATGCGTAAATGTATTTATAGAAAATTCCACAAATATAAAAAGAGATGAAAACTTAGTGAATTGGTTTTATGACAATTTTTCTTTTCTCCAAGATGAAAAAAATATAGAAGTCCTCTGGAATAATACTGACTTTGGTGTTGGTTAAACATTTAGAATTCCCTCATTTATCTCAATGAGGTGAATTCTAACATTTTTTCTGCCTCTTTACAAGGCATTGGCTTTCCAAAATAGTAACCCTGAATTTTATTACATCTTTTTTCTCTTAATGATATAAATTGTTCTTCATATTCCACTCCTTCTGCTACTACATCAAGTTTCATTATATGAGCAAGATTTATTATACTGTCTACTATTATATTTTCATAAGAGTATTTGCATATTCCATCTATAAAAGTTTTATCAATCTTAATAGTGTTTATAGGTAAACTTTTCAGATAATTCAGTGAAGAATAGCCACTTCCGAAATCATCCAGTGCAATTCTTATTCCCATTCTCTTCAATTCATCAATAACACTACAGCTTCTCTCAAGCGATTCCATTACTACACTTTCTGTTATTTCAAGTTCAATTAAATTGGTATCAACTCCCGTTTTCTTGACCACTCTCTTAATCATATCAACAAATCCATCTTTTCTGATTTGAACCGGTGAAACATTTATGGATATAAAATCATAATCATATCCTTTATTTTTCCACTGCATAATTTGAAAACATGCTTTTTCAAAAACCCATTCTCCTATAGATGTTATAATTCCCGTTTCTTCTGCCAATCCTATAAATTCCCCCGGCATAACCCAGCCCAATTTAGAACTGTTCCATCTAATAAGTGCTTCAAAACTAACTACTTTATTAGTAGCTACTTCTACCTGAGGTTGATAATATAATTCAAATTCTTCATTTCTTATGGCCTTTCTCAATTCCTTTTCCATTTCACTTTTAATCAATATTTCATCATACATGTAATTTTCAAACATTATGTAGGAATTCTTTCCGTTAGATTTAGCTTTGTTTAAGGCTATATCCGCATTTCTCATCATAACAGTTACATTCTTACCATCTTTTGGATATACCGTCATGCCTATACTTACTGATATTGGTACCTCAATATCATCCAAATTCCATACATCACATAATGAATTGAGCAAATGCTTGGCTTCCGAATGCAAATTGATTTTATGATTTTCTAATTTTTTAAGAATCAAGAACTCATTTCCGTAATTTCTAGAAACTATGTCATTGTTATACAGTTTCTTTATAGTATTACCTATTTTTTGCAAGAGCTTGTCTCCATATTTATAGCCAAGTATGTCATTTACATTTTTAAAATTTGATAGTTCTACATGGAATAATATAAAACTTCTTTCGGAATATAATTCAATACTCTTTTTCATTTCCGTTTTCAAGTAATTACAATTTCCCAATCCTGTAAGCTCATCGTAATATGCCATTTTAACCATATTATTATAATTTGATTCAAGTCTTTTTTTGCTTTCAAGCAATTCACTATATTTACCATATGTTCTTATGTTTTTATTGATAATATATGATATATTGCAAAAATACTCTATTATTTTTCCAATTACTTCTTTTGAAAAATAAGGTATATGTTTTACTACATCTACAAGATCATCTTGATGAGCCTTGAAATCACTAATTTCTCCGCTCAAATACTTTAAATTAAGTTTTTGATACAATATAGGAGAGGTAAACATTATAGCAACAGTATTATCATCCACATATATAGGAACTCCAAAATACATTAATCCACTTTTACTTTTAAAAATACCATATTTTCTGTTTTCTTTAATTTGTTTCACAATATTTTCATCATATTTTTTAAATCCAAAGTCCGTTAAAGGCCTAAACTCTGGATGCTTATAAAAAGTTTTTTCCCTATACTTTATCAAACATTTTATACCCATTAAACTATAAAAACTGTGAAGTAAAGTTTTAACTTCATATGAATCAATAACCTTTGAGAAATTAGATTCCATAATTTACACCAACTTTTATATATATTGTGAATAATCTCAATTCAATTTCAAATTTTTCAATTTTCCATTAAAAACTTCTCCTATAGAAAATCCTTCTTCGCTATTATTAGTATATTCACTATAATCTTCTTTAGAAGTATTTTCTGCATCCTTTATACTTAAAGATATTTTCTTTGCATTAGAATCTATGCTTAATATTTTTACATTTACATTATTTCCAACTTGAAGTACATCTTCAGGTTTTGCAATATGTTCATCTGATATTTCAGAAACATGCACTAAGCCCTCTACCCCCGGTTCAATTTGTACAAAAGCCCCTATATTTATAATTTTTACGATCTTTCCCTTTATAATGTCGTCCATTTTATACTTTTTATCAATATTATCCCATGGATTAGGGGTTATATCTTTTAGGGAGAGTGAAATTCTGGATTTTCCTCTGTCTATATCCAATATATACACTTCTACTTCATCTCCAATGGAAACTACATCCGAAGGATTTTTTACTCTTTCCCACGAAAGCTCCGATATATGTATCAAGCCTTCTACTCCGCCTAAATCTACAAAAGCTCCAAATTTCATCAATTTAGTTACTTTCCCCTTTACCTTATCACCAGGCTTGATTTTATTCAAAGTATCATTTTTCTTTTCTTCAAGTTCAACTTCTTCTACCTTTTTTCGTGACAAAACTATATTATTTTTTGCTTCATTTATGTCTATTATTCTTACTTCTAGTTTTCTATCTACAAATTCATTTAAATTTTCTACATACTTTACAGAAAGTTGAGATTTTGGTATAAATCCTCTAATTTCACCTAAGTAAGCTGCAACTCCTCCTTTTACTACTTCTTTTATCTTACATTCAACATTCTCTTCATTTTCAAATGCATTTTTTAAATTATTCCAATGTATTTTTTTGTCAGCCCTTATTTTTGATAAAATCAGAAGTCCCTCTTTATCATTAATTTTTTCTATATAAACGTCAATTTCATCACCTGGTTTAAACATTTCAGCCGGCTTCAAATTTTCCTTAGATATATCTTTTTTATTTAGTATACCATCATACATATATCCTATGTTTACAATTACATTCTCATCTGATATGGAAATCACTTTTCCAGAAACTATCTCTCCAATTTTAATATTGTCCATAGTTGAATTTATTCCATTGATATATTTATTCATTAGATTTTCTTCATTATTGGTCATTATTACACTCCTTGTCATTATTATGTTATACCTTAATTTTATCACAAATATGGATTATAAAATAGATGCTATTAATTATTGATATTGTTTCCATTTATTATATAAAGTATAATAAAGAATAATATTTATATAATTGGTAAAAATTCTATTAGTACGGACTGAAATTTATAATGGAGGTAATTACTTTATGAAAATTAGAGGTATAAAAATATCCATAATTGG
This sequence comes from Clostridium tyrobutyricum, assembly GCF_019144085.1. Taxonomy (GTDB): domain Bacteria; phylum Bacillota; class Clostridia; order Clostridiales; family Clostridiaceae; genus Clostridium_B; species Clostridium_B tyrobutyricum_A. The sequence continues at coordinate 32,045 of NZ_JAHHUY010000025.1, forward strand.
TGCTGGTTTTGTAGGTTCGACTACTGCTTTCTCAATTATGAGTTCTGGCTTGGCTTCAGAAATAGTAATCGTAGATGTAAATAAAGATAAGGCTGAAGGAGAAGCAATGGATCTAGCTCACGGAGTGTCATTTGTAAAACCTGTTGATATAAAATCTGGCGATTACAAGGATACAGAAGAATCGAATATTGTTATAATAACAGCAGGTTCCGGTCAAAAACCTGGTGAAAGCAGATTGGATTTAATTAATAGAAATTATTCTATCTTTAAATCCATAGTACCTGAAGTTGTAAAATACAGCCCTAAATCTATACTTTTGGTAGTTTCAAATCCCGTGGATATACTAACTTACATAACCTATAAATTATCTGGATTTCCACCTGAAAGAATAATAGGTTCTGGTACCGTTCTAGACACCTCAAGACTCAGATATATGATAAGTGAAAATTTCAATATAGATGCAAGAAATATTCATAGCTATATAATAGGAGAACATGGAGATTCTGAAATAGCTACATGGAGTTCTACTTCTATTGCCGGAATACCTCTAGAACAATATTGCAATTTGATGGATACCAGTTGCGATTCGGATTATCAGGATAGGATAATAAATAATGTAAGAAATGCAGCTTATGAGGTAATAGAACGAAAGGGATCAACTTATTTTGCTGTTGCTCTAGCCGTTAGACGAATTGTAGAAGCACTGTCAAGAGATGAAAATTCAATAATGACAGTTTCTGCACTATTTAGTGGTGAATACGATATAGATAATGTTTACATGGGCCTTCCTGCAGTAATAGGATCTGAAGGAATTCAAAAAACCCTCCGTGTTCCACTAAACAGTGCAGAAAAAACAGCTTTGCAAACTTCAGCTGATACACTAAAAGATATAATTGAAAAGTTAAATATTTAAAAGTTGACAGTAAAATCAATTACTGTCAACTTTGAGTTGCCAATTCTTTATATGATTTATGACCTGAAATTGACTCCGCACTTTTTACAGCTCTTATAATGGCCTTTTCCATTACTTCAGCAGCTAGAAATCCGACTGTACTTATATCTGCATCTACTTCATCTGTAGCCATGGTGAATATGGTATCTCCATCAAATACTGAATGTGCAGGCCTCATAGTTCTGCCATATCCATTATGCGCCATGGATGCAATTTTATTCATCTCTGATTTGTTAAATTTTCCATTAGTTATTACGGTTCCAATGGTAGTATTTCCACTAAATAAATTTCTCTTTTCATTATATCTATTCAACATTATTTGCTGGGTATTTGCAAAAGATCTGCCATCTTCTTTCAATGCCCCTGCTATTATTTTTCCGTTTTTGGGATCTATTATATCCCCAAGGCAATTAACTGCAACAACTGCACCTATTTTTAAATCTCCTACCTGGACAGCATAGGTTCCCAAACCACCTTTCATTGAATGTTCGAGTCCGAGTATCTTGCCTATAGTAGCACCTGTTCCAGCTCCTATATTTCCATTTTTACACACATTTATTTCTGAATTCTTACATGCTTCATAACCCATTGATTTGTCGGGCCTTATCCTATAATCTCCTACCACGAGATCAAATAGTACCGCGCTACATACTATAGGTACCTTGGTAACAGTTACGTCAAATCCCACGTTCTTTTCTTCCAAATATTTCATAACGCCACCTGCTGCATCCAATCCAAATGCACTTCCTCCAGAAAGTATTACAGCATGGATTCTATCTACAAAATTTACCGGATCCAATAAATCCGTTTCACGAGTACCTGGAGATCCTCCTCTAACATCCACTCCTGCAGTTGCACCATCCTTGCAAATTATAACGGTACATCCCGTTTGTCCTTTTAGACTTTGTGCATTTCCTATATTTATTCCATCTATTTCATTAAGTAAAATTTCTTTCATATATATAACCTCATATTTTCCTTTATTAATAATTAAAACTCCAAGCAAAAAACAACGCTTAGAGTTTTATATTTCATAATCACCTACGTCTAATTCTAGTAACAGCACTTACAACGGCAGTAGTAATTATTACAGAAAGTATAGCTTCTGGTATTCCATTTATTGCTCCTACTGTTATAATGCCTTTCTTTGCTGCGGATACACTTATGTTTAAAGCTTTTGCATAGGGTGTTACATAAATAACAAATATGAATCCCAAAACCCCAACAGTATTTATAATTGATCCTATTGCAGCAGCTATTGGAATAGAAACAGATTTTTTTCTCTTCTTTATTAAGTAATATACATAATAGGATGCTATGCCAATACATATTCGCGGTAAAACAGATACTATTGGATTCATAAATACAAATGAAATAGGTGTTGGACTTGTAATAGACTGAATTATACTAAACACTCCAAATATCAATCCAACTAATGCTCCAACCAGTGGTCCTTCTAAAATTGCTCCTATTATAACCGGTATATGCATTATAGTAGCTTTAACAGGTGGAATTGGTATAAATCCAAGTCCAGTTACCCCAAGCACAATAGAAATTGCAGACAACATACCTATTACCGTCAACTGTTTAACAGTTAATTTAGGCCAAAATTTTATTTGTTTTTCCATAATTCTCTCCGCTGTTATTCCCCGTAAGGATATAACTCGGAACCTCCTTTTTTATAATTAGTTCAGTTTATTAGATACCGACAATTTTATTCTATCATATTTAAGTATATTTTCAATATACTTAGTTAAAAAAAACACAATATGCCAATTATCAATCTCTTATTATGGGAAAACCTTCTCTGAAAAATTCTTGTGGATACAATAAATCTACTACTTTTTCTTTACTGCATTTACCCTTATCCATAAATATGTCTGGTATACCCTTAAGTGATATCCTCACATTATCAATATTGAATATATCACATATATTTTTAATACACTCTACTTTAGAACTATCTTTATTTGCATTTAAATACTCTGATATATTTTGTCCTGTCAGCCAGCTTTCTCCTCCACAATAATCAGAATCATAATTTATCAATGAACATTTTAAATTTTTTTTATCATTTCCGGATATAGATGACATAAAAAAAGTTTTTACCATTATATCATCTATAGGTAGACTGTATCCTGCAAATACTATGTGTTTAGCATGCTTTATAATAAGTCCCATTTCAGTTTTAATTTCTCTAAGACAGGAAACTCTTTTATTATTAGCCAATGTTTGCATTATAATGGGCATGTCATAGGGATATGTTATTTGTCCACAATAAGGGCATTCTATCGAACCTCTTTCATAAGTTTTTTCTTTAGAAGTTCTATACTGCCAGCCAGTTTGAAGATCTTTTAAAAGTGATGGTCCAAATATATTGGTTGACATTTTATTACAGCTGTTAGATAAATTTATTATATACTTGCCACATTCCGGGCAAACTCTAGAGCCAAACATTCCATGAGGGAACAATATTTTTCCCATACGAATTATTCGAGATGGATAATTATAGTCATTTATTCCTTTACACTGGGATTCATCCACTGTATATTTTATTTCCGATTCACTATAATTTGATCCAATAAATGCTGTTTGTATTCCAAAATCCTCATATAATTTTAAACTCAAACCATCTTTTAATTTTATATTTTTTTTATTTATTTCTCTATTTGTATTACACAAATTCCACAATAAAACTGGATCCCAATTAAAAGAAATTATTGCATAAGAATATAGATAAAATCTTCTGCTATCTCTCTTATATCCTCTTCTTTCAAATTCTTTCCCCTCTTCCACCATAAGTTCAGTTAAAGTTTTAGATAATTCATAATACGGACTTATATTCTGTCTGTCAAAATATCCAGGTTTACTTTGTACACTTATTCTTTCTAATTCTTCAATAATAAGGATAAGGCATCTCTTTGCAGCCTGTATTCTTTCTACTCTCAAAAAATGATTATTACCATTTAAAAATGCATTGTATCCCATATTATTTTCTATAAGTTGATCCATCATAGTAAATAATTCATGCATATCAAGTTTGGCATTTGTTTTTATTATAATCTTCAAAGCTTTTATATCATATATTTTTGAAAGTCTTTTATCATTAATTAGATCATAATTTATCAGTTTTTTAAATGCATTTATCAATTTCTCATCTTTACCATGTAAAAAAGAAAAATCATCTTTAGTTATTTTTAAAATTAATTCTATCAATTGTTTAGTTCCATGAAGGCCTAAATATTTTGTAGCTCCGGCACCCCAAAGTACAATAGTTTCGGGCCAATACTTTTCTGGCATACAACTATCCCCTCTGAATTTGTTATTTTTAACAAAAGACTAGATGAATCAAATCATCCAGTCTTTTATTTCAACTATTATTTTAAATTATTTTCATATGCTTCTATCATCTTTTTAACCATCTGGCCACCTATGGAACCAGCTTCTCTGGAGGTTATATCTCCATTATAGCCATCTTTTAAAGTTACTCCAACTTCTCTTGCCGCTTCTGTCTTAAATCTATCCAAACCTGGCTTTGCTTCTGGAACTAATACCCTATTTCTTCTTGACATAATTAATTCCTCCTTGTTTCAACAATTTTTTTGATTAAAGCATTTTATGTTTTGTGTACTTAAAGTTTGTGCATTTTTTAAATTTATAAACTATAAAATTAATTGAAATCAAGAAAATTTTTGCATGAATATACATAAAAAAACTTTCCCTACTTGCAAAACAAGGAAAGTTTTAAATTATTTAAATTTGTTTAATAGCTCCTCTTTTTAATGCTACATTTATTATGTTGAACAATATTACAGCTACTATAGTATTTATAACTGCAGCTGGTAATACTACTGTTACAAACATTACATTAAATCCAGAAGCAAGACCTACTGTAATTAGAATAATTGTCAAAAATATAGATCCACTTACTATAGTTCCCAATGCTGTAGTCAATGCTATATTTATTTGATTGTTTACTCTATCTCTAAGTGGTTTTAAAAATAAGAACATAACATTTACTGTTATAAATTTATCTATTACATTGGCATACTGTCCACCTGGTATAGTTGTAGTTGCTGCTGCCAATAATCCGGCCACTATACCAGCGCAAAGGCAAACTTTGTAATTTTTATTAAGTATAACTATTATAAAAAGCATAGCCAAAGATATATCCGGTTTCATTCCAAGTAAAAGTGGTGGTGCTATCTGATGTAATATTGCACCTATAGCAAGTAATATAGAGTTTATAATCATCTTTTTTAAATTCATGAACAACACTCTCCTAAAATTAAAATATAATTTCAAATATTAATAAAATATAAAAAATAAAAACCCATCCTAAAAAATTAGGACGGGATAATCCGCGGTACCACCTAAGTTGTGCCATAAAAGCACCTCTTAATCTAAAACACTAACATGTTCCGTCCATTATAACGTATGGATTACGGTAACTACTACTCTCCAAAGATTTCGCTTTACTCCTAAAAGGCCCATTCACTATTCATTATTGTGCTTAGATTACACCATTCTAAACTCTCTTTAACTAAACTAAATAGTTACTCTTCCCTATCAAAGGATATTTATAATATTATTATAATATCATTTAATTTTAATATTGTCAATACAATTATTTTTTTGATTTTTAAACATTTCTTCATAGCAATAATTTATTATATCGCTTCTTTTTATAATCCCTATAAATATATCATTATCATCTACTACAGGTACAAAGTTCTGATTTACTGCAATTGATATTAAATCCTTCATATCCGAATTAATGCTAACTGGTTTATTATTCATATGTCTTGGTATATCTTTCAAAATTACCTTACTTGTATTTTTAAAATTCAGATCAGGAGTATTTTTAAGTTTCCAAAGTAAATCACCCTCTGTAAGAGTTCCTACGTATCTTCCAGATTTATCTATTAATGGAATTGCCGTATACCTATGTTCTTCCATTCTCTCCAATGCCTGTCTCATAGTAGAATTCGGAGTTTCACAGACAACATCTTTTTTCGGTGTAATAAAAAACGCTATATTCAAAGTATCATTCTCCTCAATATTTTGTTTCGTATTTGTAGAACAAATATGCTCCACAAATACATTTTTGCTTATATTATAAGCAATATATAATTATTGGTATCCATTGGAACTGTAAGTATTAAAAGTAAAAATCAACACAGCCTCAAATTTAGGGAAGCAAACACTTCCCTAAATTTTAAAAACCTTTTTTTAATTTTAATATGAACAATGGAGGTATTCAAAATTAAACCAGAGATTTCAGATACTATCTAGAACATTCAGCCTCAACTTGTAGTAACTTCTTTAATACATCCTCTATATTATTTTCTAATTTTTCATCTATTTTTGTACCACCCTCGGATACAGAATTTACTGCAATCTTTAACCCCTTTGTTATATTGCTTATTTCCTCCAATGTTAGTAACATGAGTATGTTCTCCTTCATATTAAACAGCCCCCTTTACCTAACTATAAATTTTTTATTAATTTAAATAAAAATATTGACTTGCAATAAATGACAAGTGTTAAGTCTACCTCACTTGTCATCTGCATAAGTCATATATTCAATCAATATTATATTTTCAAAAAACTATTAACATCTTGCTATAAAATCATAATATTCTTCAAGCATATATTGTGTGTATTTCTTTCTTCCCATTAATCTGAATATTACATCTACACTTTTGTATCCTTCTTTATATAATTTATATTCTCTTAGAAGTTTTTTTAGCATACCTTTATTTATTTGAATCAATTTAACCAATTCATCTAAAGTATAAAATTCCTTATATAATAATTTTTCAAGTTTATATTGTAATTCAAGCTTATACTCCAAATCAATCTTTCTACTCTTATGTGGTCCATTCTTTCCCCTATGATGTTCTGAACAAAGATATTTGAAATTTAATGGAAAATCAACTCCTCCTTGACTTCTATAAACTATATGATGTTTATCAGCTAGTTTACCACAAATCTCGCATTTGAACAATAGCTTACCTCCTAAAAATTTTAAGATATTAAATTATATAGAGATATTATCTTTTGTAAGTATCACTTGTCCACTTACTTGTAATTAATTTAAATACATTATATCATAACTTAAAATTTATTTCACATATAAATATTGTATTTTAAGTCCATAATATAAGTATTTTACAGAATATTAATTGTTATCTAAAATATAACTATCAGAGAGTATATTTTAATCATTATTTCAAATCTTATATCTAAAATCAAATTTATACAATATAATATAATAAACATCTAAAACAACAAAATACACTTTAACGTTAGGATGAAAATCATGAAAAATATTCTATTTTTAATATTTGAAATCAATATATTAGTTTCAATTATAGTTATAATGCTTGAAAGAAAAAATCCTGAAAAAACCATTGCCTGGCTGGCTATTTTTATACTTCTTCCACCTTTTGGACTAATCGCCTACATATTTTTGGGAAGAAACTGGAAAAAGAATAAACTTAATAATGAAACAAATATTAAAATCGAAAAATTAATAAATGAAGCAATTAAAAAATTAGAAGATGACACCTACAAGCCTTTAATAGAACTTCTGTCTAAAAATAGTGAATCACCACTTTTTACAAATAACAATATAAAAATATTTAAAGATGGTGTGGAAAAATTTACATATTTGGAAGAAGAACTTTCAAAAGCAAATCATCATATTCATATGGAATATTTTATTATGAAAGATGATATAATAGGCAACAAAATAAAAAATCTTTTAATTAAAAAATCTCATGAAGGTGTTGTTGTAAGAATAATACTCGACAGAGTTGGATGTATAAAATTAAAGAAGGAATTCATACAGGAATTAAAAGATGCTGGAGTAACAGTAGTACAATATTCTTATTTTCTAGCACCTCTTTTAAAACACATAAATACACAAATAAACTACAGGAATCATAGAAAAATAGTAGTTATAGATGGTAAAGTAGGCTTTGTAGGTGGTGTAAATATCGGTGATGAATATCTTGGAAATAGCAACTTTGGCTATTGGCGAGACACTCATATTATGGTAAAGGGAGATTTTGTATTCGGTCTTCAAGCTGTATTTTTAGATGATTTTACTACTATAAAAAATGCAAATAGAGATTATTTCTTCTATAGTGGAAACTTTGAAGAGTTTTTTCCAAAAACATCAAATATAAATAATAAATTAATGCAGCTTGTAAAAAGCGGTCCCGATTCTGAATTTCCATCTATTGAACAGGCAATTTTCAAAATGATAGGCATGGCTAAAGATCATATATATATAACCACTCCATATTTCATTCCCACACAAAGTATATTGAATTCTATAAAGATAGCATCATTAAGTGGTATAGACGTTCGTATACTGTTTCCTGGAAGATATGATCACATATTAGTTTACTATGCTTCCAGGACTTATTTGGAAGAATTGGTGAAAAGCAATGTTAAAATATATTTTTATGATAAAAACTCTTTCATACATGCAAAGACCGTTTCTATAGATGGGAATTTGTGTACTATAGGTACTGCTAATATGGATATACGAAGTTTCGAACTAAATTATGAAATAAATGCTGTTATATATGACCGGGATACTACAGAAGAATTAGAAAATTTATTCTTTCAAGATCTACTGAAGAGCAAAAGGGTAACAGAAGAATATTTTATTGGTCTGTCCCCTTTCATAAAGGCCTTCGAGGCTTTCTGCAGAATGTTTTCAGCACTGCTTTAACTCAATAACTGTTATACCTGCTCTTTTATATATCCTTTTCTATATGCAATTAGCAGTGTCTCTAAATCCAATACCTGTTTTTTAAGTTCAATACCAATGTCAGTATCTCCTACACTTTTTCGCTTTGCTGCCTGCTCCAATATTATAGTTGATGATATAATATCTTTATCATTTTCAACAGCATCTTTAATAGATGTGAATGGCTCATGTGAAGTCAGCAGGAATCCATATGAATTATATATAAGTGTATATCCTGCAATTCCAGTTTCAGGTTGATATGCTTTACAAAATCCCCCATCAATTACAAGCAACTTACCATTTGCTTTTACAGGGCTTTCACCATTTTTGGTTTTTACAGGTATGTGACCATTTATAATATGTGAACCCCTAACTTTGAGATTAAATTCCTTAAGTATATTTTCGCATACTTTTTCATCGTCCCTATATTTGTAATAATAAATTTTTTCTTCATGATGGGTACTTTTGTCATATATAAAATATCTTTCAAAAGTTGTCATTTTCATTTTTCCAAATAGTGGCGAATTTTCGCCGCACCACATATACCACATCATATCCATACTATATTTTTTATTTCTAATATTGTTCTTGAGAAAATATGCTTCCCTTGCCAATTTATCATATCTATCTAAAAGTCTTCTTCCACTGTAAATAAATTTTCCGATTTTGACTTTTTTAAAACTTCCATCTTCATTTAAAGGTATACATCCATGATACATTACATTTGAATTGTATACTAGATACATGCTTCCATTATTATATAAAAATTTAATATGTCTTTGAAGTTTTTCACTGTTTACAAAAGATTTGGTCAATCTTTTTATAATATATTTTTCCGTGTCTGTAAGTTTATATGGATCATTCCAATCTACAGTTGGAAAATTAATGTCATTTAGCTTGTACATTTTTCCATGAATATCTATTTGTTTTTTATTTATATCTATTTTATCTAAAAGCATTCTGTCATTCATCTGAAACTCCGGATGATTCTTTATTATATTTCCTTCCAGTTTAAACTGTATTATAGATATTGATTTGTGCATTTTTGCAAAAAGTTCTAAATCACTTTTATTTATATCTTTATCTAGTGTTTTTGGACTAAACTCACTACATGGATCATCATCATAAGTATCCATGGCAAATGTAGCAAGGGGAAGTAAGTTTATTCCATAGCCATCTTCAACAGTAATTAAATTAGCATATCTCAATGATATTCTCAATACATTTGCTACACAAGCTTCACAACCAGATGCAGCCCCCATCCATAGAATATCATGATTACCCCATTGAATATCTACAGAATGATGTTTCATTAAAGCATCAATTATTATTTCAGCACCAGGTCCTCTGTCATATATATCTCCTATAATATGCAGTCTGTCTACTGATAAATACTGGATAACTTTAGAGATAGCTATAATGAACTTATCTGCCCTTCCTATTCTAACTATCGTCTTTATTATTTCTCTATAGTATGCCTTTTTATCTATTTTATCACCTTGTTCATGTAAAAGTTCTTCTATTATATATGCAAAATCTTTAGGAAGAGCCTTTCTTACCTTTGAACGTGTATATTTGGAACAAATATTTTTGCAAAGCTGTACAAGCTGATATAGAGTTACTGAATACCATTCATCCAAATTATAATTCTTACTTTGAATAATTTTAAGTTTTTCCTCAGGATAATATACAATAGTTGAAAGTTCTGCCTTTTCTTTTTGCGTAAGAGTATCTAAAAATACATCGTCTATTTTTCTTTTTATTACTCCTGAAGCATTTCTCAACATATGAGTAAAAGATTCATATTCTCCATGTATATCACTTATAAAGTGTTCCGTAGCCTTTGGCAAATTAAGTATTGCCTGAAGATTTATAATCTCAGTACTTGCACTGGATATTGTTGGGTACTCCTTAGAAAGGAGTTTTAAATAACGTAAATCCTTTTCAATCAAGCTATCTTTTATTTCCATAATGCAGTTCTCCCTGTGTAAATTTATTTAATATTTATGCTATACTAATATAATTATAATATATTATTTTTACATTGTATACTCTGAATTTTACAATTAGTATAACTTAATTAAATGAATAATTTTCTGTACTTCATAATATATAAGTATACCCGTTGAA
>NZ_JAHHUY010000026.1:0-39650 GCF_019144085.1 Clostridium tyrobutyricum
CCCATCTGCGCCACACCCCGAAATCAATAAATCTATTGTCCGCACCCAAGTTTTCCTTAAAACTTTTAAGCACTCAACGACATAGATTATTTTACACGAAATAATGTAATTCGTCAATAGTTATTTCAAAATTTTTTAAAATTTTTAATTTAAACTTCTTTAATACTTGCATTTATACTGCCATTTTCTATGTTTATTATTGCCACACTATTACGACCATCCCTGGATAAATGCGGGCTTCCAGGGTTAATTAACCATATTCCATCTTCACAAGTAATATCAGATACATGTGTATGTCCAAATAATGCTGCATCTGCTTTTAATTCCATTGTCCTATACTTAAGTCTCAACAAATCATATTTTACATTATAGTTATGCCCATGAGTTATAAAAAATCTTTTTCCACCAATTATTTCTAATCTTTCACTTGGAACATCTGTGGAAAAATCACAGTTTCCTCTTACATTTATAATTTTCCCACTGTATACTTTTCTTATATCATCTACATCTCCTACATTATCTCCTAAATGTATAATTAAATCTGGATTGTCAAATATCTTAACAGCTTTTTTTATAATTCGATTGTATCCATGTGTATCACTTATTACTCCTATTTTCAATTCCCATCCTCCAGTATAAATAAATCTATTTTTTCCTTTAAAGCTTCAAGTGCTTTAGCTCTATGGCTTATTGAATTTTTTAAATTAACAGGCATTTGAGCAAATGTTTTATTATATTCAGAAATATAAAATAATGGGTCATATCCAAAATTATTATCTCCCATTTCACTATAAGCTATTGTTCCATAAACTTCTCCAATTACTTTTATTACTTCATTATCATCTAAAATCAACACAATTGCACACACAAACTTTGCCTTTCTATCTTCTTCATCTTTATCTTCCAACAATTTTAACAACTTTTCATTATTTTTTTTATCATTGCCATGTTCTCCACAAAATCTTGCAGAGTATATTCCTGGAGCACCATTTAATCCATCTACCATAAGCCCAGAATCATCTGCAATTACAATTTCACCTGTTATATCATGTATTTGCTTGGCCTTTTTATAGGCGTTCTCCATAAAGGTATTTCCATCTTCAACTATTTCTATATCTATTCCAACTTCCTTCATAGAAAAAAGTTTTACTGGATATTTTGAAAATATTTGTTGAATTTCTTTTATTTTATTTTTATTATTACTTGCTATTATTATTTTTTTCACACTTATCACCTATCCATATAAACACTTGTTTTACTTATTTTATTGATTTTCATATTATAATTTCAAAACTATAAATAATTAGCTTAATTTTTCCTTAAATACAAATAATTCATCTCTTTTAGGTGGATCAACTTCATTTTCACAATTCTTATCTACAAGTATACCTTTATTGTCTGTAATTTTACCTACAATACAAGCTTTAATATTGTTTTTTTTCAAAGTTTCCACTAATGATTTGCCATTTTCAGTAGTTATGAGCATACTTCCTGAAGAAATTAGTCTAAGTGGATCTATATCATATTTACTACATAATTTACTTGTTATTTCAGTTATGGGCATCTTATCTTTATATATTTTGAATCCTTTTTTACTTGCTTTAGCTACTTCCCAAATTGCTCCCAGAATTCCTCCTTCGGTTATATCATGCATGGAGTTCACTCCAAATTTTCCTGATATCAAACCTTCTTTTACTACACTTATATTCTCTATGTATGACTTAGCCTCTTTTATCTCTGTTTCTGACAATATATTTGCAACTTTTTTTTCATAATCATTTACTATAATACTTGTACCTTCCAAACATAAGTTTTTAGTAATTATTATATCGTCACCTTCTCTTGCTCCCGAAGTTGCAACTGCACTTTTAGCATCTCCTTTACCTATTACAGTACAGGAAATCACCATTTTATTTACAGCTCTAGTTACTTCAGTATGTCCCCCTAATATCTCTACATTAAGCTTTTTAGTTTCATGGTCGATCTCCTGCATAATACTATTAATTTCCTCCATAGTGCTATGCTCTGGCGCTAAAATGGTAACCAGTATACCTACAGGTTCAATGCCACATGAAGCTATGTCATTGCAATTTATATTTACTGCTAATTTTCCACTATTTTTATCTGCACCTGTTATGGGGTCTGTAGAAAGTACACATTCTTTATCTCCAAAATTTACTACACTGCAATCTTCGCCTATACCGCTTCGTATTCTAACGTCTTCCCGCAATACTGTCTTATTGCTATTTATTAAATATTTTAAATCATCCCAGTCCAATTTACCAACTTTCATAGAATTTCTTCCTTTCTTTTTAAATAAATAGTAACTATTTTAAGTCGCGTTTCATATTATTTATATAAGGATTAATTTATGGTAGGTGTATATTTTGAAATATATAGGACCCTTTTTAAAAATCAATAAAATAAAACCCGATAATATCAAATCACAATTATTTTATTTAACAAAAGAATCTGTAAAGCAAATAGTTCTCTATTCAAAATGTGGTATCCCTATATCGCTAAAAGATATGAAATCCAAAAGTTTACCTGATTTTGATATTACCACATTTAAAAATGTTTCTCCACTTTTATGTGTATACAGAAAGGCAAATCCTAATCTTATAAACATAAATGACAAGCTTTGCTGGAATGATGACAAATTCAAAAAAGATATAAACATCGAAAGCAATGCTTTTATGACACTTTGTCTTTTGGAACTGTGTAACTACTATAATTCTTTTAAAGATAAAGACAATAATAAATATAATTTAGGTAAACTATATGCCTATATGTGTAAAAAACAACTTGAATTTTATGCTCTATATTTTAGAAATAGCCAGGGGGTTTTCGTAGATAAAAAACATGAAAATAGCTCCTATGCCCAGGAACCAAAATTTACAGATAAAAATAAAAAATTTAGTTTTGCAACCCAGGCTATATTAATGGCTGCTTATTATAAGTGCAGTCTTACAATTGAAGATACTGACTGTGAACAATTTAAAAATTTTGCCTATGATATACTTAATATGCTCATTGAATTAAAAGAAGAATTATATGAACAATCTTTTTCAGAACTTTCAAAATTATGTTTTGCATTAAATATATTCTATAGTTATTCAAAAGACAAAAGATGCAAAAATCTGATTTTGGATCTTTCTGAATTAATATTTGAAAATTTTTATAACGATGAATATATGTTAAATACAAGTAAAAAAAACAGTGTTGAAAATGATTCAATAAATTATATAAATTATATACTTATATACAAACATATAAACATAATAAAAGCCAAAGAAAACGCCCAGTTTATCTATAAAAAATTATTGAAACTCTATGATGCTGAAAAAGGAATATTTCTAAAAAATACTTCTGAGAAAAATATAGAATTTTCATGTGTGGAAGTATTGTTATATTTAATAAACTGCCTTTTGGACACAGATATAAATAAAGAAAAAAATAAAAGCAATTTAATAGCCCTGGATATATTCAACAATCAATTGATAAACTCTGGATTAGTGTTAAGCTGGCCCGAAGCTCCAAATTTAAACAATGCAGAAAGATATAGAAATTTTTCTATGAAATCTGAAGACTTGATAGAAGAACAAAATTTCAAAATATCTTCAGTTCCGTCTCCAGAAACTTGTGAACTTGCTCCAGTATTTGCAAAATACGTGAATTACAGTAGAAAAAAGCAGACATTTAAATCACCTAAAATTTCATTTGATACTTATAAAAATATGTTTTCATTTTTTTTAATACTTCATGTATTCAAATCAGAATAAAAAATTTATATTTAATTATTCAGATAGAGTTTATTTACTCAAATAGGCTCTATCTAATTTTACATTTCCAAGTTTATTAACATAAATTTCCTTAACATAATTTTTACTGCAAAGTATTGTGTTGTCAAGATGAAGTGGAATTAATGCAGTATCCTGCAATAACATTTCTTCAGCTTGCTTTAGTTGTGTTAATCTTTTACTATCATCCTTTTCAAAAATCGCCTGTAGAATCTTAGTATCAAATTGACTGTTTCTATATTTAACAAAATTCACTTTAGAAGATGACTCCCAATTTTCTAATAAGGCTAACGGATAGTAATATTCTCCTCTATAACTCATCTTTGCTATATCATAATCTGTTCCTTTAACTTTCTGTTTAAAATCATCCTCATTATATCCTACACAATTTACTTCTATTCCAAGTGCATCTTCAATATTTTTACCTATTGAATCACATACCTTTTTATTTTCCACTGTATTCACATATATAAGTTTTAATGGAATACCATTATATTTATATTCTGATTTATCCATGAACTCTTTTGCCTCTTTAACTTTTGGTAAAAGTTCATCTGCTTTTATATAATTTTGATTTAATATGTTTCCATTACTATAGGGTACATAAATTGATGAAGCATTTACCTGATTGGATAATATATTTTGAACTATATTCCTTTTATCAATGGAAAACTCTATGGCCTTTCTAAAATCACCATTATCCAACTCACTGGATTTTCTTCTGTTAAATACAAGTTCTTCCCCTCCATATGAAGGAACAATAGATGTGTTTTCTATGTTTTTTATTTCACTTATAGGTGGATTGGTAAATAAATTTACATCTCCATTTTGAAAAGCCGCCAGTGCACTTTCACTGCTATTAAAAAAAGTAATTACAACTTTACTATCTTTTACATTTCCCTTATTCCAGTAATTATTGTTTTTCTTCAGTACTACACTTCCAGTATCTAATATTTTATCTATTTTAAAGCTTCCTGAATACAGTATATTGCTGTAGTTCTTTTTCCAATTTAGTAAATTGTCATTTATTTTTCTAAGTGAATAAACAGGTTCAGCCATTATGTTCAAAAAATAATCAGAAGAGTAGTTCAATCTAAATTGCAAGGTTCTATCATTTAAAGCTTTAATTGCAACATTATTAAAATCACTATTGTTGTTAATATAATCTTGAACTCCAAATATTAGATTTAATTGATGCACATATAAATTATCTGATTTAGTGTTTAATATATTTGAAAAAAGATCCACAAAATCATCTGCAGTTATGGTATGGCCATTACTCCACTTTGCCCCTTTTCTTATAGTAAATGTATATTCAGTTTTGTCTTTATTGGTAGACCACTTTTCTGCCAATCCAGGTATTATCTTGCCATCTTCATCCATATTAACAAGACCTTCAAATAAATTTGAAAGAATATCTTTTTCACGTATATTATAAGAATCCAGCATAACTAAATCTTTTGGGGATTTAGTTATATTATAAACTATGGCATTTTCATAATTACTGCTGTTTACCTGTTTAACTTTCTTTTTCACAGAAACTCCGCCTACTAGTAAAAAAATTAAGACAATAATTATAACAGTAGATATTGTAAAAATAATTTTTTTCATAATACTCTCCTCAATTTATTTAACTGTTTTTAATTATTGACATATATAAAAATTTTAAACAGAAAATAAAGAAGATAGAGGGTGCAGTTTATTTGTCCCTTCTATCTTTTATTAAATTCTTCATTTACCAGTTTATTTACAATTTTAGGATTTGCTTTTCCTTTTGTATCTTTCATTATCAATCCTATTATAAATTTAGTTGCTCTTTTCTTTCCATTTTTATAATCTTCAAGTGATTTCGGATTTTCATCTATAATACGCCTTACAATCCCATATATCTCATCTCTACTGTTATTTTGATCTAATTTATTTTTTCTAATTATTGCATCAGGATGTTCTCCAGTTTTAAACATTTCTTCCACGACAATTTTACCTATATTATTTGATATGACACCTGAATCCACCAGTTTTATAAGTTCTGCTAACTGTTTTGAAGTAAATTTTAGTTCCTTTATACTGCTGGAATTTTCATTTATAAGCCTTTCCATATCTCCCATAATCCAATTCACAGCTGATTTAGGCCTTTCAACAAGCTTAACGGTATTTTCAAAAAAATCGGCTATATTCATATCCAGGGTAAGCACATACGCATCTTCCCTGGATATATGCATTTGATTTACAAACCTTGCAGCCCTATTATATGGCAGTTCTGGTATTGTGTGTCGTATCCTTTCTATTTCTTCATCAGAAATATTTATAGCTACTAGATCTCCCTCTGGAAAATATCTATAATCATTTGCATGTTCTTTATTTCTCATAACAAAAGTTTTGGACTTTGTATTATCCCATCTCCTAGTTTCCTGTTTCAATATTTTTCCACTTTGAATTGCCTTTAACTGGCGTTTATATTCATATTCCAAAGCTTTCTCCAAACCCTTGAAGGAATTCACATTTTTTATTTCAGTTTTTACCCCAAGTTTACTGTTTTCCATTTTCTTTATGGAAATATTTCCATCACATCTTAGAGAGCCTTGTTCCATCTTGCAATCCGATACACCTATACATTGAATTATACTTTTTAATTTTTGAAGATATAATGTAGCTTCTTTTGGAGTTTTAATGTCTGGTTTTGATACTATTTCAATAAGTGGAAGTCCTGCTCTATTATAGTCTACTAGAGTTCCCGAATCTGTATGGAATAACTTAGCTGCATCTTCTTCTATATGAATTCTCTCTATTCTTATCTTTTTAGCTTTCATGTCATAATTTTCTATTTCAATGTATCCATCGCTACATAATGGAAATTTATCCTGAGTTATCTGATAATTTTTAGGACAGTCCGGATAAAAATAATTTTTTCTATCCATTCTACTATGATTATTTATGGTACAATTCAAGGCAATCCCTGCTTTTACAGCATATTCTACAGCTTTTTTGTTTAATTTCGGCAGAGTACCTGGAAGTCCCAGGCATACTGGACATACATGGCTATTGGGTTTTGCTCCAAATTCAGTACTACATCCACAGTACATTTTAGTATTGGTTAAAAGTTCTACATGAACTTCTAATCCAATAGTTGATTCAAATTTCACACAAATTCACTTCCTCTGATTTTATTTATAATTTTTATATGTTGGGTTTTAGATTATGCCAATTTGTAGATTGTTCAAAACTATATGCCAAATTAAATAGTAAATCCTCTCTAAAATAATTGCTTATAATCTGCATTCCGACAGGGAGTCCATTTACTATTCCACATGGTATTGATATTGAAGGAACTCCTGTTACATTTGAAGGCACAATATATAGGTCTGACAAATACATGGATATATTATCCTTTTGTTTTTCTCCTATCTTAAAAGCAGTATCAGTTGTGGTAGGACATATTATGGCATCAAATTTTTTCATTATATCTACAAATTCTCTTTTTATTAAATTTCTAGATTTCAATGCCTTTTTATAATATTCATCATAATATCCTTTAGATAATACATAGGTTCCAAGCATAATTCTCTTTTTTACTTCATCTCCAAAACCTTCACTGCGTGATTTTGTATATATGTCTACGGCGTCAGTATAATCCTTGGATCTATATCCATACCTTATACCATCAAATCTGGCTAAATTTGACGATGCCTCAGCACATCCTATTATGTAATAAGCGGCAAGTGAATAGGTGGAAATTGGAAGAGAACAACACTCAATTTCCGCACCATTCTTTCTAAATACATCTATAGCATTCTCAACACATTTTCTTACATCAGAATTAAGTCCTTCTCCAAAATACTCTTTAGGTATTCCTATTTTTTTACCTCTAATATCCTCTGTAAGAATATTAATATAATCAGGAACTTTTACATCCGCTGTAGTAAAATCTTTATTATCAAGTCCTGCAATATTTTCAGTAAATAGGGCGCAATCTTCTACATTTTTGGACATGGGTCCTATTTGATCCAGTGTAGATCCAAATGCAACTGAACCATATCTTGATATTCTGCCATATGTAGGCTTTAATCCAACAACTCCACAGAGAGCTGCTGGCTGTCTTACAGATCCACCTGTATCTGTACCCAAAGATAATAGTGCCTCATCAGCTGCCAAAGAGGCTGCTGACCCTCCAGAAGAACCACCTGGTACCCTCTCTAGATTCCATGGATTTTTAGTGGTTTTAAAATAACTTGTTTCGGTAGATGATCCCATTGCAAATTCATCCATATTTAGTTTTCCAAGTATTATTCCATCCTCTTGTTTTATCCTCTCTATTACCGAAGCATCATAAGGCGATATATATCCTTTCAGCATTTTGGAGGCACAAGTATTCTGCATTCCTGACACACTTATATTGTCCTTGATTGAAATTGGGATTCCAAACAGTCCTCCTTTTTTTTCATTAGAAGTTAGTTTTTTATCCAATTCTTTAGCTCTTTTTAATGCTTCTTCTGAAGATACATATAAATATGCATCTACTTTACAATCCAGACTATCTATTCTATCCAAATAAAGTTTTACTACTTCTTCCACTTTGATTTCTCTATTCAATATCATGTTCTTTAATCCACGTGCAGTAAAGTTCATTAATTTGCCTCCATAAATATATTATTAAAATATACTTTTCACATAATCTTAGGTACTATCATATAATCTTTAATATGTTCAGGAAAATTTTTTATAACCACATCAATTTCAAGAGATTTTTCTACATTGTCTTCTCTAAATTTATTTTCCATATAATATGGATTTATAACTACCTCTTCATCTTCTACATTTAACTCATTTAAGCTGTTCACATATTCAAGCATTTTATTTAGATCATTTATCAATATATCTTCTTCACTTTCCTTAAATTCCAATCTTGCAAGTTTAGCAACATAATTAATATCTTCTTTTGTAATTGCCATGCTTACTCTTCACCTCTAAACAATTTTAATAAAATATAATTAATTATATTTTTATCATAATATTAAAATTTACACAACTATCTAAAGATATAATTTTTAAATAAAAAATGAGACAATCAAAAGATTGTCTCTAAATATCAATAAACCCTCATATACACAAAAAATATAGCAGCACATGCTATTAATACACAAGTCACAGGATACACTATAGTCTTAAAATTATTTCTATAAAACAACATATTTATTGACCACAAAATCATAGTTACAATTATGCATAACTGAAATACATAATAGCCATTAAAATACTTTATATATACAAATTGATATGTGGTAAGAAGTGTCAATATCAATGAAATAATAGTAAGAATAACGCCTATCCATCCTAGGAAACTTATTGTATTTTTCATTTTTATCCTCCAATATCCAAGCATAAAAAGTTTAACTGTATTAAATTAAATCATAATATATGATAAACCTTTTTTATTTGTTTGTAAACATATTTTCAAATTGATCTTCATCTATTATATCAACTCCAAGCTTGACAGCTTTGTCATATTTGGAACCTGTAGATTCGCCAGCTATTACATAATCTGTTTTCTTGCTTACACTTTCAGATACCCTGGCTCCCAGATTCTCCAATTTCTGCTTTATAATCGTCCTTGTATAATTTTTTAATGATCCTGTTACTACTACTGTTTTACCATTAAAAATGCTTTCTTCAATTTGCTTTGCTTCAAAATGAGGTTTAATGCCTAATTTCAATAGTTCCTCTATACTTTTTATTATATTATCCTGTTTAAAAAATTCTACAATTGTATTGGCAACTGTATTTCCTATATCTTTAATATTTACAAGCTCTTCATAAGTTGCTATTTTTAAATTATCCAAACTCATAAAAACATTTACGAGATCAAATGCGGTCTTCTTTCCTACATTTGGTATTCCTAAAGCATATATAAATGATGCCAGATCACACTGTTTGCTCTTTTCTATGGAATCTATAAGATTTTGAGATTTCTTTTCTCCGAATTTGTCAAGTTCCATAAGTTGTTCCTTATTTAATCTATATAGATCAGGTATTGATTTTATGTTTAATTTCTCAAATAACTGAACAGCTGTTTTTTCGCTGAATCCCTCTATGTTCATAGCTTCTCTACTTCCAAAATGTACAATACTCTTAACTAACTGGGGCTTGCAGGAAAGAGTATTTTCACAAAAATAATGAACTCCATCCTGTATAATCTCGCTTCCACAATACGGGCACCTTGTTGGAGTTTCAATTTCTTTTCCATCTTTTAGAGTTTCTTCTACTGCTCCCATAATCTCTGGTATAACATCATTTGAACGCCTTACAAAAACTCTGCATCCTATTTTAATTCCTTTTCTGATTATATCATCCATATTATTTAATGTAGCTCTTTTAATTGTAGCTCCTGCTAGTTCAACAGGCTCAAGTATAGCCGTTGGAGTAACTCTTCCACTTCTACCAACATTCCATTCCACATCCAAAAGTTTTGTAGTGGCCTCCTGTGCCTCAAATTTATATGCTATTGACCATCTTGGAAACTTGATAGTATATCCTAATAATTCTCTTGTTTTTATATCATCAACTACAATAACAACTCCGTCTATATCATATTGAAGTTCATCTCTTATACTTTCTATGTACTCAAGTTGTTCTTTAATTTCATCTATAGTTTCACATTCTTTTATATAATCATCTTCAGGTAATCCCATATTTTTTATGAACTTCATCATTTCAGTGTAACTTTCAAAAGGTATACCTTCGTTATATCCTACATCATAAAAGAATGCAGACAATTTTCTTCGTGCAGTCTCTGCTGCATTTAAATTTCTTAAAGCACCTGCAGCTCCATTTCTTAAATTTTTAAGGGGTATATCTGCCTTTTTATTGTACTCTTCAAAAGCTTTTTTGGTCATTATAGCTTCTCCATGAACTTCTATCAGGCTTTTATTATTTATCTTAAGAGGAATTGAGTTTATAGTTTTAATTTGTTCCGTAACATCTTCTCCTATTTCACCTGTTCCTCTTGTAGCACCTTTTATAAAATTTCCATTCTGATCATAAGTACAATTTACAGTAAGTCCATCAAATTTCTTAGTTAAAATATATTTTAATTTAGGAAGTTTATCCTCATGTGTAGAATTATATAAATCTACAATTTTTAAATTTCTCTTGTGCCATTCATATATTTGATCCAAACTTTGTGCTTTATCCATACTCCACAATTTACTTTTATGAATATACTTTTGAAATTGGGTTAGTACAGTATCACCTACTCTTTGAGTAGGTGAATATGGAAATACTATTCCTGTTTCTTTTTCCAACTTTACAAGTTGATCATATTTTTTATCATATTCTTTATCAGATACAGCAGGATTATCCAATACATAGTAATCATATGCATACTTATTTAATTCTTTTATAACTTTATTAATCTTATTGGATACATTACTATCTTTGTTCAAAACTACCACTCCATATTAATTGTCATTTATACTGCTTCAAGTCTTGCAACTCCATACATGAGATTTTTTATTCCATTTTTATCAAAAGCTATTGTCAATTTTATATCACTGCCATTTTTACTTACACTTACAATAGTACCTATGCCAAATTTATTGTGTTTGACTTTTATACCTGCTTTTACATTTTCAGCTTTCAATGTATTGGCACTTTCTTCACTTTTATTTTTAATTTTGACATCATGCTGGGTTTCAAAAGGTACTTTTTTAGTCATTCTAGGTATCCATGACTTATTGTCATTAAAATTGTTTCTATTTCCAAAAGTTGTTATATTATTATTAATATTATCATATTCCTTCAAACTGCTTGATATTTCACTTAGAAACTCAGATTGACTATATGATACCATTCTTCCAAAAACTCTTCTGCTTTCAGCTGAAGTCATATATAATCTTTCTTTTGCTCTAGTTATTCCAACATAGCAAAGTCTCCTTGACTCTTCCATTTCAGCTGAATTTTCGAGAGACTGGCTTCCTGGAAATATTCCATTTTCCATGCCAACCATAAATACAACAGGAAATTCAAGTCCCTTTGCACTATGTACAGTCATTATAACTACACTATCTGCATCTTGATCAAAATTGTCTATATCCGATACAAGTGTGACTTTTTCCAAAAATGCGGACAGTGATTTGTCTTCAGATGTGGATTCAAATTCTACAGCAGCTGATACAAGCTCCTTTAGATTTTCTATTCTGCTTACAGATTCTGCATCTTTTAAATCCTTGAGTTTGTCAATATATCCTGTAGTCTCTATAACTTCCTTTATCAAACTGGAAACTGAAATTTTATCTCTGCTTCTTATAAAGCTATTTATAAGACTTACAAATTTTTTTATGGAAGAAATACTTCTTTTGGACAGACTCAGTACTTCATCTATATCAAGCAATACACTATACATACACTCGTCCATAGATACAGCAAAACTTTGTACTTTATCTACTGTAGTATTTCCAATACTTCTCTTTGGTTCATTTATTATTCTTCTCAAGCTTACATCATCAAGCGGATTATTTATAAATTTCAGATAGGACATTATATCCTTTATTTCTTTCCTATCATAAAATTTTAATCCTCCAACTATTCTATATGGTATATTGCTCTTCATAAATACATCTTCAAAAACTCGAGACTGGGCATTTGTTCTATATAATATGGCAAAATCCCTATAATGTTTATTTTGCTCTCTGCAAATTTTCTTTATTTGACTTGAAATATACTTTCCCTCGTCTATATCAGAATAAGCTCTATACAATTTGATCTTGTCACCATTGTCATTCTCAGTTCTTAAAACTTTGGTTTTTCTTTCAGAATTATTACTTATTATGTCATTTGCAGCTTTTAATATATTTGCCTTTGATCTATAATTTTGCTCAAGTTTTATTACCTTTGTATTGGGATAGTCTTTTTCAAAGTCCAGAATATTTCTAATATCTGCACCTCTCCACTCATAAATACACTGATCGTCATCACCAACTACACATATATTCTTATGAGACTTTGCAAGCAATGCCACTAATTCATACTGTGACTTGTTGGTATCCTGATATTCATCTATCATTATATATTGAAATTTTCTCTGATAAAACTCAAGTACATCACTATTTTCCTTAAAAAGCTGAACTGTTTTATATATTAAGTCATCAAAATCCAGTGCATTATTGTTTCTTAATTTTTTTTGATACAACATATATACATCTGCAACCTTGTTTAGTCTAAGATTAGATTCATTTTCCCTTTTATACTTTTCAGCAGATATTAGATTGTCCTTCTGTGAACTTATTTTATTTATCAATTCCCTGACTGTTATATATTTTTCATCTATATCCAATTCTTCCATACATTGTTTTATTAAAACTTTTTGATCATAACTATCATATATGGCAAAATTTTTATTATAGCCTAGTTTATCTATTTCTCTTCTAAGTATTCTCACACAACTTGAGTGAAAAGTAGAAATCCACATATTATCTGCTTCATTTCCAACAAGTACCCTCACCCTGTCTTTCATTTCTCCAGAAGCTTTATTTGTAAAAGTTATAGCAAGAATTTTAGAAGGATAAATATTTAAATCCTGAATCATATGAGCTATTCTATAAGTAAGCACTCTGGTTTTACCTGATCCCGCTCCCGCCAGTATTAAAATGGGTCCTTCTATAGTAGTAGCAGCTTCATATTGTTCTTTATTTAAAAGATTTTTTAAATTCATTAAATCCTCTCCTGTTTTTATCAATTAATGTTCTTATCTATGTTTAATATTATAACATTTTAACTGAAATTTAATCAGTAGAATAGAAAAATGTGCTCTTATAAGCACATTCCAATTTAGACTGTCATATATTTATTTGTTTTTCAACCTATCCAGTATGATTTTATACCCATCGCTACCATAATTCAGGCATCTATTTACCCTGCTTATTGTAGCAGTACTGGCACCGGTTTCTGAGGCTATATCCATATATGTTTTTTTGTTTTTTAACATCTTTGCTACTTGAAGTCTTTGTTCAAAAGCTTTTATTTCATTTATAGTACATATATCATCAAAGAATCTATAGCATTCTTCTTTTGTTTTAAGAGAAAGTACAGCATCGCATAAATAATCCATTTGTTTACTCTGCAATTTGGACTTGTACTCTTCCATAAGCTCAACCCCTTGTCTATAACTTCTAACTTATAATACTTTAATTCTATCATGTATTAAAGTATTAATCTATAATAAATCAATCATATGCAATTTCTTTTTAAGTGTTTCTATCTCATTATCAGTTAATTCTCTATAATTCCCTTCACTTAAACTATCATCCAATTCTATAGGTCCCATTTTTATTCTCTTTAAATATACTACATTTTTTCCTAGTGCTTTAAACATCCTCTTTACCTGATGAAACTTTCCTTCCTGTACCGTTACATTTACTATGGAACCATCTTTATCAGCTTTTATAATATCCAATTCAGCAAGCATGCACTTATATCCATCATCAATTACTATACCACTTTTAAAAGCTTCTACATCACTTTCATCCAATGCTTTGTCTATTTCTGCATAATACGTTTTATCCACATGCCATTTTGGAGCTATCAATCTATGATTTAGCTCTCCATCATTAGTTAAAATGATAAGTCCAACCGTATCTTTGTCAAGTCTGCCTACAGGAAAAGGTTTAAATGTCCTATACTCCTCATCTAAAATATCTATTACTGTCTCATCATAATTGTCATAGGTTGCAGACACCACTCCAGTGGGCTTATTCATAAGGATATATATATTATCCTTATAACTTATAACCTGATCATCAACCTCTATTTTGTTCTTGCCAGTATCTATTTTTGCAGAACTATTATTTATGATTACTCCGTCTAATTTTACACGGCCTTTTTTTACAATATCTTTTACCTGCTTTCTAGTTCCATATCCTAAATTTGATAAAATTTTATCAAGTCTCTCCATAAATTGCAAAACCTCCTTGTTTAGATTCATAAAAAGCAATTATATCTATTCTATCATATAAAAATAAAACAGCCTAGACTGTTTTATTTTTATAATATCCGATTACCTTTTGAACATAATTTTGTGTTTCATAAGGAAGCTTTGATATCTTGGATATACTGTCAACTCCTCTTGAGGCTAAAGTCCCTGAACCTGCATTATATGCAGCAAGGGCCATTTCCTTTGAGTTTCCATACATATTTAATAATTTTTTCAAATATTCAGTGCCACCATCTACATTTTGTCCCACATCATAAGCATTTGTTACTCCAAGTTCTCTAGCTGTTCCAGGCATAAGTTGCATAAGTCCCATGGCCCCTACACCGGAAGTGGATTTAGGATTAAAATCAGATTCTTGCTTAATAACAGACATTATAAGATCTTTATCCACTCCATATTTTCTAGATGCCTTATCTACTGCCCCATCTATAGTCATATTTCCACTTTTTATAGCTTCCTTTACTCCGGTATAGACATTATTTAATCTTTCCCCAGCACCATAACCAAGTTTGCTTAGATCTTCCTGTCCAATATTTAATTTTGACAAATCTATATTTCCATTACTGTCTGACATGGACTTTGTTAAGCTTTCCATTATAAGATCAAATGAATCTGAATTTTGAAATGCAGTTTTAAGAACTTGAGACATCATTTGAAATTCTAACATTTTTTGTACATTCGTATTATTATTTTCTGATACACTATCTAAACTCATTTTCCCACCTACCTATGAATATGTAACAATATTCTCTATTTATTATCGTCTATGAAAATATTATATTTAGTATTTATTTAATTTGCTTTAAATGAAAAAATATCATAATCCTCATAAGCCTTATTACTATACTGACTTTTACAGAGAACCATTATCTTATATTCATCATTATCAAAAGGAACAAATGTATAATTGTTTTTTTTGCTATAATTTTGAATTAATGTCCAATCACCTTTCTCCATAGTATAGAACTCATAAAGTACATCCAGTCCACCTTCATTATATGCATAAAAAGTAACTGGTTTATTTATAAAAAATTTATTTTTTTCGCAAAATATTTTTGTGTCTGTAATGGGAACTGCCTCCCTTACATCTATGTTAAAATGTTTTTTACAGTCAAAATCAGAATCACTTTGAACATTTTTAGCTAATACATCCAGAGTGTACTTTCCACTACATTTGGGCAAAAAAGCATAGTTTTTTTCCTTTATAAAGTCCGTTTCCTCCACTTTGTGTCCATCTATATTAATAATATATTTTATTATAATATTTTTAGTATCCTGTGTTATTATGCTTATACACATCTTATCTCCTACCATATGATACTCTCTAGTAGGACAAAGTATATAGTCAATATTGGCAGGTATGTAATCAAATACTTCTATGCTCTTTATTAAATGACAATCATATTCTCTTTTAGAATATATATCCCTAACTCTTCCTTCAAATTCATAAAAACCTTTTTTATCAGGTGTAAACTCAATCCAATTATTCTTATTGCAATCTGTTTTTTGAATTACTTTTCCATCTTTTATTATTATAAAACTATATCTTAAGTCCAAACCTCCTGAAGCAGATACTACAGCTCTTATAGTTTCTCCCCTTAATATTTTGTTATCTTTGTTTAAAGTAATATTCTGAATTACTACAGGCTCACTACTTCTATGATCTATAATAAAATTCATATAATCACAAGTTTCATAATCTCCAGTATAGGATTTATCCTTTACAAACAGCATTAATTTGTATTTTCCAGGTTTTTTACTTCTCCATACATAACTAGAAGAACTTATATATCCTGAATTTTCAATTTCTTCACCTTCAATAACGTATCTGTATAGAAGCTGTTTACCTCCTATAACTTCTGAACTAATAGTAATATCTGTATCCTGAAGCTGAGGAGAATTTAAATCTGTTGTAAAATTCTTTATAATTATATCCTTGTATTTTTTTATACCGAAATTTAAGATTGCCCTATCATCAAATTTATCTTCAGAATACATATCTTTTGCAAAACACAACAGTTTATAATCCCCTGCCTTTTTTTCTACATAACTTACAGTTTTTTTAGTAGAATAGTTCTGTATACATTCCACTTCTCTATTTGAATTTATTTTGAAGAACTTATATAGTATGGTTCTATTTTCTTCACTTTCAGATATGACTTTAAAACTTATTTCAGAATCCTCAATTAAATTATTACTTAAACATTTGAAATCTACTATTTCTACTTTTTTTAGCTTTTCTACAGAGAATTTTGCCTTTTTAAAGTCGTCAAAATCACTTTTAGAATAGATGTCCTTGCATTCTACTAGTATCTCTCCACCTTTTTCTGACTTTAACGTATAAAAAAGTGCATTATCTATAGAATAATCTCTTATAAGCTGCCATTTTTTATCTATTCTTATCCAGTATCTATACATGAGAGGTGTTTTATTGGAATCTACAAAGATTCTTATTTTATCTCCCAATGTAAACTTGTCTTTATTTAAAATAATACTGTTTATAAGTTTTTCCTGTACATCTCCTATAATATAATTCATTCTAGATACATAGTCAAAACTCTTATTACTATCTCTGTTTTTGGCTTGTACCATAATTATATATTTTCCGTCTTCTTCTGGAATCCATTCTACAACCCGTTCACAAGTAAAATCTTTTAATACTCTCCATGTTCCATTACAACCTATCATATACTTGTATAATAATTCCCCATCGAATTGATTTTCTATGTTTATAATAACTTTAGAATTTTTCTTTTCAGGATTCTCTAAACTACAATTTATAGATAATTCATTCATAAATATATCCCCCACCTAATCAATTCACATTTCAAGATTCATAACATCTACTTGTTTTACTTTAAATTATACTATAATACCATATTATGTAATAGAGTTTTTTTATATTTTTACATATTTATTAATTTAATCAATCCATTTTTTAATCTTTCATCATCTTTTTTGGTTCTTTTCTTTGGATTATAAGTCTTGCCACCACTTCTTCTAACTTTTGAAGATATATGCCTTTCAAAAAGAAGTCTATCTATATTTTCATTATCATATATATATCCTTTGGGACTTATTGAATAACATCCCTTCCCAAGTGCCATGGCAGCTACTCCATAATCTTGAGTAATTACTATATCACATTTTTTCACTTCATTTATAAGAAACATATCAACACTTTGAAAACCACTATCTACATACTTTATAGTACTATAATTACTATTTAAAACATGGTTTATATCACAGTACATTATAACTGAAATATTATTACTCCTTGCTGTTTCTTCTATTATATCTTTTCCTGGGCAGGCATCTGCATCAACTAATATCCTCATTTATTCTCCTCATATATAAATCCCCGCTTCACCACAGTTTAAGGATGAAGCGGGAAAATTAAATTTTATCTCTCTATATTACTTAAGTCTTGCTTCCAATTCAGCTTTTTTATCCTCATAACCTGGTTTGCCAAGAAGTGCAAACATATTCTTTTTATAAGCTTCAACTCCTGGTTGATCAAATGGATTTATTCCCATTAGATACCCACTTATTGCACAAGCTTTTTCAAAGAAATATACTGTATATCCAAAATAATATGCAGTTAATTCAGGTATGCTCAAAACTATAGTTGGAACATTTCCATCACTATGGGCAAGAACTGTCCCCATGAGAGCCTGATAATTTACGAAATCCATTGACTTTCCAGCTATAAAATTCAATCCGTCAAGATTTTCCTTATCTTTCTCTATAAATACTTCTTTTCTAGGTTTCTCAACATTTATAAATGTTTCAAACAAAGTTCTCTGACCCTGTTGTATATACTGTCCCATTGAATGAAGATCTGTTGAGAAATCTCCTGCTGCAGGAAATAATCCCTTGTTGTCTTTTCCTTCACTTTCACCATATAACTGCTTCCACCATTCTCCGAAATAATGAAGGCATGGTTCAAAGTTTGTTATCATTTCTATATCTTTACCTTTTCTATATAAAGCATTTCTTGCAGCTGCATATTTATAAGCATCATTTTTGTTTAAATCATCACTACTATATGCTTTCCGAGCATCAGCTGCACCCTGCATCATTTCATCTATATCAATTCCTGCAGCTGCTATTGGTAAGAGTCCTACAGGTGTCAAAACAGAATATCTTCCACCTACATCATCAGGAATTACAAATGTTTCATATCCTTCAGTATTAGCCAGAGACTTTAATGCTCCCTTTGCCTTATCTGTAGTAGCATATATTCTCTTCTTTGCACCTTCTTTTCCATATTTCTTTTCAAGCAATTCTCTGAAAATCCTAAAGGCAATAGCTGGTTCAGTAGTAGTTCCTGATTTTGATATAACATTAACAGATAGATCCTTTCCATCTACAGCTTCCAGTAAATCTGCCATATATGTAGAACTTATATTATTTCCAACATAGAATATATCAGGATTTTTCTTTTTGTCTTTTGAAAGATTTGCATAAAATGTATGGTTTAGCATCTCTATAGCCGCCCTGGCACCTAAATATGACCCACCAATACCTATAACTATAAGTGCATCAGAGTCAGATCTTATTTTTTCTGCTGCCTTTTTTATTCTATTAAATTCATCCTTGTCATAATCAACAGGCAAATTAACCCATCCTAAAAAGTCATTTCCTGCTCCTGTTTTTTCATTTACCATCTTATCAGCAGTTGAAACAAAATTCTGTAATTTTTCAATTTCACTTTCCTGTAAATAAGGTTTAGTCTTACTTAAATCCAATGTTAAACTTTTTTTTGCCATCCTCTTACCTCCATATTATATATAATTAGCTCCACTTGAAATTTTAGACTATTTTATTATATAAATCAACTATTATATTTACCTTATTTTAACATTTGTTTTCATTATATTAAATGTATACTATATTTCTATTAAAATACATCATGATAAATTCTAGAAAAGCTTGTATGCCAATCTAGAATTTATTTGTTTTCTTAATTATCACAAATTTATTTGTTTTCTTCAACAAGTTCTTTCTTTTTATATTGATTTACTTCAAGCACAGCACCCTTTATAATATTATAAATTTCATCATCTGTAAGACTTGTTTTATTTTTAATTATTTCCAGTACTTTTGAATGTTTCATATTGCTCTTCCAATGAGATTCTCTGCCAAGTTGTTCTACCGTTTTAACTGCATCGCAAACTATTTGTTTATCCTTGTTGTACTCTTCTATTTTCATGGATTGCTGCAATGCCTCCTGCTTCTTTTTTATGAAATTTTCTTCAGAATCTAGATAAGCTTTAAACTGTCTTCTTGCAATTTCTAGAACAGCTCCTATAAATGCAGCTATTATAGGTATAATAACCTGACTTATAACTAGTTCCCTCATACTACATACCTCCAAAAATTTATTAAAATTATACTTTATATATAGTATTAAACTCTGTTTGAAAATGTTTATTCTAAAAATGTTTAAATTTATGTAAATATGTCTATACTAATAATGTATCCCCCCCATGGAGATATTTCATTGAAGAAGGTTACTGTTTTATAACTTGTTATCTTCTTCCAAGTTTATAAGTTAAAATTGATAAAGAGGTCATTAAGATATAGTATCTTAATGACCTCTTTACCAATAATATAAAGCGAATTATAAAAAATACAAAAAAAAGTTTAAAACCAGATGTTCAAGAAACAATCTTCCTAAACATCTGTTTTCAAGTTAATTTTAGTTATTTATTATTTAAGCAACCATCCAGAAATTACCATCATTTGAACTTCTGATGTTCCTTCATAAATTTCTGTTATTTTTGCATCACGCATCATTCTTTCAATTGGATAATCGCTTGTATATCCATATCCACCAAATAATTGTAAGCAACGACTTGTTACATCACTTGCATTTCTAGCAGCAACTAATTTTGCCATAGCAGCATACTTTGTAAATCTTTTATGATCATCTTTTGCACATGCAGCTTGATATACTAAAAGTTTTGCAGCTTCTGTGTTCGCATGCATTTTAGCAAGTTCAAATTGTGTATTTTGGAATTTTGAAATAGGGCGTCCAAATTGAATACGTTCCTTAACATATTTTACAGTTTCGTCTATTGCTCCTTCTGCAATACCAAGAGCTTGTGCAGCTATACCAATACGACCTCCATCAAGAGTTGCCATTGCAATGTTAAATCCTTTGCCTTCTTCTCCCAAAAGATTTTCCTTTGGAACTATGCAATTATCAAAGAATAATTCACATGTAGAAGATGCACGGATTCCCATCTTTAACTCATGACTTCCAACAGAAAATCCAGGAAAATCTTTTTCAACGATGAATGCTGAAATACCCTTTGTTCCCTTACTCTTATCTGTCATAGCAAAAATAATATATATATCTGCATATCCTGCATTAGTAATAAAGATTTTGCTTCCATTTAATACATAATGGTCTCCTTCTAATACAGCTGTTGTCTTTTGCATGGAAGCATCAGTTCCAGCAACTGGTTCTGTTAATCCAAAGGCACCTAATTTCTCACCTGAAGCAAGTGATTTTACATATTTTTCTTTTTGTGCATCTGTGCCATATGTGTAAATTGGTGTTGTACCAAGACTTGTATGTGCTGAAACAATAACACCTGTTGTTGCACAACATTTGGATAATTCTTCTACGCATTGTACATAGCTTAATGTGTCCATTCCAGCTCCACCATATTCTTCAGGGAATGGAATTCCAAGCAAGCCCATTTCAGCCATTTTTGCTACATTTTCTTTTGGAAAACGCATAGTTTCATCAATTTCTTTTGCAATTGGTTTTACCTCATTTTGTGCAAAATCACGATACATTTCCTGTAATTGTTGATGATTTTCATCTTGTTTAAAATCCATATCAATCTCCTACCCTTCTAATTTATATAATTGCATTCTATTTATATAATCGCGTTTTATTAGTTTGTGCCATCTAATGTGTAGCACACTTTACCCGGATTCATAATGGAATTCGGATCAAACGCTTTTTTGATACCCTTCATCAAATTCATATTTAGTGCTCCAACACTTTCTGCTAAGTATTTCATCTTTCCACTACCAATTCCATGTTCTCCTGAAACAAGGCCACCACATTTTGTTGCTTCTGCATAAATAATGTCGAAGAATTTATCAACTCTTGCTTTAAATTCTGCTTCTTCAAGATCATTACTACATTGATATATGTGAAGATTTCCATCTCCTGCATGTCCAAAGCTTCTAATAGTCAATCCACACTCTTTACCAGCTTTATTTACAAAAGCAAGATAAGGAGCAATTTTATTTACTGGAACTACAACATCACATTCATCTAATAATTTTGTTTCTGCCATAATTGCTTCTAAGAAACTAGAACGCGCAGCCCATGCATCTTTCATTTTTGCAGGTGTGTCAGCTACAAGAACATCAATTGCTCCTGCATCCAATACTACTTCACTTGCTTGTTCAATAAGATTGTTTAATTCCTCTTCATCACTAGCATCTAGGGTAACAAGTAAATAAGCATTTGCAGTTACTCCATCAATTACTTGTGGAAATGCACTCTTACCAATATATCTTTCACTTGATAAAACAATTTCTCTTTCCATAAATTCCAATGCTTGTGGATTCAAGTGTGCCATTTTAAATTTAGGGACAGCTGAAATACAATCATCCAAGTTTTCAAATGGAATAATTAAACTTGCAACTACCTTTGGTGCCGGCATAACCTTCAAGGTAAGTTCTGTAATAATTCCAAGTGTACCTTCTGAACCAATCATCAAATTCAAGAGACTGTAACCTGAGCTAGTTTTTGATACTGTAGCTCCGAAGTTGGTAATTTCCCCTGTTGGAAGAACAACTGTCATTGCACGTACATAATCACGTGTTGCACCGTATTTAACGGCTCTCATTCCACCAGCATTAGTTGAAACATTTCCACCTAGACAAGCGAACTTTTCACCTGGATCTGGAGCATATAATAATCCTTGTTTTGTACAGTCCTCTGCAAGATCATTCAATAAAACACCTGATTGAACATGAACAACAAAATTTTCTAAATCATAAGAAAGAATTTTATTCATCTTTGTAATATCAATTAAAACTCCACCTAAAATTGGTACTGCTCCACCTGCAAGACCTGTTCCTGCTCCTCTTGGAGTTACTGGTATTTTATTTTCATTACATATTTTTACTACTGCAGCAACTTCCTCTGTAGAGTGTGCCACAAGTACAACCTGTGGAGCTTTCTTTCCATAAATAGGCATTTCATCATGAGAATAATCTTCATTGATGTCATCACCTGTTAAAATATGTCCTGGAGCTGCCTTCTGCAATTTTGATATTAATTCTTCTGTCAATTGATTATATTCTGCCATAATAATCATTCCTTTCTATTTTTTTATTATATAATGCTCTAATTAATAAAGCATTATACGTAATCCTGTTTTCATTCTAAACTAAGGAATAGAAAAATCTTTACTTGGCTTTTGCTTTCTTCATTTCTTCAATCATAATTGGAAGAATTTCAATTGCATTTCCAACAATACTTATATCGGAAATTTCAAAAATAGGAGCTTCTTCATCTTTATTAATTGCCACAATATAATTAGATCCTGACATTCCAGATGTATGTTGTGTTGCTCCAGAAAGACCACATGCAATATAAAGTTTTGGTGCTACAACCTTTCCTGATTGTCCAACTTGGTGTGCACGAGAAATCCATCCTTCTTCAATTACTGGTCTTGTTGCACCTACTACGCCATCAAGTACATTTGCTAATTCTTCCACAAGTTTGAAATTTTCTGCACTTCCCATTCCACGTCCACCAGAAACAATAACTTGTGCTTCTTCTAAATTAACAGATTCAGAAAGTTCTTTTACTGTATCAATAATTTTTGCCTTAATAGCATCGTCTGAAATCTCTATTTTTTTCTCTGTTACACCTGCATTAGAAGCAGCATCTGGCTTTGGAAAACTTCCATTTCTAACTGTAATTACGGATGCGCCCTCTACTTCAATATGTTCTAAAATTGTACCACCATAAGCTGGTCTAGTATATATAACTTTACCATCAGCTTTATTTATCCCTGTTACGTCACTTACACATCCCAAATCTATTCGTGCTGCAATACGTGGTGTAATATCTTTAGCTAATGCTGTATTAGCCAATAAAACAATATCTGGATTTTGTTCTTTAACAGTTTCCGATAATACTTCTGTCAAAGTATCGCAATCTGTAGCATTATCTGTGAAAATAACTGGAACTCCCAAAGCAGCTACTGTATCTGCAGCAGCTCTGTTACCTACTACAAGAGCTGTTCCTTCTGCATCCAATGCCTTTACTGCACTAATTAATTCAAGGCTTCCACCTAATACTTTTTTTTCATCTGTTTCAATAAACAATAATGCTTTCATAATTTCATTTTCCTCCTTAATTAGATTGCCTTATCTTTTTTCATTTGTTCCATAGCAGCACTTACTGCCAATGTAGCATCTTTCTCCTGAATTTTGATACCAGCCTCTTTTTTAGGAGGTGCAACATATTCAATACAACGTACTTTTGCTTGTTTTACCTCTCCAATTTCTGATGCTGAATAAGTTGGAATAACTGCCCTACGGCTCTTCATTTTATTCTTAATAGTAGGATAACGAGGATCATAATCTGGTTTACTTACTGTTACTACAGCTGGAGTTTCTAACGAAACTACATTATATCCTTCTTCAATTTCTTGATTAACTGCAATACCATTATCTTTCAAATCGATTTCAATTGCACTGCTAACAAAGCCTGTTTCCAATTTTTCAGCAAGCATTGACCCTACTTGACCAGTAATTTCATCTGTAGATTCCTTTCCACAAAGAATCAAATCAAATTTTTCGCCCTTGTCTTTTTCAATTTTATGAATAGCATCTGCCAAAACATCTGCTGCTCCAATAGCATCTAAGTTTGCATATGAGTCGTCTTTTACAAAAAATGCCTCGTTAGCTCCTACAGCAAGACAATTTTTTAATGTATTTAGAGAATCCTCTGCTCCAACAGTTAATACACTGACATTTCCTCCATGAGCTTCCATAAAACGAACTGCTAATTCTAATGCATATGTATCAAATGCATTTGCTACCAAACTGACTCCATTCAAATTAGGTTTTTTCGTTTCATTATCCAAATGAATTTCAACAGAATCATCTGGAACCTGTTTTACACATAACAGAATCTTCATATTTCCCTCTCCTTTACACTTTTATATTATTAAACTGTTTTTTTGGATAGAACCATTGTGTATCTAAATTTTTGTAACTGTTCAGTCATTGCCAAAATCAATTTTTTCGTTCTAATAAGCAATATAGCCATACTTTTGATTGTTAAAAAACGATCAAAAAATTTTTAAACTTTTCGTTATATTGAATATATATAACATTTTTATTTTTATACAGATATGGCTCTACAGGTCCATATAACAGTCCTTTTCAAGAAATCAATGCCTAAATAGCTACAAATTTTTACAGAATACCATTTTATAACTATTGTTTTGATTAATTTCTACAAAAGTATTATTGATGGTATTACCACCTTAGTTAAAATCTTATCACAATATATAAAATGCTTCAAGTATTTCTTTAAGTATTTAAATACTTTTTTTAGTAGCATATATTAAAATTTTTTATATACTATATAACTAAAGTTACTAATATTTAATCTTAAGTAGTATCATTGAAAAATTTGACTTAAAATAAGTTTTATAAAAAAGTGGGGTAAATCAAATTCACATGCATTTCTAATCATTGAATTCGACTTTACTCCACTACTAATTTCAAAAAACTCTTAATACCTTCTCACATCTATATTTTTATATTTTACAAACTATGTTATATCACATTTATATAGATTTTAATGCTATTCCCACTCAATAGTTGAAGGTGGTTTGCTGGTTATGTCATATACTATTCTATTTACACCTTTAACTTCATTTACTATTCTTCTAGAAACTTTATCTAATACATTATATGGTATTCTAGCCCAATCAGAAGTCATAGCATCTGAAGATATAACCGCTCTAAGTGCAATTGTATAACAATAAGTTCTTTCATCTCCCATTACTCCTACAGATCTTATATTTGGAAGACATGCAAAGTACTGCCATATAGTTTCATCCAATCCGGCATTTGCGATTTCTTCTCTAAATATAGCATCTGCTTCTCTTGTTATTTCAAGTTTTTCCTCAGTAACAGCTCCCAAAACTCTTATTGCAAGTCCTGGACCTGGGAAAGGCTGTCTCCATACTAACTTATGGGGTATTCCAAGTTCTTCACCTACTGCCCTAACTTCATCTTTAAACAATTCCCTAAGAGGTTCTATAAGTTTGAAATCCATATCCTCTGGAAGCCCACCAACATTGTGATGACTTTTTATAGTAGCAGAAGTACCTAGACCACTTTCCACTACATCTGGATATATAGTCCCCTGTACAAGGAAAGATATATCTCCAAGTTTTTTAGCTTCACTTTCGAATAATCTTATAAACTCTTCTCCTATTATTTTTCTCTTTTTTTCAGGATCATCTACATCGACTAATTTGCCCAAAAATCTTTCTTTAGCATCTACTCTTATGAAATTCATATCAAACTGTTTTTTGAAAACAGTTTCTACCTGATCTCCCTCATTCTTCCTTAAAAGACCATGATCTACAAATATGCAGGTAAGCTGTTTTCCGATAGCCTTATGAACGAGAACTGCAGCTACTGAAGAATCAACTCCTCCAGACATAGCACATATAACTTTTTTATCTCCAACTTTTTCTTTAATTGCCTTTACCTTTTCTTCTACAAAAGAAGACATAGACCAATCGCCTTTTAAATTACATATATTAAATAAAAAATTTGATATCATTTTTTTGCCAAAAGGCGTATGCTCAACTTCTGGATGAAATTGTACTCCATATATTTTTCGCCCTGAATCTTCTACCGCTGCTACTGGGCACTCATCTGTAGTACCTATTACCTTGAATCCTTCAGGTGCATCGGATACTACATCCGTATGACTCATCCATGAGATTTGCTCTCTCTCTATTCCACTAAATAGAGGACTGCTACTATCCAAACTTACTTTTGTCTTTCCATATTCCCTTACTACTGCACTTTCAACTTTACCACCTAAATTACTGCATATAAATTGATGTCCATAGCATATTCCCAAAATAGGAACACCTAGTTTAAATACGTCACCACTTATTTTTGGGGCATTTTCTCCATATACACTTTTAGGCCCACCAGTAAATATTATACCGTCTGGACTTTTTTGTTTTATCTTGTCTATGGAATATGTATATGGAACTATTTCACAATAAACATTATTTTCCCTGACTCTTCTCGCTATAAGTTGATTATATTGTCCACCAAAATCAACTACTATAACTAATTGTCTTTTCATAAATTTCCTCCCAACTAATTAAGGAAATAATCCTAATACTAATTTATTATTTTAACCATAACCAACATTATAGCATCATACTACATACATTGTACATAGTATGATGCTATGCCTTCAAATATATTACTGTCTAATGCTATAATTTGGAGCTTCTTTTGTCATGGATATATCATGAGGATGACTTTCCCTTAAACCAGCTGAAGATTGAACTACAAATTTAGAATTTTCATATAAGGTATTTAAATCAGCAGCTCCTAGATATCCCATTCCTGAACGTATTCCTCCAATCAGCTGGAATATTGTATCTGCTACATATCCCTTATAAGGTACTCTTCCTTCAACACCTTCTGGTACCAACTTTTTGTTTCCTTCTTGAAAATATCTATCCTTGCTTCCACTTGCCATAGCAGACAATGATCCCATTCCTCTATAGACTTTATAAGTTCTTCCTTTATATATTTCAGTTTCACCAGGTGCTTCTTCACATCCTGCAAGCATGGATCCCATCATGGCAACTTTTGCTCCGGCAGCAAGTGCCTTCACTATGTCTCCAGAATATTTTATTCCACCATCTGCTATAACAGGTATTCCATATTTGTTGGCTTCTTCTACACAATCCATAACTGCTGTAAGTTGAGGAACTCCAACTCCTGCCACAACTCTGGTAGTACATATTGAACCAGGTCCTATACCAACTTTTACTGCATCTGCTCCAGCTAAAATCAAATCTTTAGTAGCTTCTGCTGTTGCAATATTTCCTGCTATTATTTGTATGTTGTGAAATGTTTCTTTTATTTTTCTTACTGCTTCCAATACTCCTTTTGAGTGACCATGTGCTGTATCAACAGTTAGAACATCAGCTCCAGCCTCAATAAGTGCAGATACCCTTGCCATCATATCTTTAGTAACTCCAACAGCTGCTCCACATAGTAATCTTCCCTTTTCATCCTTTGCACTGTTAGGAAATCTTTTTATTTTTTCTATATCCTTTATAGTTATAAGTCCTCTTAAATTATTATCTTTGTCAACTAATGGCAGTTTCTCTATTTTATTATTCTTTAGTATCTCCTTAGCTTGTTCTATATTAGTGTCTTCTGGAGCTGTTATAAGTTTTTCTTTGGTCATAACTTCTGAGATTTTTCTACTATAATCCGTTTCAAAAACTATATCTCTATTAGTTATTATACCTACCAATTTTCCTCCTACTGTTATAGGAACTCCTGATATTCTGTATTTGCTCATAAGAGCCAATGAATCATCTATAGTATTGTCTGGTGAAAGATAAAATGGATTTGTTATTACTCCATTTTCCTGTCTCTTTACTTTGTCTACTTCAGCTGCCTGCTGCTCTATAGTCATATTCTTATGTATTATACCAATTCCGCCTTCTCGCGCTACTGCTATGGCCATTCTAGAATCAGTAACAGTATCCATACTTGCACTCATAACTGGTAAATTTAGCTTTATCTTCTTAGTTAAATTGGTTTTTAATGATACCTCTCTAGGTAAAACTTCTGATTTATTTGGTACAAGTAGAACGTCATCAAAAGTATAAGCTTGTTTTAAAATTTTTGCCACTTAAAATCACTCCTAAAATTATAATTAAAATAAATTTTACTTAAATCAATAAAAAACCATATTAAATTACTTGAAGTGAAATTTAATATGATTACACCATAAAAATTCACCCATAGTCGGGGATTTACGGTCTCCGGTAGATACTTTCCTGCCATATCCAGGATGTATACGAGCTATACAAAATAATAGTATTTATTTTTATAAATTTTGATATATTTCTATCTATTCAACTAACTATTTACACTATTTTATTCAATTTTTCTGCTTTTGTCAATACATTATAAAATTTTAATAATATAAAAAATATCCCTTATAATATTAAAGGGATATTTTTATGTTTAGTATTTATTTTTTAATTAATACATTCCTTCCATTCCACCCATTCCTGGAGCACCTGCACCTGGAACTGGAGCACTATTCTTTTCTGGAATGTCCGCAACTGCTGATTCTGTAGTTAAGAATGTTGCCGCTACAGATGATGCATTTTGAAGAGCTGATCTTGTAACCTTAGCTGGATCTACAATACCACGTTCTATCATATTTACATATTCATTCTTTAAAGCATCAAAACCAATTCCTGTTTCACTATTTTTAACCTTTTCTATGATTACTGAGCCTTCTAAGCCTGCATTATTTGCTATTTGTCTTATTGGTTCTTCTAATGCCTTTCTTATTATCTTAATACCTACCCTTATATCCTGTACATCTGAATTCAATTTTTCGATTTCGGGAATTACGTTTAAGTAAGCTGTTCCACCACCTGGAACCAATCCTTCTTCAACAGCTGCTTTTGTAGCTGCCAAAGCATCTTCTATTCTCATTTTCTTTTCTTTTAATTCAGTTTCAGTTGCTGCTCCAACCTTTACGACTGCTACTCCGCCTGAAAGTTTTGCAAGTCTTTCCTGTAATTTTTCTCTATCAAAATCTGAAGTAGTCTCATCTACTTGTTTTCTAATCTGATTTACTCTATCTTTAATTTCTTCTTTTGAGCCCTTGCCATTTACAATGGTAGTATTTTCTTTTGACACTTTAACATTGTCAGCTTTTCCAAGATCCTCTAAAGTAACATCCTTTAATTCTCTTCCAAGTTCATCTGATATTACCTTTGCACCTGTAAGTATAGCTATGTCCCTAAGCATATCTTTTCTTCTGTCACCAAATCCTGGAGCTTTTACTGCTACACAGTTAAATACCCCTCTTAATTTATTAAGAACTAATGTAGTAAGAGCTTCACCTTCTACATCTTCAGCTATTATAAGTAATTTTTTACCCTGTTTTACTATCTGTTCTAAAAGTGGAAGTATGTCTTGTATGTTAGATATTTTCTTGTCAGTTATCAATATATAAGCATCATCTAAGTTTGCTTCCATCTTATCTGAATCAGTTACCATGTAAGCACTTAAATAGCCTCTATCAAACTGCATACCTTCAACTACATCTAACTCCGTACCCATTGATTTGGATTCTTCAACAGTTATAACACCTTCATGACCAACCTTTTCCATAGCATCAGCTATAAGTTTACCAATTTGTTCATCAGATGCTGATATAGCAGCTATTCTAGCTATATCTTCTTTACCATTTACTTCTTTGGATAATTTCTTTATTTCTTCTACAGCTTTATCTACAGCCATCTTTATTCCCTGCCTTATAAGCATTGGATTAGCTCCAGCTGTAACATTTTTCAAGCCTTCTCTTATTATTGCCTGTGCAAGTAATGTAGCTGTAGTAGTACCATCTCCTGCTACATCATTTGTCTTTGTAGAAACTTCCTTTACAAGCTGAGCTCCCATATTTTCATAAGGATCTTCTAATTCAATTTCCTTTGCTATAGTAACACCATCATTTGTTATAAGTGGTGAACCAAATTTTTTATCTAAAACTACATTTCTTCCTTTTGGTCCTAGTGTAACCTTAACAGTATTTGCTAATTTATCTACACCTTCTTGCATAGATCTTCTTGCTTCTTCACCGAATAAAATGCTCTTTGCCATAAAAAAACCTCCTTACAATTTTCAAACCATTATTAAATCTAATTTTATTTTTCAATTACAGCTAAAATATCATCTTGTCTTAAAATAGTATACTCTACTCCATTAATCTTTACTTCATTTCCACCATATTGGGAGAATAGAACCCTATCTCCTACCTTAACTTCAATTCTTACTTCTTTGCCATCAACAATTCCGCCTGGGCCAACTGCTACAACTTCCGCTTCCTGTGGTTTTTCTTTAGCAGCTCCTGGTAAAACTATTCCACTTTTTGTTGTTTCTTCTGCTTCTATTTTTTTTATTACAACTCTGTCTCCAAGTGGTCTAATATTCATGAAAACTCCTCCTTAAAACATTTTTTATTTATGATAAAATACTTAATTAACCTTTATTGTTAGCACTCAATATTATTGAGTGCTAATACAATTATTATAATAATAAATACCGTTTATATTTTCAAATTCTAATTTCATACTTAAACAGCATTTATACTGACATTTACCACATTTACTCCTATTACATAAATATTTCTCTTAATTTCTATTAATTTCACTGTTTCCAATTAAATATCAATTATTTTTGTGTTGAAGAGCCACATTTGCTAATCCTTAACAGGGCTTTTTTTCCTTTTAGGAAGCCTATTAAAAATAATAACACCATTGATACTGATATAATTACTATCACAAATTTATTGCCAGAATATAGTTTAGATCCAAAATAAGATGAAATTATAATTCCTGGAAGCCTTCCCAATGTAGAATAAATAAAAAACTCTCTTAAATTCATTTTAGATACTCCACATATATAGGATAGTATATCTTTAGGTATACCCGGTATTAAATATAATAAAAATACTAAAAGGTTGACCCTTCTAGAGTTTAATATCTTTGTGAAAAATTTCAACTTATTTTTTGAAGTTATTCTTTCTATAAATGGTCTTCCATAAATTTTAGATACTGTATATGCAATTACACTACCTAATGTTATTCCTACAATGGACAATATAATTCCCCAAAAAGGCCCATATATATATCCAGCTGATATTTGAACAAATTCACCTGGTATAAAAAACACAACTACTTGAAGGATTTCTAAAGTAAAAAATGCTAATACTCCATATCTTCCATATGATAAAATTATATCTTTTAGTACCTTAGGATTATTTATGATTTTCATATATTTAAAATAATATTCATAGCCTAATAAAATAAAAATTGCTATCAATATAGCAAGTATAATATAATTTCTAAATCTTTTTATATTTTTAAATAAAATCTTCTTAGCTTTAAATATACTCATTATTTAACTTCCTCTTGAACAATAAACTAAATCTATCTACTATAATATCCAAGTAAATTTTATTTATACTAATAGTTTTTTATATTTTACTGAATTGTAAAAAAACAGCTAAATATAATTAAATATTAAGCTGTTCTCACATATGCTATCTTTCCATATTTATGTCTTTGAATTTTTCAAGATTTTCATTTGAAAGTACTGTTTTTTTAGTAGACTGCTTACTAAACTTCATAAGCTGTAATCTTGACTTCATAGGTGATACCATGGTAGCAGCTCCCCCTATACAGCCTCCCTCACACATCATACCTTCTATAAAGTTTCCTGGAACTCTCCCTGCTTTTGCTCCCATCATAGTTTTCTTTATTTCATCTTTTCCACTTATTTTAACAGGTTTAAATTCTATATTTAGCTTTTTATCAGAAATATAATTTTGTATAGCAGCAGTAACTCCGCCACCCTGGGCAAATCCTCTTCCAAACGCAGAAGCATCATCTATAGATATATCCTCACAATTTTCAAGATCAATTGAGAAGCCACCCATCAAGGCTGCAATTTCCTCAAAAGTTAGTACATAATCTACGTCATGTTTTATAGACTCCCTATTTATCTCAGTTTTTTTAGCAGTACAAGGTCCTACAAATATAACTACAGAATCTTTGTCGATTTTTTTTATAAGTCTAGCAGTAGCAATCATAGGGGATACTGTTCCTGATATCTTATCTACAATATTAGGATATTTTAATTCTATATAATTCATGAATCCAGAACAACATGAATTTGTCATAAACTTGTCGCCCTTTTCCATTCTCTCCCCAAATTCATTAGCTTCATTCACTGTAACTGCATCGGCACCACAGGCTGCTTCTATCATATTTTTAAATCCCATATCAATAAAAGCTTTTTTAACTTGTCCAACTGTTATTTTATTCCCAAATTGACCTGTTATTGCTGGTGCTACTACTGCATAAACATTTTTTCCACCAACCAGATCCCTGGTAACATCAGCTATATGACTCAAATCCGATATAGCTCCAAAAGGACAAGCGGCCATACAGGCACCACAGCTTATACATTCTTCCTTTTTTATCATAGCTTTTTTATTATTTGGATTTATCTCAAGAGCCCCTGTAGGACATGATTTTTTACATGGTCTCATAACTTCTGATATTGCATTATAAGGGCATGCTTTTTTACACATTCCACATTCTCTACACATTTCCTGATTTATATATGATCTTCCATTAACCCTACTTATAGCTTTTGCTGGACATACTTCCATACATTTATGTTGAATACATCCTCTACATGCATCTGTAACATTATATTTGTCTATAGGACACTGATCACATGCTGCTGAAAGTACAAACATAGCATGGTCTCTATCAAGATTTTTTTTCAAGTCCTGTACCATATTATTAGTTGGCAAAAAACCTGCTGCCAATGTAGCTCTTTCATATACAACTGCTCTTTCTTTATATATACAGCATCTATACTCTGGCTTATCATCCGAAATAATATCATAGGTAATTCTTTGAAGTGCATCTTTTGTTAATTTATTATCCTTTGCTAGCTCTACAATCTCTTTTAATACCAAATATTTCAATTTTTTCAATGGTGATTCAAAAGCTATCAAATTTATCTCTCCTTCCTGTTACATAAATATAAAACCTTGTAATCATATACATATATTAAATTAAAGTAAAAA
The DNA here is from genome assembly GCF_019144085.1 of Clostridium tyrobutyricum. Classification (GTDB taxonomy): domain Bacteria; phylum Bacillota; class Clostridia; order Clostridiales; family Clostridiaceae; genus Clostridium_B; species Clostridium_B tyrobutyricum_A. Next base: position 33,758 of record NZ_JAHHUY010000026.1, read on the forward strand.
CACATCATACTTAGCTATTTTTAATTATAACAGATTATCAATGATAATGTAACAGTTTTTGATGACATAACGATAAATTTTTAACATCATCGAGGAAACAATTCTTAAAATTCCAACAATAATTTGTGTATGACTCCTATTTTAAAATAGGAGTCATATGTTTAGATAATTATAATAAATCTAAGAAAAAGTCCATAGTCTATTTAATGTATAATTAATCAAGCCAGTAACAATAGTAGTGATCAATTGAGCTATTATTTTATTGAAATCAAATTCATTAACTAAAAAGAACAAAAGTCCCGTACTAAAAAGAAGTGACATTACATTTACAATAATAAACTTAATAAATAAAATATATATCGTTTTATGGGATTTGAATACCCATATTTCATTTAATATAAATCCATTTACAATTCCCAAAAAGTACCCTATAGCATTTGATACCATATAGTTGACACCAAGTTTTATAAGAATATTATATACAATTAAAGTTATACATGTATTTATAGTTCCTGAAATGGCATACTTGATAAATTGTTTATTTTTATTTAATAATAAACTTAAATTCATTTTTTATCTCCATTTTAATAGAATATACGTTAAACTGTTATATTATTTTCCCTAACATAGTAGAAAAGATATTGTTGTGCAAATCCTGCAAATTGATGAAACTTATTTATTCCAAATTCTCTTATTTTCTTTAAAGATACATCTGGTGCTAAATAAAAATGTGTCATCGCTCTTTTTACCCATACATCTACAGGAAATGCAGAATATTTTTGCATTGAAAACAACATTATACAATCAGCTACTTTAGGACCTACTCCCATAAATTTTTGAAGTTCCCTATGACATACATCATCTTCCTGTTGCTTAATCCATTGTATATCGAATTTTTCATCATATTTTTCAGCTCCAGGAATGCCCATAGAATATATTTTTGAAATAGTATCCTTTATGTATTTATTTCTGAATCCAGTTCCACAATTTTTCAATTCTTCTAAAGTTGCACTATTTAATCTTTCTATACTTGGAAAACTGTAAAATGTCTGGCCTTTATATTCTAATTTTTCTCCCCAAGTTGAGCTTATATTCTTTATAGCTCTTTTTATCATTGGTATTCTATTGTTGGCAGATATTATAAATGATACTATAAGTTCAAAAGGATCTTGCTTGAGAAGCCTCATTCCATATCCAAATTCTATTGATTTTTTTACAATACTGTCTTCACTTAAAATATTTTTTATTTCTCCATAATCTCTATATAGATCGAAATATTCAGTCCATATATTTTTAAAATCATCTTCATTGGTATTATATATTACTAAATCATTTCCTCTTCTCTCGACCTCGATTACTCTTCCATAAACAACCCCTATATAGTTTCCATTGTCCTGCCTATTCCATCTAAAACACTGACCACAATCAAATATATGTGCCAATTCAAAATTACGCACATCTTTCACTACTATTCCATTATCTATATTCTCTAAATAATTAAAGTCCATATTAATCCTCCTTATCATTCGTTAATAAATATATATTTTATTATACTATTATAAGTCAATATATATATTATATTAACTAAATTAGTCTATAAATAAAAAATCAGATGTATTAGAGAAACCTAATACATCTGACAATCTAGTCAACAATTATTTTGTCTTTAAATATTCATCTATTGCTTCAGCAGCTTTTTTACCTGCACCCATTGCAAGTATTACAGTAGCTGCTCCAGTTACTGCATCTCCACCGGCATATATTCCTTCTCTTGAAGTTTTTCCAGTTTCATCTTCAGCAACTATACATCTACGTTTATTAATTTCAAGACCTTTTGTAGTAGAAGATATAAGTGGATTTGGTGAAGTACCAAGTGCCATTATAACCGTATCTACTTCAAGATCAAATTCTGAGCCTTCTATTGCAACTGGCTTTCTTCTACCAGAAGCATCTGCTTCTCCAAGCTCCATTTTTATACATTTCATTGCTTTAACCCAACCATCTTCATTACCTAAAATTTCTACAGGATTAGTAAGCAAATTAAATTGAATTCCTTCTTGTCTAGCATGATGCACTTCTTCAGCTCTTGCAGGAACTTCCTCTGCTGATCTTCTATACACAATATGTACTTCTGATCCTAATCTCAATGCAGTTCTAGCAGCATCCATGGCAACATTTCCTCCACCTACTACTGCAACTTTTTTTCCAACTCTTATTGGAGTATCATAATCAGGCTTAAATGCTTTCATAAGATTATTTCTTGTTAAAAATTCATTAGCTGAAAACACACCATTTAAATTTTCTCCCGGTATACCCATAAATCTTGGAAGTCCTGCTCCTGAACCTATGAATATAGCTTGAAAACCTTCATCTTCTATAAGTTGATCTACTGTAACTGTTCTTCCTACAATTACATCAGTATCTATTTCAACGCCAAGTTTTTTTACATTTTCAACTTCATGTTTTACAACTGTATCTTTAGGAAGTCTGAATTCTGGAATTCCATAAACCAGAACCCCACCAGCTTCATGAAGCGCTTCAAATATAGTAACGTCATATCCAAGTTTTGCCAAATCGCCTGCACAGGTAAGACCTGAAGGGCCGCTTCCTACAACTGCTACTTTCTTGCCATTACTTGGCTTCCTTTGTGAAAGATCCACATTGTTTTCTCTAGACCAATCGGCTACAAATCTTTCAAGTTTCCCTATGGCAACAGCTTCTCCCTTTATGCCAAGTACACATTTGCCTTCACATTGACTTTCTTGAGGACATACTCTTCCACAGACTGCTGGAAGTGCACTGGATTTTGCTATTATTTTAGCAGCTTCTTCAAATTTTTCTTCTTTAACCTGCTGAATAAATGCTGGTATATTTATTGAAACCGGACATTGAGTGACACACATTGGTTTCTTACAGTTCAAACATCTAGAAGCTTCTTTTACAGCTTCTTCTTTTGTATATCCAAGACATACTTCTTTAAAATTAGTAGCTCTAACTTTTGGATCTTGTTCCTTTATTGGTACTCTCTTCATTCTATCTACAGCCATTATTTGTCACCTCCACAATCGCAGCCTTTTCTATGAAAAGTATCTCCCTCTTCTGCTTTTAATATCTTTCTTCCTTCTTCAGTCTTGTACATAGTCTGTCTTCTCATTGCCTCGTCAAAGTTTACTAAATGTCCATCAAATTCAGGTCCATCAACACAGGCAAACTTAACTTCTCCACCTACAGTAACCCTACAAGCTCCACACATGCCAGTTCCATCTACCATTATAGGATTCAAACTCACTATAGTTTTTATTCCATATTGTTTTGTAAGTTTGGCCATAAACTTCATCATAATCATTGGACCTATAACAACAGCATGATTATACTTCTTTCCTTCTTTTTCGATAAGATTCTTAAGCTTATCTGTAACAAATCCTTTTTCACCATAACTGCCATCATCAGTAGCTATATATAAATTATTTGCAACAGCTTTTAATTCATCTTCAAAAAGCAAATAATCTTTTGATTTACATCCAACTATTACATCTGCTTTTATTCCATGCTGACTAAGCCATTTTACCTGTGGATATACAGGCGCTGTTCCAACTCCACCTGCTACAAATATGATATTTTTCTTTTTAAGTTCTTCTTCACTTTCAGTGGTAAGATCTGAAGGCTGTCCTAAAGGTCCTACAAAGTCGTGAAAATAATCACCAACTTCATAATTAGCCATTCTCTTTGTTGATCCACCTAATGTTTGAAATACTATCTTAACAGTTCCCTTTTCTGCATCATAGTCACAAATAGTAAGAGGTATTCTTTCTCCTTTTTCATCCATTATGACTATAACAAATTGCCCTGGAAGGCATGATTTAGCTACTCTTGGTGCGTCTATATCCATTGAGAATATATTTGGCGCAAGAGTCTTTTTGTCTACAATTTTATACATTATATTCACCCCATCTGTAAAACTTATAAAAACCTATAAAAATTTATATTATAATATAAGACTTATAAAGTAAACACAATATAAGCCTTTTTTATTATAACACATTGTTAAATTAATTGCACTGTTGAGAAAACATTTACAAATAAAAAAAGAATTTTAGACTAATTTTAAATAATTAGTCTAAAATTCTTATATGTTGGCTTTTAATTATTTTGAATAATCAAAGAACCCTTTTTTACTCTTTCTTCCAAGCCATCCTGCTCTTACATATTTTCTAAGTAATGAGTGAGCTCTGTATTTGGAATCTCCTGTTTCTTTATAAAGTACATCCATAATTGCAAGACATACATCTAGTCCAATAAGATCTCCTAATGCTAGTGGTCCCATTGGATGATTAGCACCAAGTTTCATAGCTTTATCAATATCCTCTGCTGAAGCTATTCCTTCTGCAAAAATTCCTACTGCTTCATTTATCATTGGTATCAATATTCTATTTACAACAAATCCTGGAGCTTCTGCTACTTCTACCGGATCCTTGCCTATAGAAACCGCAATTTCTTTTACTGCATCAAAAGTTTCTTGTGAAGTAGCCATTCCTCTTATTATCTCAACTAATTTCATTACAGGTGCTGGATTAAAGAAATGCATTCCTATAACTTTATCCTGTCTTTTTGTAGCAGATGCTATTTCAGTTATTGACAATGAAGAAGTATTAGAAGCTAAAATTGTTTCAGGCTTACATATTTTATCCAAGTCACCAAATATTTGCTTCTTTATCTCCATATTTTCAACTGCTGCTTCTATTACTAGATCGCAATCAGCTGCCTTTTCTAGGTCAACTGTTCCACTTATTCTAGCAAGTATTGCATCAGCATCTGCCTGTGCCATTTTACCCTTTGCTATTCTCTTGTCAAATCCTTTTTTAATTCCTGCAAGTCCTCTATCAACAAATTCATCTTTGATATCTCTTATTAATACTTCACAACCTTTAGCTGCAAAAGCCTGAGCTATCCCAGAACCCATTGTACCTGCACCAAGAACACATATTTTTTTCATAACAATTTTCCTCCTATAGCTAATATTTTAACTTGAATCTTATAAACAAATTAAAAGCACTCTTAATTTAAAGCTTTAATTTGAGTTATAAGTTCAGGAATAACCTTAGTATAATCACCAACAATAGCAAGATCTGCTATTTTCATTATTGGAGCATCTGCATCTTTATTTATAGCTAATATATATCCACTATCCTGCATACCTGCTAAATGCTGTATAGCTCCTGATATTCCAACTGCTATATAAAATCCAGGTCTTACTGTCTTACCAGTCTGACCTACTTGATAATTTTTATCTATCCATCCATTATCAACAGCTGCACGTGATCCGCCTACAGTTCCATCTAATAAACCTGCCAATTCCTGAAGTACCTTGAAACCTTCTTTGTCTCCAAGACCTCTTCCTCCAGATATAATAACTTTTGCTTCACCAATATCCACTGTATCTTTAGCAATCTTTATAACTTCTTGTACATCTACTTTTATATCTTCTTTAGAGATGTTTGCACTTGATTTTTCTATATTTTCAGACTTTGCATCTGCTTTTTTAAGTTTCTCGAAAACTCCAGGTCTAACTGTGGACATCTGCGGTCTGTGATCTCCACATACTATAGTTGCCATTAAATTTCCACCAAAAGCAGGTCTTGTCATCATCAAATTATTTGTGTCTGCATCTATATCAAGTCCTGTGCAATCTGCAGTAAGTCCTGTAACAAGTTTAGCTGCAAGCCTTGGTCCTAAATCTCTTCCAATAAAACTTGCACCAATTAACAATACTTCTGGTTGCTTTTCTTGTACAAGTTCAGAAATTACTTTAGTATATGCATCTGTAGTATAGTGCTTCAAAAGCGGACTATCAGCATATAGTACTTTATCCGCTCCATATGCTGATAATTCTTTT